>NZ_JBVJRP010000010.1:19398-133189 GCF_055607525.1 Kitasatospora sp. NPDC036993 | reverse complement strand
GCTCGTCTTCCGAGTCGATGCCTGGGCGTCGTTCGTCGTCGCCGTCCGCAGTGGTGAGTTCGGCGATGTCTGAGAGGGGCGTCATGGCTGACCGGGTAGATCTGACCGGCGCTTGCTGGGTCAAGTCCTCGTACTCCAACAATGGCGGCAACTGCCTTGAGGTCGCGCGCGGCTCTCGTGACCTGATGCCTGTGCGTGACTCGAAGGACCCTCAGGGCCCGGCGCTCGTCTTCCGAGTCGATGCCTGGGCGTCGTTCGTCGCCGCCGTCCGCAGTGGTGAGTTCGGCGATGTCTGAGAGGGGCGTCATGGCTGACCGGGCAGATCTGACCGGCGCCTCCTGGGCCAAGTCCTCGTACTCCAACAATGGCGGTGACTGCGTGGAGGTCACCGCCGACTTCCCGGGTCTCGCTCCTGTCCGTGACTCGAAGGACCCTCAGGGCCCGGCGCTCGTCTTCCGAGCCGAGGCCTGGACGTCGTTCGTCGCCGCCGTCCGCAGCGGCGAGTTCGGCGATGTCTGATCCAGCGCCTTGAACCGCAGGCCCGGGCCGTTCATGGCCCGGGCCTGCGGTTTTTGGCCCAGAACTGGAAGGGCTGGGCGGCGACTTGGCAGGCCTGACGAACAAGTCACGCCAGGGGCAGCTGAGAAGACGACCATGCACGACGGCACCACCCTCGACCAGGGCGGCCACAGCTGGGCCAAGTCCAGTGACAGCAGCAGCGAGATCGGCAACTGAGCCGAGACCGGCCGGACTCCGGCCGGCACCATCCCGGTGCGCGACACCAAGCAGCACCGGCGCGGCCCGGTCCTGAAGCGGGCGAGCTCCCGGTTCAGCCGTAGCGGGTGAACGACGGACGGGTGGGCCCTGGCGCACCAGCCGCCAGGGCCCACCCGTCGTCTTGCACACCACCTGGCCGCGACGACGAACGCTCCTCCTCCTCCTCCTGACACCACCCCGGAGGCCGCTGCGGCGAGGGTGGTGCCAGGGGCGTGCGGCGGAGCTGCTCAGGCCCGGTGCGGGCTGTCGCTGTCGGTCAGAGCTTCTGGAGGGAGAAGGCGGTGGCGCGGTTCAGGTACTGGCTGACGTGCGAGCCGTCCGCCGCGAACGGGCCCTGGATCGCCATCCACATACCGCTGTGCAGCACCTGGAACATCACCTTGTCGGATCCCGGGTCGCGGGAGATCCAGAACTTCTGGTTCTGTGTGAGAGAGCTCTCGCAGTCGAAGACGGAGAACCAGTAGCCCTCCTCCTGGTAGCTTTCCCAGAGGGTGACGCAACGGCCGTCCACCCTGGACTTCAGGATGTAGTCGGCGGTCTCCACCGGGCCGGGCCATTGGCAGACATCCCACTGCTGGTTGTCCGCGCCCGTCCACTGCTTCTGGAGCACCGCCTTGTTGTCGGACGCGTTGTCGTACTGCAGGACCATGCCCGGAGTGGGCGTGTTGATCCTGTAGGACCTCTCGCAGCTCCAGCCCTTCCAGTCGTACGTGTAGAAGCCCTGGGGTGCTCCGGCCGGAGCGGCCCCGCTCCCGGTGTCCGCCACCGCCGGCGTCGCGAGCAGGGCCACCGCGGCGACGGTGGCGACTGCCGTCCGAACCGCCCGGGCCACCGTACGGGCGGCGCCCGCCGAACGCGCGGCGGGTCGGCGGACAGGGTGCGCCGTGCTGCTGGTCATGCTGTTCTCCTCGGTGTGTTCCATGGTCCGGTCAGCAGCCCACTCGTATCTGGACGGCCCGCCGCAACGTGCCGGCGGGCTCCTGCGTCGTGCAGGAGACGGTGCCGATCTCCGGGGGCTCGAAGGTGGTGAAGGAACCGGAGCCACCGCTGAGCGCGTTGATCCACACGCCGGTGGTCGGGCTGGTCTCGGCGCAGAGGTACTTGACCCACTCGCCCTGCACCTTGCGGGTGCCCCGGTAGATGCCGTACTTGCCGGGCTTGTTGAAGTTCCAGGTCGTGGTGATCTGCGAGGTCCTCGTGGTCGACGTGGTCTTCATGACGGAGAAGCCGACCTTGGCCTCCACCTTGACGAACAGGACGGAGAGGCTCGCGCCGATCTCGGTGCTGTTGTTGACGGTGGTGCTCACCGAGTCCGTGTTGGTCAGCGAGTCGGTGCGCTGGCCGGTCGTCCCGTCGGCGATGTACAGGGACAGGTAGTCGGTGATGACCGGGTCGACCCGGTAGGACATGATGTCCACCCACGTCGGCTCGACGCTGGGATTACAGGTGGTCGTCGGGGGCTTCGGAAGC
This sequence comes from Kitasatospora sp. NPDC036993, assembly GCF_055607525.1. Taxonomy (NCBI): domain Bacteria; kingdom Bacillati; phylum Actinomycetota; class Actinomycetes; order Kitasatosporales; family Streptomycetaceae; genus Kitasatospora; species Kitasatospora sp. NPDC036993. Next base: position 130,942 of record NZ_JBVJRP010000010.1, on the reverse strand, counting down.
GGGGTCGCCTGGGCCGTCCCGGCGCCGAGCACGCCGGCCGAGACGAGGGCGGAGAGCGCTACGGCGACGGGCATCACGGCACGTCGGCGGGAAGCGAGGCGGATCACTGCGGACTCCTAGGGGCCGAAGAGGGAGCGGGCGGGGGCTGGCGCATCCACGTCACCGAAGTCCGAGAGCGGGGCACCGTGGAACACGGGCGTGCCCAGCGGTCGCTGTGACGGCCGCCGATATGTCAGGTACCTGACAGATACTGTGCCGAGGGTGCTCCGGCGTTCCTGCCGAGGAGATCCTGCCGTCACCCGTCGTGCGTCACAATCCCAGATTTCTGGGATTGTGACGCTCCTTCGACAGGTCCGGCCGAGGAGGCCCGCCGCCGGACCCCGCGAGGGTCCGTGCCGCAGGCCCGTTCGGCTTCGTCAGCCGTGCTCGGGTTCGTCGTGGACGGTCAGCGCTCCGGCGAGGTCGAGGTCGGCGACGGTGCCGTGTGCCCCGGCGCGGACGAGCAGCACGGCGCCGAGCGCGGTGCTCCAGAACGTCCTGGCCTCCGCGCCGAGCGGCCTGCGGGTCTTCCAGCCACGGCTGTCGATGAGCTGGCCCACGAAGCGCTCGGACTGCCGGAACAGCAGCTGGAGGTGCCGGTCGACCACGGGGGCGAGTTCGGGCTTGGAGATCCCGGCGGCGAGTGCCCGCGTGACCGACGGGAGCGAGGGCATGGCCAGGACGGCGCGGGCGACGTTGCGCCGGAACGCCGCCGCGTCGGGGGCCTGGCGGCCGATCCGCTCGATCCGCCGGGCGTCGTGCAGCAGGCCGAGGAAGGCGGCGTGCACGAGCAGCGAGTCCTTGGAGCCGAAGTAGTAGGTGACCTGGTTGGGGAAGACGCCTGCCGCGTTCGCGATCTCCGCGACGCTCACCTCGGCGCCGGGCCGCTCCTTGCAGAGCCGTGCGGTCTCCTCGATCAGCCGGCGCCTCGTCGCGCGGCCGCGGTCACGCGACCGGGCCGAGGTCGACCGGACCGGCGTCGCCCGGGCCGAGGCCGACCGGACCGGCGTTGATCGCGCTGACGTCGGCCGGGCTTCGCTTCGCTTCTTCTCCACGCCTGAATTGTATGTGATACAACTGGCCGCGTTCGTTTGTATCGCATACAAGAAAGGCCAAGGACATGCACCGCACTGAAGTCGTCGTGACCGGACTCGGCGCGATCACGCCACTGGGCGCGGACGTGGAGTCCACCTGGGAGGCCCTGCTCGCCGGTGAGTCCGGCATCCGCGGCGTCGTCCTGCCCGACACCGTCGCGGGGACGATGGCGGCCGACCCCGCCCGGTCGCTTTCGCCGGTGCGGGCCAGGCGGCTCGACCGCTCGCAGCAGGCGGCCTTCGCCGCGGCGGCCGAAGCCTGGGCCGACGCCGGCGCCCCGCGGGTGGACCCGGACCGGCTCGCGTCGGCGATCGGCACGGGCATCGGAGGCATCCGGACCCTGCTGAAGGAAGACGACGCGCTGGAGACGGCCGGGACGCGGCGCGTCTCACCACGCACCGTCCCGATGCTCATGCCCAACGCGGCGGCAGCGCTGATCAGCATCGAGTACGGCGCCAGGGCCGGGGTCTACACGCCCGTCTCGGCCTGCTCCTCCGGCGCCGAGGCGATCGCCCTGGGCGCCAGGCTCATCCGCGCCGGCGAGGCGGACGTGGTCATCGCCGGTGGCACCGAGGCCGCGATCACCCCGATCACCGTCGCCGGCTTCGCCCAGGCCAAGGCACTGTCGCGGCACACCGCCGAACCCGCCTCGGCCTCCCGGCCGTTCGCCGCCGACCGCGACGGATTCGTCCTCAGCGAAGGCGCGGCCGTCGTCGTGCTCGAAAGCGCCGAACACGCCGCCGCCCGGGGCGCCCGCGTCCACGCGGTCATCGCGGGCGCCGGCATCGCCGCCGACGCCCACCACATCACCGCGCCCGCTCCCGACGGATCCGGCCAGATCTCCGCCATGCGCAAGGCCCTCGCGCAAGCCGGCCTGGCTCCGGGGCAGATCAGCCACATCAACGCCCACGCCACCGGAACCCCGGTCGGCGACACCGCCGAGGCGCGCGCGATCAGGGAGGTCTTCGGCCACGCCACCGTGACGGCGCCCAAGGCGGCGCTCGGACACCTCTTCGGTGCCGCCGGCGCCGTCGAGGCGCTCATCGCCGTCCTCAGCGTGAAGCACGGCGTCATCCCGCCGACCCGCAACCTCACCGCGGCCGGCGTCGGCGATGACATCGGCCTCGACGTCGTCGCCGAGCGACGGGACGCCCCCCAGGAAGCCGTGCTCAGCAACTCCTTCGGTTTCGGCGGGCAGAACGTCTCACTCATCGTCACCGGCGCACGCCACCAGGCGTCCCGTACGGCGCCGGCCACACCCTGACCCGCGCGAGAAGACGGCCCGTGCGGCAGCCGCCGCACGGGCCGGGCCGCCTGGCGCCACAGCTCGGGCAACCGGTCGACGGGTGCGGGGGAGCGCCGCTCCTCCAGCCGGTGGAGGCAGACCCGCAGGTCCGTCGCCGCCCTGACCCGGCGTCCACCGCGCCGCGGCCGGTTCGCCTCCCGCGACGAACCGGCCGCGGCCATCGGCACCTTCGTCCTGGCCGACGACGAACACGACGCCAGGCCCTGCCGCCGGAAGGATCAGCGCGGCGCCGCATCAGTGCTGGAAGAGCACTTCCGGATTGTCCGGCGAGGGGCCGTCCAGCAGCGGACTGCGGATCCCCTTCAGCGTCCGGTCGAAGAACGCCGTCACGTACTCGCGGGTGATCACCAGCCCGCGCTCCGGGGAGAGGGGCGGCGTCGGGAACCCGGCCTCCTCCAGAAGCAGGTCCAGGTCGCTGAAGCTGAAGTGGTCGGCGCCGGCGACCGTCAGCCACTTCTTGTAGCCGCCGAGGGCGGCCCAGGCCTGCTCCCACGTGGTGTCGTGGCCGCCGTCCGGGTGGGTGGCGGCCGCACCCAGCATGAGGAACGGCCGGTCGATCCGGCCGGGCACCGGGGCCGGGTGGAAGGAGCCGTCCATGTTCACTCCGGCCCGTACTCGCGGGTCGGCGATCATCGTGGCGGCGGACGCCGCTCCGCCGATGGAGTGTCCGGCCATGCCGATCTCGTGCTTGTCGATGAGGTGTGCCAGGCGCCACGCGGTATTGCCGTGCGTCAGCCGGTCGATCACGAAGGACACGTCCAGCGCGCGGCCGGCGGCGAGGGAGTCGAAGTCGAGCGTCGGGTCGTCGCAGACCGCGCACGGCGACGTCCGGCCGTCCGCCAGCGTCTCGCCGCTGTCCTCGTTGGTGTGGCCGACGAGTGCGACGACGTAGCCGTGACTGGCCAGGTCGGTCGCGAGCGCGGTGAGCGTCATGCGCGGGTCCTCGTGCGCGGGTGAGAGGACCACCAGCGGGTACTTGCCGCTCCGCGGCCGCGCGCCGTCGAAGGCGTGCGTGGTGACGCCGGAAAGGTTCTGCGGGGTGACGCCGGAGCTCGTCGGCAGCTTCCGGCGCTGGAGGATTCCGGCTGCCTCGCCGAGGGTCATGTAAGGGGCCGGAGTCCCGGTCCCGGGGACGGCCGGGTAGAGCATCGTGACGGTCAGTTGGCGGGGGCCGGATGACGGCACCCACGGGTCGGGACGGCTCGCGTCGGTGACGTGGATGACGTCCTCGCCGGCGGCGTAGGGGCCGGTCGGCGCGGGGAGCGTGCCGTGGAAGGACGGCGTGGGCACGGTGGCGGTGGCGGTGGCCGGTGCGGTGTCGAACGCGCGCGTGGCCACCGGTGTGCCCGACGGTGTGGTCGTGGCGGCGAACCCGGCGCCGGTTCCGGCGACGAGGGCGGCGAGCGCCAGCACCGCGACGGCGCTGATACGGCGGTTGCTTTTCATGGGATCGACGCTAGGTTCCGCGGCTCCGTACCGGCCATGAGCCTGGTATCCGAATCCGTGGTGGCACCAGCGCCACCGTTGCCGATCCTGTGGTGAACGCTCGCCGGCAGTGCCGGACCAGGTCGGAGCCGTCTCACGACCAGGCGAGTCGGCCTTCGGTGAACCGGCAGACCGGGAAGCTTCCATCGGCGATCCTCGTCAGCGTCTCCGCTACGGAGTCGAAATACCGGGCCATCGATTCGTACTCGCCCGTGATCGTGGGGCCACCCACGAACCACCTGCCGACGCGTCCGTCCCGCACATCGACGAACTTTCCCGTCCAGCCGTCCTGGTCCGACAGGAACGGGATCCACTCGTTACGCCAGAACGGACTGTCCGGCTGGTCCGGAGGGTCGAATCCGCAGGACGTGGAGCGGCTCGCGTAGAGCCTCTCCATCGCCCGGATGCCCAGAAAGAAGCTTCCCTCGTCGGGGAACCCGTCGAAGCCGCAGCACATCACGTCGTCGTCGACGTCTTCCTCCGGCAGATCCAGATTGTTCTGCAACAGCCAGGTCCGCAGGTCCCCATGCAGGGAGATCCCCATCCGTTCCTCGGCTGCCGCGAGCATCTGCTCGGTAGCGGGCCCTGGCAGCTCCGCGTGATCGGCCGGCGCGTGCTCCCGAAGAAGACTCATCACACGCGACCAACTCTCAGCCACACTCATCGCCCTCTGCCCTCTGCCCTCTGACTTCTCCACAGGGATGTTTCCGTCCGGCTACGCCACTGCGGAGGTTGGGAAGTACCGGCCGGAGCACCTTGCAGGGATGGTACTTCGCGCATGAGTTCCGACCGTGACAGGGGAATCCCCCGGCTTCAGCTGGGGGAGCGGAAGTCAATTCAGCAGGAAGTCGTACACCGCCTGCCGTCCGGCCGGGTTCGCCGCCCGGTTCTGTACCGAGTGCGCCGCCCCGGGCACGATCACGATCTGCGGGTCGTGCGCCAACTCGGCCTGCTCGTAGATCAGTTCATACGGCGTGGACAGGTCCCGGTCGCCGCCGAGCAGCAGCACCGGCACGTCCGGCAGCCTGCGGTCCTCCGGCGGCGCCGGCGGCACCTGCTCGCGCGGCCAGTCGAGACAGACCAGGAGGCTGCCGAGCCCGGTCGCGGTCGCCGCGTCGTACGGCCAGGTCTGCTCGGCGGTCAGCCGCTGCCGGGTGCGCTCCAGCGCCGCCGCCCGGCCCGCGACGGGGGTGTCGGTGGTGCCCCACGGGAAGCGCGAGTCGGCACACAGGGCGGCGGAGTGCAGCCCCTGGCTGAGCTCCTCGGCCGGGGCGGCGTCGACCTCCCGGCGGACGAGCGCGAAGAAGTCCTGGAGCTTCGCGGGCTGCCCGGCGGCGGCCTCGTGCAGGATCTCCGGGACCCCGCCGAAGTCCGGGTCGATGAACTCGTAACCGGTGAGCGCGCTCAGGACCTGCGCGCCGTTGCCGTACCGCCGGACGGTGGCAGCGAGGTCGGCGGCCGGGTCGGTGGTGCAGCCGGTGGCCTGGCAGGCGGCCCGCAGGACCCGGGCGGTCGCGGGCAGCGCGGCCAGGTCGAGGGGGTCCAAACCCTGCCGCGGCGTCACCGAGTCGAGCACCAGCCGGGCCACCCGCGACGGGTGGGCGAGCGCGTACCGCTCGGCGACGAAGCTGCCGTACGAGACGCCGTCCAGGGTGAGGCGCCGGGCGCCGAGGGCGCGGCGCAGCCGGTCGATGTCGGCGACGGTGTCCGCCGTGCTGTAGTGGCGGGAGTCCGGGCCGAGGGCGGCGGCACAGTCGGCGACCGACTGCCCGCGCGGCACGGCGAGGTCGGAGGAACCCATGTCCTCCTGGAGGCCCGGGCACTGGAGCGCGCCCCGGCCGGTGCCGCGCTGGTCGAACATCACCAGGCGGTAGTCCTTGAGGACGGGCTCCAGCTTGCCCGCCATCCGCCTGATCGTCGGGACGCCGGGCTGGCCGGGGCCGCCGGTGAGGAACAGCAGGTCGCCCCTGGGCGCCGTGGTGTTGCCGGTGAAGGCCACCTGGAGGCCGAGGGTGCCGGGGGTGGCGCCGCTGTGGTCGAACGGGACGGTGAGGGTCCCGCAGGTGAACTCGGGTGCGTCCGGGCAGGGCGCCTGCCCGGTGATCGCGCCGCCGCCGTGGGCCGGTCCGGCTGCTCTGGCCGTTCCGCCCGGCCCGGCCGTGGCGGCGAAGCCGGCAGCGGGGGAGGCCAGCGTGGTGCCGGCGACCACCGCGACGGCGCCCAGCAGGGCGGCGATGCGCCCGCGCGTGCTCGTCATGTTCGTCCTTCCGGTCGCGCCGCGCCCGTGCCGGCGTGGTCACGGAAGCAGCCTGCGCCCCGGGGCACTTCGATGGCGAGCGTCCGGGCGCGATTCGACCGGGAACGAACCCGTCAGGACCCGGACGGCCCCCGGAAGGCGGACGGAGCCGCCCGGCACCCGCTCAGGCGGGCACCGGCACCAGGGCGGTGACCAGACGGCGGACCAGCCGGTCGCTCCCCTCCGTCAGCACGCTGCCGTGCATCCGCAGATGGTGCACCGTGCCCGTGATCGCCAGCGCGAGCATCGCCGCGTCGGCCTCCGCCGGGACCCGCCCGAGCCGCTGCTCCGCCTCCAGGTACCGCGCCATCGCCTCCTCGACCGCGCCCGGCCCCGGCGCGCCGCCCTCCCAGGCCCGCCGGACCCGTTCCGCGACCCGGTGCCGGGACAGCGCCGCCGCCGCCATCGCCGGCCCGTTCGTCCCCAGCAGCGCCAGCGCCGCGCCCGTCAGGTTCTCCCGCACGTCGCCCCGCCCCGCCCGCCCGGGCAGCTCCCGGACCTCGGCCGCGATCCCCTCGAAGCGGTCCAGCACCAGCTGCGCCACGAAGTCGTCCAGGTCCGCGAAGTGGTTGTACAGCAGGCCCTTCGCGCAGTCAGCCTCCTCCGTGACGGCCCGGTTGGTCAGCCCCGCCGACCCCTCCCGGCCGAGCACGCGCTCGGCCGCCGCGAACAGCCGCTCCCGCACGTCCGGGATCGCTACGCCGCGTGGTGACATCGGGTCCTCCGTATCGGGCTTGCCGGTCGTATCGGGCTTGCCGGTCGTATCGGGCTTGCCAGTATGGGCGTTCGCCCATACCTTCTCTATGGGCGAACGCCCATACTAGCTGTCCGACAGGAGCCATCCCATGCGCCAGCTCGTCAACACCGCACAGTCCGAAGCCTGGAACGGCGAGGAGGGCCGGTACTGGAGCGACCACCACGACCGCTGGAACGCGGTCAACGAGGGCTTCGACCACCCCCTCCTCACCGCCGCCGCGATCACCCCCGGGGACCGGGTGCTCGACGTCGGCTGCGGCGCCGGCCAGACCACCCGGCTCGCCGCCCGCGCCGCCACCCACGGCTCCGCCCTGGGCCTGGACCTCTCCGGCCCGATGCTCGCCCGGGCCCGCGCCCTGGCCGCCGAAGAAGGCCTGCACCGGATCACGTTCGAGCAGGGCGACGCCCAGGTCCACCCGCTCCCCGCCGCCGGGTTCGACGTCGCGATCAGCCGCTTCGGGATCATGTTCTTCGCCGACCCGGTCGCCGCCTTCGCCACCATCGGCCGCGCCCTGCGCCCCGGCGGCCGGCTCGCCTTCGTCTGCGTCGCCGACCCGACCCGCTGCGAGTGGGTGCAGGTGCACGGCGCGGCGCGCGCCGCCCTGCCGCTCCCACCGGAGGACGCAGGCACCCCCGCCGGCCCGGGCATGTTCTCGCTCGCCGACCCCGCCGAGATCCGCCGGGTGCTCGGCGCGGCCGGCTTCACCGGCGTACGCGCCGAAACCGTCGAAGCCGACGGACACTTCGGCCGGGACGCCGCCGACGCCGCCGGCCACCTGCTGGGTTCCGGCCCCGGGCAGCACCTGGTGGGCCAACTCGGCGGCCCGGGCGGCGCCGACCGGGTGCGTGCCGCCCTGGCCGCCGCCCTCGCCCCGTACGAGCGGCCCACCGGCGTCCACCTGCGCACCGCGGCCTGGCTGGTGACCGCCACCCGCCCCTGACCGCCCACCGCACGGATGGACCGCGGGCCCGGGTCGTGCCCCGACGGCTACGTCTGCCTGTGAGTGGAGGGCGACTTCATCCGGGGCGGGACCGTCAACGGCGCGAAGTTCGGCTCCTTCCCGTCGAACCAGAACACCGGCGACATGGGCAAGCTCCAGAAGCGCGCCAGCGGCGGGGACAAGGGCATGCAGGACACCACCTCGTCCGTGCTGAACAACACCGGGAGCAGCATCTGCTTCTACGAGAACAACTGGTGCGCCGGCCCGGAGTTCAGGATCGGCCCCTGGGAGCGGTGGCCGTTGGTCCCGTCGTGGATCAACGACAGGATCAGCTCCTTCAAGTACTGCTGACCCGACCGGGCACCGCACGTGCCGCAAGCGCAGGCCCGGACCGCAGTGGATGCGGTCCGGGCCTGCGGTGTGTCCCTCAAGGCCTTACGAGCCGGCCCGGTGCGTGGGAAGTCGGTGGGGTCGACTTCTGGCGCAGGGTGGTGGCTTGGGTGCGGCAGTGGGTGAGGGCGTAGATGATGCGGCGGTCGGGGTTGGTGGTGGTGAGGAGTTCGCCGGCGGTGGTGAGGGTGGTCCAGTACTGGGCGGGGTTGCCGGTGCGGGGCAGGGGGCGGGCGGCGGCGAGGGAGAGGTAGGCGGTGGTGAGGTTGCCGGTGGTGATCCAGCGCTGGAGGCCGTGGTGGTGGCCGGCCCGGATGCCGCCCATGGCGTCGATGGCGGTCAGGAACAGGTTGACGATGGCGAGTTCGGTGTCGGTGAGGGACTTGGGGATGTCGAAGATGCCGAGGGCTTCGAGGACTTCGCCGGTGTCGGTTTCGGAGTTCGGGCGGGGGTCGGCGAGGAGGGGGAGGCCGGTGCCGTGTTCCCAGGCGTCCCAGGCGTCTTCGACGCGGCGGTAGCAGTCGTCGGTCATGGCGTCGCGGAGCCTGTGCCGGGGGATCCAGTGGAGGGCGCGGATCTGCTGCGGGGGCTGGTGGTGGCGGAGGGTGTGGGCTTGTCGGGGTGTGAGCATTCCGCCCGCGTAGACGAGGTCGAGGGCTTCGGGGGTGTCGGTGGCGGGGGTGTAGTCGATGGTGAGGATGGTGCGGAGGGGGAGGACGAGCCCGGTTTCGGTTTCGAGGTGCCGGCGGGCTGCGAGGTGGGGGAGTTCGTCCTGTTCGGCGGGGCCGCCGGGGAGGGTGAGGCCGTCTGTGTCGATGGGTTCGACGAGGAGGACGGAGAGGTCGTGCGAGCCGTCGGGGTCCTCGCGCAGGACGAGGGTGTGGTGGCCCGAGCGGCGGGTGGGGGGTTTGGTCGTGATGCGGGTCGTGCTCAACTCTGCTCCAGGCATGAGGGTTTGACGGTCACAGCGGTCGACGGTGCGACTTCCCGCAAGGCATGGGGAAATTTCCACAGATTGCGCTGCGCGTCCGGCAAATCACCGGGTGTAGCCATGGTGGGGGTTTATCCCCTACGATCGGAAGGCTTTCCCACTTGACAGTTTTCGCATGTGGAATTTGCACGGCAGTGGAGGCATGGCTATGCGTGAGTCTCAGCTGGATCCATCGGCTTCGCCCCTCAGGGCGTTCGGGGCTCAACTGCGCAGGTTGCGCAAGGCGGCGGGCTTGACGCAGATCGAGCTTGGCGAGCGCACGCAGTTGAGTGATAGTCAGATTTCGAACCTCGAAAGAGGGACGCGGAATCCCACACTTGAGTGGGTGCGTGCCGCTGACAAGGTACTTGAGACCGGCGGGACGCTGGAACTGACGTACTGGAGCCTCAGGGGCTCCTCCTTCCTGCCCGGCTACCCGGAATATGCGGCCAAGGAGCGGGAGGCCAGGGTCATCCGGCTCTTTGAGCTGGGCATCATCCCTGGCCTGGTGCAGACTCGTGGCTACGCTGAGGCCCTGGAGGCTGGTTCTGTTGCGCGAGGAAGTGTCACAGCCGAGCAGGGAATTGAGCGCGTGCGGCTCCTCCTGAACCGACAGGAGCGCATCAACAGGGATCCGGCTCCGCTGATCCATGTGATCCTTGACGAGAGCTGCCTTCGGACTGTGGTCGGCGGTGGAGTCGTAATGTCCCAGCAACTGGCCCATGTAGAGGAGTTGGCCCAGAGGCCCAACTATGTGGTCCAAGTTGCACCCTTTGACCTGGGCGCGCTTCGCCCGTTCATGAGGTCTATGTCGCTCCTTGATCTTGGCGATGGAGCCTCACTCGGGTACACCGAGACGCATCAGCGCGGATACTTGGAGAACGACCGGGCAATCGTGTCCGCCTGGGCGAAGGAATACGATCTGCTCCAAGTGGAAGCGCTGCCGCAGGCGGCATCACTCAAAACGATCAGCAAGGCGCGAAGGGACTCTTCAGCATGAGCGAGAACGTTGACCTGACGGGAGCTTCCTGGAGTAGGAGCAGCTACAGCGGCAATGGTGGGCAGTGTGTCGAGGTGGCCGCCAACTTCTCTGGCCTGATGCCCGTCCGTGACTCCAAGGATCCCTATGGCCCGGCCCTGATCTTTGCTGCTGAGGCTTGGACGTCGTTCGTCACCGCCGTCCGCAGCGGCGAGTTCGGAGATGTCTGATCCATCGCCTTGAACCGCAGGCCCGGGCCGTTCGTGGCCCGGGCCTGCGGTCTTTGGTCCGGAACTGGTAAGGCTGGTTGGCGTGCGTGCGTGCGTGCGTGCTTGGCGCCGGCACCGGCGTGGCCCGGTCCTGGAGTTCACTTCTGCGGCGTTCCAGGGGTTCCTCGATGCCGTCAAAGCGGGCGAGTTCCCGGTCTGGCTGTAACGGGTGAACGGCGGAAGGGTGGGTGCTGGCGAATCAGCCAGGCGGAGGGCGCAGACTGGTGCTCCGGCTCTGGCCGATGCGTGGGTGGGTAGAGAAGCCCGAAGCGCGGTCGAAGTAGGCCGGCTTCGTACTCTGGGGCGGCATCGCTCCTGTGATCAGCCAGGTGTGAAGGGACTCGGCATGAGTGAGAACGTTGACCTGACAGGTGCTTCTTGGAGCAAGAGCAGCTACAGCAACAACGGCGGAACCTGCGTCGAGGTAACAGCGGACTTCCCCGGCCTGGCCCCTGTCCGTGACTCCAAGGACCCTCAGGGCCCGGCCCTCGTTTTTCCGTCCGAGGCCTGGGCGTCGTTCGTCGCCGCCGTCCGCAGTGGTGAGTTCGGTGAGGTCTGACTGACTGACGGCCCCTGCGGGCGGGGCGCCCCTGACCGACCCTAGGGGGTGGCCCATCCCTGAGGGGGAGCGGCTCATCGTTCGAAGGTAGGTCGAGGGCCGGAGCCGGTCCGGACCGTGGGCTGACGACCCGGTACCCCGTCGGCTGTCAATGTGTCAGTTGCCGTCATTCACAGGGGTGTTGCATTCGCCCTTCGGCATGGACACGGGAAGGCGGACGGGCATGGCGGAACACAGGGGCGGAACGGGTCCGGGCGGTCGCGGTCGCGGCCGCGGGCGCACGGGGCGCCGGCGGGGCCACTCGGTCGCGCGCCTGGTGGCGCTCGCGCTGGCGGGCGCGGGCCTGGTGGGGGTGACGGCCCCGCCGGCCGGTGCCCTCGGCACAGCGGGACCGGTCGGAGTGGTGACGGTGACCGCTGTCCAGGACCCGGCGCGGGACGCCGCCGGCCGGGGGCCGCGCAAGGGCGTCGACCCCAGGGCCCTGGACGCCGCGGTGCGGGCCATCGTCGACTCCGGCGGCGCCTCGGCCTCACTCGCCCGGGTCGGCGAGTACGGCCGCAGCCGGTGGAAGGGCGCCGCCGGTACCGCCGACGACGCGACCGGCGCCCCCGCCTCGGCGACCGGCCGGTTCCGGATCGGCAGCGTGACCAAGACCTTCGTCTCCACCGTCGTCCTCCAGTTGGTCGCCGAGGGACGGCTGGGCCTGGACGACCCGGTGGAGCGGCTGCTGCCGGGCGCGGTGCCGAACGGCGCGAACATCACCCTGCGCCGGCTGCTCAACCACACCAGCGGGCTGTTCGACTACACCGAGGACCACGCCTTCGACCCCACGGCGCCCGGTTCCCTCGAACGATGGCTGGAGTCCGGCCGCTACACCCGCTGGACACCGCGGCAGCTCATCGCCCTGGCCAACAGCCACCCGGCGTACTTCCCGCCCGGCCAGGGCTACCACTACTCCAACACCGACTACATCCTGGCCGGACAGATCATCGAGCGGACCACCGGCCGCACCTGGCAGCAGGAGGTGGAGCGTCGCGTCATCAGCCCGCTGGGCCTGACCGGCACGTCCATGCCCGACCACGAGACGGCCGTCCCCGGTCCGCACGCGCACGGCTACTTCGACCTGCCCACCGGCCGCGTGGACGTCACCGACCTGGACCCGAGCATGGCGGGCGCGTCCGGCGCCGGGATCTCCACCACCGCCGACCTCAACACCTTCATCACCGCCCTGCTCGGCGGGCGGCTGCTGCCCCGGCCGCAGCTCGCCGAGATGATGACGGTCACCCCGCAGAGCCAGGGCGGGTACGGCCTGGGCCTGGAGCGGACCACCACCGACTGCGGTGAGCTCTGGGGCCACACGGGCGGCATCCCGGGCTTCAGCACCTTCCTGTACACCAGCCCCGACCTGCGCCGTCAGCTCTCCGTCTCGATGAACAACAGTGGCCTCTCGACCCCGCTGCCCACCCGGAAGGCCTTCGAGAAGCTGGTGGGCGCCGCGACCTGCACCGGCTGACCCCGCCCGGCCGGCACTGCTCCCGGACCTGAGAGGTGCGCCATGGCTGACCGCGTGGACCTGCCCGGTGCTTGCCGGGTCAAGTCCTCGTACTCCGCCAACGGCGGCAGCTGCGTGGAGACCACCGCGGACTTTCCGGGTCTCGCTCCCGTCCGCGACTCCAAGGACCCCTGTGGCCCGGCCCTGCTCTTCCCCGTCGTCGCCCGGGCGTCGTTCGTCACCGCCGTCCGCGGCGGCGAGTTCGGCGAGGTCTGAACCCGCCCGCCCTTCGGGTCACACGGGCAGGTTCCAGCCGGGCCCGTCCTCGCTGCCGAGCCACACCCGCTGCCCGTCGCCGGTGACGGTGATGCCGAACCGCTCCTGGTGCGGCGCACCTTCCGCCTGCCAGGCCTCGACCGCCTCCTCCACCCGGTCCCACAGGCGTAGCGGCCCGCGCTGGGTGACCGTCCATCCGCCGTGGCCGTCGGGCCGGGTGCGGGCCTGGGAGCCGGTGGCGTGGTCGATGAGGATCTGCTGGTCGCCGGCGCCGATGCGTTCGGCGGAGGGTGCGGCGAGCTGGGCGACCCAGGTTCCGGTCCAGGTGGTGATGGTGGCCGGGTCGATGCGGGCGGCGCGCTCCTCGCCCGGCAGCAGGGTGGGGTTCTGGCGCGGGGGCCGGTCGTGGGGGCGGGCGATCATGAAGCTGGTCCAGCCGGGCAGGAAGCGGCCGGTCGCCTCGCCGGGCTCGGTGACGGTCAGCAGGGCGAGGGCGTAGCCGAACTGCCAGCCGGAGAAGGTGACGAGGATCTTTCCGCCCGGCTTCACCTGGTGCAGCCAGGGGTAGGGCAGGGTGCGCACCGCGCAGGTCGCGATCAGCCGGTCGTACGGGCCTCGGGCCTTGTGGCCGGCCAGGCCGTCGCCGACGACCAGGTGCGGGGCGTACCCGGCCGTCCTGAGGGCGGCGGCGGCCCGGTCGGCGATCACCGCGTCGACTTCGACGCTGACGATGTTCTCCTCGCCGAGCCGGTGGGCGCCGAGCGCGGCCGAGTATCCGGTGCCGGTGCCGACCTCCAGGACCCGGTGGCCGTCGTGGACTTCGAGCTGCTGCCACATGCGCAGCACCAGGGAGGGCAGGGTGGACGACGAGGACGGGGATCCGGCGACCGGCCCGTCGGCGTCGGCGGGCCGGGTGCGGCCGTCGAGCTGGGTGACGAGGGTCCGGTTGGCGTAGACGGCCTCCAGCCAGCCGTCTGCGCCCTCGCGAACCGGCTCGTAGGAGGTCGGGAAGGAACCGTCGACCATGCGGAAGTAGTCGCCGACGAAGGCCTCGCGCGGTACGGCCGCCGCGGCGGCGTGCCACAGCGGGTCGGTGAGGCCTTCGCCGTCGGCGAGTTGCCGCACGAGGGCTGCGCGCAGGTCCGCGGCGGTGGAGGTCATGCGGTGTGGCCTTTCCGGAGCTGGTCGGCGATCGCCATGGCGATGGCGTCGGTGGTCGGGGGTGGGAAGAACGCCCACTGCCCGTTGCTGTTGCACTCCAGGAACCACCAGCGGCCGGAGGCGTCGACGGCGAAGTCGAAGGCGCCGTAGACGAGTCGGAAGTGCTCCAGGTAGCGGGCCACGGATCGGCGCACGGGCGCCGGGACGTCGACCGGGGTGCAGGTGAGCAGGGACTGGCGGCGCCGCCAGTCCAGGTCGGGGCTGTCGATCCGTACGGCGAAGAGCTCGCGGCCCACGGCGGTCAGTCGCACGTCGTGGTCCTTGGCCAGGCGGGCCTGGAACAGGTGTGGGCAGGCGCCGACGGCGTCGGTGATCTCGTCCGGGGCGACCTCGGCGACCCAGGCCTGCACCGGTCGGCCGTCCTCGTTCGTATAATGGGGAGTTCCACAGCGGCTTGTAGACCGTCCCGCCGGGCTGCTCGGCACAGAAGGCACGCGCCTGCCCGGGGTCGGTGGTGACGAGCGTGTCGGGAACGGCGAAGCCGACTGTGAGCGCGGCGTCGAGCTGGGCGGGCTTGTGCTCGGCGGCCCGGATCCGCCAGGGGTGGTTCACGTAGTGGGCGCCGGGCAGCGCGGCGAGGACGCCCCCGAGGCCCCACTGGGCCTGGGCGCGGGCGAACTCGGCGTCCTGCCCGGTCATACCGGCCGGCGCGGTCAACCCGACGGGCGCCGATGCCAGACCGACCGGACCCGACCGAGGTCGAGAGCGCGGCTGGCGGTGGTGAGGATGCCGCGCCGCCCGCCCGCCGTGTAGCGGGCGGTCAGCGCGGCACCTCGGTGGAGGTCGGCGCCGGGGTCCACGCGTACGACCGGCACCTGCCGTTCGGCCAGGATCCGCAGCACCAGGTCGGCCGTCGGATCGTAGGCGCAGGTCAGCACCAGGACCGCCGGCTGCCGGTCATCCGCCACGGCTCAGTCCTGGTCGTTGCTGGTCATGGTGTCGACGTCGGTCGGCTGCGCCTGGCCGCCGCTCTGCCCGTCCCCGCCACCGCCGCCGGTGCTGGTCGGGCCGGTCTGGTCGGTGCTGGTCCCGTGCTTGCCCATCTCGACGGTGCGGCCCCGCTCGTCGTGGAAGACCGCGGCCTGGGTTTCCGGGTCGATGACGGGCGTCAGCGCCGGCCACGGCGGTGTGCCGGTGCAGGGGCGCATCCGGGTCGTGCCCCACGGGGCGGTGACGGTGTCCGGCATCCGGCCTCTCCCGCATCTGATAGGTGACGCTGGTGATATGAGTGGTGACCATCGGTCATCATGCCGGTCGGCGGGACCTGTTGGGGGCGTTTCGCCGGACTCTCCACCAGGCGCTGTCGGTGGTCGCCGGCATGTTGCCGGGCGTGACTCCTGGGAAGGGCGCGACCGCCTTTCCCGGTGACCGCGCCCTGGCCGCCGTCCTCACCCCGTCCGAGCGGCCCGCCGGCGTCCACCTGCGCACCGCAGCCTGGCCGGTTACCGCAACCCGCCCCGTGACCGGGTGAACCCGCAGGTCCGGACCGCACGTTACGGCGGCCCGGGCCTGCGGTCCCGGGGGTGCCCGCCGGGCGTTGTCAGTGGCCGCCGGTAGTTTCGGAACATGACTCCTGCGAAGAGCATGACCACCTTCCCGACCGGCGCCGGCCGGGCCGCCGCGGCCGGGCGGAGCGTCGAGGCCCCGACCCGGGGCTGCGTCGCCGCCGTCGAGGTGATGCCCCTGTGGGCGCGGCGGTCGCCGGCCGCGCGGGCCGCCGAGGAGCGCTGAGCGTGACGGCGGGCGCCCCTTCGACGGGGCGGGCGATCCGTCGGATCCCTTCGTTTCAGGTGGAGACGGGGATCCGGCGGCGCCCCGGCCCGTCGGCCGCGGCGCCCGCCCGGCGGACCAGCACCCAGGAGGCCAGGGCCGTGGCCAGTCCGGCCGCCGCGAGCAGGGCGGCGACCCGGGAGGGCGCGGTGAAGCCGAGACCGGCGTCGATGACCCCGCCGCCGACCCACGGGCCGATCGTGTTGCCGATGTTGAACGCGGAGGTGTTGGTCGTGGTGGCCAGCGTCGGCGCGTCCCCGGCCTCCCGCATCACCTGTGCCTGGAGCGCCGGGTTGATGGAGAAGGCGGCCACGCCGAAGGCCACGACCGCCGCCACGGTGGCGGCCTTGTGGTGGGCGGCGAGCGGGATGAGCAGGAGAACCACGCCCATCGCGGTGATGCCCGCGCAGAGGCCGGGCAGCAGGTGCCGGTCGGCGAAGCGGCCGCCGATGACGCTGCCCAGGAAGCAGCCGGCGCCGAACAGGGCCAGCAGCAGCGGCACCACGGCCTCGGCGAAGCCGGTGACTTCGGTGAACAGCGGCGACAGGTAGCTGAAGCAGCAGAAGACGGCGGCCTGGGTGAGCATGGAGGTGCTCAGGGCCACCCACACCCGGGGATTGCGGAAGGCGCCGAACTCGGCTCCGATGCCGGCGTGCGGCGCGGTGGGACGGCGCGGGACGAGCAGGGCCACGCCGAGCAGGCCCAGGACGGCCAGCGCGTCGACCGCCCAGAAGCTGACGCGCCATCCGGCGTGCTGGCTGAGGAAGGTTCCCGCCGGGACGCCGACCACGTTGGCCACGGTCAGTCCGGCGAACATGACGGCCAGGGCCCTGCCGCGGCGTTCGGGGCCGGCGAGGTCCACGGCGACCACGGAGCCGATGCCGAAGAAGGCGCCCTGGGCGAGGGCGGCGATGACGCGTCCGGCCATGAGGACGTCGTAGCCGGGCGCCAGGGCGCAGACCGTCTGGCCGGCGATGAACAGGAGCAGCAGGCCGAGCAGCGAGGTCTTGCGGTTGACCCGGAGCGTGGCCAGGGTGACGGACGGGCCGCCGACGACCACGCCCAGGGCGTAGCCGGAGATCAGCCAGCCCACGGCGGGGATCGACACCGACAGATCGCCTGCCAGGTCCGGCAGCAGCCCGGAGATCATGAACTCGGTCGTCCCGATGCAGAACACCGTCAGACCGAGGACGTAGACCGGGATGGGCATCATGACTCCTCGATGGACTTGAATTGGAATGTGCGTTACAGAATCTGGGCATGCGGAGGCACGGCCGCCGCGAGGCCCGGGCGGCCCACGGCAACCGCCTCAGAGCATCGACAAGGTGGTGTCGACGATGCCGGCGAGCGCGCGGCGGTCGGCCGTCTTGCCCAGCACCCGCAGGCCGTACATGGAGTTGAGGACGAACAGGGCCAGCGCCCGGGGGTCCTTGCCGGGATCGACCTCGCCGTCCCGCTGCGCCCTGGCGAGCGCGGCGCACAGGGCCTCCTCCATGCGCTCGAAGATGCGGCGGACCCGTGCGGTGATCTCGGCGTCGAGGCCCGCCAGCTCGAGGGCGGCGTTGACCGCCAGGCAGCCCCGGGGGCCGGGGTCGTCCGTCCGGGACTCCTCCTCGACCACCGTCATCAGCAGGCTCCGGATCCGCTCCCGGATGTCGCCGGGCCCTTCGAGCAGTGCCTCCTGGCGGGCCGTCTGCGCCTCGCCGTACCGGGTGAGGGCCTCCTGGAAGAGGTGGTGCTTGCTGGAGAAGGCGTTGTACAGGCTTCCCCGGCCCAGGCCCGTGCTGTCCACGAGGTTCTGCGCCGAGGTCGCCGCGTAGCCCCTGCTCCAGAAGGCGTTCATCGCGGCGTCGAGGACGCGGTCGGGGTCGAATTCCTTCGGTCGTGCCATGGGGGGAGCATCGCAGATTTTGGAATGATGAGTCAAGAATAGTCGGGGCGCCCCGGCCGGCCAGCCTGGCCGGTTGTCGCCACCCGCCCGGGAACGCGTGAACCCGCGGGCCCGGACCGCACGTTCACGGCGGTCCGGGCCCGCGGGTTCATCCGGGAAGGCTCACGAGCCGGCGGTGGCCGCCTCCAGGGTCGTGGCCATCACCGGGCTGGTGAAGGTGTTCGTCGCGTCGCCCGTGGAGGGGTGGTAGGAGCCCCACTTGAGGTAGTTCCGGTCGCCGTCCCAGGTGGTGCCCTTGAACGTGCCCGAGCCGGTGGTGAACGTCTGCTTCACGCCGTCGAACCAGAAGTCGATGGTGCCGTCGGTGCGCCCCAGGCGGATCTTCAGCGCGTACGAGTGCCACGTGTTGTTGGTGGTCTGCGCGGTCCACAGCGAGTGCGACACGTGGGCGGTGTCCCACTCCTGGAGGCGCACGCGCCCGTTGAGGATGTCGATCTCGATCGGGTGGTTGGCCGTGTCGGTGCTCGGCGAGCACTTCAGCTGGAACACGTACCGGCTGTTGGTGTCCTGGATGTCCACCTTGGACGACCAGCCCAGGTAGAAGGTGTCGCCCTCCTTCAGGTCCGGGCTCAGCGTCTCGCAGCGCTCCTCGCCGGCGGCCTGGAAGGCCCGCCACACGTTGCCCTTGACCGCGTCCTTGACGACGCCGAAGTTGTTCGCCGCGCACTGGACCGCCTTGAACGAGGACGGGCCGGTGCTGGTGCTCGGGGTCCACAGGACCTGGCCGGCCGCGCTGCTGGGCGTCACCCCGGCGCAGGTGATCGCGAACGTGCCGAGGGCGACGGCCGCGGCGGCGGCCTTGCGGCGGTGGGTCAGAAGGGACATGCCTCTCCCGGGGGGATGAGTGGCCGATACGAGCGATCAGTGATTCGACCACTGCCGGGCCCGTCCGGCCACATGGAACGGCCGGCGGAAGATCCTTTTCGGACACTTCCGCCGGCCGCCCCGCGGGCCTGAACCCGGCCCCTACCTCGTCCGTTACGGCTTGCGCGGCTCCCCGGAGGCACCCTCGGCGCCTCCGGCACCCTCGGCGCCCTCGTCGTACGAGGACGTCCCCTCGTCCAGCAGCGGCTCCTGCGTCTTCAGGTGCGCCGGGGCCAGCGCCCGCAGCGCGTGGTAGCCGGTGATGACGACCAGCGTGCCCAGCGCGATGCCGCTGAGGCTGAAGGTGTCGGTGAACTTCAGCGTCACGTTGCCGATGCCGATGATGATGCCCGCCGCGGCCGGCACCAGGTTCAGCGGGTTGCGCAGGTCCACCCCGGACTTGGTCCAGATCTGCGCGCCGAGCAGGCCGATCATGCCGTACAGGATGACGGTGATGCCGCCGAGCACCCCGCCCGGGATCGCGGCCACGACCGCCCCGAACTTCGGGCACAGGCCGAACAGCAGCGCGAAGCAGGCCGCGGCCCAGTAGGCCGCCGTCGAGTAGACCCGGGTGGCGGCCATCACGCCGATGTTCTCCGAGTACGTGGTGTTCGGCGGGCCGCCGACCGCGGTGGAGAGCATCGAGCCGACGCCGTCCGCGGAGATCGCGGTGCCCAGCTTGTCGTCCAGGTTCGAGCCGGTCATCTCGCCGACCGCCTTGACGTGCCCGGCGTTCTCCGCGACCAGCGCGATCACCACGGGCAGCGCGACCAGGATCGCCGACCACTGGAACGACGGGCCGTGGAAGGTCGGCAGGCCGATCCAGTCCGCCTTGCCGACGCCCGACAGGTCCAGGCGCCAGTGGTCGGTCATGTGCCCGCCGCCGTCCACCGAGTGGATCTTCCCGAAGACCCGGTCGAACAGCCAGGAGATCCCGTAGCCGAACAGCAGCCCCAGGAAGATCGCCACCCGCGACCAGAAGCCGCGCAGGCACACCACGGCCAGACCGGTGAACAGCATCACCAGCAGCGCCGTCCACTGGTCCTGCGGCCAGTACGTCGAGGCGGTCACCGGGGCCAGGTTGAAGCCGATCAGCATGACCACCGCACCGGTGACGATCGGCGGCATCGTGGCGTGGATGATGCGCGCCCCGAACTTCTGGACCGCCAGCCCCACCAGGAACAGCGCCGCGCCCACCACGAACACCGCGCCGGTCACCGTCGCGCTGGTGCCGCCCTGCGCCCGGATCACCGCCGCCACACCCACGAAGGACAGCGAGCAGCCCAGGTAGCTCGGCACCCGGCCCTTGGTGGCCAGCAGGAAGATCACGGTCGACACGCCGGACATCATGATCGCGAGGTTCGGGTCGAGCCCCATCAGCACGGGCGCCACGAAGCTCGCCCCGAACATCGCCACCACGTGCTGGGCGCCGAGCCCTGCCGTACGGGGCCAGGAGAGCCGTTCGTCGGGACGGACCACCGCCCCCGGCGCGGGCGTGCGCCCGTCACCGTGCAGCTTCCAGCGCACGCCGAGATCCATGGTGAGGTTCGCTTTCTCTGTACTTCCGAAGAACTGTCCGCACCATTGTGGTGGCCGCTGCGGGTCCCGGCGGTCACCCGGCCCCCGTGTGAGCTGCGGATACGTGTGGTAGCGCCCCGGAAGCACCCGGATCCGGCCCGCTCAGCCCTCGCGCCGGATCCACTCGCTGCCGCCCAGCGGGTAGTCGTAGCCCGGCCGCCCGACGCCCGGACTGGTCCGGAACGGCTTGCCGTTGGCCGGCCTCGGGCGCCGCGGTCGCGGCGGCACCGGCCGGCTGCTGGTCGGCGGCGCCGCCGCTCTTCCCGTCCCCGCCGAAGGGCTCCAGGCCGAGCGCCACCACCCCCAGCACGGCCGCCGTCGCGACGGCGGCCACCAGCACCGCGCGCCGGCCCCGCCACGGGACGGGCCCCGCGGGCGGCGTCACGCCGACGGTGACCGGCTCCTCCTCCGCACCGCCCGGTGTCACGTCCGGCACCCGTACCGGTACCGGTACGGGCCCGGGCGCGGCCGCCGCACCGCCCGCCTCCTGGGCCGGCCGGGCCCGGCGGGCGCCGTCCGCCAGGATCCAGCGCCGGTGCAGCTCGGTCATCTCCTGCGGCGTCGCCCGGCACACCCGCGCCAGGCGGTCCAGCGGGGCGAACTCGGCGGGCACCACCGTGCCGATGCAGTAGCGGTGCAGCGTCGAGGTGCTCAGGCGCAGGCGCTTGGCCAGCACCCCGTAACTGAGCCCCGAACGAGGACTCCAAGCCGCAGGCCGTCGTCACCCTCAAGCCGGGGGAGTCCGGCTACGCCTCGGTGAACCTGTCCGCCGCCGACGGCAGCGGCGCCCACGGCCACACCGAGACCACACTCGCCGTCTACTTCCAGGGCCCGTCCGGCAACGAGAGCGTCGGCGCGGGAGGCAACCCCGGGCTGCCCTCGAAGGGTCTCTACATCGACGACTCGCTCAAGGTCACCTACTGGCAGCAGGACATGGACGACGCCGTCACCTGGTAGTTCCTCCGTCGTGTTCCCATGGGCGGCGGCGCCCCGGCCCCGCCGCCCGCGCGGACGCTCCGCGACCGGGGGATCGCCTGCCGTCATATGCTTGTCATATACATCTAAGGGGGGTGCGTGGAGTTCCGACTGCTGGGCACGGTGGCCGTGCTGGCCGCCGACGGCCGGGAGCTTCCGGCCGGATCGGCCAAACGCCGCAGCCTGCTGGCCATGCTGCTGCTCCACCCCGGAGCACCGGTCACCGTCGAGCGGCTCACCGAGACCCTCTGGGACACCGAACCGCCCCGCCACTCGCGCACCGTCATCCACAACCACGTCTCCGGACTGCGCGCCCTGCTCACCACCCACGGCGCCCCCGCCGCCGGCGTCGAACTCGTCACCGACAACGGCGCCTACCTGCTCCGGGCGCCCGAACTGGCCGTGGACACCGTCAGGTTCGACCACCTGGTGGCCCGCGCCCGCGCCCTGGACGACGCCCACCAGGCCGCCGCCGTCCTGAGCGAAGCACTCGCCCTGTGGCGCGGCCCCGCCCTCGCCGGCACCGCCGGACTGCCCCTGCGCTACGCCGCCCAGGCCCTGGAGGAACTGCGCCTGGCCGCCACCGAGGAACTGGCCCGCGCCCACGGCCGGCTCGGCGACCACGGCGCCGCCGCCACCCTCCTGCACACCGAGGCCACCGCCAACCCGCTGCGCGAACCCCTGATCGCCGGACTCATCCACGCGCTCGGCCGCGCCGGGCGCCGCTCGGAGGCCCTGGACTGGTTCCACCGCACCCGCCGGGCCCTGGCCGAGGAACTCGGCATCGACCCAGGCCCCGAACTCGCCGAGGCCTACGACCGCCTGCTGCACGCCGGGGCGTCGGCCCGCGCCGGGGCCCCGCCGCGCGCCGACGCCGACACGCAGCTGCGCAGCGACACCCCGGCGCGCACCGATGCGGCACGGCACCGGCCCGACCGGGTGCCGCCCGCCCGGCTGCCCGGCGACCAGGAGATGCCGGTCCGCCTGCCGTCGGACCGCTCGCCGTCGGACCGCGTCCCGCCCGCCCGGGTGCCGACCGTCGGCGGCCTGGCCTCCGTCCCCGACCGGCGGCCCGCCCCCGCCCCCGCGCCGGCCACCCCCGGGCAGCACGCCCCCTGGCCCTTCCCCCGCCGCCCACGCGGCTTCGCCGGCCGGGAGGACGAACTGACCGCGCTCGACCGGGCCACCACCGCCCCCGGCGCCGTCACCGTGCTCACCGGCGGCGCCGGCGTCGGCAAGACCACCGTCGCCCTGTACTGGGCCCACCGCCGCCGGCAGGACTTCCCCGACGGACGGCTCTTCGTCGACCTGTGCGGCCACAGCCCGCTGCCGGAACGCGACACCGCCGCCGTCCTGCGCGAACTGCTGCTCGCCCTCGGCCTGCCCGCCGAGCAGATGCCCGCCACCGCCGAGGCGATGGGCGCCCGCTACCGCGAACTGACCGCCACCCGCCGGATGCTGATCGTCCTGGACAACGCCCGCTGCTCCGAGCAGGTCCGCCCGCTGCTGCCGGACGGCGACGACTGCGTCACCCTGGTCACCAGCCGCGACCGGCTCGGCGGCCTGGTCGCCTCCGACGCCGCCCGCCCCGTCCCGCTCGCCGAACTGTCCGCCCCGCAGGCCGTCACCCTGCTCGCCGCCACCCTCGGCGCCGACCTGGTCGCCGCCGAACCCGAGGCCGCCACCCGCCTGGCCCGCCTGTGCGACGGGCTGCCGCTCGCCCTGCGGCTGGCCGCCGCCCGCCTCGCCACCGGCCCGGCCCGGGCGCTGGCCACCCTCGTCGACGAACTCGCCGACGAGCAGGACCGCCTGGACCTCCTCGACATCGAGGACACCAGCGTCGCCGCCACCCTCGCGCTGACCGTCCAGCACCTGACCGAGCCCGCCCGCCGGATGTTCCGCCGCCTCGGCGCCCACACCGGCGCCACCCTCGACAGCCGCACCGCCGCCGCCCTGGCCGGCTGCCGGCCCGAGGAGGCCGCCGAGGCCCTGGCCCAACTGGCCACCGCCCACCTGATCGTGGAGATCGGCCGGGACGCCTACACCCTGCACGACCTGGTCCGCCTCTACGCCCGCAGCCTGCCCGGCGACACCGACCGCGAGGTGCTGCCCCGGCTGCTCGACCACCTGCTGAACACCCTGCTGACCGCCTGCGGCACCGCCGAACCGGGCAGCGAACCGTGCTGCGCACTGCCGCCCGGCACCCGCCGCCCCGCCGACGTCCGCCCCTTCCCGGACCGGGCGAGCGCGCTCAGCTGGTACGCCGCCGAACGCGACACCCTGCGCGGCGCGGTCGAGGCGGCGGTCGCCGCCGGACTGCACGACCGCGCCTGGCGCCTGGTGCTGCTCCAGTGGCCGCTGATCGTCTGGCAGGTCAGGGACGGCTGGGCGCCGCTGCTCGAACACGGCCTGGCGGCCGCCGAGGCCGACCGCGACCCGGGCGCCCAGTCCCGCGCCCGCGCCCTGCTGGGCTGGGTCCTGCTGGAGGAGGGCCGCCCCGAACAGGCCCTGGTCCACCTGGAACGCGCCCCCGACCTCGCGGCCAGGGCCGGCGACATCAGCGCCCAGGCCGTCGCCCTGGTCAACCACGCCATCGCGCTGGCCCGCCACGGCGACCAGGGCGGCCGGGACCGGGTGAACGGGCTGCTGCTGAAGGCCCTGTCGCTGGCCGAACGGGCCGGGCGCGCCGACCTGGTCGGCCTCGCCCGGCTGCACCTGGCCGGCGAGTGCCTGGCCGCCGGCGCCGCCGAGGAGGCCGCCCGCCACGCCGCCCACGGCCTGGCCGTCGCCGAACCGCCCTTCCCGGTCACCCGCCGGGTGGTCCTCCAGACCCTCTACGGCCGGGCGCTGGCCGCCACCGGCCGCCCGGAGGAGGCCGCGCTCCACCTCGCCGCCGCCGTCCGCACCGCCCGCGCCCACGGGTACGGGGAAGGGGAGGCGGAGGCCGGCGCGGCCCTGCGCGCCCTGTCGGCCGGCAGCCCCGCCGTGGCCGCCGTCGCGCACACCGCCACGGCGGCGCCCGCCGAGGCCGCGGCGCCCGCCAGGGCCTCCGTGCCCGCCACGGCCGCCGCCGGTCCGGCGGACCGGGAACCGCCGGCGGCCCCCGCGGTGGCCGGAGCCGCCTGGTAGGCCGTCAGCCCGACCCGCGAGTCGGCTCGTTCCGTGCGTCGGCCCGCCCCGGGCGTCGGCCCGGCAGCACTGGCGGGCCGGCGTACAGGGAAGGATGGACACATCGGGGGGAGCCCGGGCAGCGGGCGAAGCCGGCACACCACCTGCCCGAGGGGGTTTCGCGATGACCACGCCGCCGGAGCCGAACCGTCCGCCGGACCGTCCGTCCGACCGTCAGTACGAGCTGCTGGAGCTGTACAAGCTCGCCGTGGAGATGGCCGACCGGGTCTCGGCCCGGCGCGGCACCGCCAACACCTTCTTCCTGTCCGTGCAGACCGCGCTGGTCACCCTGATCGGCTTCGGCATACCCAGGCTCTCCGAGTCCCCGTGGTGGGTGCCGACGGCCGTCGCACTGGCCGGCATCACCCTCTCCGGCGCCTGGTGGATGCAGCTGCGCAGCTACCGGGACCTCAACGGCGCCAAGTTCCAGGTCATCAACAGCCTGGAGGAGAAGCTGTCCGCGCGGATCTTCACCGACGAGTGGGACGTCCTGCGGAGCACCGAGGGGCCCGGCCGGCGCCACCGGCACTACACCGAACTCGGCACCACCGAACGGGCCGTACCGATGATCTTCGCGGTGGCTCATCTGATCCTCCTCGCGGGCACCCTCGCCGGCGGCACACTGGCCGTATGAGCCACCTCGATCCCATCGCCGAACTGATCCGCGACTGCCTGCCCTCGGAGGCCAGACCCCCGGCGGGCTCCGACGACCTGTTCCGCATCTACGCCGTGCTGCTCCAGGCCAAGGGCGAACAGGTCACCGACGAGGACGTCCACAACGCCTGGACGGCCTGGACCCAGACGACCGACGACACCCACCGGGCCCTGGTGGCCTTCCACGACCTCGACGCCCGCACCCGCGCCCTCGACGCCCCGTACACCCTCGCCATCCGCACTGCCGCCCGCAAGCTCCACCACCCCACGGTGGGTTAGGAGTTCGGGCCGCCGGGGGGTCGGGGCCACGCTGCCTCCGAGGGGTGCGGCGGGGCCGCCGCCGGGTCAGGCCCCGGGCGCGGCGGCGGCCAGGTCGTCGACGGTGCCGGACATGACGGTGCGCAGGTGGCGGGTGAGGTGTTCGGCGGGCCAGTCCCACCAGGCGAGGTCCAGCAGGCGGGCGACGTCGGCCCCGTCGTAGCGCGGCCGGATCACCTTGGCCGGGTTGCCGCCGGCGATCGCGTAGTCGGGGATGTCGGAGGTGACGACGGACCCGGCGGCGACGATCGCGCCGTGGCCGATGCGCACCCCGGGCATGACGGTGGTGCGGTAGCCGAGCCACACGTCGTTGCCGACCACGGTGTCGCCGCGCCCGGGCAGGCCGGTGAGCAGGTCGAAGTGCTCGGCCCAGGCGCCGCCCATGACGGGGAAGGGGAAGGTGGACGGCCCGTCCATCCGGTGGTTGGCGCCGTTCATCACGAACCGCACCCCCTCGGCGAAGGCGCAGAACTTCCCGATGACGAGCTTCTCCGGCCCGTAGTGGTACAGCACGTTGCGGGTCTCGAACGCCGTCGGGTCGTCGGGGTCGTCGTAGTACGAGTACTCGCCGACCTCGATCAGCGGCGAGGTGACCAGCGGCTTGAGGAGCACCACCCGCGGCTGCTCGGGGAAGGGGTGCAGCACGGTCGGGTCGGGTACGGCGGGGATCACGGAGGGGCACCGCTTTCGCGTGGGAGGTGGCGTCAGGGACGTGTGGGACACCGGAGGCGCCCGGGCGCGCCGCTCCATGATCCTCCGGTCGGCGCCGCCGGCCGGCGGGTTTCCCGTAGCCTGCCGGAACGCCCCGGACGGGTTTCACGGAACCTTCACCCCGGGCGGCCGCATCGATCGGCCGAGGCGGGGTAGTCGGGGCGTTCGACCGTGCCGACACGAGGAAAGGACTCCGATGGTCATGACCACTGGTGAACTGACCACTTCCGTTCCGCCGACGGACCCCTGCCGCACGGCCGCCTCCGCCACAGCCGACCTGCGCGGGCTCCTGCCACCGGAGCTCGACCCGGCCGAGGACCTGCGGGAGGTCGCGCCCGCCGACGCGCGCGAGCTGACCCGGGTGCTGCTGCGCCGGCTCGCGGCCCTGGAGGAGGGCACCCGGGAGTACTCGTACGTGCGGGCCACGCTGGTGGAGATGAACCTCTCGCTGGTCAGGTTCGCGATCCGCCGCTTCACCGCGCACCGGGAGCCGCAGGAGGACCTGTTGCAGGTCGGGGCGGTCGGGCTGATCAAGGCGATCGACCGGTTCGATCCCGATCTGGGCGTCGAGTTCACGACCTTCGCGCTGCCCACGGTGCTCGGCGAGGTCCGCCGGCACTTCCGTGACACCACCTGGGCCGTCCACGTGCCGCGCCGCCTCCAGGAGCTGCGGATCGTGCTGGCGAAGGCCCAGGAACGGCTGGCGCAGGAACTGGACCGGGCCCCCACGGTGGCCGAACTGGCCGCGGACCTCGGGCTCTCCCAGGAGGAGGTGGTGGAGGGGCTGACCGCCTCGAACGGGCACACCGCGGGCTCCCTGGACACCAGCAGCGAGGACGACGACCGCCCCGGCTGTCTGGGCGAGCGCCTCGGCGAGGAGGACCGGGACCTCTCCCTGGTGGAGGACCTGGTCGCGCTCAAGCCGCTGGTCGGCGCACTGCCGGAGCGGGACCGGCTGATCCTGTCGATGCGCTTCTGCGAGGACATGACGCAGTCGCAGATCGGCGAGCGCCTCGGGCTGTCCCAGATGCACGTCTCCCGGCTGCTCAGCCGCACCCTGCGGCGGCTGCGCGAGGGCCTGACCGAAGCCTGAGCCCGGGCGGGGTCGCGGACCGGGCGGGGCCCGGTCCGCGACCCCGCCGCTTGGCCGAGGGACACCGCCTACGTAAGGTCGGAGGGCACGGACCTGGAGGGGACGACGATGATGCCATCCGACAACGACCAGCGGGACCCCGCACCGGCGGCCGCCCCGTACCGTGCGGAGCCGGCGGTACGGACCCGCACCGCGGCTTGCGGCGCGGTGGTGTGCGCGCTGGCGGGCGACCTCGACATCGAGACGCTCGCGCCCGCGGCCGACACGCTCACCGCCCTGGTCGCGCAGCGGCCCGGCGCGGTGGTGATCGACCTCGCCGGAGTGGGGTTCTGCGACTCCTCCGGCCTGAACCTCCTGCTCAGGACCCGCCTCGCGGCGGAGGCGGAGGGCGTGCCGCTGCACCTGGCGGCGGTGCCGCCCACCGTCATGCGGGTCCTCGAACTGACCGGCACCCAGGCGGTGTTCTCCATCCACGAGTCCGCCGAGTCGGCCCTGGCGGCCTGAGCCGTTCCCCCGCCCCGCCGGGTAGGGCCCACCGGGTTCCCGTCCGGTTCGTACCGGGTTCGTACCGGGTTCCCGTCCGGTTCCCGACCCGGTTCCCGACCGGCTCGTGCCGGGACGCGTGCCGCAGAGGCCGCGCACCCGGTGCCCGGACAGGCATAATCCCGGAAGCGCCGGGAAACCGACCATGCGAAACCGCCGTCGATCCGTAAGGGTGCCCTCACATGACGATGAGCCGGGGAACCCTGGACGGCGACGCACACCCGGCCGGGCCGCCGCTGCCGCCCGGCGGCCAGCGCCGGCGGCTGACCCTGGCCGGGTTCCCCAAGCCGGTCGCCCGGGCCAGGGGCTTCACCGCCGAGGCGGTGGGGGACTGGTACCTGCCCGACGTCCACGAGGGCGTCGGCGCGGATGTCGTGCTGCTGGTGGCGGAGCTGGTGGCCAACGCCATGCTGCACGGGGACGGCCCGCTGGAGCTGGTCCTGGACGCCACCGGGGAACGCCTGCGGGTGGAGGTCAGCGACCGCAGCCCGGCGATGCCCGCCCTGCGCCACCCGCACGACCCGGCCCTGCCCGGCGGCCACGGCCTGTTCATCGTGCAGCGCACCGCCGACCGCTGGGGCGCCGAGCCGCACGGCCAGGGCAAGACGATCTGGGCCGAGTTCGACGCCCGCCGCCTGACCCGCGGCTGACCCGCGTCTGACCCGCGCCCTCGCAGACCCCGTACTCCCGCAGGCCCGCGCCCCCGCAGGCCCCGCACGGCGGCCGGCCGCCGCCCCGAGCGGGACGGCGGCCGGCGGCCCGGGCAGTCAGAGGATGCGGCCGCTGTAGAACGGCCCGTAGTAGAGCGCGTACCGCTCCCGCTCCTGGAACCCGGACTCCGTCTCCAGCGCCCCGCCGTCCAGGTCGGGACCGTTCTTGATCTCCTCCTTGGTCCGGTCCACGTACACCGTCCGCTCCGCGATCTCGATGCGGATGACGGTGCCGGCCGGCAGCAGCACCCGCTTCCCGAAGATCCAGGGGCCGGTGTCCACGACCAGGTACCGCGTTCCCACCTCCTCGGACAGCTTGTCCACCTTGCCGACGGGGCCGTCCTGGGCCTCCACGTGGAACCCGATGAGGTCGGTACCGGCGCTGTGGCCGCTGGTGCTGCGGAACTCCCAGATGTCGGTGTTCCCACTCATGCGCTTCTCCCTTCCATGGGGCAGGTACGGGCCGGCGGGGCGCCGGGCCCGGCGCGGGCGCGCGACCACCGGCTGCCCCCGGCCGCCGCATCCATGCCCCGCGGGCCCCGCCGACCGGGTCCCCGCCGGGCCGACGCCGTCACCGGCCGCCGCCGCCGTCCTTCCCGCTCTCCTTGGTGTCCCCGCCGCCGTCGTCGCGGCCCCCGCCGTCGTCGCCGCCCTCGTCCGGGTCCTCGGGTGCCCCGGGGAAGGAGACGTCGACCCGCTGCTCGGGCCGGCGCTCCTCCTGCCGGGCGACCGAGGACAGCACCGCCTGGTCGGCGTCCGTCAGCGGAGGCTGCAGCAGGCTGCGCGGCCACAGCCGCCGGGTGAGCACCACGTTGGCCTCGGCCGCGTACACGGTGACCTGCGCGGCCAGGTAGAGCCAGGACAGCAGCCCGATCACGGTCGCGAAGAACCCGTAGACCTGGCTCGCGTGGCGCAGCTCGTGGGTGACCAGCAGCGAGCCGCCCGCCTGGAGGGCGGTGAACAGCGGCCCGGCGAGCGCGCAGCCCGGCCACAGCGCCCGCAGCGGGACCTCGCGCGGGGTGAGCACCCGGAAGCAGGCCAGGCACAGGGCGGTGTTCACCAGCGCGGAGACGACCAGGCCCCCGATCCTGGCGGCCGGCCCGCCCAGCGCGCTGCCGACCAGCGAGGCGGCGGCGGTGCCCAGCACCAGCCCGCCGGCCAGCACCGCGAACAGCAGCACGCTGCGCGCCAGCCGCGGCCAGTAGCCGGGCCGCTGCACCCCCGGCACGTTCCAGACCTCGGCCATGGCGTGCTGGAGGACCTGCGCGATGCCGAGCGCCCCGTACAGCAGCCCGAGCACACCGATCAGCAGGGCCAGGCCGCTCCCCTGGAGCGAGTGGACGTTCTGGCGCAGCTGGTCGCCGATGATCGGGAAGTCGGCGAGCGCGGAGTCCAGCACCGCGCGCTGCGCCCCGGCGTGGCCGTGCAGGACGAAGCCGAGGACGGTGCTGAGCAGGAGCAGCAGCGGGACCAGGGCGACGAAGCCGTAGTAGGTGATCAGGGCGGCCAGCAGCCCGCCCCGGTCGTCCCCGTACTTGCGCACGACGCCGATCACCAGGCCGGGGGCCCGGTGGCGCTGCTGGAAGCCGTCCACGGCCCGCAGGGCCCGTTCGATCGGATTCACACCGCGCGTCTGCCCGCGGGGCGCGGCCCGACACCCCCCGGTCCTGGGCGTCCGGGGGCGGGTCCTGTTCCGGGGAGGTCGGGCCTGCTGCCCGATGGGGCCGATCAGCCGGTTCCCCGGCGCGTTCTCGTCGGCGCTCAGGCAGAACTCGGTGACGGCCGTCCGGAACTCCTCGTGGCTGATCACTTTGTCGCGCCCGGCTCCTCGGGCCCGGGTGAAGCCGGCGCGAACGCCCTGGCCGGCGGTGCTCCTGACGGCGGGTCCGGCCCGCTTCCTTGATCCACTGACGTCAAGTTGTCTGTACAGCTCGGAGTCTCTTACCGGTCACCGACCCGTCATCGGACACCACGGCTGCGTCCACCTCGGTCTCGTACACATAACGGGTCCGGTCCGAACCGCGCGGCCGGCCCCCGAAAGCGAAGACCCGCGGTCCGTCAGCAAGGAGCCCCACCCCCATGAGTCCGAAGCCCGAACTGTCGCGCCGCAGTGTCCTCGGCGGCGCGGCGGCGGCCGCGGTGCTGTCCGCCCTCCCGCTCAGCGTCCAGCAGGCGCTCGCCGCCCCGGCCAGGCCCGGACGGCTGGCGGACATCCAGCACGTCGTGGTGTTCATGCAGGAGAACCGCGCCTTCGACCACTACTTCGGCACCCTGACGGGCGTGCGCGGCTTCGGCGACCGCACCGCCGTCCGCGGCGTCGACGGCCGCTCGGTGTTCCACCAGCCCGACCCCGGCCGCAAGGAGGGCTACCTGCTGCCCTTCGCGATGAACGCCGCCCACACCAACGCCTACCAGCAGGGCGCGCCCGCCTTCGGCTACGGCGACTCCATGAACGCCTGGAACGACGGCCGCGCCGACGGCTCCGTCACCCGCCGCTCCTCCGGCTGGCTCGGCCAGGGCTACTACGAGTCCGCCGACATGCCCTTCTACCACGCCCTCGCCTCGGTGTTCACGGTCTGCGACGCCTACCACGCCTCCGTGCAGTGCAACACCAACACCAACCGCGACCACCTGATGACCGGCACCAGCGGCGGCACCGTCAGGGACACCCCGGTGACCGACAACACCGAGATCCCCGGCGGCTACGAGTGGACCACCTACGCCGAGCGCC
Organism: Kitasatospora sp. NPDC036993; assembly: GCF_055607525.1. Lineage (NCBI taxonomy): Bacteria > Bacillati > Actinomycetota > Actinomycetes > Kitasatosporales > Streptomycetaceae > Kitasatospora > Kitasatospora sp. NPDC036993. The sequence continues at coordinate 99,802 of NZ_JBVJRP010000010.1, read as the reverse complement.
TGGAGAAGGCCGGCGTCAGCTGGAAGACCTACCAGGCCATCGACAACTTCGACGACAACGCCCTCGCCTGGTTCGCCCCCTTCGTCAAGGCCAAGCCCGGCGAGCCGCTGTACGAGCGCGGCATGCGCGCCGTCGGCGACCCGGCCAAGAAGAACGACCCCTTCGCCATGGGCGACGCCCTCGTCGACGCCTTCACCGCCGACGTCCAGGCCGACCGCCTCCCGCAGGTCTCCTGGATCGTCGCCCCCGCCGCGCTGTCCGAGCACGCCAACTACGCGCCGCCGAACGGCGAACACCTCACCTCCCGGCTGCTGTCCGCGCTCGCCGCCAAGCCCGAGGTGTTCCAGAAGACCGTCTTCATCCTCAACTACGACGAGCACGGCGGCTTCTTCGACCACCAGCTGCCGCCCGTCCCGCCGCTCGCCACCGGCCGCGGCAAGTCCAACGTCCCGGTCGACGGCGAGGTCGTCGTCCGCGTCGCCAAGGGCGGCTCCACCTACCACCGGGTCGTCGACCAGGACGGCAGGTACCGGGTCAAGGCCGCCGACGGCACCCTCGGCTGGTCCGACACCCTCCCCGCCGGCGAGACCCTCGTCTCCGGCCCCTACCCGATGGGCCTGGGCGTCCGGGTGCCGATGATCGTCGTCTCCCCGTGGACCCGCGGCGGCGTCGTCGACTCCACCGTCTACGACCACACCTCCGTGCTGCGCTTCCTGGAACAGCGCTTCGGCGTCCAGGAACCCAACATCAGCCCCTGGCGGCGCGCGGTCTGCGGCGACCTCACCGGCGTCTTCGACTTCTCCGGCCGCAACCCCGCCTGGCCCCAGCTGCCCGACACCAGCGGCAACCGCCAGAAGGTCGTCGACACCGGCAAGCTCCCCGCCCCCACCGTGCCCAGCCCGCAGACCTTCCCCCAGCAGCAGCGCGGCACCCGCTCCTCCCGCCCCGCCCCGTACAACCTGCTGGTCAAGCCCCGCCTCAAGGGCGACGAACTCACCCTCGACTTCGTCAACCAGGGCCGCCAGGGCGCCGTCTTCGCCGTCTACCCCGCCCCCGGCGAGGCCCCCAAGCACTACACCGTCGCCGCCAAGTCCCGCCTCTCGGACGTCTGGAAGGTCGGCCCCGCCGGCTACGACCTGCGCGTCCACGGCCCCGACGGCGCCCTGTGGCACCTGCGCGGCGACACCGCCTCCGCCTACGAGGTCTCGCTCTCCGAGGAGGGCAACGGCAAGGTGCTGGAAGTCGACGTCATCAACCGCTCCCGCACCGCCCAGACCTTCCTCGTCGGCGACCTCGCCTACGGCGACGGCCTGCGCGAGGTGCGCGTCGCGGCCGGCGACGACCGCACCGTCAACCTCAAGGTCGGCCCCGAGGGCTGGTACGACGTCGCCGTCACCGTCCAGGGCGACCTCGCCTTCCGCCGCCGCCTCGCCAACCGCTTCCCCTGGGACGACCGCACCGTCACCGACCCCGCCATCGGCCTCGCCGACCCGCTCACCGTCAACCTCGCCCTCGGCGCCGCCTCCACCACCATCGACGAACCCGTCCTGCTGCCCGGCCGGCCCGCCACCGTCACCGCCACCCTCACCGCCACCGCGGCCCTCACCCGCCTGGAGGCCCAGCCGCTGCTCCCGCCCGGCTGGACGGCCACCGCCGTCACCGCCCCGCCCGAGCGGCTCGCCGCCGGCGCCAGTGCCACCGCCGTCTGGCAGGTCACCCCGCCCGCCCAGCTGCCCGCCACCGCCACCCACCGCCTGCTGGTCACCGCCCGCGCCCTCGCCGACGGCCGCCACGCCCTCGCCGACGGCGAACTCGCCGCCCGCCCCGCCCCGGTGATGACCGGCCACCTCCTCGACGAGGACTTCGAATCCCTGGCCGGCGCCCTCAAGCCGGAGTCCGGCCTGCTCGGCTGGACCGCCCAGGCCCCCCAGGGCTGGACGGTCGTCAACGCCCCCGCCATGCCCCAGGGCACCGTCCGCCTCCAGGGCTGGACCTTCCACACCAAGCGCGAATGGGCCGCCCTCGGCGCCCAGGACCGCGGCAACTTCACCCGCGCCCTCGGCGTCGTCGCCGTCGCCGACCCCGACGACTGGGACGACACAGGATCGCCCTCCCGCAAGGGCGTCTTCGACTCCACCCTGGTCTCGCCCGCCGTCACCATCCCGGCCGGCACCGACACCCTCCACCTCGCCTTCGACTCCCACTACCGCCAGGAAGCCCCCCAGAAGGCCTCCGTCACCGCCGTCTTCGACAACGGCACCGAGACCCGCCTGCTCGCCTACAGCTCCGACACCACCGGCAACGACAACGTCGGCAAGGACGTCCAGAACACCCGGATCACCCGCAGCTTCCCCGTCCCGGCCGGAGCCCGCTCGGTGACCCTCAGGTTCCGCATGTACGACGCCGGCAACAACTGGTACTGGGCCGTCGACCACATCCGCCTCGACACCCGCCCCGTCACCGGCTGACCGCTCCCAGCCCCTCCCAGCCCCGCCCGGGCCCGTCCGAGTCCCCGCACCCGGACGGGCCCGGGCCGTTCGCGGCGTGCGGCGGGTACAACTGCTTGCCACGACCACGATCCGCCGCGGGCGTCCGCGGCACAGGGGAGGAACCGATGGCGACCGACGCGACGGACCCGGCGGGCATCCGTGACCACTACCCGAGCCTGGACGAACTCGACGCCACCGCAAGGCAGTTGGCCGACCGGTGGCCCGGCCGGTGCCGGGTGCGCACCGTCGGCACCTCCCGCGCCGGGCGCCCGCTGACCCTGCTCACCGTCGGCCGCGGCCCGCACAACGTGCTGATCGTCTCCGGCGCCCACGCCGACGAGTTCGCCGGCCGCGCCGCCACCGAAGACCTCGCCCACCACGCCCTCACCCACCAACACCCGGACCTGGCCTGGCACTTCCTGCTCTGCCTCGACCCCGACGGTGCCCACCTCGCCGACGGCAGCCGCACCGCCCGCACCCTGCCCGCCTACTTCGACCACTACTACCGCCCCGCCGCCGACGAACAGCCCGAATGGGCCCCCGCCATCGGCGCCGCCCTCCCGGAGAGCCGCACCCTCCTCGACCTGATCGACGAACTGCGCCCCACCCTCCAGTTCTCCCTGCACAGCACCGACGTCGGCGGCACCTTCGTCCAGGCCACCAGCGACCCCGCCGCCCTCGCCCACCCCTTCGCCCGCTCCGCCGCCGCCCTCGGCATCCCCGTCGAGACCGGCGCCTTCGACACCTTCCGCCTCCACGAATCAGGCCCCGGCGTCTACCTGATGACCCCCCACCACATCGACCACCAGGAGAGCACCACCGGCATGCTCACCCCGCACGAGCGCACCGACGGCGTCCGGGCCGGCACCTGGTTCGCCCCGCAACGCCACGGTGGCGAGACCGTCCTGGTCGAAGTCCCCGCCTGGACCAGCGCCCACCTCGGCGACACCCGCCCCGCCGAAACCGCCCACCACCACCTGCGCTCCTGCGCCGACCGCCTGCGCGAACGCGGCGAGCAGCTCACCGCACTCCTCGACGCCGCCCGGCCCCACCTGCCCGCCCCCGACACCCCGCTGCTGCGCGCCGCCCGCACCCCGCTGACCGCCCTGCACCAACTCGCCGACGAATGGGACCCCGAGGCCCACGGACACGACCTCCCGCACACCCCGATGACCCGCGCCCGCCTCACCGGCATCGACCTGTGGGCCCACCGCGTCCCGGTCCGCGCCGCCGCCCTGCTGCGCCGCGCCGTCCGGGCCGCCGGCGCCCCCGCGGCACCCCAGGCCGCCCGCCTCGACGAACTCCTGGGGGACTGGTGCGCCCAGTACCAGCGGCGCTTCCGCCCCCGGTGGCTGCCCGTCGCCCGCCAGGCCGCCCAGCAGGCCAACACCGTCCGCGCCGCCGTCGCGCTGCGCCACGGCGTCCGGGGGTCGTGACGGCGGTTCGGCCGGCCCCGGGTACGGCCCCGGCCCCGGGTACGTGTCCTCAGAGGGCCGCCACAGCGAGGGCGCAGGCCACGACGGCCAGGAGGACGGCGGCCACCAGCACCGGCCGCCGGGTGCGTCCGTGCGGAACGGCCGTCACCGCGACCGCCGAGACGACCGGAACGGCGAAGGCGGAGAAGACCAGCAGCAGCGCCACCATGCGGGGCGGCGCCCCGGCGACCTGGACCCCCCACACGACGGTGAACACCAGGACCAGCCACACCGACGCGGTGGCCATCGCCCAGGTCCATCATCTTCACCACCACGTTGTCGCTGACGACGAACGCCGCGAACACGCTCACCATGATCAGCGCGCGCAGGTGATCACCCGCGCCGTGATCCCCAGCGCGTGCGCCACCGCGTCCTGGCTGCGCCCGGTGCGCAGCCAGGCCTCGTGCACCCGGGAGAGCAGGAAGATCTCGTAGTCCATGCTCAGCCCGAAGACGATCGCGAACATCATCATCGGCACGTAGCCCTCGATCGGGACCTTCCCCGCCACCCCCAGCGCCGGCCCGCCCCAGCCCCACTGGAAGACCGCCACCACCACCCCGTACGAGGCCGCGATCGACAGCAGGTTGAGCACCGCCGCCTTGACCGCGACCAGCAGGCCGCGGAAGACCGCCAGGATGATCAGGAAGGCCAGCCCGACCGCGCCGGTGTCGTCCCCGGCCTGGTAGAGCGTCACCTCGGCGCCGCCCAGCGGGGTGTCGCCGCTGCGGACCACCACGCACTGGCCGACGGGGGCCGGTGCCGCCGCGTGGGTGGGTCCGGCGGCGAGCTGGGCCAGGAGGGCGGCGGTCAGCAGGGCGCCGCGGCGTCGGCGCATGGGGGCTCCGTTTCGGCGGCAGGGGGACGGACGGCCGATGGCGGGCCGTCCGTCCCCCTGCCCGCCACATCCCCGGGCCGGGACGATGCGGGCCGGGACGGGCCGGGTGTCAGCCGAGCTGACGCAGTGCGGTGGTGGCGAAGGCGTGGTCCTGCTCGGGGGCGCCGCCGCCGACGCCGACGGCGCCGATCAGGCGGCCGTCGCGGTGGACGGGGACGCCGCCGGCGATGAACAGCAGCGGGCGGTCCAGCGCGGTGGGCAGGGTGTGGAACGGCCCGTCGGGCTTGACGAGGTCGACCAGGTCTGCGGTGGGGGCGTTCAGCTGGAGGGCGGTGTAGGCCTTGCGGGTGCTGGTCTCGCCGGAGATCAGTACGGCCCGGTCGTCGCGGCGGAAGGCGAGCAGGTGGCCGCCCGCGTCCAGGACGGTGACGCTGACCGGCACGTCCGCGGCCTCGGCGGCGGTGCGGGCTGCGGCGACGAGGGTCTCGGCGTCGGCGGTGGTCAGCGGGGCGACGGCGGTGGTGGTGGTGCTCATGTCGGTTCTCCGGGAGGGGCGTTCAGTGGTGGACGGGAACGGGGGTGGGGACGGTCGCGGCGGCCGGGCGGCTGTGGTCGCGGCGTTCCAGGGCGGCGGACCACAGGGCCAGCAGCAGGGCGGACGCGGCGAGGGCGGCGCCGACCCAGTTGGGGGCGGTGTAGCCGAGGCCGGCCGAGATGACGGCGCCGCCGAGCCAGGCGGCCAGCGCGTTGCCGAGGTTGAAGGCGCCGATGTTGACGGCGGAGGCCAGGGTGGGGGCGCCGTGGGCCTGGTCCAGGACCCGCTTCTGGAGCGGGGGGACGGTGGCGAAGCCGAGGGCTCCGATGAGCAGGACGGTGACGGCGGCGAGCACCTTGCTGTGGGCGGTGAGGGTGAACAGGGCCAGCACGACGGCGAGTCCGCCGAGGGTGGTGTAGAGCATCGGCATCAGCCTGCGGTCGGCGTAGCGGCCGCCGAGCAGATTGCCGAGGAACATGCCGACGCCGAGCAGCACCAGCAGCCAGGTGACGGAGCCGTCGGCGTAGCCGGCGACGTCGGTCATCATCGGGGCGATGTAGGTGATCGCGGCGAAGACCCCGCCGAAGCCGAGCACGGTCATCGCCATCGCGAGCAGCACCTGGGGGTTGCGGAAGGCGGTCAGCTCCCGGCGCAGGTGGGCGCCCTCGGGGCGGGGCAGGTCGGGGACGAGCCTGGCGATGCCGAGCAGGCCGACCACGCCGAGCGCGGCGACGAAGGCGAAGGTGGTGCGCCAGCCGACGGCCTGGCCGACGAAGGTGCCCAGCGGCACGCCGACGATGTTGGCGACGGTCAGCCCGGTGAACATGGTGGCGATGGCGCCGGCCTTCTTCTCCGGGGCGACCAGGTCGGCGGCGACGACGGAGCCGATGCCGAAGAAGGCGCCGTGGGCGAGCGAGGTCACGATGCGCCCGGCCAGCATCACGGGGAAGGACGGGGCGAACGCGGAGAGCAGGTTCCCCGCGGTGAACAGGCCCATCAGCAGCATGAGCATGGTCCTGCGGCCGATCCTGGTGCCGAGGACGGTCATCAGCGGCGCGCCGAGGACCACGCCGAGGGCGTAGCCGGTGACCAGCAGGCCCGCGTGGGGGATGGAGACGCCGTAGTCGCCGGCGATCTCGGGCAGCAGGCCCATGATCACGAACTCGGTGGTCCCGATCCCGAACGCGCCGATGGCCAGGGCGAGGAGAGCCAGGGGCATGGAACCGACCCTTCTGGGATTGCTTGAGTGAGCGCCTTGCATGCTTGAACAATAGTTGCAGGCGCGCGATAAATGCAAGCGCAGACAGGCGGCGTGCGCCAAGGGTTCCGGGGCGGGCGGGGTGGGCGGAAGCGCGGCCGGGCCCGGTCCGCCCCGGGCCGCGGGGTGCGGTCGGGGACGGGCCGGGCCCGGGGTGCGTACGGGTGGGCGGCCTGAAGTGGCAGCCGGGGTCGGCGGGCGGGGGAGGCAGCCGGGGTCGGTGGCCGGAGAAGCCGGCCGGGGTCAGTGGGCGGGGGAGGTGGCGTCCACGGCCTCGACCGCCCTGACCAGCGAGGCCAGTTCGGGGGTGCGGGCGGCCTCGCCGAGCGCCTCGCGCAGGGCGGCGTCGTTGGTCGGCCTGGCCTCCTCCAGGAGCCTGAGGCCGTCCTCGCTCACGTTGGTGTAGATGCCGCGGCGGTCGGTCGGGCAGAGGTAGCGCGCCAGCAGTCCGCGGTCCTCCAGTCGGGTGACCAGGCGGGTGGTGGCGCTCTGGCTGAGCACGACCGCGTCCGCGACCTGCTTCATCTGGAGGTGCCCGCCGTCGCCGTCGTGCTGGCGGCTGAGCACGTCGAGCAGCGAGTACTCCCGCACGCTCAGGCCGTGCCCGGACTGGAGGGCGCGTTCGATGTGGGACTCGATCCTGCCGTGCAGGAGGGACAGGGCGCCCCAGCCGTTGGCGAGGGCGGTGAGCGCGGGGTCCGTGGCGGTCATGGGCCTGGCCTCCTTGCGGGTGTGGCTGGGTACCAGGATAAGCCACGGACCAAAATATCGGCCAGAGCCCGTAGTGCGCTTATGCAAATATTTCCGCACGGGCGCGGATCGCCAACTGCCGTACGGTGCCCAGTATTCACGGGGTTTTGGCGCAAATGGTTCAGACCATTGACGCGGAGGGAAGGCAGATCCTACGGTGTCGGGCAACCGGTCTGGCACGGGCATGCCATGCCTCGGGCAGGCCATCGTGCGCACCCCCACGCGCACGTCCCGTGCCGGGCGCACACTCCATCCACCCCCACGGAGGAGCACCATGCGCATGCGCAAGCGCCACCTGATCGCCGCCGCCGCGGCCGCGATCGCCCTGCCGATCGCGGCGGCCCTGCCGGCCCAGTCGCACGGCTTCATCAACCTGCCGCCGAGCCGTTCCGCCCTCTGCGGCGCCAACGCCGTCCCGTGGGACTGCGGCGACATCCAGTGGGAGCCGCAGAGCGTCGAGGGCCCCAAGGGCTTCCCGAGCCGCGGCCCGGCGGACGGCACCATCTGCGCCGGCGGCGACGGCCGCTGGGCCCCGCTGGACAACCCCCGGGGCGGTGCCTGGCCGACCACCAAGGTGACGGCCGGTCAGCAGCTCAACTTCACCTGGGAGATCGAGGCCAGGCACTCCACCTCGTACTTCAAGTACTACCTGACCAAGCCCGGCTACAACGCGAGCCAGCCGATCACCCGGGCCTCCCTGGACCTGACCCCGTTCCTGACCGTCCCCTACAACGGCCGCCAGCCCGCCGCCACCACCGTCCACACCGCGACCCTGCCCAGCGGCCGCACCGGCCACCAGGTGGTCGTCGCCGTCTGGGACGTCGCCGACACCGGCAACGCCTTCTACTCCTGCACCGACGTCCAGTTCTGACCGTCGCGTCCTGACCGTCGCACCCTGACCGTCAGGCCCTGACCGTCACGTCCCGCCCGCGCCGTCCGACCCCGGACGGCGCGGGCGGGACACCGCCCGTACCGGAAGACCCCCCGGAGGCCCCCGCCCGTACCCGAGACCCCGCCCCGGAGCCGTGCTCGCGCGCCGCCGAAGCCGTCAATAGGTACATTGACGACATTTGGCAGCAGTGCCATGGCTTCGCGCGTCCACGAAAGAAGGCCGACCGCCTTCGGAAAGGGTCTCCATGCGCCCCGACCTCAGCCCCGCCGTCCTCGCCGAGCTGCGCCGGCCGCGGCCCTATCCGGCGGTGTCGATCCTGATGCCCACGCACCGCAGGGAGCCGGACAACGCCCAGGACCCGGTGCGGCTGCGCAACCTGCTGGCCGAGGCGAAGGAGCGCGTCCAGGCCGACCCGAAGGTCTCCCGCGCCGACCGGATCGAGGTGCTGGAGCAGCTCGACCGGGCCCTCGCCGAGGTCGACCTGGTGCACGCCGAGGACGGCCTGGCGGTGCTCGCCGCGCCGGGTGAGCACCAGGTGTGGTCACTCGGGCGCACCGCCCCCGCCCGGGTGGTCCTCTCCGACACCTTCCTGACCCGCAACCTGGTCGCCGCTCAGGCCGCCGAGCGCCCGCACTGGGTGCTCGCCGTCGCCGCCGACAGGGTCGTGCTGTGGGGCGGCACCGCGGAGCGGGTCACCGAGGACAGGGACCGCGGCTTCCCGCTGGTGCGCGTCTTCGACAACCCCGACCCCGAGCGGCAGGAGCAGATCGGCGACACGCCCAGCACCTTCCGCGACGAGGCGACCAAGACCTTCCTGCGCCAGGCCGACACCGAGGTCGGCAAGCTGCTGGCCGCCGCCCCCCGCCCGCTGTACGTGGTCGGCGAGGCCGCCGCGCTCGCCTTGCTGGACGCCGTCGGCCCGATCGCCAAGGAGTCCGCCGCGCAGCTGCCGCACGGCGGGCTGGCCCAGGCCGACGCCGAGACCGTCCGCAAGGTGGTCGAGCCCGCCGTGCGCGCGCAGGCCGAACGCGAGGTCGCCGAGAACCTCGCCCAGCTCGACAGGGCCCGCGGCGCCCAGCAGTTCGCGGCCGGCCTGGACGAGCTGTGGCAGGCCGTCGGCGACGGCCGGATCGCCCGGCTGGTGGTCGAGGAGAACTTCCGCGCCACCGTGCGCGACGACGGCGAGCACCTGGTACCCGCCGAGGCCGACCAGCCCGGGGCCCGCGAGGACATCGTCGACGAGGTCATCGAGCGCACCCTGGACACCGGCGGGCAGGTCGGCTTCGTCCCCGACGGCACCCTCGCCGACGCCGGCCGGATCGCCGCCGTCCTGCGCTACTGACCGGCCGCCGGCCCTGCCCGCGCGACAGGCAGGGCCGGGCGCTCAGCCGTCGCGCCGGCGCCGGCCGCCGGGGCGCGGCGGCGGGGGAGCGTCCTGCGCCAGCTCCGCCCTGCGGGCCTCGCCGTCGCGCTCCAGGGTGCCGACGATCCGGCGCAGCATCCCGGCCAGCTGCTCGCACTCCTCGTCGGACAGCGCGCCGGAGACGAAGGCCTCCTCCTCGTTGAAGCGGGGGAAGAGCTCCGCCATCAGCTCCTCGCCCGCCGGGCTCAGCCGCAGCAGCACCAGCCGCCCGTCCGAGGGGTGCCCGGAGCGCTCCACCAGGCCCCGGGACTCCAGCGTCCTGGCCACCCCGGTGAGCGTGCCCTTGGAGATGCCCGCCTCCTCGGCGACGTGACGGGTCTCCAGCTCGCCCCAGATCCACACCACCCAGAGCACCACGAACGAGGTCCAGCTGAGCTGCGCGCCGCGCAGCACCGAGTTCTCCAGGTGCTGGCGCACCGAGGCCGCGGCCCGGTGGATGTTGGCCACCGCGGCCATCCGGGCGCGCAGCAGCGGCACCCGGCCCAGTTTCGCCAGGACGGCGCGCTCGGTCTCCTGGACGGTATGCCTGCCGGTCACCGCTTGTCCCTTCCCCGTTGCGGCGGGCTGGCCCGCCGTGCGCCGTCGTCGGCTGTCGTGGGCCGAATCTAGCGTGCCGACCAGGCCATTTGCATCCGTACGATCTTGGGAGGGAAGGGACCGAGGGGCGGCGGGGCCGTCCCGGGAGCGGCCCGGGGCGGAGCCGCCGCCCGTCGGGGCTCAGCCTTCGCGGGCCGCCGGGACGATGCCCAGCCCGTCCGCGCCGACCTTCACGGCCGACTCGTCCAGCGCCGCCGACACCACCGGCCGCGGCCTGCCGTCCAGGTCCAGCACCGGCACCGCCTCCTTGTACCAGGACTCGATCACGGCGTTGCCCCAGAAGTCCCGCCGGCGGTCGTCGTTGACGTTCCAGCGGTACGTCTCGTGGTCCGGGTCGCCGGTGTAGTAGTCGGAGGTGTAGATCTCCACCCGGTGTCCGTCGGGGTCGCGCAGGTAGAGGTAGAAGGCGTTGGAGACGCCGTGGCGCCCGGGGCCGCGCTCGATGTGGTGCTCGGCGCGCAGCGAGCCGAAGATGTCGGCGGTGCGCAGCACCTGGTGCGCCTCGGGGGCGAACACCCCGACGTGGTGCAGCCGCGGTCCGGCGCCGCTGGTGAAGGCGACGTCGTGCACGGTCTGCTTGCGGTACATCCAGGCGGCGTACATCTCGTGCTCGTCGCCCTCGATGGTCTCCGAGCAGCCGAAGCCCAGCGAGCGGTAGTGCTCGTAGGCGGCCGGGATGTCCGGCACCACGATGTTGAAGTGGTCCAGGCGGGCCACCTCGGCGCCCCGGCGCAGGTCGTAGCGCTGGATCAGCCGCTCGGCCCGGTCGATCGCGTGGAAGAATTCGACCGGGAAGCCGAGCGGGTCCACGACCCGCACCGCGTCCCCGACGCCCAGGGTGCCCGCGCCGGCCGGCACCCGGCGCACCGGGCAGCCCAGGGCGGCGAAGAACTCCTCGGCGCGGTCCAGGTCCCGGGGGGCGCGGACCCGGTAGGCGAGGTGGTCCAGCGCGGGGGCGTCGCCGGTGCGCAGCACCAGGCTGTGGTGGGTGAGCTCGTCGGTGCCGCGCAGGTGGAGCGTGGCGGCGTCCTCGTGCTGGACGTGGAAGCCGAGCATGTCGACCCAGAACCAGCGGGCCCGGGCCAGGTCGGTGACCACGAGCTGGGCGTAGGCGGACCGTACGACGTCCGGCGGTGTGAGCATGTCCGTGACCTCCTTCGTGCGGGTTCAGTGCTGCCCGTCGGCGCCGAAGCGAGGGGTGTGGACCTCGCCGAGCATCACATGAACGATCTTGGACTCGGTGTAGAAGTCGATGCTGTGGGCACCGCCCTCGCGGCCGAGACCGCTGGCCTTCACACCGCCGAACGGCGTGCGCAGGTCGCGGACGTTGTGGGAGTTGATCCAGACCATGCCGGACTCCACCGCGTGGGCGACCCGGTGACCCCGCTTGAGGTCGGACGTCCACACGTAGGCGGCCAGACCGTACTCGGTGGCGTTGGCCAGGTCAACGGCCTCGTGCTCGTCGTCGAAGGGGGCCACCGCGACCACCGGGCCGAAGATCTCCTCCTGGAAGATCCGGGCGTCCCTGGGCACGTCGGCGAAGACGGTCGGCTGGAGGTAGTTGCCCTCGGGCAGGTGGGCGGGGCGGGTGCCGCCGGCCACCAGCCGGGCCTCGGCGCGCCCGGCCTCCACGTAGTCCAGCACCCGCCGGTAGTGCACCGGGTGGACCAGCGCGCCCACCTCGGTGGCCGGGTCGCCCGGCAGCCCCACCCTGACCCGCTCGGCGCGCTCGGCCAGGCGGCGGGTGAACTCCTCGTACAGCGGGCGCTCGACCAGCACCCGGGAGCCGGCCGTGCAGCGCTCGCCGTTCAGCGAGAAGACCCCGAAGACCACCGAGTCCAGCGCGGCCTCCACGTCGGCGTCGGCGAAGACCACCACCGGGGACTTGCCGCCCAGCTCCATGGAGACCGTCTTGAGCCGGTCCGCGGAGCAGCGCACGATGTGCCGGCCGGTGGCGGTGGAGCCGGTGAAGGACAGGATCGGCACGTCCGGGTGGTCGACCAGGGCCTGCCCGGCCTCGGTGCCGATGCCGTGGACGATGTTGACGACGCCGGCCGGCAGGCCCGCCTCGGCGAGGATGTCCGGCCACAGCGAGGCCGACAGCGGGGTCCACTCGGCGGGCTTGAGGACCAGGGTGCAGCCGGAGGCGATGGCGGGGGCCAGCTTCCAGCTCTCCAGCATGAACGGGGTGTTCCACGGGGTGATCAGCCCGGCGACGCCCACCGGGGTGCGCACCACGTAGTTCAGCTGCTGGGTGCCGACCCGGAAGGACTCCTCGCCGAGCGCGACGATCACGTCGGCGAAGTAGCGGAAGTTCTCGGCCGCGCGCCGGGCCTGGCCGCGGGCCTGGGTGATCGGCAGCCCGGTGTCGAAGGACTCGAAGGCCGCGAGCTGCTCCTCGCGGGCCTCCACCGCGTCGGCGATCCGGTTGAGCACGGTGGCCCGTTCGCGGTTGCCGAGCGCGGACCAGGCGGGGAAGGCGGCCCGCGCGGCGGCCACGGCGCGGTCCACGTCGGCGGCGCCGCCCGCGGCGGCGGTGGCGTAGACGGTGTTGGAGACCGGGTCGGCGACCTCGAAGGTGCGGCCGTCGGCGGAGGCGGCGGTGCGCCCGCCGATCCAGTGGTCGATCCGGTCCGGCAGCGCGGCCGGGCGGGCGGGGGAGGCGGCGGGGGCCTCGGTGGTGGTGGTCATCTCGTCTCCTGTGCTGCGGTGGGGGGTCACGGCTGCCGGGTGAGGTCGCCGCCCTGCGCGAGCAGGGCGCGGATCCGGGTGAGGCCGGCCTCGGTGGGGGAGGACAGCGGCGGGCGGACGCGGGCGGAGGCGATCCGGCCCTGCTCGGCGAGCACCCACTTGGCGGGGGCCGGGTTGGTCTCGACGAAGAGCAGGTCCACCAGCGGGTGCAGCCGGTAGTGCAGCTCCCGGGCGCCGGCGTGGTCGCCCTGCTCCCACAGCTCGTACATCCGGGCCACCGCGGCGGGCGCCAGGTTGGCGACCGCGCTGATGAATCCGGCCCCGCCGAGCGCCAGCAGCGGCAGGCACAGCAGCTCGATGCCGGACCAGACCAGCAGGTCGGGGCCGCAGGCGTGGATCACCCGGGAGAAGTGCTCGAAGTCCTTGGTGGTCTCCTTGACGCCGACGACGTTGTCGAAGTCGGTGAACAGCCGGCGCACCGTCTCCGGGTCGATGTCCACGGCGGTGCGCGAGGGCACGTTGTAGACCACCAGCGGCAGGTCGGGGAACTCCCGGGCCACCGTGGCGTACCAGTCGTAGAGGCCCTCCTGGGTGGGGCGGGCGTAGTAGGGCGTGATCACCAGGGCCGCGTCGGCGCCCAGTTCGGCCGCCGCGGCGGTCAGTTCGAGGGTCTCGTCGAGCTTGGCGGAGCCGGTGCCGGGCAGGAACGGGACCCGGTCGCCGACCTCCTCGGCGACGGTGCGCATCGCGGCGATCCGCTCGGCGGTGCTCTGGGCGCTCGGCTCGCCGGTGGAGCCGCCCAGCGAGATGCCGTGCGAGCCGGAGTCGAGCTGCCAGCGCACCAGGGAGCGCAGCGAGTCGTGGTCGACCGCGCCGTCCTCGGTGAAGGGGGTGACCACGGGGGCCAGGGAGCCGCGGATCGCGGCCGGGTCGCTTCGGAACTTCATCGGTTCTCCGTCGGGGTGGGGCGGGACGGGGGAGCGGGGGGTGGTTCAGGAGTCCTGGCGCTGTTCCTCGTAGCGGGCGCGCCAGTGCGGGGCCATCGGGTAGAGGCCGTCGACCGAGGCGCCGGCGTCGACCTGGCGGAGGATGAAGCGCTCCTCGTCCTCCTGCGCGGCGGCGTCGCGGGCGACCTCGGCGGCCAGGGCGGGCGGGATCACCACCACGCCCTCGGCGTCGCCGACCAGCACGTCGCCGGGGCACACCAGGACGCCGCCGCAGGCGACCGGCAGCTGGGAGTCCACCGGCACGTGGCGGCGGCCGAGCACCGCCGCGTGCGGCACCCCGTAGTAGGAGGGCAGGTCCAGGCCGGCGAAGGAGGGGCTGTCGCGCAGCCCGCCGTCGGTGATCACGCCGGCCGCGCCGCGGCGCAGCGCGCGCAGCGCCAGGATGTCGCCGAGGGTGCCGGCGCCGTGGTCGCCGCGGGCCTCGATCACCAGCACCTCGCCGGGCTGGAGCTCCTCGACGGTCCGCTTCTGGGCGTTCATCCCGCCGCCGACGGCGGCGAACACGTCCTCGCGCAGCGGCAGGTAGCGCAGCGTCCGGGCGGTGCCGACCATCCGCAGGTCGGGGCGGCCAGGGCGGACGCCCTCGACGAAGTGGTGGTCGATGCCGCGCCTGCGCAGCTGGGTGGAGAGGGTGGCGGTGGAGACGGTGCGCAGCAGCTCGGCGGTCCGCGCGTCCAGCCCGGGGACCGGCACGGCCTCCCCGGCGGTGTCCCCGGCGTCCGGGCGCGCGGAGCCGTGGGCGGCGCGGCGGACCTCCTCGGTGACGCGCGGCAGCACGCCGTACTCGGTGACGCCCGGCTCCTCGGCGACGACCTCGTTGCGCAGCCGTCCGCCGTCCGCCAGTTCGACCTCGACCACGTCGCCGGGGCGCACCACGGTGGAGCCGGCCGGGGTGCCCACCAGCAGCAGGTCGCCGGGCTCCAGGGTGGTGGAGCGCGAGACGTCGGCGATCAGCAGGTCGATCGGGAACAGCAGCTCCTCGGTGGAGGCGTCCTGGACCAGTTCGCCGTTGACCCAGGTGCGCAGCCGCAGCCGGGCGGGGTCCACGTCGGTGAGCAGGACCGGGCCGACCGGGGTGTAGCCGTCGCGGCCCTTGGCGCGCAGGTTGGAGCCGAGGTCGGCGTGCTTGAGGTCGTAGACGCCGAAGTCGTTGGCGGCGGCGTAGCCGGCCACGTGGGAGAGCGCCTCCTCGCGGCCGACCCGGTGCGCCCGGCGGCCGATGACCACGGCGATCTCGCCCTCGAAGGCGAGCAGTTCGCAGTTCGCGGGCCGGACCACCGGCCGGCCGTCCCAGGACAGCGAGGAGGACGGCTTCAGGAAGTAGGAGGGGACCTCGGGGGTGCGGCCGCGTTCGGCGGCGCGGCTGCGGTAGTTGAGATGGACCGCGACGATCTTTCCCGGTGCGAGGCCGAGGGGGTGCGCCATGTTGCCCTCCATAATCGTATACGCAATCATGCACGATAGCGGAGCGAAGAAGAGCTGACCATGGTCTATCCGATACGACTTCGTACATGATCTGCTGGCGCAAGTCCCCCTCGGCGGGAGTCCTGCGAGCAGGGGCGAGTGCCGTACTATCAAAAATCGTATGCGAAAACAGGGAGAGGTGTACCGGGCATGAGAGAGCTGACCGGCCTGGCCGTACGGATCGTCACACCGTCCGACGTCGGCCGCCCGGCCGTGGACGGCGCGCCCGCGGTGCTGCTGCTGCACGGCTTCGCCTCGGACGGCGAGAGCGACTGGATCGCGCCGGGCACCGCCGCCGAACTCGCCGCCGCCGGACGCACGGTGCTGGTGCCCGACCTGCCCGGCCACGGCGCCTCCCCGGCGCCCGCGGACCCGGCCGAGGCCGGTGCCACCGCACTGGTGGCCCGGCTGCTGGCCGCGCTGGACGCCGCCGGGGTGGCCGGGTTCGACGTGGTCGGCTACTCCCTGGGCGCCCGGCTGGCCTGGGAGTTCCCGGCCGTGGCCGGCGAGCGGGTGGGCCGGGTGGTGCTCGGCGGGCTGAGCCCGGCCGACCCCTTCGCGGCGCTCGACACGCAGGCCCTGCACCGCGCGGTGGCCGACGGCACCGAGCCCGCCGACCCGCTCACCGCGATGGTCGCCGGCCTGGTCCGCGCGCACGGCGAACGCGCCGCCGGACTCGCCCTGCTGGTCGAGGGCCTGGCCAGGACCCCCTTCGCGCCCGGGAGTTGGGCCCGCGCCGCGGCACCGCTGGTGGTGGTCGGCGCGGACGACGCGATGACCCGGGGCATCGACGGTATCGTTGCTTCCCTTGACGGGGCGGAGCTGGTCACCGTTCCCGGCGACCACCTCGGCGCTCTGACGGGGACCGCCTTCCGCGACACCGTGCGGAAGGCGTTGGAACGTTGACAGCCCAGGGCGCGCGGGCCGCGCTGCGGCCCGCGACGGGGGCGGGCAGCGCGGCGAGGAGAAGTGAGGGAAGGGCGTTGGGTTCCGCGAAGGAACAGTCCGGGGCCGCCGGCTCCAAGGCGGCGGCTCCGAAACAGGCCGCCTCGAAACAGGAGGCTTCGAAGGCGGCCGGCTCGAAGGCCGAGCAGAGCTACGAGCTGCTCCGCGCGCGCATCCTCGACGGCACGTACGGCCCCGGCTACCGGCTGGTGATCAATCAGCTGGCGCAGGAGGCCGGGGTCAGCACCATCCCGCTGCGCGAGGCGCTGCGCCGCCTCCAGTCGGACGGCCTGGTCGAGGTGGTGCGCAACATCGGCGCCCGGGTGGCGGTCTTCGAGGCCGTGCAGGTCGAGCACTCCCTGCAGATCCTGGCGAGGCTGGAGGGGTACGCGACGGCCGTCAGCGCACCGCTGCTGACGGCGGACCAGATCGCGGCCTCGCGCGAGATCAACCAGCGGATGGTGGCCGCGCTGGAGGGGTTCGACCCGGCCGCGTTCACCGCGCTCAACCGCACCTTCCACTTCTCGATCTACCAGCACTGCCCGGACCCGCACCTGCGCTCCCTGCTGGAGGCGGAGTGGGCGCGGCTGGACCACATGCGCCGCTCCACCTTCACCTACGTGCCGGGCCGGGCGCGGCGCTCGGTGGTGGAGCACGAGAACATCCTCGACCTGATCGAGCAGGGCGCGGACGCGGCCGAGATCGAGCGGGTCGCCTGCGCCCACAAGACGGCCACCGCCGAGGCGCTGCACCAGGCCAAGTCCGGTAGCTGACAAGGCCGTCGCACGAGGAGGGGGCGGGGAGCCACCGGCTCCCCGCCCCCTGCGCCGTACGGGTCAGACCAGCAGCTGGCCGCCGTCCACCTGGACCACCGCGCCGGTGATGTGCCGGGCCTGGTCGGAGGCGAGGAAGAGCACCAGCGGCGTCAGGTCGGCGGTCTCGGCGATCCGTCCCAGCGGGATGCGGGCCTCCCAGGCGGCGCGGGCCGCCGCGTCGTCCGTCAGCGGGGCGGTCATCGGGGTGTGGACGGGGCCCGGGGCCACGCCGTTGACCCGGATGCCGTGGCCGGCCAGCTCCAGGGCCGCGGTGCGGGTCAGCGCGTCCACGGCGGCCTTGGTGGCCTCGTAGTGACCGAGCCCCGGGGTGGGCTGGCGGGCCCCGATGGAGCTGATGTTGACGATCGCCCGGCCCCGGCCGGAGTCGGCCATCTGCCGTCCGACCACCTGGGTGACGTGGAAGGTGCCGCGCAGGTTGACCGAGAGCACCAGGTCGAAGACCTCCGCCGGCAGGTCGATCAGCGGCCCGCCGCCGCCCGCCAGCCCGGCGTTGTTGACCAGCACCTCGACCGGGCCGAAGCGGTCGGCGGCCTCGGCCACCGCCGCGACCACCGAGGCCCGGTCGGCGACGTCCATGGTGACGGCCAGCGCCGCCGCGCCGATGCCCGCCGCCACCCGCTGCGCCGCCGCCCCGTCCAGGTCGGCGACCACCACGCGGTCGCCCGCCGCGGCGAAGGCCTCGGCGACCGCGCGGCCGATCCCGCTGCCGGCCCCGGTGACCAGGACCACGCGCCCGGTGCTCACCGGGCCTCCGCGATGATGATCCGCGGGCTGCCGGGCAGCGCGCGGGTCTCCACCGGCTCCCAGCCGGCCTCGCGCAGCCAGCCGCGCACCTCGTCCTCGGGGTAGACCACGGTGCCGTCGATCACCAGGTACTCGCCGGCGTGCAGGGCGTCGATGGTGCGCTGGTGCTCGTCGGAGTCCAGGAAGAAGTCGAGCAGCACCAGGGTCGCGCCCTCGGCCGCCGCCTGGCGGGCCCGGCGGACGATGGCGCGGTTCTGCCCGGCGTCGAAGCGGTGCACCACGTGCTCCAGCAGCACCAGGTCGAAGCCGCCGGGCACCTCGCCCGCGGTCGCGTCGCCCTCGGCGATCTCCACCCGGTCCGCGACCCCGGCCGCCTCCAGGACGCCGCGGGCGTGTCCGACCAGCTCCCCGGCGGACAGGAAGGTGCCGGTGAGCCCGGGCGCCGAGGCCAGCGCCTCGGCCAGGAACGAGCCGGACAGCCCGCCGAGGTCCAGCACCCGCCGGTAGCGGGTGAAGTCGAAGTGCTCGGCCAGCTGCCGGGCGTGCAGCGCGTTGTAGGTCATCACGCCGGCCAGGAAGGCGGGCATCCGGTCGCCGGAGAGGTCGAGGGCGGCCGGTTCGGCGGTGCGGCTGGTCTCGCCGAAGCCCAGCCAGTGGCCGTAGCTGATCGAGTCGAGGAAGCCGAGGAAGGGGCGCAGGTCGACGCCGGTGCCGGTGCCGGCGAGGTAGGTGGCGGTCGCGGGGGAGTTGGCGTACCGTCCTTCGACCCGCTCCAGCAGGCCGAGGCCGGCCATCGCGTCGGCGAGGACGCGGCCGGTGCGCTCCGGCAGCCCGGTGCGGGCGGCGATGCCGGGAACGTCCAGCGGGCCGTCGGCCAGCGCGGCGAACAGGTCCGCGTCGGCGGCGGCGAACAGCTGCTTGGCGGCCATGTATCCGATGGCCGTCCCGATGATGGGGGTCGGGTCGGCCGCCGGCGGGGAGTCCGGGTGCAGGGACATCGCATGCCTCCTTGACGAAAAGAATATGCTGGATGCTATACGATCTGGGGGTCGGCGGCCAGGGCCGTACGGCATCCCATCCGAGGAGGTTGGCGTGGAGTTCTCGCAGACGGTGTCCCCCGACGGTGCGGCGGCGGGCGGCGGGGGAGCGGACGGCACGGCCCCCGGGGCCGCGGCCGCGGTGCCGTGCCGCCGGCTCGGCGCCCGCGGCCCCGAGGTGCCCGTGCTCGGGCTCGGCTCCTGGAACACCTGGGACCGGATGACCACCGAGGAGGCCGCCGAACTGGTGCACCGGGCGGTGGCGCACGGGGTCCACCTGTTCGACGTCGCGCACTACGACTTCGGCCCGCACGCCGAGAACGCCGTCACCGACATCCTGTTCGGCGAGGCGGTGCGCGGCGCGGGCCTGAAGCGCTCCGACTACCTGCTCTGCGGCAAGCTGTGGCTCTGGGACTACCCGGCCGCCTCCTTCGCCGAGCAGACCGACGTCTCGCTGGAGCGGATCGGCACCGACCGGGCGGACCTCATGGTCGCCGGCGACTACGTCGGCGAGCTGGACGTGGCCGCCGTGGTCACCGACGTGGCCGAGCTGATCAGGGCGGGGCGCTTCGACGCCTGGGGCGTCAACAACTGGTCCGCGCGGGCGCTCGGCGAGGCCGTGCGCTTCGCCCGCGCCGAGGGCATGCCCGAACCCGTCTTCGCCCAGCTCAAGTACAGCCTGGCGCGCCGCTCGGTGCCCGAGGGCGAACCGTACGGCCGGCTGTTCGCCGACGGCCTCGGGCTCCAGGCCTCGGACGTCTTCGAGGGCGGCATCCTGGCGGGCCGGCTGCACCCGCGGCGCAAGATCGGCGCCGACCCGGGCGGCATCCGCGAGGCGATCCGCGCCAGCCACCCCGAGGTGCTGCGGATCGCCCAGGGCTTCGGCGCCACCGCCGCCCAGCTCGCGGTGGCGTTCTGCCTCACCCACCCGGCCGCCGCCGGCGTGCTGTTCGGCGCCAGCAGCGCCGCCCAGTTCGAGAGCAACCTGGGAGCGCTGGACCTGCTGGCCAGGCACGGAGACGAACTGCGCGCCGCGGTGGAGCACCTGTGGCTGGACCGCGACGTGGTCGCCCCCGGTGCCTCCTGGGGCACCGACGTCCCCGCCTGACACACCGAGGGCGCGCCCCGGACCCCGCACGCGGCGGGTCCGGGGCGCGCCCGTGCGGCGGCCGGCCCGGCGTCAGGCCTCGTGCACCACCGTCCCGTCGACCACCGTCATGACCACCGGCACCTCGGGCAGCGCCGCCGGCTCGACCCCGCGCAGGTCGGCGCCCAGCACGCACAGGTCGGCGACCTTGCCCGCCTCCAGGGTGCCCTTCCACGCCTCCGCCCCGTCCTGCCGGGCCGGGGCCGCCGTGCAGGCGTACAGCGCCTCGGCCAGCGCGATCCGCTGCTCGGGGCCGTGGACGGTGCCGTCCACCCCGGCCCGGGTGACGGCGGCGGCCACCGACGCCCGCCAGTCCGGCGCGAGCACCGGCGCGTCGCTGCTCAGGCACAGCCGCACCCCGGCGGCCAGCGCGTCGCGCACCGGCCAGGCGTGCGCCAGCGCCGGTGCGCCCAGCGCGCCGGCCAGCATCGGCGCGGTCGCCACCGCGATGCCCGGCTGGGTGTTCAGCCCGACCCCGGCCGCCGCCATCGCGGCGAGCGTCGCCGGGTGCAGCACGTCGCCGTGGATCAGGTAGTGCCGCCCGTCCCGGCCGTCCAGCGCGCGGGCCTCGGCGAAGGCCTCGGTGACCACCCGGGTGGTGCGGCTGCCGGTGGCGTGCACCCCGACCTGGTGCCCGGCCGAGTGCGCCGCCCGGATCATGGCCCGCAGGTTCGCCTCCCGCTCGCCCGGGTCCGCGCCGTCCACCAGCAGCGCGCCGTGGCCCCCGTCGGCGTACGGCTCCTCGCTCCACGCGGTGCCCATCGGCGGGATGCCGTCGGCGAAGACCTTCACCCCGTTCACCCGGAACCAGCCGGGCACCTCGGCCGGGCCGGGGAAGCGCTCCAGCCCGCGCAGCAGGTCGGCGGCGCTGCTCGCGCCGTCCAGCAGCCCGAACAGCAGCAGCGCGGTGACCCGGGCGCGCAGCCGGCCCTCCGCGGCCAGCGCGGCGTACGTCTCCAGCACGGCGGCGGAGAAGCAGCCGGTGGGCCCGGCGTCCTCGCCCGGGCCCAGGCCCGGCTCGGTGTAGCTGGTGACGCCCAGGCCCGCGAGCAGCTCCCCGGTGCGCAGCACCGCCCGGCGGCGCTCCTCCTCGGTGGCCAGCGCCGCCAGCGCCGGGCCCTCGGCGCCGTGGCCGTGCCCGTCGTGCCCGCCCGGCTGCCCGTCGTGCCCGTCGTGCCCGCCGGGTCCGGGGCCGGCCGCGGCCAGCTGGTCCATCAGCGTGGCGGGCCACATGGTGCCCAGCCAGGCCCCGTGCAGGTGCGAGTCGTTGATGCCCGGCAGCACCGTGGCGCCGCGCAGGTCGACCACCCGGGTCCCGGCCCCGGCCAGCGGCGCGACCTCGGCGTCGGAGCCGACCCGGACGATCCGTCCGGCGCGTACCGCGAGCGCCTGCGCGACGCTGCGGCGGTCGTCCATCGTGATCACCCGACCACCCCGAATGACCAGGTCGGCCGGGTCGGCCGGGTCCGGGAATCCGTTGCGCATCATCTTGCTCCCAGCTCTGGACAGGGTCGATTGCGACTCTTAACGTACATGGAATCAGATACGATTTGCGAGTGCCGGAACCCCCGCCGGCACCCGGGCAATCGGAGGAATGACGATGCCCCTGCACCCCGAGGCACAACTGATCATCGACCGGTCCGGTGCGGAGGAGCAGCCCGCCCAGCCCGTCGAACTCGATGCCCAGGCCATGCGCGAGCAGTTCCGGACCACCTGGACCATGCCCGAGGACCTGCCCGCCGTCGCCGCCGTCGCGGACACCACCGTCCCCGGCCCGGCCGGCGACGTCCCGGTCCGGATCTACACCCCCGAAGGCGAAGGCCCCTTCCCCGCCCTCGTCTGGCTGCACGGCGGCGGCTGGACCATCGGCTGCCTCGACGAGAACGAGTACTCCTGCCGCGCCGTCTGCGCCCAGGCCCAGGCCGTCGTCGTCTCCGTCGACTACCGCCTCGCCCCCGAACACCGCTACCCCGCCGCCGCCGACGACTGCCACGCCGTCCTGACCTGGCTGCACGACAACGCCGCCGCCGTCGGCGCCGACCCGCGGCGCCTGGCCATCGGCGGCGAGAGCGCCGGCGGCAACCTGGCCGCCGTCACCAGCCTGCGCGCACGCGACCACGGCGGCCCCCCGATCGCCCTCCAGGTCCTGGTCTCGCCCGTCGTCGGCCACCCCGACGACGGCCGCGCCTCCTACCGCGACTACGCGGACGGCTACTTCCTCTCCAAGGGGAGCATGGACTGGTTCTTCGACCAGTACCCGCGCGACGCCGCCGACCTCGACGACCCCCACCTGCTGCCGCTGCGCGCCACCGACCTCTCCGGCCTGCCGCCCGCCCTCGTCCTGGAAGCCGAGTACGACGTCCTGCGCGACGAGGGCGAGGACTACGCCCACGCCCTCCTCCAGGCCGGAGTGCCCACCCGCCTCGTGCGCTTCGACGGCCTCATCCACGGCTTCTTCGGCCTGCTCGCCACCGAACTCACCGACGCCGCCCGGGCCCACACCCTGGTCGCCGACGCCCTCCGCCGCACCAGCGGGGACCCCGCGTGAGCACCCCGGCCCTCTCGCTGCGCGACGTCAGCATCAACCGGGCCGAGACCGAGGTCGTCCACGGCGTCAGCCTGGACGTCGCCCCCGCCGGGATCACCGTGCTGCTCGGCGCCAACGGCGCCGGCAAGACCACCCTGATGGACGGCATCGCCGGCCTGGTCCGCACCACCTCCGGCACCGTCGCCCTCGACGGCACCCCCATCGACCGGCTCCCCACCCACCGGCGCGCCGGCGCCGGCCTCGCCTACGT
The DNA here is from genome assembly GCF_055607525.1 of Kitasatospora sp. NPDC036993. Lineage (NCBI taxonomy): Bacteria > Bacillati > Actinomycetota > Actinomycetes > Kitasatosporales > Streptomycetaceae > Kitasatospora > Kitasatospora sp. NPDC036993. Next base: position 76,879 of record NZ_JBVJRP010000010.1, on the reverse strand, counting down.
CGAACAGGCCCGCACCGTCTTCCGCACCCTCACCGTCGAACAGAACCTCCTGGTCGCCGAACACGGCGACGGCGACCTCGGCGCCGCCTACCGGCTCTTCCCCGAACTGGAGAAGCGCCGCACCCTCCAGGCCGGCCACCTCTCCGGCGGCGAACAGCAGATGCTCGTCCTCGGCCGCGCCCTGGTCGCCCGGCCCAGGACCGTCCTGATCGACGAGATGTCCTCCGGCCTCGCCCCCGTCGTGGTGCACCGCCTGATGCGCGCCGTCGCCGGCCTGGCCGACCTCGGCATCGCCGTGCTCCTCATCGAGCAGTTCGCCCATCTCGCCCTGGAGATCGGCACCCGGGCCTACGTCCTCGCCAAGGGCCGCATCGTCTTCGACGGCCGCTGCGCCGACCTGCGCGGCGACGCCGACCGCCTGCACGACTTCTACTTCGGCACGACCGGCACGACCGGCACGACCGGCACGACCGGCACGCCCGCCGCCGCGGGCGCGCCGCGCAGCCAGGGCTTGGGCCCGGCGGAGAGCGAGGGCGCATGAACCCCACCGGGCCGAACCCCTTCGGAACGACGGCCGCCCGCCGCCCGCCGGCCGCCGGCCTCGGCGCCGCCGTCCTCGCCTGCCTGCTCGTGCCCACCGTGCTGCCCGCGTACTGGGTCTACCTGGCCGTCACCGCCGTGGTGGGCGCCGTGATCATGCAGAGCTACGGCGTCATCGTCGGCCGGGTCGGCGTGATGTCGCTGTGCCAGGTGTCCTTCGCCGCGATCGGCGCCTGGGTGGTGCTGTGGCTCAACGCCGCCGACGCCCCCGGCGGCTTCCTGCTCTGGCTGCCGCTCGGCGGCCTGGCCGCCGTCCCCGTCGGCATCGCCGTGGGCCTGCCCGCCCTGCGCATCCGCGGCGTCAACCTGGCCGTGGTCACCTTCGGCTTCGCCGTCGCCGCCGACATCGTGCTCACCGCCAACGAGTTCCCCGGCATGGCCGACCTCACCACCCTGGAACGGCCCGCGCTGTTCTCCGACGACGGCGCCTACTTCGTGCTGGCCGTCGCCGTCTTCACCCTGATCGCACTCGGCCTGGCACTGCTCAACCGCACCCGGCTGGGGATGTCCTGGACGGAGCTGCGCCACTCCGAGCGGGCCGCGGCCGCGCACGGCGTGTCCGTCGCCCGCGGCAAGCTGGCCGCCTTCGCGATCAGCGCCTTCATCGCCGGCGTCGGCGGCGGCCTGATGGCCGGCCAGCTCGGCCTGGTGGTCCCCGGCAACTTCGCCATGATGCAGTCGCTCACCCTCTTCGCGGTCGCCATCATGATCGGCCCGCACAACCCCGAGGGCGCGATCATGGGCGGACTGTTCGGGGCGGTGATGGCCACCCTCCTGGACAAGCTCGGCCTGCCGCAGGACCTCGGCGGCATGCTGTTCGGCATCGGCGCGCTCTTCGCCCTGCGCTCCGGCGTCAGCCAGACCGACTTCACCCGGGCCCGCAAGCGCGAGCGCGCCGCCCGCAGGTTCCTCGCCGAACGCGAGGAGGCCGCCGCCGGGACCGGCACCGGCCCCGCCGGTCAAGCCGCCCCCGTCTCCGAAGCCGGGCCGCCCGCCCCGCCGCAGCCCGCCGCCCCGCGCGGCGAACCCTGCCTCACCGTCAGTGGACTGACGGTCCGTTACGGATCGGTGACGGCCCTGGACGCGGTGGACCTGAGCGTGCCGCGCGGCGCCGTGGTCGGCCTGATCGGCCCCAACGGCGCCGGCAAGTCCACCTTCATCGCCGCCGTCACCGGATTCGTCGGCGGCTACCAGGGGAGCGTCGCGCTCGCCGGCACCCCGCTCGACCGCCTCGCCCCCAACACCCGGGCCGCCCGCGGCCTGCGCCGCACCTTCCAGACCACCTCCATCGCCCCCGAACTCACCCAGTACGAGTACCTGACCATCGGCGCCGGGCGCCACCTCGACACCGCCGAAGCCGACGAACTGCTCGACTTCTTCGGCTGCCCGCCCGGACGGCTGCCGGTCTCCATGGTCGACGCCGGCGCCCGCCGCCTGCTCGACGTGGCCGCCGCCGTCGCCGCCCGCCCCGCCGTCGCCCTGCTGGACGAACCCGCCGCCGGCCAGTCCGCCGCCGAATCGCTGCTCCTCGGCCGCCGGCTCGCCGAGGTCCCCGCCCGCTTCGGGGTCTCCGTCCTGCTCGTCGAACACGACATGGACCTCGTCCAGGCCGCCTGCTCCGAGGTCACCGTGCTCGACTTCGGCCACGTCATCGCCTCCGGCCCCACCGCCGAGGTCCTCGCCGACCCGGCCGTGATGGCCGCCTACCTGGGCACCGCCGAACCCACCGCCGTCTGACCCGCCCCGCCACCCCCACCCGCGACGGGCCGCACACCCCCTCCCACCCCCGGTGCGGCCCCGCCCCCACGGAATTGGAAGTGCACCCCCATGAAGCACGCGAAACCGGCCGTGGCCCTCACCGCCCTCGCCCTGGTCCTCACCGCCACCGCCTGCTCCAAGGACGAGGACTCCGCCACCGGCCCGATCAAGGTCGGCTCGATCAACGGCATCACCGGCCTCTTCCAGACCCCCGAGGTCCCGCAGGCCGTCAAGGCCGTCTTCGACGAGGTCAACGCCGCCGGCGGCATCAACGGCCGCAAGCTCGAACTGATCAGCGTGGACGACGCGATGAACCCCCAGCGCTCCACCGAGGCCGCCGTCGACCTGATCCGCTCCAAGAACGTCGTCGCCCTGGTCGGCTCCTCCAGCGCCGTGGACTGCGGCCTCAACCGCGCCGCCTACACCAAGGCCCACGTGGTCTCGATCCCCGCCGTCGGCGTCGACCCCGCCTGCTTCACCAGCCCCGACATCGCCCCCGTCAACCCCGGCCCGTTCAACCTGCTGACCGCCAACCTCTACTACGCCTCCGAGGTCCTCAAGCGCGACAGGGTCTGCCTCGACTACACCGTGCTGCCCGGCAGCGGCAGCGGCATCGAGGACTCCATCAGGAAGTGGACCGAGCTGACCGGCAAGCAGCTCGCCCACAAGGAACTCGCCATCGCCGAGGGCGACCCGACCAAGTACCTGGTCGCCGACAAGAACGCGGGCTGCCAGGCGGTCCTCTACAACGGCATCGTCGGACCGTACTTCGCCCAGGCCAAGACCCAGGGCATGACCGACGTCGACTTCATCGTCGGCGCCAACAGCTACACCGACGCCAACGCCCAGGCCATCCCCGCCGGCCTCGACGTCTACGCCGGCACCGAGTGGCAGCCCTACACCGACACCACCCTGCCCGGCAACGACCGCTGGTCCCAGCTGGTGGAGAAGAACAAGGTCCAGAAGACCGCGTTCAGCCAGGGCGGTGTGATGGCCGCCGACCTGTTCGTCAAGGTCCTCAAGGGCATGAGCGGCCCCATCGACCGGGCCACCGTCACCAAGGCCTTCAAGGAGATGCAGCCCGTCGACTACCCGATGGTCGGCACCCCCTGGGTCTTCGGCCCCGGCGACAGCCACAACCCCGTCCAGGGCAGCCGGTTCGTCAAGGCCGTCAACGGCAGCTGGCAGGTCCTGCCGGAAGGCTTCGTCGTCCCCGCCAAGAAGTGACCGCCAGGCCGTGACCGCCCCCACCCGATCGAGCACCACAGGAGCTGTCCCGTGCTGAACTCCACACTCGCCGGCCTCACCGGCGGAGGCGTCTACGCACTGCTCGGACTGTGCGTCGTGCTGACCCACCGCCTGGTCGCCACCGTCAACTTCGCGATGGCCGCCGTCGGCGCGCTCGGCGCCTTCACCATGGTCGGCCTGACCGACGCGGGCACCGGCCTCTGGCTCGCCCTGCCGGTGGGGGTCCTCACCGGAGCCGCGCTCTCCGCCCTGCTCGGCGCGGTCCTGGTGCGCTGGTTCGCCGGGCACTCCCAGAACACCAAGGCCGCCGTCACGGTCGCCGTGTACGTCGCCGTCATGGCCGTCGGCCTGCGCCTGTTCGGCTCCAACACCACCGGCGCGCACACCTTCCCGAGCCCCTTCGAGAAGCCGCTGTTCACCGTCGGCGGCGTGGTGGTCCCGCAGTCCGTCCTGGTCACCGTCGCCCTCGCGGTGGTGATCGCCGGCGGGGTCGGACTGCTCCTCACCCGCACCAGGATCGGCCTGCGGCTCCAGGCACTGTCCGAACAGCCCGCCACCGCCGAGGTGGTCGGCATCCCGGTCGCCCGGCTGGCGGTGGCGCTGTGGGCCGCCATCGGCGCCGTCACCACCCTCGTCGTGGTGCTGGCCGCACCCCGGCTGGGCGGCGACTTCTCCAGCCTCGGCAAGCTGATCAACACCGCGCTGGCGGTGGCCATGCTCGGCGCCTTCCGCAGCCTGCCGCTCACCGTGGCCGGCGGCCTCTTCCTCGGCTGCCTGGAGGGCCTGTCCTCCTCGATCGAGGCGATCCAGAAGTACCAGGGCGTGGTGCCCTTCCTGGTCATCCTGGTGCTGCTCTGGTGGCGCAGCCGCCACGAGGTGTGGGACACCGCGCACAGCCGATGACCGCCCCGACCGGCCCGGACACCCGTCCGGGCCGCCGACACGGGGGACACGAGAGGAGACCGAGAGCGATGACGCTCCCCACGCACACCCGGGCGGCCGTCCTGCGGGCCCACGGCGAACCGCTGGTGACCGAGGAGATCCCGCTGCCCGACCGGATCGAACCGGGCGCCGCCCTGGTCAGGACCGACTGCGCCACGCTCTGCGCCACCGACGTGCACCTGTGGAGCGGCGCCATGACCTTCCCCGGCATGCTGCCCATGGTCCTCGGCCACGAGATGGTGGGCACCGTCCTGGCCGCCGGCGAGGGCACCGTGGACGCCCTGGGCCGGCCCGTCACCGCGGGCAGCCGGATCGGCTGGTCCGAGTCCACCTGCGGCCACTGCCACGGCTGTACGGTGCTGCGCACCCCGGTGGCATGCGAGCACCGCGGCTACGGCTTCCTCCAGCGCAGCGACCGCCACCCGTACGCCACCGCCGGGCTCGCCGAGCACGCCTACGTCACCCCGGGGGCGCAGAAGTACCTGCTGCCCGAGGAGGTCGAGGACACCTGGGCGGCGGCGGCCGGCTGCGCGGTCAAGACCGTGCTGCACGCCTTCGACCGGGCCGGCGGCACCCGCCCCGGATCCTCGGTGGTGATCCAGGGCGCGGGCGCGCTCGGCATCGTCGCCACCGCGGTGGCCAAGGCCGGCGGCGCCGGCCCGGTGATCACCATCGGTGCCCCGAAGCGCCGCCTCGACCTGGCCGAGGAGTTCGGCGCCGACCTGGTGCTCGGACTCGACGAGGGCCCCGCCGCCCGCAAGGAGGCGGTGCTCGCGGCCACCGGCGGCCGCGGCGCCGACCTGGTGATCGACCTGGCCGGCGCCCCCGGCGTCGGCGCCGAGGCCGTCGACCTCGCCGCCTGGGGCGGGCGCTTCGTGGTGGTCGGCACCACCGGCCCCGCGCCCCAGGAGATCCCGCTCGGCACCGTGATGGGCAAGGAGCTGACCGTGCTCGGCTCGCTCAACGGCGACGTCGGCGACTACCACCGGGCGATCGGCTTCCTGCGCGACTTCCGCTCCCGCTTCGACTGGGACGCCCTGTTCGGCGAGCCCGTCGGCCTGAGCGGCGCCACCGCCGCCGTCGAGGCGATGTCCCGGCTGGAGCAGACCAAGGCCGTCGTCGACCCCAGGCTGCCCTGACACCCCGCCACGGCGGCCCGGCCGGCCGCCACCCCCCGCCGCCCGGCGCCCCGAGGTCCCCGTGTGTGTCCCGACCCTCCGGGGCGCCGGGTCCCGTACCGACCCCGCCCGACCCGTCCGACCCGTCCCGACCTCATCCGCGAGGAGCAGCATGACCGCGACCACCAGGCCCATCGTGCCCAGGCGCCGGCTCGGCACCGCCGGCCCCGAGGCCTCCGTCCTCTCCCTGGGCTCCTGGCACACCTACGACCGGATGGACTTCGCCGACGCCGTCGCCATGGTCCGCCACGCCGTCGACCTCGGCGTCAACCTCTTCGACGTCGCCGTCTACGGCCTGCCCGGCGGCCCGCCGGTCTTCACCGACGTCCTGTTCTCCGCGATCGTGCGCGCCGCCGGCCTCGCCCGCGAGGACTACCTGCTGTCCGCGAAGCTCTGGCTGGAGCCCTACCCCGGGCTCCCGCTGCGCGAGCAGCTGCGCGGCGCCCTGTTCCGGGCCGGCGTCGAGCACGCCGACGTCGCCGTCCTCGGCGACGTGCGCCGCGACGACCTGGACCTGCGGGCCGTCGCCGAGGAACTCGCCGAACTGGAGCGCGAGGGCCTGATCGGCTGCTGGGGCGTCAACAACTGGTCGGCGACGCACATCCGCACCGTCCGCGAGCACGCCCGCGCGGCCGGATCGCCCGGCCCGCAGCTCGCCCAGCTCAAGTACAGCCCCTGCCGCCGCGCCATCCCCGACGGCGAACCGTTCGCCGCGCTCTTCGCCGAAGGCCTCTCGATGCAGGCCTCCGACGTGCTGGAGGGCGGCCTCCTGGCCGGCCGCGCCGCCCCCTCCCGGGAGATCGGCCGAGACCCCGGCGGCATCCGCGACCGGATCACCGCCGCCGCGCCCGGCCTGGCCGAGACCGCCGCCGGCCTGGGCGCCACCGCCGCGCAGCTGTGCGTCGCCTTCGCCCTCACCCACCCGGCCACCGCCACGGTGCTGTTCGGCGCCAGCCGGATGGCGCAACTGACCGACAACACCGGCGCCCTCGCCCTGGTCGAACGGGTCGGCGCCGAGCGGCTGCGCGAGCTGGTGGCCCCGTACTGGGCGGACCGCGGCGTGGTCGACCCGGAAGGACCGTGACCGATGGCCGACACCACCGCCCCGCCCGGATCCGCCCGCCCCGCCGACCTGGTGCTGCTCGACGGCGAGGTGCTCACCGTCGACGGCGCCTTCTCCACGGCGCGGGCCGTCGCCGTCCGGGACGGCCTGGTCCTCGCCGTCGGCAGCACCGCCGAAGTGCTCGCCCACGCCGGCCCCGCCACCAGGACCGTGGACCTGCGCGGGCGCACCCTGCTGCCCGGCATCAACGACTCCCACCTGCACGGCCACGCCTGGGGCCTGAACCGCCCCCCGCTCGCCCTGGACCTCAACCACCCCGCGGTGGGCTCGATCGCCGACGTCGTCGCCACGGTGGCCGCCGCCGCCCGCACGGCCGCCCCCGGCGAGTGGATCGTCGGCCGCGGCTGGGACGTCGGCTACCTCGCCGAGTGCCTGGACGGCAGCCGCGACCTGCCCGACCGCGCCGACCTGGACGCCGCCGCCCCCGACAACCCGGTCTGCCTGACCGACTTCTCCGACCACACCGCCTGGGTGAACTCCGCCGCCCTGCGCGTCGCCGGCATCGGCCGCGGCTCCGTCCCCCCGTCCGGTGGCACCATCGACACCGATCCGGCCGGGAACCCCACCGGCATCCTGCGCGAGGCCGCCCAGCGGGCCGTCCACGCCCACATCCCGCGCCCCGACGAACAGCGCCGCCGGGCCGCCGTCACCGGCGCGATCCGGGCCCTGAACGCCCTGGGCACCACCAGCTACACCGAACCCGGGCTCGGCCCCGGCGGCGAGGGCATCATGGCCGGCGCCCTCGGCGGCGCCGCCCTGCGCACCTACCTGGACCTCGCCCGGGCCGACGAGCTCCACGCCCGGGTCAGCGTGCTGCTGCTGCCCGCACCGATGGGCGGGGGAGTGGCCGACCTGGAGGCCGGACTCGCCGACCTGGCCGGCACCGCCCTCGACGGCATCGACCCGCGCCGCCTGGCCGTGCTCGGCGTCAAGCTCTTCGCCGACGGCGTACCGCCCAACCGGACGGCCTGGATGCGCGACGCCTACCCGGGCGGCGGCCACGGAGCGCTGTGCGTGCACGGCTCGGCACCGGCCCTGCAAGCCGCCGAACTGACCGCGATGATCGCCGTCGCGCACGCCGCCGGCCACCAGATCGGCGTCCACGTCACCGGCGACCGCGCCATCGACACCGTCGCCGACGCCCTCGCCGCCGCCCAGCTCGCCCACCCCAGGCCGGACGCCAGGCACTACCTGATCCACGGCGACTTCGCGACCCCCCGGGCCCTGGACCTGCTCGCCCGCCACGACTACGGCGTCAACATGAACCCGGCGATCAAGTGGACCATCTCCGACCTGATGGACGAGGTGGTCGGCCCGGACCGCTCGGCCCGGATGTGGCCGGTGCGCTCCGCCCTGGACGCCGGGGTCCGGGTGTGCGCCAGCTCGGACGCCCCGATCACCGAACCCGACTGGCGCCGGGGCGTCGCCGCCATGCTGCTGCGCGAGTCCAAGGCCACCGGCCGCACCAGCGGCCCGCGGGAGCGCGTCGGACTGCGCGACGCGGTGCGCGCCTACACCGCAGAGCCGGCCCGCCAGGACTTCGCCGAGCGGTGGAAGGGCAGCATCGAACCCGGCAAGGTCGCCGACCTGTGCGTCCTCGGCGGACGGCTGACCACCACCTCCCCGCACGACCTGCCCGGGCTCCCCGTCGACCTGACCTTCCTCGACGGCCGCCGGGTGCACGGCGAGGACTGACCGGCCCGGCCGCCCCGGAGCGCCGTCCGGCGGAACCGCCCGCCGGACGGCGCGGCCGCCCCGGCTCGGCGTGCCCGTCCCGGTCGCGCTGGGCTACCGCCCGACCGCCCCGCGCAGGCGGCCCCGCACCCGGCCGCCGTACCCTGTACGGAAACGAACCGGCCAATCGGCGCAAGGAACCCGCCACCGTCGCGAACCGCACGCGCAATGGTCACGAACGGTTCGCGGAGCCGTGGCGCCCGGTTCGACAACCGTCCCTAGCGTGCCGCCCATGACACAGAGTCACCGCCCCCGCGCCGGCCGCCGCACCGGCCTGCTCGCCGCCGCCGTCGCCGCCTCGCTCGGCCTCGGCGCCGTCGCCCTGAACGCCCCGGCCGCCGTCTCCGCCGAAGCCGCCCCCACCGCGGCCGGCGCCACCCCGGCCCCCGGCGAGGTCGTCCTCGACGAGCACTTCTCCACCCCCGCCCTGCCGGCCGGCTTCACCGCCGTCGAGGGCGACTGGAAGGTGGAGGGCGGTCGCCTGGTCGGCACCTCCGCCAACTCCGGCCAGCAGAGCCGGATCACCTTCGGCCGCCACCTGAACGACTTCCGCATCGAGGCCACCGCCCGCTTCGAGACCGTCCAGGACAACGCCCGCTGGACCGCCGTCGGCCTCGACGTCCCCGCCTCCGGCGCCACCCCCTGGTCGATCGCCACCATGCGCACCGGCACCACCGCCGCCAACGGCCTCGAATTCGCCCAGCGCACCGCCGCCAACGCCTGGAACGTCACCAACACCGCCGCGGCCCCCACCGCCGCCGGCACCGGCCGCGACGTCCGCGTCGCCGTCGAGGTCCACGGCACCACCGCCCGCTGGATCTTCGACGGCAAGGAGATCATGCGCACCACCCAGGTCGCCCGCACCGCCGACGGCGGCCAGGCCCTGGTGGTCAACGGCGCCAAGGTCTCCTTCGACGACCTCAAGGTCACCGCGCTCGCCCCCGGCGGCTGGCTGCGCCCGGCCGGCTCGCCGCTGACCGTCTTCGCCCACCGCGGCGCCTCCTCCGCCGCCCCCGAGAACACCCTCGTCTCCGACGAGATCGCCCGCCGCGGCGGCGCCGAGTGGATCGAGAACGACGTCCAGCCCAGCAAGGACGGCGTCCCCTACGTCCTGCACGACGACAGCGTCGACCGCACCACCAACGGCAAGGGCCGCATCCGCGACCTGACCGCCGCCCAGCTCGACGCCCTGGACGCCGGCTCCTGGTTCGGCCCCGCCTACACCGGCACCCGGGTGCCCACCCTGGCCGCCCAGCTGGAGGACCTGCGCACCCGCGGCGGCAACCTGCTGCTGGAGATCAAGGGCAAGCACAGCCGCGACGAGGTCGCCCGGATCGTCAAGGAGGTGCGCGACCAGCGGATGACCGGCCGGGTCTTCGTCCAGAGCTTCGAGGTCGACGCCCTGCGGTACACCCGCGAACTGGCCCCCGAACTGCCGCTCGGCCTGCTGCGCGGCGACCTCGACGCCGACCCGGTCGCCCTCTCCAAGGACCTCGGCCTGTCCGCCTACAACCCCTCCGACGGCGGCCTCGCCGCGCGCCCCGGCGTGGTGAAGGACCTGCACGCCGCCGGCGTCGCGGTCAACGTCTGGACGGTCGACTCCGCCACCCGCTGGAAGGCCCTGGAGGCCGCCGGTGTCGACGGCGTCATCACCAACCGCCCGGCGGAGCTGACCGGTTGGAACAGCGCCTGGCTCCAGGGCACCGCGCCCACCCAGCCCGCCGCACCCACCGTCGCGATCACCTCCCCGGCCGCCGGCGCCACCCTGGACCGCGCCCAGCAGCCGGTGACCGCCGTCCAGGCCACCGGTGCCGACACCGTCCGCCTCACCCTGGACGGCAGGGAACTGGCCGCCGGCACCGCCCTGGACACCACCGCCCTCGCGCTCGGCAAGCACACCCTGCGCGCCGAGGCCACCGGCCCCGGCGGCCGCGCCGAGACCACCGCCGAGTTCACCGTCGCCGCCACGCCCACCGGCCTGGCCGCCCTGGTGCTCACCTCCGGCGCCGACCGCAACGCCGTCGCCACCCTGACCGTGATGCTCGGTCAGGGCCAGTACCAGCCGCTCGCCCAGTGGGCCGAGAACCAGGCCGGCCGCGGCATCGCCGCCGACCGGGCCCGCCTGATCGCCGCCGACGCCCGCGCCCTGGACGGCGCCGCCCGCGGCTGACGTCCGATCCCTTGCCCCAGGTGGCCCCGTACCGTCGGCGGACGGTACGGGGCCACGGCACGTCAGGCACCCGGGGGGACAGGCACGGGGGAGTACCCAGGATTCGCCCAGGATTGGGTAGCGGTACGCATTGTTCCCGCCCGGCCCAGCCGGTTTCCTGGAGCCCGCCCGAACCGACGACCCTCACCCTCCCCGGAGGTCGCCCATGACCCGTCGCGAACGCCTGCGGCTCTACGCCGACGAGCACTTCACCGCCCCCGACCCAGGGCTGGTATCGCCCGCCCGCCGCAGCAGCGGCCTGCGCCGGCCCGGCCTGGCCCGGCTGGCCAGGCTCTCCCGGCTGGTCGAACGGGCCGGGCACCAGCAGCACTGCTGACCGGACCGGGTCCCGCCTCTTGAGGGAGCAGGCGGGACCCACCTCTTTCTCAGGAGGCGGCTTCCTCCGCGGCCAGCGCCTCACCCAGCCCCGCCCGGCCGACACCCAGTTTGCGCAGCGCGCTCGCCACGTGGTGCTCGACCGTACGGGTCGACAGGAACAGCGCCCGGGCGATGTCCTGGTTCGCCGCCCCCCGCGCGGCCAGCGCCGCGACCTGCCGCTCGCGCGGCGACAGCCGCTCCCCGTACCCGCGCCGCCCCGGCGACGCCACCCGGCCCAGACCCAGCTCACGGCGCAGCCGCTGACAGCGGGCCGCGTCCGAGGCCGCGCCCAGCGCCAGATAGGCCCGCTCGGCCGCGGCGATCCGCTCCCCGGCCGCCGCCCGGTCCGAGACCGCCGCCACGGCACCGGCCCGCTCCCCGGCCCGCGCCGCCTCGTACGGGCGCCCGATCCCCTCCCACAGCTCACCGGAGCGGACGAACTGCGCGCCCGCGCCCGCCGGATCCGCCCCGGCCAGCAGCAGACCCCGGGCGAAGGCCAGCGCCGCCAGCGCGGCCGGCGCGTCCCGCCCCTCCAGACCCGCCCCCGCCTGCCCGGCCAGCTCCCGCGCGCCCGCCCGGTCACCCGTGGCCAGCAGCACCTCGACCGCCACCGGCAGCAGCTCCGCCGCCCGCGCCCAGGCCCCGGCCCGGCGCAGCGCGGCCAGCGCCGGCTCCAGCGTGGCCGCCGCCCGTCCGCCGTCCCCCTCCGCCAGCTGGAGCGCCGCCGACCCGGCCGCCGCCCGCATCACCCCGGTCACCTGCGACTCCCGGTCCCCGTACGGGCCCGCCTCGGCGAACCGGGCGTGCGCCACCGCCAGCTGCCCGCGCGCCGCCGCCAGCCGGCCCAGCAGCAGGGCCTGCTCGATCCCCGCCATCGCCAGGTCGGGGAACTCCGCGCCCAGCGCCGCCAGCCGCTCCTCCAGCCCGTCCCAGTGCCCGGCCAGGCCGTCCAGCCGCACCAGGGCGATCCGGCTGTAGCACTCCAGGTACGGGATCGCCGCCTGCCGCGCCAGACGCCGGCTCTCCTCCAACAGCCGCGCCGCCCGCCGGTCGTGGCCCAGCTCGACGGAGATCTCGCCCACGTTGTACAGGGCGCGGGTGGTCTGCCGGACGATCTCCGGCCGGTCCGAACTGCGCGGCAGCGCGTCCAGCCGCTCCCACACCGACGGGTCCCCCTCGCGCGCCAGGAACGTCAGCCGGGTGGCCCGCACCGCGGCGGCCACCTCCTCGTCCGGGTGCCCGGCCAGCGTCCGCTCGGCCCGCTCCAGCCACCCCCAGGAGCGCTCGCCGGCGCCGTCGCGCTCGTTCATGGCCATCGCCACCATCGCCCTGGCCGCCCGGTCCGGGCGCTGCTCCAGCTCGTCGAGGGACTCCTCCATCCGGTCGAAACCGGCCCGGTCCCCGCCGTGCACGGCCATCAGGAAGCCCAGCGACAGGCGGATCTCGCCGCGGTCGGGCGCCGGCAGCCGCGGATCGGCGATGATCGCGGTCAGCGCCGCGGCACTGGCCACCGAGTCCACGCCGTCCGCCGCGATCCTGGCCAGCGCGATCGCGGCCCGCCCGCGCCGCTCCGGAGCGAGGTCCGGCTCGTCCAGCAGCCGCCGCAGCAGCGCGCCGGCACTGCCGCTGTCCCCGAGCGCGACCGCCTGCCCGGCGGCGGCCTCGGCCACCTCCTGCCAGGCCGCCCGGTCGCCCAGCGCCAGGGTGTGGTGGGCGATCTGCACCAGCGGCCTCGGCTCGCGCGCGCCCAGCGCCGCCACCGCCCGCCGGTGCAGGGCGGAGCGCCGCGGCCCGGGCAGCCGGCGGTAGGCCACCTGCTGCGCCAGGACGTGCCGGAACCCGTAGCGGGCCAGCGGCTGCTCGTTGAGCACCGCCGCCCGCAGCGCCTCGGTGAGGCCGTCCGCCGCGGCCTGCGCGTCGAGGCCGGCCACGGCCGCCAGCAGGTCCTCCCCGGCCGCCACGCCGAGCACCGCGGCGGCCGAGGCGATCGCGGCGGCGTCCGGGGACAGTGCCGCGAGCCGCTCGGCGACCGCGTCGTGCAGGCCGCGCGGCACCTCGGACTGCTCCAGGTCGGCGGCCAGGTCCGCGGCGTTGGTCAGCTCGCCGGCGCCGCGCCGCTCGCCCAGCGTGATCAGGTCCTCCTCGGCGACCAGCGGCAGGCCCTCGCTGCGGTCGAACAGCACCCGGGTGAGGGCGGGCGTCGCGCGCGGGCCCAGCGCGGCCCTGGCCAGCTCGTGCACCTCGGCCTCGGCGAGCGGGGCCAGCCGCAGCAGCGCGCCGCCCACGCCCGCCGGGCGCCGGTAGGCGGCGCCGAGCGCCGGGGTGTCCGGCGGCAGGTCCTCGGCCCGGTAGGTGAGCACCAGGGCCAGCCCGGCCGGCACGTCCCTGGCCAGCAGCAGGAGCAGCTCGCGGGTCGCGTCGTCCACCCAGTGCAGGTCCTCGATGACCAGGACCGTCTCGCCGAGCGCGTCGAGCAGCGCGCGCACCGCCTGGACGAGCAGCCGCAGCCCGGGCGGCCCCTCACCGGCGGCGGCGGGCAGCGGCGGCAGCCGGTCGGCGAGGTCGGGCAGCAGCGGGCGCAGCGCCCCGGCGCTGGCGGCGATGCGCCCGGCGGGCGGCAGGAACGGGCCGACGCCGCGCAGCGCGTCCACCACCGGGCCGAAGGCCAGCGGCTCGCGCAGCGGGTGGCAGAAGCCGGTCAGCACCCGGCGGCCCGCCGCCGCCGCGCCGGCCGCGGCCTCGGCCACCAGGCGGGACTTGCCGAGGCCGGCCTCGCCCTCGACCAGCACCACGGCGGGCGGGTGGAGCACCGCTTCGGTGAGGCGGTCCAGTTCGGGCCGGCGCCCGACGAACGCGAAACCGGCGCCGGGCGATCCCGGCTCGACGGGCCGACTCACGGCCGTCCGGTTGGTTCGGGTGCGCGGCGCTCGCCGAGGAGGGGTGCGAAGGCCATGCGCCCCATCATGCCGTGACGGCTCCGGGGGCAGCCCGCCGGGGGCACTCAGTCGGTGCCTCCGGCCAGGGCGTTCAGGCGGTGCGTTCAGGCGGTGCGTTCAGGCGGGTCGTCCAGGCGGGTCGTTCAGGCGGTGCGGGCGCGCAGGGGGCGCCGTCGCCGGGGTTCGGCGAGCAGCGCGGTCCGTACGGGCGCGGGCAGGGGCAGCGCGCCCGGGCCCGGCAGGTCGAGCACCGCGCAGCCCAGCGCCTCCAGCCGGCGCACGGTGGCCCGGGCACAGCGGTCGTCGAGCGAGAAGACGAACGGCCCGGGCACCAGCACCACGTTCACCCAGCCCTGCCCGGCCCGCTCCAGCAGCCGCTCCAGGGCGGGGCGCGGGTCCGCGGAACGCACCCCGTCGTCCAGGAAGGCGGAGGGCACCGGCAGGCCGCGCTGCCGGGCCAGGTGCTCCAGCACGGAGCGCTGGTAGTCCAGCCCCGCCGCGTCGGCGGGGTAACAGCGCAGGTACAGCGCGGGCCGGGCGGGGCGGGGAGGCCGGGAGGGGCGGTCGGTCATGTCGTGCACCTGCTTCGTCCGCGAGGAGTGCGACGGGGTGGGGGAACCCGTCCACTCCAGCAGGCCCCGGTGAACAGTGCGGGATCAATAGCGGTCGCCACCCAATCGGGTGGCCGCCGAGCAGACCACCACGGCGCCCGTCCCGGGCGTCCGGGGCGTCCCGGGTGACGGGTGGCGGCGGCCCGGAACGGTGGGGCGGCGCCAACTCGCCGATCCGGACGGTGCGTTCGCGACGGCGGAGGAGCCGGCGTGATCGACGGGCGCGCCTTCGCCAGGGCCGCCGGGGACTGCCGGGGGCCGCACCGGCCGGACCCCCGTACCGGTCGGGGCGCCCCCGGCGGCCCGCGTCGGCGCCGGGCGGCCGTCCGTCCGGGACGGGCCCCGCGGCCTCGTGGGGGAGAAGCCGCGGGACGTCGGTCACCGGCCGCCGGCGGCCGGCCGTGCGCCGGCCGGCCGTGCGGGGGTCACCCGGAGGTCGTCCACCGCTGCTCGGAACCGCCGGTGCAGGTCCACTGGACGACCGGGGCGCCCGGCGTCGTACTCGAAGCGCCGACCGCGGCGCACAGGCCGCTCGCCCGGTTCCTGATCTGCGCGAAGCCCGTGTCCGGGTTGGAGCCGAAGTACCAGGTCTGCTCCGCCCCCTTGTCGCAGCCGTACTGGATCAGCTGGACCCCGGCGTTCGGCGAACTCGCCGGATCGGCCAGGCACTTGCCGCTGTTCTTGTTCACGATCTCGTAGCCGCCACCGGAGTTCGGCATGGGGTAGAGGCCCCAGTACTGCTCGGCGCCGCCGTAACAGGACCACTGGATGATCCCGGCCCCGCCCGCCGTGCTCCCGGCCCCGACCGACAGGCAGTGCTGGCTGTTGTAGTTCCAGAGCTCCACGATCTCCCCGTCCCTGACCGACGGGGACGCGCCCCCACCGCCCTGCTGCGCCGAGGCGGGCGTCACCCCCGCCGCGAACGCGATCGCGGCGGCGAGCCCGATGGCCCCCGCGCCGAGCTTCGTCCGGGTGCGGCCGGCGACGGCGGCCGGCTTCCTGTGAACGATCACTGGTCCTGTTCCTCTCGGGGTTGGTCCGTGCGGTGAATCCAGGAAACGCCGGGCCGATCGACCGGTCGAATGATTCGATTTCTTTCGAAGGGGCTGGCGAAGGGGGAGCGTTCGTGATCCGGATCCGCCTGGGGGCCCGGGGGCTGGGGAACGTCAGGTTCGCGGTCTCGCCGGTCGGCGCGGCCAAGGACCTGCTCCGCCTGGTGGGCTTCAGCCCGGGCACACTGACCCCGCAGTGGCGGGGCAGGGCCACGGAGGCGCTGTCCCGGCACCGGCTCGGGCTGCTGGCCGTGGTCGGCGGAGGCGGTCCCCTCGGGTACGCCCCGGACTTCCTCCGGCCGGAGCCGCCGGCCTTCCTGACCGACATCGACACGGCGCTGCACCAGATCGCGACGACTCCGCGGGAGCGGATCCGCTACGAGCTGGCCGGGGCCGTCAACGGCCACTCCTGGGAGCCCGGTTCGGCTCACCCGCCGCCGCGGCAGTTGCTCCGGGCCCTCGACCGGGGGGAGGACCACCTCGCGCGCCGCCTCGCCGACGAGATGGCGCGGTTCTGGCAGACGGCCCTGGCACCCTCGTGGCCGGCGATCCGGGCCGGGCTGGAGGCCGACGTCACCGCCCGGGCCACCGAGATCGCCCGGTCCGGGCTTGCCGAGGCGCTCAACCGGCTGGCTCCGAACCTGGAGTGGCGTGACGGCGAGCTGATCGTCCACCTGCGCACGGACAGCATCCACCGGCTGACGGTGGACGCGGACGCGGTGATCCTGACGCCGAGCGTCTTCGTCGACTGGGCGCTGTTCTGCGCGGGGGAGCCGCCCGGTGTGCCGGCACCGCGCACTCCGCTGATCGTCTACCCGGCCGCGCGGTTGGACTGTCTGCCGCCGGCCCAGGACCATCCGCTGATCGGTGCGATGCGGCGGAAACTGCTGGCGGAGCTGAGCCAGCCGAGGTCCACGACGGAGATCGCGCAGCGGCTGTACCTGAGCCCGGCCACGGCCTCGTACCACCTACAGATCCTTCACCGGGCCGGGCTCGTGACCCGGACCCGGTGCTCCCGGCACGTGCTCTACCAGCGGCTCGGCGGAGCGACGTAGACGCCGTACGGGAACGGCTCCCCCGCGACGGGGCGAGTCGTACAGTCCTGGCCATGACCGAAACCACCACCACCGCTCCGTGGCGCGAGACAGAACGCGCCACCGTCTTCAGCGAGTTCGGCCGGGCCGTGGACCGCGTCGACTACGAGATGCCCGACGGCAGGAAGGAGGAGTTCTACCTCAAGCGCGAGCGCCCGGCCGGCGCCGTGCTCGCCCTCACCCCCGACCGGCACGTCATCCTGGCCCGCCAGTACCGTCCGGGCCCCGGCCGCGTCCTGCACGAACTCCCGGGCGGCGACATCGAACCCGGGGAGTCCGCGGCGGACGCCGTCGCCCGAGAACTGCTGGAGGAAACCGGCTACCAGGGCGACGTACGCGAGGTCGGGTCGTACTGGCTCGACGCCTACTCCGACACCCGCCGCCACGCCTTCCTCGCCACCGGCTGCGTCAAGGTCCGCGAACCGCGGCCGGAGCGCACCGAGTTCATCGACGTGGCCATCCTCGACCTGGCGGAGTTCCGCACCCGCGTGCTCCGCACCGGCGAGCTGACCGACGCCGCCGCGGCCTACCTCGCCCTCGATCACCTCGGGCTCCTGTAGCCGGGGAGGGGAGCAGCGGGCGAGCCGGCCGGACGCCGCGCCCACCCGTCCCGTAGGGAGGGCCCCGTGACCGAACGGAGCGCCACCGGAACCTGCCCCGCCGACCGGTACACCAGCAGGTTCGTCTCCCCGCCCGCCCGCGCCGCCGCCCTGGTCCCGGCCGACGGCAGGGGCAGCCGCCCGCGCGCCGAAGGTGCTGGTGCCGCACGGCTCCGGCCTCGGAGCCGTGCGGTGGGTCGTCGAGCGTACGAACCGCCTGCATCCACGGCTTCCGCCGCCTGCGGAGCCGCTGGGACATCCGCGACGATGCCCATGAGGCCTTCCCCGGGGTGGCCGAAGTCCCTTGCCATACTGGTGCGATGTGCTTTCGAGGGGCCACTCCGAACCGGCATCACGTCTGTCTGCCCTGCCGTGCCTCGTTCAAGAAGCGCGGCACGTGGGCGAGCCGTTGCCCGCGCTGCCGTGTGGAGTTGATCGACGCGGGCCAGGACCTCGCTGTGCCGAAGCGGAGTGACACCGCCGGCTGGCGGGCGTTGACCGCCCTGCTCGGCGCGGGTGTCACGTTCCACTCGGGCTGCTGCGACGGGCCCGGTTGGCGGCCCCGTACCCCGCGCGAGGTGCGCGAGCGGCTGGCCGCCGCGGCGGGCACGGGCGTGCCGCTGAGCGTGGCGCTGACGACGGTCGACAGTCACGAACTCCGCTCCCGGCGCGGCGTTGCCCGGTGAGCCGTCGGCGTTACGTGGCCCGTGGTGTGCCCGGCGGCTACCGGATCTGGGACAACCGGGCCCGCCGCTGGTGGGGCGACAACTACGAGCTCTGCCCCGACGATCTCCTCACCGAACTCAACGGCAGAGCCGACCCGGAGGCGCTGACCGGCCTGCTCAGGCGCTACCGAGCGCAGAAACGGTAGGCCGGGCGCGACGCGGCCAACAGCCTCCGACTGCCAGTCGTGAGCGGGATGGTCGCGGTGTGGCCGGTGTGAGCACGGTGCCGGAGCGGCTTGCCCGCGCCGGCCGGCCGGCGGGCGGGCGCCCCCGAGGGGACCAGGGCGCCGCCTCCGGGAGCCGTCGGGGGCGGGCCCCTGCCCAGGTCGTAGCCGCCCCGCCGCAGGGGTGCGACCTGGTGGGGAGAGCGGGTCGGCCCTGAGTCTGACGATCCGCCGCAGGAACGCTGGGACAGTCTCAACTGTCAGATGGAAGACGGAAGTTGGTGACAGCTTCCGGCGGAGACGGTGGAGGTTGTCATGGTGGGGACGTCGAGGAGCGGAGCCGGACGCCGCCGGGCGCGGGCCGTCCGCGTGGCGGCGGTCGTGCTGGCGGGGGTGGGACTGGTGGCCGGTGTGGTCCCGGCGGCCCTCGCGCAGGGCACGGGCGGCACGAACGCCGGCACCGCGAGCGCCGTCGGAGCGGTGGCCGACCAGGCGCGGCGGGTCGACCGGGCGGCGCTGGACGCCGGCCTGCGGGTAGTGGTGGCGCCGGGCGGTGCCACCGCCGCGATCGGCCGGGTGCGCGAGGACGGCCACACCCTCTGGAAGGGCGCGGCCGGAACCGCCGACCTCACCACCGGCGAGCCCGCCGCGGCCCGCGACCGCTTCCGGATCGGCAGCGCCACCAAGACCTTCGTGGCGACCGTCGTCCTCCAGCTCGTCGCCGAGCACCGGATCGCCCTGGACGACCCGGTCGCGACGCACCTGCCCGGCGTCCTGCGCGACGGCGCCCGCATCAGCGTCCGCCAACTGCTCAACCACACCGGCGGCGTCTACAACTACACCTCGGACCGGGCCTTCGCCTACGCCGACGACGCCTCGTTCCGGACCTGGCTCAGCACCGACCGCTGGAAGTCGCGGACGATGGCGGAACTCGTCGCCGTCGCCGAGACCCACCCGGCGTACTTCCCGCCCGGTCAGGACTGGCACTACTCCAACACCGACTACATCCTGCTCGGCATGCTCATCGAGAAGGCCACCGGCCGCAGTTGGCAGCAGGAGGTCGAGCGCCGGATCGTCCGGCCACTGGGCCTGAGCGAGACCACCATGCCGGAGAACGACCCCACCGTCCCCGGCCGCCACACCCGCGCCTACGTCAGCATGCCCGGCGGGCCGGTGGACATCACGCTGTTCAACCCGACCATCGCCGGCCCGGCCGGCGCCGGCATCTCCACCACCGCCGACCTCGCCGCCTTCATGTCCGCCCTGCTCGGAGGACGGCTCCTCGGGCCCGCCGAACTCGCCGAGATGAAGCACACCACGGGCCTCGGGCGCGGGGCCGACTACGGCCTCGGCCTGGAGCGCACGCCCACCCCGTGCGGGGACTTCTGGGGCCACCGCGGCGACAGCCTCGGCTACAGCAGCATCATGCTCGGTGACGACACCGGGCAGCGCCAGGTCGTGCTCTCCCGCAACCCGTACGACCCGGCCGGACTGCCCGCCTCCGAGGCCGCCTTCACCGCCCTGGTGACCGCGGCGGCCTGCGCCGGCCGGACGACCTGAGGCCCTGAGGCCTGCCGGCCGGGCGCCCCGACCGCACCTGCGATCATGAACCCATGCCCGAGGAATCGAACCTTTTGTCAGACTTGTGGCCGCTCGCGCCGGCCGGCGCGACGGCCTGGCTGTCCGAGCTGTGCGGCGACGGTCTGACCGGGTTCATGCCGCCGGCGATGCCCGACGCGGCCTGGGTGCTCAACGCCATGTACGAGCACGAGCACGGGCCGGGCGACGTGTCGCACCACGAGTACCGCCAGGCACGGCTGGCGGACGGGAGCATCCCGCGCGAGATCGCCGGGGGCATCGACCTCGACGCCGTGTGCGTCGCCGTGGGAGGCGGCCTGGGCCGCGCGGAGCACCCCGGCCCGGGCTGGCGGCGGCTGCGCTGGGCGGAACTCGCCCGCCGGACCGGTGACCCGGTCGTCCCCGACGGGCTGCTGCCCTCCTTCCGCTGCTTCCCCTCGGCCACGAAGAACGGCAGCTGGCCGCTCGGCATCGCCCCGCCCACCGAGGGGAGCCTGGACCGTGAAACGTGGACGCGGCTGATCGACATCCTCACCGCGCACAGCCCCGCGGGCCCGGACACCCGCTGCCTGGCCTACTACAACCCGCTCACGCTCGGGGCCGTCGACTTCGACAACCTCCACGTGCGGGCGGGACGCCTCGGCGACGCCGGGTTCCTCTACGACGTGCCCGAGGCCGACCTGACGGACGCCAGCCCCGCCAACCTCTGGGCCGAGGACCGCTCATGGGTCCTGTGCAGCGGCTACGACCTGTGGGGCACCAAGGTCGCCGGGTCTCCGGCCCTCATCGAGGCGCTGCTGAACGACAGCGGCGTCGAGGCGGTACGGCTGCCCTGGGCGACCTGAGCCGAGAGCGAGCCGTACGGGCCCGTCAGGTGGTCGAACTCGCCGGCTTTGAGGGCGTGGAGGAGGGTGGCGAAGGTGGCGGGGGTGGTGTGGAGGGTGAGGTGGGCCTCGTCGGACTCGCGGAGTTCGACCAGGTTGCCGACCGTGCGGACCTCGACGCACTCGTTGTTCGCGGCGCTGTAGCTGGACTTCTGCCATGCCGACTCAGGCATGTGTGTCCTTCCTGGCTGGCCGTTGTGATTGCGTCCCTCGCCCTGGGTGGGGCGAGGGACGCGGGTGGGGCTGTCAGGCGTGGTGGTCGAACTCGCCGGCCTTGATGCCGTGGAGGAGTGCGGCGAGGGCGGTGGGGGTGGTGTGGAGGGTGAGGTGGGCCTCGTCGGACTCGTGGAGTTCGACCATCTCATTCATGGCCCGCAGCTCGACGCAGTTGTCGCTTGCGCCGGAGTAGCTGGACTTCTGCCATGTCGACTCGGGCATGTGTGTCCTTCCTGCCTGGATTGTGGTTGCGCCCCTCGCCCTGGGTGGGGCGAGGGGCGCGGGTGGGGCTGTCAGGCGTGGTGGTCGAACTCGCCGGCCTTGATGCCGTGGAGAAAGGTGGCGAGGGCGGTGGGGGTGGTGCGGAGGGTGAGGTGGGCCTCGTCGGACTCGCGGAGTTCAACCAGGTTGCCGACCGTGCGAACCTCGACGCACTCGTTGCTTGAAGCGCTGTAGCTGGACTTCTGCCATGCCGACTCAGGCATACGTTTCTTCCAGTTCCTTCTTGATGGATCGGATGAAGTTTCGAGACCCATCTTCAGGGAGAGCCGTGGTGTCAAGACGCGCGAAGATCACCCGGTACCTTGCAAGGTCAGCTGGAGCGTCGAAGAACAGGGCACCTTGCGAGACGTCCATCTGGATGGTGTCCAGTTCGGGGACTGGCCCTTCCGCGAACGTCAGGTTCTCTCCGGCGCCGGGGAACGTGTCGACCGCGAACGGAACGACTCGAACGGAGATACCGGACTGCTGGGAGTCTTCGAGCAGGGCATCAAGCTGGTCCACGAGTACCTTCGGCCCACCGAACTGCATCCTTAGCGCGGCTTCGTGGATGAATGCTCGAAACGGAGTGCGGCCGGAACGGATGACCTGCTGCCTCTGGATGCGGAACGCAGTTCGAATGTCGACATCTTTGCGGGGCAACGGAGGATAGATCCTCTTGAAAACCGCCGAGGCGTAGCTGGCCGTCTGGAGGGGCCCGGGGATGTACGTGGTGGTGCACATGGAGAGCTTCTCCGCATGACCCTCGATCTCGGCGACCTCAAGGTAGTCCGATGTAAGGACCTCGTCGTACTCCTCCCACCAGCCCTTTCCCCTCTCCGCGATTATGGCGGCGAGCGCGTCGATCAAGGGCCGATTGGCGCAGTTGCATGCGGCCGCGATGGTGTGGAGCCGTTCGACACTGATGCCAATCCGGCCTGACTCCATCTGCGTCACCTGGGCTGGACTCATGCCTACGGTGCGGCCGAGCTGCGAGCCACCGAACCCGGACTGTTCGCGCATTCTCCGTAGCTCAGTTCCGAGCCTGCGCTGGCGGAGCGTTGGGTTCGATCGTGGCGGCATGACTTCCTTCCAGGCGTGCGTGTGGCCAGTGTGCCGCGCGTGTTGAGCGGAGGTCCACCAGTTACCACCATAGGGGGAAGAATCCATGAAGAGTGGAAAATTAGATACTCGACTGCGCTATGGTCGATCTCACATCGATCCGACGGATCGTCAGTAACGCCTGCTGGCAAGCACCGCAGAGCAGCCACGTCCATCTCCACCGGCCTGGCTCACGGCGACCTCTTCCGCCGGTTCCCCCTCACTCACGCCTCGGGAGAACTCCCATGCGTCACATCAACACGCCCACCATCGCCATCGCCCGTCAGACCCTCTGCACCACCATGACGCGCGTCGGCTGGTCCTCCTCCACCATCTTCGACGCGCAGCTCGCGCTCTGTGAGCTGCTCGTGAACGCGTGGCGCCACACCGACACCCCCGCGCCGCTGGTCGAGATCATCTCCGTCAACGACTCGCTCCGGGTCTCCGTCACGGACGAGAGCCCGGTCCTGCCCTCCGCCCCACCGCTGTCCCTGCTCGCCGAGTCCGGGCGCGGCCTCCAGCTGGTCGGGGCGCTCACCCACCGCTGGGGCGTCGATCCCCACGAGCGTGCCAAATCCGTGTGGTTCGAGCTGCTGAAGGACGCCGCCTGATGGTCTACCGTCCCGGCCGTCACCCGATGCTGCCGACCGACCCCCGGATCCGGTACTACACCGAGGACCACATCCGCGCCCTGATGGACGAAGTCCGGGAGCGGGGGCGCGAGTTCGGCCTCATCTTCCCCTCGATCGACACCGACAGGACCATGGACGGCCGCGTCCTCGTCCGTTTCAACACCGCGCCGGCGTCGACCCTCCTCAACCTCCTCACCCTGCTCCTCGACGCCGAACGCAGGACCTCGTGCGATACCTGATCGGGACGGCCCTCGCCGTCCTCCACGCCCTCGCCTTCGCGACCGTCGCCCTGGGCGTCGTCACCGCCCTCCGCGCCGCCCCGCCGCCCGACGAGGACACCTGACCGTCGGCCCCCGCCGCCCACGCGCCGGGGGCCGCGACACAACCCGCCCCACCAACCCGGCGTCCGTGGCAGATGGAGAGACGGCCGTGGCACTACGGTTCCTGAGTATCGACAGGAGGGCGTGCGATGTCGCAGAAGGTACCGAGCTTCTATGAACTCCTGGATACCGCCGAGCACTCGGCCGTCCACCTGGAGATGCGGGACCAGTACGGCATCTCGGAGGAGTCCGACGAGATCGCCCGGTGGCAGCGGGGCGAAGCCGTCGACGTGGACCCCGACTCGGAGTACTGGCAGGACTGGACCGAGGCCGTACGCCGCGCGGTCGCGCGTGGCGTCGTCGTCCGGCGGGCACGGATCGTGTCGGAGCCGGTGACGGCCTACATCCGCTACGAACACCACATCACCCAGGTGAACGTGGCGGCCGGTGAACTGGTTCGCTGGCTTCCCCGAAGCCAGGCGTCGGACCTTGTCCTCCCCGGCAACGACTTCTGGCTGTTCGACGGGAAGCTGGTTCGCTTCAATCTGTTCGACGGATACGGGAGGGGCCTGGGGCCGCAGCACTCCGACGACGCCGACGTGGCGCGGCTCTGCACCTCGGCCTT
Source organism: Kitasatospora sp. NPDC036993 (assembly GCF_055607525.1). NCBI lineage: Bacteria > Bacillati > Actinomycetota > Actinomycetes > Kitasatosporales > Streptomycetaceae > Kitasatospora > Kitasatospora sp. NPDC036993. The sequence continues at coordinate 52,914 of NZ_JBVJRP010000010.1, read as the reverse complement.
CGAGGCTGTCTGGGCGCGTGCCACCGACCACGAGAAGTACAAGGTCTGAGCCCTGCGGCGCTGTGCGGGGGTCGGGCCCATCCCGAGCCGTGCCCTTGACGCTCCTTCACGGGCGGGGTCAAGGTTCGTGGAACTGCGTGGAATCCACTCGGTACAGGAGGTAGTCATGGCGCTAAAGTTTCTGGGGATCTACCCGAACACCCCCGATGACGGCTCGCCGACCATCTGGCTGGACGAGGCGACCGGCGACCTGGTGATCCAGTCCTGGAAGGCCGACGAAGCCACCATCAGGGAGGCCCAGGAGGTCGGTTCCATCCCGGGCCACTCCACGGACATCCCGGATCACGAGGGCGTGTTCCGGCTTCCCGCCAACATGATCCAGTTCATCCCCCGGCCGGACAGTGAGGTCAACGACGGTGGCAACGGCGGTTCGTGAGCAGCTCGCAAAGGCGCAGCGCTCGGCGGTGCATCTGGAGATGCGGGACGGCTACATGCTGGACGACCCCGAGTTCATCGCCTGGCAGCAGGGCAAACGGCTTGATCCGATGGACCGCGAGTCGTGGTGGCGGTCGTGGCTCGACGTGGTGGCCGAGACGACCGGCCGTGGGGTCGCCATGCGCCGTCTGCGCGTGGTCTCCGAGCCGGTGACCGACTACATCCGGTACGAGTACGACGTGACCTTTCCGAATGTCGCGGCGGGAGAAGACGTGCGATGGTTGCCGCGCTCCCGCGCCGGTGACCTGTTCCTGCCCGGTCTGGACGGCTGGGTGATGGATGACGAGGTGGTGATCCTGCACCACTTCACCGGGGACGGGCAGTGGGCCGAGGCCGGCATGGAGGTCCGGACCGATCCGGAGCTGGCCGAACGGTACCTGGCGGCCTACGAGATCGCATGGGAACGGGCGACACCGCACGCGGAGTACCGTCCCGCCTGATCGATAACCGTCCATGGCTGTCCCGGCATCGTCAAGTGTCCAGCGCGCCCGCCAGAATCTCGCCGACCGGCTCGGCGAGATTCAGCGGGATGCCGGGCTGACCGGGCGTGACCTGGCCGCGGCGTGCGGCTGGTACCCGTCCAAGGTCTCGCGTCTGCTGAACGCCCGCACGCCGCCGTCCGAGGACGACATCCGGGAGTGGTGCCGGGCCTGCGGGGCCGAGGACCGCGCGCCGGACCTGATCGCTTCCCTGCGAGCGGTCGAAGGCATGTTCATCGAGTGGCGACGCATGGAACGCGCCGGTCTCAAGGCAGCTCAGGAAGCCCGGCTCCCGCTGTACGAGCGAACGCGTCGGTTCCGGTCCTACTCGTCCTGGTTGGTGCCCGGCCTGATTCAGACGCCGGGGTACACGACTGCTGCCCTCCAAGCCATTCAGCAGCGCCGAGGGCTCGTTGACGACGTTCCGGCCGCTGTGGCCGCCCGCATGCAGCGCCAACGGGTGCTGTACGCGGGCGACCGGCGGTTCGCCTTCCTGATCGAGGAGTCCGTGCTGCGCTGCGGGATCGGCGGTGGCGGCGTCATGCGCGACCAACTGCACCACCTGACGACAGTCGGATCGCTTCCCAACGTGAGCTTGGGAGTTGTTCCGATGCGTCCCGATCGGACGCGCTGGCCGGCTGAGGGCTTCTGGATCTTCGACAGTGCGCAGGTGAATGTGGAACTGATCTCCGGATACCTGACGATCACCCAGCCGAGCGAGATCACGATGTACGCCGAGACGTTCGGTGAGCTTGCCGAGTCGGCTGTCTACGGGGCGACCGCTCGTGAGCTCATCACGTCTGCCGCTGCGCTGCTCGGGTGACCCCTGCAATCGGCGTGGAATCCTGTGGAATTTCATGGCGGGGTCTGCCGCTCACTCCGTACTTTCCTGCCAAGAGCATCGACGCCGGAGAGCGGCGCGAGATCGAACGGCCGGATCAACAACCCGGCCGACTGCCCGAGCTGTTGATCCCGTCAGCACCACGAAACGGAGGCGCAGCACAGATGACAACCGCACCGTGGGGTACCACCCGCATGGGGCCGTTCACGGCCACCGTCCCGGTCCCGCAGTACACGCCTGTCATCGACCCCGAGACGCAGGTCGCCGTTTTCGTGGACGAGCACGGCCGCACGGTGGAGATGGGCGGCCACGGCACCAGCACCAGCGGTTTGACGCCCACGCGGACCACGCCCGACGGAAACCCGGGCAGCCCGACCGACACCGACACCACCGAGTCCTACGACCAGGACCAGAGCAGCGACTGATGGATGACCGAAGCGGGTCGGTGCTGGTGCTGACCAACCCCCTTGACGCGACTGCGGATGCGGTACTGCGGGTGCTCGCCGAGCGCCGGGTTCCGGTGGTCCGTCTCGATCCCGGCACCGACCTGCACACGGGTGCCTCGCTGACCGCCGCGTACCGTACGGGCGGTCAGCGAGGCACTCTGCGCACGGTCGGCCGGGACGTCGATCTCTCCGTCGTGCGGTCCGTCTGGGTGCGCCGGGCCTCGCCCTACGAGGGCCCTTCCGAACTGGACGGACAGGACCGCCGGTTCGCCGCCTCGCAAGCCCTGTGGGGCGCGGGCGGCATCCTCGCGTCGCTCCCCGCCGCGCACTACGTGAACCATCCCTGGGCCAACCGCGCCGCCGAGTACAAGCCGGCACAGCTCGCGGCCGCGCAGCGCTTCGGATTCCTGGTCCCCGACACGGTGATCACGAACAGCGAGGACGAGGCCAGGGAGTTCGTTGCCGCCCAGGCCTGCGGGGCGGTGTACAAGCCGCTGTGGAACACCCCCTACGCGGTCGGCGGGCGGCCCCACGCGGTGTGGGTGCGAGAGGTCGATCCGGCCGACCTCACCGATGCGGTGTCCGTCTGCCCGCACCTCTTCCAAGCGAAGGTGCCGAAAGCGTTCGACGCACGGGTGACGGCCGTCGGCAACCGTCTGTTCGGCGTCCGGATCGACAGTCCCGACCTCGACTGGCGGCGGCGCCAGGACCGGATGACGTGCACGCCGATCGACGTACCCGAGCCGGTCGCGCGCTCGGTTGCCGCCTACCTCGGACAGCTTCGTCTGGTTTACGGAGCCTTCGACTTCGCGGTGACCGCCTCGGGTGCCTGGTACTTCCTTGAGTCCAACCCGAACGGCCAGTGGGCGTGGCAGCCGGCCGGGACCACCGACGCCATCGCCCACGCTCTCGCCGACCAGCTCCAGAAAGGCCGTGACACATGAGCACACCGGCTGAACTCCGCGCCGCTCTGGCCGACAGGCTCACGGGGAACGGCGTGCTGACCGAACGCGCGTGGGAGAGCGCCGTGCGGGCCGTTCCGCGGGAACTCTTCGCCGGAACCTACTTCGCTCCGGTCGCCGGCAGCGTTCCGACCGGCTACCGGCCCGTCCGCGAGGGCGAGCCCGGATGGCTGGAGGGGATCTACGAGGACCAGACGCTGGTCACCCGGCTCGACGGCCGCATCGGGCCCGAGGACACGGACGGGGAAACCGTGACGGGCATCCCGTCCTCGTCGTCCACCCTCCCGTCCGTGGTGCTGCGCATGTGGCAGCAGCTCGGTGCCAGGGCCGGACACCGTGTGCTGGAGGTCGGCACCGGGACCGGGTACTCGACCGCCCTCGGCGCCCACCGCTTCGGGGACGCCGACCTCACCAGCGTCGAGTACGACCCGACGGTCGGCGCGGCAGCCGCGACAGCGATCAAGGCCGCGGGATTCTCCCCGCGGCTGATCACCGGTGACGGGCTGCGCGGCGATCCGGACGGGGGCCGGTACGACCGGCTCATCGCCACCTGTTCGGTCCGGTACATCCCTCTCCCGTGGCTCCACCAGGTCAGGCCCGGCGGTCGGATCCTGGTCACCCTCTCCGGGTGGAGCTACGCGAACGCCCTCGCGCTGCTCGACGTGACCGGCCCCGGCGAGGCCACCGGCCGGTTCCTGGCCGACCAGACCAGCTTCATGATCGCGCGCCCGCACGACCGGCCGCCCCTCCCGACGCTGGACCTGCTGCCCGGCGACGAGTCCAGGACCCGCATCGACCCGGCGGCGCTCGACGGCTGGACGGGCGGTTGGGTGGCCCAACTCGCCGCGCCCGCAGCCATCCGGATGGGTGTGGGGGCTCAGCAGATCCTCTGGGACCCGTCCACCGGGTCGCAGGCCCGGACGGCACCCGGCCCCGGCGGCGGGTGGACCGTGACGCAGCGCGGGCCCGTCCGGCTGTGGGACCGGGTCGAGCGCGCGGTCCAGTGCTGGCAGGCGGCCGGTGAGCCGCACCAGGACGGTTTCGGGATCACCGTGTCGGCGGCCGGACAGCGCGTCTGGCTGGGCACGGAGGACGGACCGGGCTGGAACCTGCCCATCTGAGCCGGGCCGTCCCCGGTGCGAGGTGCGAGATCGACCGGGCACTGCCCCCACCTCGTCGGATACGCCTGGCAGCCGGCCGAAGGCATCGCCGAGGAGGCGCTGCGGCCCGGGTCCTGGCCGCGTCGTAGCGCTCAATCGCCCTGCCCGCACCTGCCGTTATCAGTCCCTGCCACCCCGGCAACGACTCGCACCGACCGGCTGATCGCGGTGGTCCCGGCCTGGCCGGGACCACCGCAACGCGGACGGGTGGTCTTCGCCCGAATTCCTGCGCCCGGGCACGCCGGGCATCAGGATGGCCCGGGTGACGACCACCTCACCCGCCCAAGCCGCCGCGCCGGACCTCTGGCACCACTACGGCCGAGCCCGTGCCGACGCGGACCGGACCGTCCCCGACTCCTTCCACTGGGTCTGGGCCCAGGACGGCGGGCCCGGAAGCGAGGTGCTGGGTGACGTCACCGGCCTCGTCCTGGCCGACCTCGGCGCCGGCGCCGCCCGACACGCCGCCCACCTCGTCGTCCACCACGACCCGGCCCGGGTCGACGCCATCGACGCCTCCCCGGCCCAACACGCGATGGCCTGCGACCTCTACGGCCATCTCGCGCCGCGCCTGCGCACCCTGCACGCCAACGCGATCGAACACCTGGAGGCGCATCCGGACGAGTACGACGTCCTCTACTCGGTATTCGGCGGCCTCGACTTCGCCGACCCCCGCGGGCTGCTTCCTGCCGCTGCCCGCGCCCTGCGTCCCGGCGGACTGCTCGCCGCCTCCACCCTGGGCCACTACGTCGATGGAGCGCCCGCCGAACCGGACGTCCGGCACGCCGACATCCCGGCCCGTGCCTCGGACGGCACTCCGACGACGATGCGCCGCTGGGTCCTCCAGGAGCACGTCTGGACGAAGCTGCTGGACGAGGCCGGGTTCACCGCGATCAGCATCGACCGCTTCCCCCCTGCCACTTCGGGTGCGGGCTCGGCCGACACACTGCTTGTCCAGGCCTACCGGCAACGGTGAGGAACGCCTTCACGGCGCCAGCGTCGGGCCGTTCATCTTCCTCGTGTAGTCCGAGATCATCGCGGGCATCCACCTGCTCGGCAGTGGCGGTCTCGACGCGGGCATGCACGAGGTCGACAGCAAGGCCCGCGAAGCCATCGCGGCTACGTGGCTCGACTTCTACAACAGGTGATCCCTTGGCCATCACGGCAGACCACATCAGCACCACACTCGCGGCGTACCTCGACCGCTTCCCCGAGGACAGGGCGAACCTCGCCGTTCCCCTGGGGTTGCTGGCCGACGACGCGGACGTGACCAGCCGGAAGGAGTTCCGAGGCCACGTCACCGCCGGGGCCGTCCTGGTCAACGGCAGGCGGGAGGCCCTGTTCATCCTGGCGGCGGGCCGAAGGCATCGCCGAGGAGGCGCTGCGGCCCGGGTCCTGGCCGCGTCATAGCGCACGACGGCCCCGCCCGCACCCCGTGCGGGCGGGGCCGCACCTGCCGTCGCAGGGCGACAGGCCATGTGAACGGGCAACCTTCCGTTTGTGCGGGGGAGTTCGGGGTTGTGGGTGTGCGGAGAAGATGATCGGGGCATGCTCTGACAAATTCATGCCAGGTGTCGGCGGCGTGACGACCTGACACCTCCCGTCCCGAGGAGTCCCCTTGGCGAACGCCTTCCTGCGGCGGCTGTCCTTACCCGCCGCGCTCGCCGTCCTGACCGTGGCGGCTTCGGCCTTCTCCACCGGCACGGCCCACGCGGCCGAGCCGGGCGGCCCGTGTGACCCCCGCGTGACCCGGTACGGGCTGTACGAGGTCTCGACCGCCGTCGTCGACCCGGTGCTCACGCACTGGAAGGGCATCACCATCGCCCCCGGCACCACCGGTTCCATCGAGACCACCGTGTCCGAGGTCCAGAACGTGAGCACGACCTTCAACGCCTCGACCGAGATCAACGCGCAAGCGGGCGCGTTCTTCGCGAAGGTCTCCGTCAAGGTCGGCTTCTCCGTCCAGACCAGCAAGTCCAGCAGCAGCACCTGGTCCCAGAAGGTCACGCTGAACTTCTCCCGCCCGGGCGACTACGCGGTGTTCAAGGGCACCAACCGCGTCCAGGGCAAGGCCGACGAGTACGTCTGCCTCCTCCGCGACTTCGGGGGCAGCAACCCCGGCGACGGGTACTGGGCCTACCTCTTCGGCTCCCACCCCACCTACAGCACCTTCGACGCCGAGACCGAGGGCACCGTCTCCTGCGACACACCGGTCTCCGCCGGCACCGTCCAGGAGCTCGCACGCAACAAGCTCGTCTGCCACTGAGCGCCGCCCCGCCCGAGGAGGACGCCTGACCCACCCGCCGACCCCCGCCGCCCACGGCGGTTTCTAGGGGCCGTGGCGCAACCCCGGCTCCCGAGAGGCCGCCAAGTCGGCGTTCCGTCAGAAGACGGAACTCCCGGCAAGGCAGCCTCTCGGGAGCCGGGTGCTGGACTTCGCCCCGGACTTCGTCGATCCGCGCGGTACCGGGCACCCCGTCGCACAGGAAGTCGGCCGGTCCGACTTTCTACGTCAAGCCCGGCACGTGGGGTTACGCGCTGCCGCCCCTGCCGCGCAGGAGGTCCGCGATGCGCGCGTCGACCTGCTCGCGGTCGTAGCCCCGCCACCTGATGCGGAACGCCGGAACGGGTGGCGGTGCACCGGCTCCGGACAGGGCGTCAAGGTAGCGGTCGACCTCGGGGCGGTCGTAGCCCCGCCGTACCAGGTCGAAACCGCGGAACTCCGGGAATGCTGACACCTCGTGGGTCCTCCGACTCCTCGGGCCGGCCGGCGGCGCGACCTCGGTCGCCCGCCACCGGCCGGCGTCTTCACGTACCCAGTGTGCACGCCGGAATTCCGCCGGCCGGCCCGGCGGGATCCGGAAGCGGACCATGACAGGGCTGTTGCACGCGAAGTGACGCGGCTCACGGCGGTGCCGTCCCGGGGCGTGATCGACTCGGCTGATGCGCCAGTTCTCCGTTCCCCGCCGCCAGCCGGCGGCCAGTTGTCTCGCCGCGACCGCCGCCCTGCTGCTCGTGGGCTGCGGCACCGTGACGGCCGCGGGCTCCGGCGGGGGAGCGGAGGCGTCCGGCACTCCGGGGGCGTGCGCGACGCCGACCCCGACGGCGACGGCGACGACGCCCGGGGTGGCGCAGCCGACCGGGCTCGCGCAGGGCGGGGTGCGGATCACCGTCTCCGGCCCCGGCTGCGCCGAGTACGAGGTGACCAACCCGAACGGCGAACCGTACGACTACACCGTGCTGTTCAGCCTCCGCTCCGCGCAGGGCGAGGTGCTGGACAACCTCACCCGGACCGTCACCGCGCTCGCCCCCGGCGCCACCGAGAAGGGGCGGATCGACCTGGGCGGGCCCAGCCGGACCCCCGAGCCCGGCCCGCCGCCCACCCTCACCCTGCCCGGCACCCGTACGTCCACGGCGAAGCCGGAGATCGCCAAGGTCCGCGGCGTGCCCACCGCCGAGGCCCCGAACTCCGGTGGCCCCTGCCCGACTTCCGGCGTGCGGCTGTACGCCGACGAGGGGGACGCCGCGATGGGCCTGCGCGTGGTCGGACTGCACCTGCGCAACTGCGGCACCACCCCCGTCACCCTCGACGGCTACCCCCAGGTGCAGCCGCTCGACCTCGACCACCGCCCCCTGGGCGGGGTGAGCGTGCTGCGCGGCGGCGCCGGGATCGCCACCGGCACCGGCGCCGACGACCCGCCCCGGAAGTTCGCCCTGCTCCCCGGGGAGGGCGCCCGCACCACCCTGGTGTGGCGCAACACCACCGAGGCCGGTCTCGGCGAACCGCTGAACGCCCCCTACGTCCGGGTGCGCGCCACCCCCGACGCGGCCCCCGTGGTGGTCACCCCGGAACTCGACCTCGGCACCACGGGACGCCTCGGCGCCGGCGCCTGGACCAGGGAGGACGCCGACACGCGGTCGCCGTCGTCGGCCCCGAGGCCGTGATCACACCACACCGATCCTGACCGGCGGTCGCCCGGGGACAGCGTCCACGCGGGTGCCGGTCCGCCTCCCTCCGGAAGCCTGCGAGCTCACCCCAGGATGAAAGGGGGTCAGTAGAGGCCCAGTCCTACCTGCTTCCACTTCACCTTTCGATCATGGTGCCAGTGCACGTGATATGGCTGGGGGAGGCCCTGATACGGCTTGATGCCGTGAGTCCGGCCATCGCAAATCGGTCTGATGGTGTGACGCCGTCCCCTGGATTCCGTGCCGCCGACCACCTGAATCGTGGAGCCGTTGGCGTCGGACCAGCAGACGTACTCGATCCACCTGCTCTGCGTGTAACCGCAGGTGCGTGGTCCGTTGCTGGCGTTGGACGTGTTCCATCGGCCGAGCCATGACCAACGCGGAAACGAGTCCATGTAAGGCTTGACACCCCGTGTGCACATCTCCAGTGAAGGAACCGCGTTGGAGGCGGATGCCTGGGCTGCCGGAGCAGCCGGCACTCCAAGCGTGAGAGCAGTGACGCCGGCCAAGACCCCGAGGCGGGCACGACGCATCGCGGATCTCCCTTCCAGCCCGGGGCGCCCTGCGCGCTCATCGGACCTCGATACAGTTTCCCGCGCCGGGGTCTCCAGGTGCGCCGGACCGGGAGCTTGCTCCAACTTGGCGCATTTCCGGTGTAATCGGTCTCACCCGGCGCCTCCTCGGGCCGGGACGCGCGGGGCCAGGCCGTCCACGATGAGGGAGAGCCCCGCCTCGAACGCCGCTTCGGGGTCGATCGGCGGAACGCCGGCCGGCAGGCCCGGGCCGTCGCCGCTGCCGTCGTCGCCGCCGGAGGCCGCCTGTTCCTCCAGGACGCTGCCGACCGTGAAGCGGCCGGCCGTCAGCATCGCCATCCGGGCGTCCTGCTCGGGCACGCCGGAGTCGACGAGGAAGGACATCTTGCGGCGGATCCGGTCGAGGTCCGCGGTGGGCGTGGAGCCGGCGTGGAGGCGTGCGCCGTCGCGGCGCATCAGCAGGGTCCGCCGGAAGCTGCGGGTGTTCTCCAGGAACCACGCGCGCCAGTCGTCCCCGGGCGCCGGCAGCGGTGCGCTCGCATGGGGTGCCATCGCGGCCTGCGCCATGGCGGCCAGGAGGTCCTTCTTGGTGAGGAAGTGCCAGTACAGCGACGGCTGTTCGACGCCCAGCCGCCTCGCCAGCTGCCGGGTGCTGACGGCGTCCAGGCCGACCTCGTCGAGCAGGTCGAGCGCCTCGGCGACCACGGTCTCACGGTTCATCTTCGTCACGTTGACAATCTATCGCCGATAGATGACGCTGGAGAGGAATCATTCACTGATAGATTTTGGATGGTGGACATGACACGGGGTGCGGGAACGCGGTCCTTGCGCGTCCTCATCGCCGGCGGCGGAGTCGCGGGGCAGGCGCTGGCCTTCTGGCTGACGCGGGGCGGCCACCGGGTGACCGTCGTCGAACGCTTCCCCGCGCTGCGGGCCACCGGCGCCCAGGTCGACCTCCGGGGCCAGGGCATCGAGGCCGTGCGCCGCATGGGACTGCTCGACGAGGTCCGGAGCAAGCTCGTGGACGAGAAGGGCGTCGCCTTCGTCGACGCCCGCGGCAGGGCCAGGGCGACGATCATGGCCAACACCTCGGGGCAGGGCCGCCAGAGCCTGACCTCCGAGTACGAGATCATGCGCGGCGACCTGGTCCGCATCCTCCACGACGCGACCAGGCACGACACCGAGTACGTCTTCGGCACGAGCGTGGACGGTTTCGAGCAGGACGAGCACGAGGTCGTCGCGCACTTCTCCGACGGGTCGTCCGGCGGGTTCGACCTCCTGGTCGGCGCGGACGGCCAGGGATCGCGCATCCGCCGGGCGATCCTCCCGGAGGGTGCCGACCCGTACTGGCGGGTCGGCATCCACATGGCGTACTGGTTCGTCCCGCGCACCGACTCCGACAGCGACATCCGGGACACCTACATGGTCCCGGGCGGCCGTCAGATCATGCGCCGCAGCCACAACCCGACCGAGACCCAGGTCCACTTCGTGCTGCGCGAGGAGTCCGAGGAGGCCTCGGCGGTCCACCGGGAACCCGTCGAGCGTCAACAGGCCTTCTGGGCGGGCAGGTTCCGCGACGCCGGGTGGCAGACCGAGCGCTTCACCGCGGGCATGGGGAGCAGCCCCTTCTTCCACTCCCAGGAGGTCGTCCAGGTGCGCACCGGCACCTGGTCCGAGGGCCGCGTGGTGCTGGCGGGGGACGCCGCGCACTGCGCCTCGCCCTACAGCGGCATGGGCGTCTCCGGCGGCCTGGTCGGCGCCCACGTCCTGGCCGACGAGATCAACCGGCACCCCGACGACCTGCCGACCGCACTGGCGAACTACGACACCGTGCTGCGGCCCTTCGTCGACCGCATCCAGGCCGAGGTCAGTCCGCGGCTCCTGCGCCTGGGCCTGCCGATGACCCGGCGCGCCATCGAGGCCTTCCAGGCGGCCACCGCGCTGGCCTCCTTCCTGCACATCCCCGACCTCGTCGCGCGCCGGTCGAAGGAGGAGCGCGGCGGCGACTGGCAGCTCCCGGGCCCGGTACGGCCGAGTACCGCCTGAGGACCGCTCCACGTTCCGGACCCGGGGCACCCCCACAGGGCCCCGGGAGGGGATGACCGGCCGTCAGCCGCAGTCCGGGTGGTACGGCACGACGGGCAGCAGCCGGGACCACTCCTCGCGGGGCAGCGGCGCGCGCAGCACGGCGCAGGCCCGGGCGGCGGCGGTGGCCGGGGTGAGGCTCCACAGCGGCGCCGAACCGTTGTCGCCGCCGACCAGGGCCCGCCCGTCGGGCAGGAAGGCGACGGAGTTGAGCGCCTGTCCCGGACCGGTGAGGGTGGCCGGCGCGGTGGGGGAGTCGGGGGTCCACAGCCGCAGGCCGCCCTCGAAGCCGACGCCGGCCACGCCGCGGCCGTCCGGGGCGAAGGCCAGGGCCCGGGCGCTGTCCTCGCCCGCCGTGTGCCCGCCGGTGTCCAGCCGCTCGCCCGTACCGGCGTCCCAGACGCGGACCTGGCGGTCGTTGCCGGTGGTGGCCAGGCGCCGGCCGTCGGCGCTGACGGCGAGTCTGAGCAGCAGGTCGTCGTGCCGGACGTCGCCCCGGCGGGCGGTGGCGGCCGGGTCGGCGGCGTCGAGCAGGCCGACGTACTGCGAGTCGTGGGCGAAGGCCACCACGGCGCCGTCGCCGAGGAAGGCCACGGCGTGCACCCGGTCCTTGTCGGCGTGCCAGCGCGGGCGCAGCGGTGTGCCGTCCGGGGCCCCGGTGAGCAGCCGCCCGTCGGCGGTGCCCGCCGCCAGGAGCGTGCCGTCGGGGCTCAGGGCGACGGCCGTGGGCTCGATCTCGGCGCCGACGGCGGTGGTGGCCCGCAGCGAGCCGTCCCGGGCGTCGTGGACGCGCAGGGTGCCGTCGGTGCCGGCGCTCACCAGGGTGCGCCCGGCCCGGTCGAAGGCCAGCGCGGCGACGGGGTGCCCGGTCGGCGCGGTGGTGGCGACCGGGCGGGGGGAGGGGCCGGTGACGTCCCACAGCGCGGTGCGGCCGTCGGCCGTGCCGACCGCGGCCCGCCCGCCGGCCGCCGCGACCGCGGTGACGGGCGGGTGGTCGGGGCCGGGGGCCAGGTCGGTGCCGCGCCCCAGGTCCCAGATCAGCACGCTGCCGGACGGCCGGCTGATCCCGGCCGAGGTGACGACCGTACGGTTGTCGCCGCCGACCGCGACGCCCAGCACGAAGGTCGGGTGGCCGCGCAGCTCGGCGGTGACCCGCCGGGTGGGCAGGTCCCAGACCAGGGCGCTCTGGTCGGCGCCGGCCGAGACCAGGGTGGCGCCGTCGGGGGTCAGGCCCAGCGCGTTGACTGGGCCGAGGTGACGGGCCGGCAGGTCGGTGACCGGCCACTCGGCGCCCCCGCCCGAGGCACTGCCGGGGGAGCCGCCTGGGGAGTCGACCGGGGCACCGCCCGCCGGCGGCCGCCACAGCCGGATGCCGCCCTGCTCGTCGCCGACCGCCAGCAGCCCGCCGTCCGCCGCGAAGGCCAGCGACCGCGGTGAGGGCGAGCGCCCGGAGAACACCACCGGCGCCCCGCCGTCCTCCCGGGCCGGCGCGTCCAGGTCCCGCACCAGCACCGTGCCGTCCGTGGCCGCCGACGCCAGCCGATGGCCGGAGCCGAACCCCAGGCCCTGGATCGCCCCGCCCTGGTCGACCAGGGTCCGCACCGGAAGGGCGGCGCCCGCCGCCACCCGCCACACCCACACCCGCCCCGGCAGGTCCGGGTCGCTGCTGCCCGCCGCGAGCAGCGTGCCGTCCGCGCTGAACGCCACCCGCTTGGCGACGGTCGACTGCCCGGAGGCGCTCGGCGGCATCACCGGCGAGGGCAGCGCCCGACGGTCCGCCACCCGCCACAGCAGCACCCGCCGCCGCGGGTCGCGGGTGAGCGTGGCGGCCAGCAGCGACCCGTCGGGGCTGAACTCCACGTCCTGCACGGGATGCGTCACGAACCCCTGCAACTCGGCCACCAGCGCCGTGGTCGCGGTGTCCCACAGCGCCACCCGCCCCTGCGAGTCACCGGTGGCCACCAGCCGCCGGTCCGGGCTCAGCGCCAGCGCGTTGACGCCCCACGGGAAGCCCGGGATCCGCCCGGCCAGGTACCCGGCCTGGGTGCTCAGCACCGCGTCGTCGGCGCTGCGCCGTAGCTCCGGCACGCCCGCGCGGGCGACCCGCCGGGCCTCCAGCGACTGGGCGAGCGCCGCGTACGGGTCGCGGGCGCTGCTGCGCTGGGCGTCGGTGAGCAGCGTCAGCGCGGTGCGGCCGAGCACCGCCGCGGCGGCCCGGTCGCGCTCCTGCCACAGCAGCCCGCCGGCCAGCAGCGCCGACACCAGCAGCAGCGTCAGCACGCCCGCGACCTGCCGCCGGGCGCGCAGTCGGCGCCGCTCGGCCCGTCGCTCCTGCCGCCGGCGGGCGGCGGCCGCGGCCAGGAACTCGCGCTCGACCGGGGCGAGGACGGCGCCCCCGGAGACCCCGGCGTCCCCGGCCTCCTCGGCGGACGGCCCGGCCCACTGGCGGGCGAGGTCCAGCCGGCTGCCCCGGTAGAGCAGCGCGGCCTCGCGCCCCGAGGCGGCCCAGTGCTCGGCGTCCTGGGCGAGCTGCTGGTGCAGCCGCAGCCCGGTGCGGCCCTCCTCGATCCAGCCGCGCAGCCGCGGCCAGGCGCGCAGCAGGGCCTCGTGGGAGAGCGTCACCCCGGTGGCGTCCAGGGTGACCAGCCGGTCGGCGGCGAACGAGGCCAGGACGTGGTCCAGGCGCGGCCCGTCGGCGTCGGCGGCGGCCAGTTGCGCGCGCTCGGCACGCCGGCGCGAGACCTGGCCGTCGGGGCCGAGGTGGACCAGCCGCAGCAGCACCCGGCGGGCGGTGGCCCTGGCCGGCTCGTCCAGCCGCGACCAGGCCCGCTCGGCGGTCAGCGCCACCGAGCCGTGCAGCCCGCCGATCGCCCGGTAGCCGGCCAGGGTGAGGGAGCGTCCGGTGCGCTGCTGCCACACCGCGCGCAGGGTGTGCGCCAGCAGCGGCAGCGCGCCCGGGTCGTAGGCGCCGGCAGTCCCGGCACCGTCCGGACCAGCGCCGGCAGTGCCGTCCAGGCCGGGGCCGGTCAGCCCGAGGTCGGCCAGCAGCAGCTCCAGCAGGCCCGCCTCCAGGTCGAGCCGGGCGGTACGGGCCGGGGCGGTGATCGCCGAACTCAGCTCCGCGGCGCTCATCGGGCCGAGCGCCAGCTGCCCGCGCCGCACCGCCCGCAGCAGGCCCTCGTGCGCCAGGCAGTGCCCGTACACGTCCGCCCGTACGCCCAGGACGACCAGCCGGGTGCCGCCGGGCCCGGCCTCCGCGCAGAGCCGGTCGAGGAAGGCCCGCCGCTCGTCGGCGTCCGGGCACAGGGTGAACAACTCCTCGGCCTGGTCGACGACCCAGACGGGGGAGCGGTCCCCGTCCAGCGCCGCCAGCCGCTCCAGCGGCGCGGCGCCGGGGGACAGCAGCGCGGCGCCCGCGGGGCCCAGGCCCGGCAGGGCGCCGCGCCGCAGCGCGGGCAGCAGCCCGGCCCGCAGCAGCGAGGACTTGCCCGCGCCGGAGGGCCCCACCACCACGACCGGCCCGCCGCGGTCCGCCAGCCGCTCGCCGAGCAGCGCGAGCAGTTCGGCGCGGGCCCGCTCGCGGCCGTGGAACCAGCGCTCGTCCTCCGCCCGGAAGGAGGCGAGCCCCGGGTACGGGCACTGGCCGCGGGTGGCCAGTGCCACCAGCTCGCCGCCGGCCCGCAGCGCCTGGTCGCAGGCCCGGGCGAAGTCCGCGGTGGCCGGCTTGTCGCCGTTCTCCACCTTGCTGATGTGGCTCTTGTCGTAGTGCACCCGCAGGGCCAGGCCGGACTGCGAGAGGCCCTGCGCCCGCCGCCGCTCGCGCAGCGCCGCCGCGAAGCCCTCCGCCGCCCGCGCCCCGGCCGCGCCGTGCCCGCTCCAGTCGTTCCCGGGCCTGCCGGGACCGCTCCCGCCGCTTCCGTGCCCGTCCCCGCTCCCGTCCCCGCCGGAGCGCCCGTCCCGTCCGGATCGCGGCGCGCCCTGCTCCGGCACCCGCCGCCGCTCGCCCTCCGCGCTCACCCGCAGCCCCCGGTCCGATCGTGTCCCAACCATTCAACGAGGCCGGGCCGCAGCGGTCACGGGAGGCGGGGACGTTCCCCGCGAACGAGCGAAGCCGCAGGTCAGAGCCGTTGTCGAGGTGCCCGCGCCGGGCGACAACAGGCAACCGCTACACCCCAGCCGCCCACCCGGCGAAGCTCTCACCAGGCCCCGGGACACACCGGCAGGACCGCCACCCCGGGGCGACGCTCCGTCACCACCCCCGCACCACCGCAGAGGAGAACCCCCCTCATGAAGCCCGACTCCCGTCCCAGGACCCGCACCGCGCTGCGGACGGCCGTCGTCACCGCCCTCGCCGCCCTCACTGTCCTCGCCGCCGCACCGGCCGGACTCGTCCCGGCCGCGAGCGCCGACGCCGCCGGCGGCCCGCAGGCCTACGCGGTGCACGGCTTCGACAGCTCCCACCACAGCCACGGGACCGAGGGCGGCGACCGGGCCTACGACTGGCCCGCGATCGTCCGCGGCGGCTGGTCCTTCGTCTACCTCAAGGCCACCGAAGGCCTCACCTTCGACGACGGCTGGTTCACCCGCGACCTCGCCGGCGCCCGCTCGGTGAACCTCCCGCACGGCGCCTACCACTACTTCAAGGCCGACAAGGAGGGCGCCGCCCAGGCCGACCACTTCCTCGCCGCGCTGCGCCGGGCCGGCCACACCGGCGGCAAGCCGGGCGAACTGCCGCCCGCCGTCGACGTGGAGGAGTGCCGCCACGACGGCCACCGGCTGCGGCTCGACCAGCTCAAGGCCTTCCTCCAGCGGGTCCGGCAGGCCACCGGCACCGCACCCGTCCTCTACACCCGCCGCGACATCGTCGACGACTGCCTCGGCGGCACCAGGGACCTCGCCGGCCACCGGGCCTGGCTCGCCCGCTACGGCACCACCGAACCCCGCCCGCTGCCCGGCGCCACCGGCTGGGACTTCTGGCAGCACAGCGAACAGGCCCGCATCCCCGGAACCGCCGGCCGCCCGATGGACGCCGACGTCTTCCACGGCGACCACGCCGCGCTGCGCCGCCTCGCCCACCTGGGCTGAGGGCCGCACCCGGACCACTCCGTACCGCTCGTCACCGCACCACCTGTCACGGCACCACCTGTCACGGCATCACCTCTCCGAAGGGAAACACCGTCATGAACCGCATCCGCCGCTGGAGCATCCCCGCCCTCGCCGCCACCGCGCTGCTCGGCTCGCTCACCCTCACCGCGCCCGCCCTCGCCGCCACCGCGCCGGCCGGCGACACCGCCGTCGTCCTCCAGGCACAGGACCAGCGGGCCGCCGCCCCGAAGATCACCCGCGCCGAGGAGATCCGCCGCGCCAAGCTCTGGCTGACCGCCAACGGGGGCAAGCCCGTCCCGTACAGCCAGCACAAGAACTGGAAGGACGGCTACCGCCAGGACTGCTCCGGCTACGCCTCGATGGCGCTGGGCCTGCCCAAGTCGGGCCCGAACACCGTCGCGCTGAAGAACGACGGCTGGACCAAGCCCATCAAGATGTCCGAGCTGCGCCGCGGCGACCTGGTCATCAAGGCGAACAGCGGCGACCCGGACCACCGGCACGTCGTCATCTTCGACGGCTGGAACAGCGGCAAGGGCTCGTACCAGGCCTACGAGCAGGCCGGCCAGGTCGGCACCCGGCACGCCTCGCACAGCTACGGCCTCAAGAGCGGCGACGGCTACCACGCCTACCGCCCGGTCAACCTGTCCGACTGACCCGCGGACCGGTCGGAAGGGACCGGTCGGCACGGGCCGACGGCCCGGCACGCTCCCCCGTGGCGTGCCGGGCCGTCGGGCTCGGAAGTGGATCACAACGCTCCGCCGCGCGGTGTTCCTCGTGGAGGATGTCAGGACCCGGCGCGGCCGTGTTGGCGCCCAGTGGACAGTTCCTTGGCATTGCGTGCACGTTCCCGTTCCGGTTCCCGCGCCCGGCCGTGCGCAGGGCGTCCGCCTACCCGCCCAGGGCCCGGCGGCGGTGCTCGCGGGGGGAGAGGCCGTACGCGGCCTTGAAGGCGCGGCTGAACTCGGAGGCGCCGGGCAGGCCGCAGCGGACGGCGACGGTCTGGACGGGCAGGGCGCGCAGCGCGGGGTCGGCCAGGTCGCGGTGGGCGCGCTCCAGCCGGTGGCGGCGGATGAAGGCGGCGACGGTCTCGCCGTCGGAGCGCCGGGTGAACAGGCGGTGCAGGTAGCTGACGGAGATGTGGTGGGTGGCGGCGATCACGGCGGGCGTCAGTTCGGGGTCGTGCAGGTTGCGTCCGATGAAGGCCCGGACGTTCTCGACCAGGGCCCGCTGCCGGCTGTCGTCGGGCACGGCGGCCTCGGCGTCCAGCTCCCGGGCGATCCAGGCGGACACCAGGTCGATCACGATGCCGCCCAGGCGGGGGGTCTCGACCGGGCCCAGGGCGGCGGCCTGGCGGTCGAGGCCGACGATGAAGTCCGTGAGCAGCGCGGAGGTGCCCTCCCGGGCGGAGAAGCCGCGGCCCAGCACCTCCTCCAGCCGGTGCGGCGGCAGCGGCAGCAGGGAGATCGGGAAGTCGATGCCGACGGCTTCGACGCGGCGCTCCGGCGGGGCCTCGGCGCGGGAGCCGTAGGACCGCAGGTCGAACGGGTGGGAGCTGTCGAGCATGTGCAGCTTGCCGGGCTCCAGGATCTCGGTGGGCTCGGTGCCGCGGCTGAGGGCGAAGCCGCCGTCGAGCAGCAGGGTGAGGTGGAACGTCTCCTGGTCCGAGCGCTGGACCCGGCGCGCGGTGCGATGGAAGCGGGTCGGCGGGAAGGAGGTCCGCAGCAGGGTCACCGGGCCGAGCTCCAGGCGCCGCATCTCCGCGCGGAAGTCGGCGGAGTGGTCGCTGGTCACCTCGCTGTCCCGGGTGCGGCCGACCAACTCCCGCCAGCACTCGAACCGTTCCTTCTCGGGCATGCCCTCACTGCTGAACACGTTCTCCGTGCTCGTGGCCACCGTCCGTCCTTCCCTTTCCCGTTCTGCCTGGCCGGGCCCCCTTCCCCCACCTGGCGTCACCGATTCCTCGCCGTCGGTGACACCGAAACCTACAAGGTCGGGCCGGGTGTCCCGCGCCCGGGCCCGGGTGTGCGGGGTCGGGTGTGCGGCGAGGGGGTCTTGGCAGGCCCAGGGGAGTCGGAGGCCTTCCGCTGCCCCCGGGAACCACGGTGAACCGGGTGTCGATCACCGCCCGTTGGCATGGACGCGGGGGTCGAGAGGCCCCGCTCCCACCGCACGGCGGCGGGCGGGCCCCGGGGCCGGTCCGCCGCGGTCAAGGACACCGTGCCGCGGACGGCCAGGAGCCGTGCCGCAGCGGAAAAGAGGGGAACCATGCGGAACACCGGAACGGTCAGGCGCGCCCTTTCGCTCGTCGGAGCCGCACTGGCACTGGCCTCGGTCACCGGGCTGGCGACCGCGACCAGCGCCTCCGCCGACGTCAACAGCGAGTGGAACTGCTCGCGCAACCCGAGCGGCTGGGACCACATGAACTGGGGCAGCTGTCTGCTGCCCGGCGACTCGCTCGTCTCCGGCAACGGCGACTACCGGCTGCTGTACCAGAACGACGGCAACCTCGTGCAGTACGACACCAACACCGGCTACCCGGTGTGGGCCAGCGGCACCAACAGCGGCGGCCCGGGCAAGGTGATCATGCAGTACGACGGCAACCTCGTCGTCTACGACACCTTCAAGAAGGCCAAGTGGTCCTCCGGCACCGCCCTCGGCTGCAACCCCAGTGCCAACTGGCTGCGCATGCAGAACGACGGCAACCTCGTCGTCTACCGCCCGCACGACAACGGCAGCGCCTGGACGCCGGTCTGGTCCTCGTACAACGGCCGCGTCGGCACCTGCTGACAGCCGCCCGCCCCGCCGTCGGCGGCCGCACCCGCGGCCGCCGGACGGTCAGTTCGCGTTCTGAGCGTTCTGAGCGTCCGGGGTGTCCGGGGTGTCCGGAGCGCCCAGGGCGAGGGTGAAGCTGAACCGGTCGCCGCGGTAGAGGGTGCGCACCTGCTCCAGCGGGTGCCCGGCGGCGTCCCGGCTGCGGCGGTGCAGCAGCAGCATCGGCAGCGCCGGCGGGGTGCCGATCAGCAGTGCCTCGCGCGGGGTGGCCAGCACCGTCTCGATCCGCTCGTCGGCGGCGCCCAGGCGCACCCCCTGCTCGCGCAGGTAGCCGTAGAAGGACCCCTCGGGGTCGAAGTCCCGCCCCAGTGCGGGCACCCGGGCGACCGGCACGTACGTGGACTCCAGTCCGACGCGCTCCTCGTCCGCGCGCAGCACCCGCTCCAGGTGCCACAGCGGCTCGCCCTCGGCGACGTCCAGCAGCCGGGCCATCGCCGCGTCGGCGGGCAGCCGGTCCAGGGCGATCAGGGTACGGCCGGGGCGCAGGCCCTGGCGGGAGACGCCCTCGGTGTAGCTGCTCAAGGACAGCGGCTGCTCGATCTTCGGCCCCGCGACCACCGTGCCCCGGCCCTGCCGGCGCAGCCGGCCTTCCAGCAGCAGTTCGCGCAGCGCCTGGCGCACGGTGGCCCGGGCGACGCCGTGACGCTGCGCCAGATCGGCCTCGGTGGGCAGCCGGCCGCCCGGGCCGAGCTCGCCGATCAGCTCCTCCAGGCGGGCCTTGACCAGGTAGTACTTGGGCACCCGGCCGTGCTCGGGGACGCCGGCGCGGGCGGGTTCCGGGCCGGCCCTGGGGATGGGGTGGTTCACCGCGCCAGCCTATCGAGGACCGGTTCCGCGGTGCCGTGGGGCCGCCGGGCCGTTCGGGGCCGGCGTCGGTGATCACGAAAGTATAACGGGTCTGGACTGAATTTCGGCGGTTGTTCATACAACCGTGGACTCGGTGAGGGGCCGCCCTCGCCCGCCCGGCCCATCCTCACTCCCGGTGCAACTGCACCGCGCCGACGACCAGTTGGGGAGTCCTCCGTTGCGTACCTCCCGCTCCTCCCGCTCCACCCGCACCGCCGTCCTCGCCGCCGCCACGGTCGCCGCCACCGTGGCCGCGCTGACCCCGCTGTCCGCCGCCGCCTCGGCCGCCGCGCCCGCCCTTGCCGCCGTGCCCGCCGCCTCTGCCGCGGGCGGCCCGTACCGGGGCCTGCCCAACGGCACCAAGCAGGCCAAGACCCTGGTCATCGGCGTCGACGGCACCCGCTACGACAAGCTGCTCACCGCCGACGCCCCCCACCTCAAGGCCCTGATGGCCGGCGGCATGACCGCCACCGGCAACCTCTACGCCAACCCGCTGGCCCCCACCCTCTCCGGCCCCGGCTGGTCGACCATCGCCACCGGCGTGTGGCCCGACAAGCACCAGGTCAAGGACAACGCCTTCACCGGCGCCCGCTTCGACCTCTACCCCGACTTCGCCACCCGCCTGGAGAACGCCGACCCCGGCAACTCCACCCTGGTGATCGGCTCCTGGAACCCCATCGCCGGCAACGTCTTCAACGGCCGCGCCGACCTGCGCCTCCAGGAGAGCGAGAACGACACCACCACCGCCGCCGACGCCGCCGACTACCTCGCCCACGGCAACCCCGACACCACCTTCCTGCACTTCGACCAGGTCGACGAGGCCGGCCACAACCACGGCGGCGCCAGCGCCGACTACCTGGCCGCCCTCCACAGCGCCGACACCCTGGTCGGCCAGGTCCTCCAGGCCGTCAGGTCCCGCCCCACGTACGGCTCGGAGGACTGGCTGATCATCGTCACCACCGACCACGGCCACACCGACGCCGGCGGCCACGGCGGCAACAGCGCCAACGAGCGCCAGACCTTCCTGATCGCCGACGGCACCGGCTACGCCCCCGGCTCCCGCCGCTACGACGTCAGGCCCGCCGACATCGCCCCCACCGTCCTCAAGCACGAGGGCGCCGCCATCGACCCCGCCTGGAAGCTCGACGGCCGCCCCATCGACGAGATCACCCCCGACGACTTCGACGCGCTGCGCCCGGGCCTGTCGGCCCGCGCCGACGAGAGCGGCATCCCGGCCGGCGTGAAGGGCTGGACCCACACCCCGCCGGCCGGCTGGAGCATCGACAACTCCCGGATGCCCAGCGGCGGCGTCACCGAGTGGCGCGGCTGGACCTTCGCCACCGACGAGTTCTGGACCGCCTCCCAGCTCGGCCAGTCCCGCGAGACCAACGTGCGCGCCCGCAACGTGTTCGCCGTCGCCGACTCCGACGAGTGGGACGACAAGGCGCACGGCGCGGGCCAGTTCGACTCCACCCTGGTCAGCCCCGCCTACCCGGTCTCCGGCAGGAGCCGCGGCGTGCTGTCCTTCGCGACCGACTACAAGATCGACGGGCCGCAGACCGGCGACCTCTACGTGGTCTTCGACAACGGCGCCCCGCAGCTGGTGAAGTCCTACCGCGCCGACCTCAACACCGTCGAGAACCTCCCCGTCACCGTCCCGGCCGGCGCCGCCACCGCCCGCTTCCAGTTCCGCTACACCGGCACCAACAGCGCCTTCTGGACCGTCGACCAGGTCACCTTCACCACTTCCTGACCCGGACGCCGCCGGCGGGGGAGGGGCACCGGGCCCCGCCCCGCCGGCGGCTCCGTCGGCCCTCCCGGGCGGGGCTCACGCAGCCCGCCCGCCGCTCTCCTCGACATGACGCCGGAAGTCGGCCAGGTCGTCGATCACCCGGCGGTCGACGAAACCGAGCGCCTCGGCCACGTGCTCCCACAACCCGTGCGGCTCGACCTCCAGCTGGAGCATCACCCGGGTGGTCCGGTCGTCCACGGGGTGGAAGGTGACCACACCCCGGTGCCGCGCCGGCCCGGGCCCGCTGTCCCACGCCACCCGCTCCCGCTCCACCAGCTCCGTGGTCACGGCCTCGAACTCCCGCGGCCCGGCGGCGGTCCGCACCACCCAGCTGGTGCCGCGCTCCGACCGGTCCACGCTGACCACCCCCCGCATGAAACCGGGGAACTCCTCGCACCTCACCCAGCTCCCGTAGACCGCGTCCAGCGGCGCCGCGACCTCGACGGACTCCTCGATCCGATGCATCGTTCCTCCTGACGTCTCCTCACCGGCTGCCCCCCAGGGGGACGGTGTTCCGTAGGACGCGGCTTCCCCGTGTGCGGCCCGGCATGCCCCCGGGGCGCGGCCGGCGCCCGGCGGCGCACCCCGCCGTGCCGCCGTACGGGCCCAGGGCGTAGGGTCCGGCCGGTGACACCGGAACCGCCCGCCCCGCCCGCCTCCCTCCCCCCGCTCGACCCCGCCTGGGCCGCGCTGACCCGCGCCGACGGCGTCGAGCACCGGACCGGCCTCGGCTGGCTGTCCGGGCTCGGTTCCAACCGCGCGGCGCCCGTCGACCTGCTGCTGCGCCTCCTGGACGCCGGCCGGTGGAACCTGCTCTACCGCAGGGACCTGCCCGAGGAGGTCGTGGACGCCGCGATCACCCACCCGGACCCGCAGGTGCGCACGGGCCTCACCGAGGCCCGCCGGCCGTCACCGGAGCAGTGGGAGCGGCTCATCGCCGCCTCGCCCGAACCGCGCCTGCGCCGGCGGTTCACGCTGCTCGCCGAGGAGACCCGGGGCGCCGGCCGCGAACCCCGCCCGTCGCCCGCCACCCCCGCCGAGCTGACGGCGCTGGCCGACCAGGCCCCCGACATCGAGCCCGGCAGCTTCAGCACGGCCCTGGCCTGGGTCGTCGCACTGCACGCGGACACCGACGCGATGCGGCTGCTCGCCGCCTCCCCGAAGCCGCTGGTCCGCCGCAGCGTCGCCCGCGCGCCGCGCCTGCCCGCCGACGTGGCGGACCTCCTCGCCCGGGACGAGGACCGCGTGGTGCGGCTCTTCCTGGCGGAGTCCTGCGACGACGCCCCGCCCGGGATGCTGCTGGAGGTGGCGTCGTGGTGGGAGGGCAGCCTCTCCTTCCCCGGCCGCCCGCGCAGCCACCCCAACTTCCCCCGCGAGGGCCTGCTGCGCCTGGCCGCCGACCCGAACCCGCTCCTGCGGGTCGCCGCCCTCGACGACCCCGAAGCCACCCCGGCCGACGCCGACCGGGCCGCCGCGGACCCCGACCCGGTGGTCCGCCGGGCCGCCGCCGGGCACCACCGGCTGCCCCCGGCGACCGCGGCCGCGCTCACCGCCGACGGCGACCGCGGCGTGCGGTGGCTCGCCAGGACCAACCCGGCCCTGCCCCCGGACGACCTGGTGACCCTGCTCCTCGACCCGCGCAGGGCCGACACCGGCGCCCGCAACCCAGGCGTCCCCGTCGCCGTCATGCACCACATGGTCACCCTCGCGACCGCCGGCCCGGACCTCGATCCCGGCCCCGGCCCCGATCCCGCTGCCGGCTCCGCCCCGGACCCGGGCCGGATTCCGCCGGCGCCCTGACCACGGCCCCGGACTCGTCATATTTCCTGGCATTCCCGGCATTGGGATGACGCCCGGCGCCCTCTCCCGTGCGTCGGCCCCGCGAACGCGCCCCCTGCCCTGAGGGTGCCGGTGTCGGGGCCGGCCGGGGTTCGCCGGCGAGGGTGCGCAGCCGGAAGGGGCAGTGACGTGGACTATGGCCTGATGTCATTCGGATCGGCGCTCGGGGAGCCCGTCGCCGTCGAGGACGCGGTCTCCGAGTACACCGCGGACGTCGAGCGCGTCCAGGCGTACGGCTACCGCACCATCCACCGCGCCCCGGACGGGGTCGGGCTCACCGACCTGGCCTTCGACGCCGCCCGGGCGGCCCTGGACGAGGCGGACACCGACCCCGCCGAACTGGACCTGGTGGTCCTCGCGATCACCGACATCCCCGAGTACCTGTACTGGGACGCGGCCGCGAGCCTCCAGGACCGGCTGGGCGCCCACCGCGCCGAGGCGGTCCTGGTCAGCCAGGGCTGCGTCAGCGGGATCACCTGCTTCGACCTGCTCGCCGGCCGCTTCGCCACCCACCCCGACTACCAGCGGGCGCTGGTGGTCGGGGCGAACCGGACCTGCGACGCGTACTGGAACCGGATGTACACCAACTCGCTGCTGTTCTCCGACGGCGCCGGCGCGGCCGTGGCCGGACGCGACCACCCCGAACTGCGCTGGCGGGCAGGCGAGGTGATCAGCGACGGCCGCTACGCCGACCTGTTCCGGATGGACCAGGGCGGCGCGGCCGCCCCCTTCCAGGGCGGCCGGGTGCCCCCGCCGGCCCGCGACGCCTGGGACCTGATGGAGTTCTTCGACTACGACACGGAGCGCTTCCAGGAGTTCATCGGCCTGATGGGCGACCGGGTGCAGGAGGTGACGGCCCGGGCCTGCAAGCGGATCGGCGTCTCCGTGTCGGACCTGGCCAGGGTGGTGCTGCTCAACGACAACCTCTCCACCCTGACCAAGCTGGCCGACCTGCTCGGCGTCCCGCCGGAGCGCACCAACCTCGACATCTCCCTGGAACGGGGCCACTTCGGGGCCGCCGACCACATCCTCAACCTCCAGCACCACCGCGCGGCGGGACACCTCGCCCAGGGCGACCTGATCGCCCTGGCCGGCATGGGCCGCGGCATGCACTGGGCCTGCGCCCTGCTGGAGTGCTGACCGGCAACCCCGGCCCGGGGTGACGCCGAACCCCAGGGTGATGTCAGTGCCGTCCGCCATGATTCCCACATGATCGACACCGCCGCCCCGCTGGCCTCCCCGTCCGAGTAAGGGCGAGGGCGGCGTCGGCGTCGGGAGCGACGGGGGACCGCTGGCCGGCGAGGCCGTCGTGGTCACCGGCAGCATGACCGGCGCGCTCGCCGCCCTCTCCCGCAACCAGATGAACGAGCTGATCGAACAGGCCGGGGGCAAGGCCTCCTCCTCCGTCTCCAAGCGCACCACCCTCCTGGTCGCGGGCGAGAAGGCCGGCTCCAAGCGGGCCAAGGCCGAGGAACTCGGCATCCGCGTCCTCACCCCCGAGGAGTTCGCCACCCTGGTGGCCGCCCACCTCCCGGCCTGACGCGGCGGCCGGGGCCGCGGGGGCCGGGCACCCCCGAGGGAACTCGGATACCGGCGGGCCCGGAGCATCGGCAAGGATGCGTAGGCACTCCGAACGCACCCCTGCACGGGGCGTACTCGCGTCCGTTGCCGCGCGCACGTCCCGGCCCACGAGGGTCCGGCCCGGGGGGCCGGACCCTCGTGTTCACGCCTCCGCCCGCCCTCCTCCGGCCTGGCCGGCGTGCTCCGCGAGCCGGAACACCGCGACCTCCCAGCCGAATCCGGCCACCAGCCGGTCCGCCGGGGCCGCGGCCAGCGCGCCGACCGGCAGCGGCAGCACCAGGTCGGGGCCGACCCGGGCGAGCGTGGCCAGGTCCCAGGTCCGTACGGTGCCGTCGGAGCCGCCGGTGACGAGGACCGGGCGGCCCGCGATCCGTGCGACGGTCATCGCGGTGAGGCCGTCGTCGGTGGCGCGCAGGGGCGGGCCGACCGGGGTGCGGGTGAGCAGGTCCCAGACGTGCACCAGGCCGTCGTCGACGCCCACCGCCAGGACCGGGCGGCCGTCGACCACCGCCGCCGCCACCGCCTTGACGACCGGCCCGTCGTCCGGCTCCTCGTCCTCGTCCTCGTCCTCTTCGTCGATGTCGTCGATGTCGTCGATGTCGCCGGCGTCCTCGGCGTCCTCGTCCGCCGGCTCCCGCTCCCGCTCCCGTCGCGGGGCGTCGGTCACGGCCGGGAGCCCGATCGGCTCGCCGACCGGCGCACCGGTGGCTGGCTCCCACAGCCGCACCGTGTCCCCGTCCGCCGTCACGGCGAGCGGCCGGCCGTCGACCACCACGGTGGTCACGGCGGTCACGGCGGACCCGTGGCCGGCCAGGGGCCCGTGAAGGTCCTCGCCGGTGGCGAGGTCCCAGACCCGGACGAGGCCGCCCGTGCCCCCGGTCACGGCGAGCGGCCGCCCGTCGGCCACCACGCCGGCCACCGCGCGCACCCGGCCGTCGTGGGCGAGGGGTTCGCCCACCGGGGCCCCGGTCGCCGGGTCCCACAGCCGGACGGCGGTGTCGCCCTCGGTGGTGACCAGCACGGGACGGCCGTCGACCACCGCCGCCGCCATCGCCTGCACCCAGCCCCGGTGCCCGGTGGAGGGGGTGCCCGCAGCGGCGCCGGTGTCCGGGTCCCACAGGCGCGCCGTGCCGTCCGCGGCGGTGCTGACCACCAGCGCGGCGCCGTCGGCCCCGACCGTCACCACGGCGGTCACCGGGCCGCCGTGGCCCGGCAGCGGGTCGCCCACGGGACGGACGTCGAGGTCCGGATCCCAGCGGTGCACCCGGCCGTCGTCGGTGCCGACCAGCACCACGGGACGTCCGTCCAGCACCGTCGTGGCCAGGGCCCGGGTCCCGCCCCGGGGGCCGGCGAAGGCCTGGGCGAGCTGCCGCCCGGTGGCCGGGTCCAGGAGCCGCACCAGGCCGGCGTGGTCGCTGACGGCCACCGCCACCCCGCCACCGGTCTCCACCGCCGTCGCCTTGTGCGACGCATCCTTCGGGCCGGCCATGCGCTCGCCGGCCCGGCGGCCCGTGGCCACGTCCCACAGGGTGGTCACGCCGCCGAAGTGGCCGACGGCCACGGCCGGGCGGCCGTCCACCAGCACCGCGGCCAGGGACGACACCGAGCCGCCCCCGGTCTCCAGCGCCGGCCCCAGCTGACGGCCCTTCGCCAGCTCCCACACCCGCAGGGTGCCGCCCATGTCGCCGGTCACCGCCACCGGCCGGCGGCCGAGCACCGTCGTGACCAGCGCCGACAGCCTGCTCCTGTAGTGGTGGGCGGTGAGCGGCGGCTCGTGCATCGGCGTGCCGACCGGCTCGCCGGAGGCCAGGTCCCAGACCCGCACGGTGCGGTCCTCGCCGCAGGTGACGGCCACCGTCCGGCCCCGCACCACCGCCGTGTCCACCGCGGTCACCCAGCCGGTGTGCCCGGTCAGGGGAGGGTGCAGGAGCCGGCGCGTCCTCAGGTCCCAGACCCGTACGGTCCGGTCGACCCCGCCGGACACCGCGACCGGGCGGCCGTCCGGCTCGGCCGTCGCCACGGAGCGGATGAGCTGGGTGTGGCCGGTCATCGGTTCGCCGACCGGTTCGCCGGTGGCCAGGTCCCACAGGCGTACGGTGCCCTCCTCCCCGCCGGTGACCACGACCGGGCGGCCGTCCACGGTGGCCGTGGTGACCGCCGACGTGCCCTTCGGGTGGCCGGCCACGCTCCAGAGACAGCCGCCCAGTTGGGAGCCGCTGGCCCACACCGGGTGCCACTGCGGGAAGCGTTCGTCCAGCGGGACGGCCTCGAACCGGGCCGCCAGCTCGCGGTCCCCGTACCGCAGGGCGTCCAGGACCAGCAGCCGGCGGCGCACCGCGGGGCCGGCGTCCCGGTGCCGGTGGGCCGAGGCCTGGTACACCGCGGCGCCCGGCCGCCCGAACCCCCAGGCCTCCGGCAGCACGGCCCGCATCGTCGCCGGATCGGCGTTCACCAGGAAGGCGCCGTCGGCCAGCGGGATGGAGCCCAGGCAGGTCGCGACGGCCTGGCGCAGCCCGGGATCGGGGCCCCTGGCCGCGCGCAGCCACAGCGCGACCGCCTCCGCCATCCTGCCGTCCTGGGAGAGCATCCCCCCGAGCCGTTCCTCGGCGAGCTGCCGGTAGGGATCGATCTCGGTCGTGACCGCGCCGCGCAGCAACTGCTCGGCCTGGGCCAGGTCGCCGCGGTAGTACGCCTGGTCGGCCTCGTCGATCGCCGTCGCGGCGTCGACCATGGCCCGCGCCACGTCCGGCGGCAGGGAGTCCAGGTCGACCAGCTCCCCGGGGCGCGCCCACGCCCGGCGGTCCTCGGGGACGGGCCGGGCGGCCTGCGTGCGGCGACCGCCGAGCAACCGGCCTATCCAGCCGCGGTGTTCCTGCGAGTCAGACATCACTCTCCCCACTCCGGTACCGGTCGGGCCCACCCTATGACCGGTCCCGGACAGGGAGCGCCGGCGACGGGGCTCCCGGGCCCTCAGGCCTTGGGCTGAGGGCCAGGCGCCGAGGCCGCCGCACCCGCAGCCGCCGTAGGTGGTGCCGCGGCAACCGGCCGGCGATACGACACCGACCACCGGAAGGTTTGCTCAGGCGGACTCCTGCTTGGGCGCGTAGCGCAGGAGTGCGACGTCGCCGACCGTCTCCACTCCGAGGAGACGCATCCGCCGGGTGCTTCCGCCGGGGTAGTCGGCCGGGTGGAGGAAACGGGGTGCGGCTGCGTCCCCGACGACGAGCGGTGCGACGGCGAGGTGGACCTCGTCGACCAGGCCCTGGGAGAGGAACTGGGTGTGAATCCGTCCGCCGCCTTCGACCATGAGCCGCTCGACACCGCGGGTGGCGAGGTCGTCGAGCAGCACGCCGAAGTCGACGACCTCACCGGTGCTTACGACGTCGGCCAGGCCGTCCAGTTCCGCACGGACCTTGGCGGCGGCGGAGTTGGTGGTGTACACGACCTTCCTGTCCCCGAAACGCCAGAACTTGAGGTCCCGGCTCAAGTCTCCGCTGCCGCTGACCGTCACCTTGAGCGGGTACTCCGGTTTGCCGGCAGCCACGCGGTCGGCGCGGCGCTTGTCGCTGTTCACGAGCAGCCGGGGATTGTCGCTGCGCAAGGTGTTGCCGCCGATGAGGATCGCATCCGACTCGGCTCGAACCTGGTCGACACGGTCGAAGTCAGCCGAGTTCGACAGCAGGAGACGGTCGGGCGAGGTGTCGTCGATGTGGCCGTCGACAGAGGTGGCGACGCTGAGCAGGACGAAGGGGCGGATGGCCATCGCGGTCCGTTCTCTCGGTGGTACTGGGCACTTTGGTGATTCAGACGTCATGGAGGAGATGGCTGTCGAAGACTTCCCGGAACCGGTCGACCTCGGGAACGCCCCGGCATCGTTGCAGCAGTCCGTCGAGCATGGCCAACTCCGTGAAGATCCGGGCTGAGCCGGTCGTGACGGCGATCGCCAGTGCTGTCTCGCCCGTGGCGGCTGCCTCCTCAGGGCTGTTGGCAGCGAGCTGGGAGATGGCCGCGCGAGCGAGGTAGACGCCCCGGTCGCGGCGGAAGTTCAGAGGAAGGGCGTGGATCGCCCGATCGAAGCCGGCCACCGCCTCGTGGTGGCGCCCGAGTAGCGACAGCGATCGAGCGCGCTGGGCCTCCACGTACGCGGCGTCGAGCCATCTGCCGCGGCCGATCGGCGCTTCGGAGGGGTCGGCGATCAGCGCGAGCGCGTGGTCGAACGTGTGCTGGGCGGTCAGCTCGTCGCCGAGGAGCGCGTACCCGTGAGCACCGTAGACCGCGCCCATGGCGCTCAGCCGGCTTCCGGGACGGGCCAGGCGCTGGGCGTAGTCGGCAAGGTCGACGGCGTCGACGGACTCCTTCATGTCGCCGGCCAGTTGGGCCTTCCTGGCCATGATGTATGCGGTCAGGTCGTGGTCGTCACAGGCGTTCGCCCAGTCGGTCGCGCGGTCGGCCCAGTACTGGGCGGCGCGATGGTCTCCACCGTCCTGGTGGAGCCAGCTACAGAACTCCGCGTACTCGGCGAGAACTTGTAGCCAGGTCCGTCGTTCCTGGCCGCCGGCCTCCCGGCGGAGGTGCTGGATCAGCTGGATGTGCCCTTGTGCGGTGGCGACGACCTCGCGTGGTCCGAGGACGTTGTCGCACTCGACCAGGGACCTTCGCAGCGACCGCAGGCTCTCGATCGGGTGAAGTGAAGGGGACAGCGTGGGAAGCAGGGTCCGGGCGTCGGGCACCGCATGACCGGACAAGCGCGTGGCAACCGATGGCGCCAGTACCCCGTGCGCCAATGCCCGGCGCGGCATGGTCACGAAGATGACCCTCCCGTCGGCCATCCGGCGACCGACCCGGACGCCACGTCCCTCTATCAGGCTCGGGACGCCGGTATCACCACGTTTGGATCAGCCCCCCTTCACGGCGGAGATCTGCCAGGCATGATGACACCCGAACTGGTCGGCCTCATCCGACCCGGTTTGACGCCCGCCACCGCCGCGCTCCTGGTCGTGGCCTCCTGCCCCGGCCTGAACGTCATGCTCCTGTCCGCGAGCAGCGCCGCGCACTGGCAGGATGCCCGGCAAGCCACCGCCGTGCCGCTGGAGCCCCACCAGCTCAGGAGAGTGATCCGTGCAGTCGCCTGACGAACCGACCCGCGTCCGCATGGAAGCCGCGCACGCCACCGCGGCGGCCCGCCTGGGTGCGACCTGTACCGGTGACCCCGCCTGGGGCTTCGCGGGCAGCACCATCGGCCGCCGCGCCGGCGCCCACTGGCTGCGCGTCGCCGCTGCTTCCCCGACCGGCTCCCGCACGCCCGGGCACGGCATCGCCGGTGCCGACGCGCTCGTCCCGCCGGACGTGCCCCGGCCGCGCCTCCACGGCGCCCTCGACTGGGCGGAGGACGGCTGCGGGTACCAGGCCGACCTCCTCGACCGTGTGACCGAGCCGATGGTCTCCACCCGGCCCGACCTGACCGACGACCCCGGCCTTCCCGACTCCTGGTGGCACAGCCTCCGGAGCGCGACCGAGAGCCTGGCCACCGCCAAGGGCGTGCGGACCACCGTGAGGGACAGCTGGATCGGGAGAGCGTTTCCTCAGTTCCTCGGCATCCCCGCCCCGGAGAAGGTCGAACGAGTCACCGGGCACGGTGACTTCCATTGGGGCAATCTCGCCGGCCCCCGGCTGACCATCGTCGACTGGGAACGCTGGGGGATGATTCCCGTCGGCTTCGACGCGGGCATGCTCCATGCCAACAGCCTTCTCGTCCCCGCCGTCGCCGCAAGGGTCCGCGACGAGTTCGCCGCCGTTCTCGCCACCCCGGCCGGTCGCACCGGTGAGCTGACCGCCCTCGCCGAGATGCTCCAGGCCGTCGCCCGCGGGTGGTACCCGGAACTGGCGCCCCTCCTCGCCGACCGGGCACGTGAGTTGACCGGGGTGGCTCCGCCGCAGAAGGCGGCTTCCGAACTCGTCGGATAGGCACGGCTGTCCACGCCGCGCCCTGGGCGGACCGGGTGGACCGTACGGGCGGGGGCGCCGACGTCGGGCCGATGCTCGTGCGACCGGACGGCCATGTGTGCCGGGCCGGCGGCCCGGACGGCCTGGGGGAGGCGCGGGCCCGCCGGTGCGGCGAGCCCGCGCGGGTGAACCGGGCCCGGCGGAGGGCGGCGATACGATCGGCCGCCGAAGCGGCCGTCTCCGCGCCGCCCTCGTCCGGAAGGCCCACCGTGTCGCACTTCGCCCTGGTCGTCGCCCTCCCGGGCGCCGCCGGTGACGACGTCCCGGGCGCGCTCCGTGCCGCGCTCGCGCCGTTCAGGTCCGACCTGGAGGTCGACCCCTACCCCGCGTACCTGGACGGCGCCCCGGCCGGGATCGGCTGCGTCGCCGCCCTGCGGGCAGCGGGCCTGCTCCCCGGCCACGACGACCTGACCTGGGACCAGGTCGCCGAGGCCCACAACCGCAGGTACGGCTTCGGACCCGGGGACGACGACCGCCTGCACGTCGACGGGCAGGGCCGCGCCTACTTCCTGTCGACCTACAACCGGAACGGGGAGCTGGACTACCACCTGATCGGCGGCCTGTTCGCCGGCCACTTCCTCCCGCTGCCCGGCGCGGGCGCCGATCCCCGGCTGATCCACCCCACCGGCCCGGCGGGGGAGCGCCCGCGCTGCGACGGCGGCCCGCGCGCCCTGCTCGACCTCGACGGGCACCGGGACCTGGCGGCCCGGCAGGCCGCCGAGCGGCACGACCGGTGGACCGCGCTCGTCGACGGCCTGCCCCCGGCCCGCCCGTGGGCGCACTTCCGGGCCCGTCATGACGCCGACCCGGCGGGCTACCCGGTCGAGCGGGCCCGGCAGGACCACCGGGCACAGCCCAGGTGCCTGGCCGCCGCCGGTACGGAGGAGTTCGCCCACTGGGACGGAGGCTTCGCGACTCCCCGCGACCGTTACGCGGCCGCCGCCCGCGAGGCCGCCGTCCCCGGGCACGCGCTGCTGCGCCTGGACGGGACCTGGACGGACGCCGACGCGGCGCCGTCCCGCGACGCGTACCTCCGGGCCGCCAACGGCTACCTGGACGGCCTCGACGGCGGCGCGATCCTGGTCGCCCTGGACTGCCACTGCTGACCTACGGGTGGGAAGCCCCGGTGCTCCCGGGCCGCCGTGCGCTGACGCCGGGCCGCCGGCTCTGCCCGTGGCGAATCCGCGGCGGGCAGAAGGGCGGCATCGGGGGGCCCTCCCGGGGCGACAGTGGGGTGGACGGCAACTCCGCCCCCGACCAGGGAGAGCAGATGGCTCCACTCACCGCACCCCCGCCCCGCGCGGGGGAGGGCGACACCCCGCCCAGCCCCTTCGACGACCACCTGGCGGCGCAGCTGCTCGCCCAGCGGATCGTCCTCCTCGGCACCCAGGTCGACGACGTGTCGGCGAACCGGGTGTGCGCGCAGCTGCTGCTGCTGTCGGCGGAGGACCCGCGCTCCGACATCAGCCTGTACATCAACAGCCCCGGCGGGTCGGTCACCGCGGGGCTCGCCATCTACGACACCATGCGGCTCATCCCGAACGACGTCTCCACCCTGGCGATGGGGTTCGCCGCCAGCATGGGCCAGTTCCTGCTCGCCGTGGGCTCGCCCGGCAAGCGGTTCGCGCTGCCGAACGCGCGGATCATGATGCACCAGCCCTCGGCGGGCATCGGCGGCACCGCCGCGGACATCGAGATCCAGGCGGAGAACCTCCTGTTCACCAAGCGGGCCATCGAGCGGATCACCGCCGAGCACACCGGGCAGAGCGAGGAGACGATCGCGCGCGACGGCGACCGGGACCGCTGGTTCACCGCCGAACAGGCCAGGGAGTACGGGATCGTGGACCGGGTGGTGGAGTCGGTCGCCGACATCCGCCCGGCCTCCTCCCGCCGACGGATGGGGCTGTGAGATGGGCTCGTACACGGTTCCCTACGTCGTCCAGCGCACCGCGCAGGGCGAGCGGTCCTACGACGTCTTCAGCCGGCTGCTGAACGAGCGGATCATCTTCCTCGGCACCGAGATCGACGACGGCGTCGCCAACGTGGTCATCGCGCAGCTCCTGCACCTGGAGGCGGAGAACCCGGAGCGCGAGATCTCGATCTACCTCAACTCGCCCGGCGGATCGTTCACTTCGCTGATGGCGATCTACGACACCATGACGTTCGTGCAGGCGCCGATCTCCACGTTCTGCGTCGGCCAGGCGGCGTCGACGGCGGCGGTGCTGCTGGCCGGCGGGGACCCGGGGCGGCGCTTCGTGCTCCGGCACGCGCGGGTGCTGCTCGGCCAGCCCGCCAGCGGCGGCCGGCAGGGGACGGTCTCCGACCTGAGCCTCGCGGCCAAGGAGATGGTCCGGATCCGCTCGCAGGTGGAGGAGGTCCTGTCCCGGCACACCGGGCACGACGCGGCGACGCTGCGCGCGGACATGGACCGGGACAAGGTGCTCACCGCCGAGGAGGCCGTCGCCTACGGGATCGCCGACGAGGTGCTGAGCCGGCGGCAGTTGTTCGGCTGAACCCGCGGCGGCCGGTACGGCGGTGGGCGCACCACCGCCG
>NZ_JBVJRP010000010.1:0-19299 GCF_055607525.1 Kitasatospora sp. NPDC036993 | reverse complement strand
CCGTCGCCTACGGGATCGCCGACGAGGTGCTGAGCCGGCGGCAGTTGTTCGGCTGAACCCGCGGCGGCCGGTACGGCGGTGGGCGCACCACCGCCGTACCGGCCGCCTGCCGGGGCGGGCCGGGTCAGGCCACGAGGCAGAGGCCGTCGTAACGCGCGATGGGCGCCGCGGACGACGCGGACGACGTGCGGCTCCGGCCCACCCGGCTCGGGACGGCGTAGCGGGCCAGCTCCTCCTGGGCGAGCGAGAGCAGGTCGCCGAGGCCGAGCCCGAGGGCCCTGGCGGCGGCCGCCAGCACCTCGGAGGAGGCCTCCTTGCGGCCGCGCTCCAGCTCGGACAGGTACGGCATCGAGATCCGGGCCGCCTCCGAGACGTCCTTCAACGTGCGTTCCTGGGCGAGCCGTTCGCGCCGCAGCGCGTCGCCGACCAGGTCCCGCCAGAGCGGCTCCCGCCGTACGGGCGGCTGCGGGACGGCCGTCGGCCGCTGCGGGGTGCGGCCGGTGCCGCCGGACGCGGGCGGCGAGGCCTGCGGGCGCAGGGGGATGACGCGGGCTTCGTTCGGCGCATGGGTGCTCACCCCTCCACCCTAGGCATCCGCGGCGCGGGGGGAAGGCGCCGGCGTTCTGCCCTGGGTGAAGCGGCGTGGGCGGGGCCGCGGGGGTCCGTCGTGGGGGAGGCGCCCGCGGGGCGGCCGGGGTGCGGGCGGTTCCTTCAAAGTCCTTTACTGCAAGTGGAGTTGAGCCGCAAGACTGTGGGTTCTGGCGTTGCGCGCCGGCCGTCGCGCTGGCATCCTCGGGCCGGGCGGTCCCGGCCTCGCGCGGGGCCTTCCGCCAGGGGTGGCGGGAACGGGGGAGGCGGACGTGGGGCGTGCGGCGACGCGGGGGCTGGCGGTGGCGCTGGCGGTGGCGCTCCTGACCGGGGCGGTGGCGCTGGCCTGGTGGCTGGCCGCGGAGCGGATGGGCGCGGCCATGGGGCTGGGCCCGCCGGACGGTGTGGTGGTGGTGGAGAGCTGCTACGACGTGGACGACGGCGAGGGCAACAGCGACGGCACCGACTGCAAGGGGCGGTTCACCCCGGCCGGTGCCTCCGCGGACGAGGCCCGTCCGATCGTGGTGCGGGGCGCGGTCAGGAAGCACCGGGCCGGCACCCGGCTGTCCGTGCGGCTGGCGCGGGGCAAGGCCTACGAGCCGTCGACGGCGCCCGCCATGAAGTTCGGCATCGGCGCGGGCCTGATCCTCATCCTGGGCGCCGTGCCGGCCGGGTGGCTGCTGGTCGGCGCGTGGCGCGGCCGGGCTCCCGAGGGTGAGTCCCTGGTGGTCGGTGTGGTCGGGGGCATGATGGCCGTCATCGTCCTGGGCATCGTCGTCGGACTGTTCGCGGCCATCATCGTGTTCCTGATCTGAGCGGGCCCCGCGCCGGAGGCCCCGCCACCGGGCCCGGCCGTCGACGGCCGGGCCCGGCGGGTCAGCAGTTCGGCGGGTCACGGTCTCAGCAGGTCACGACCGCCGAGACGGTCGAGGTCGACGGTGACCAGCCGGGCTGCTCGATGCTGAACTGGGCGGTCACGGTCGTGCCGCAGGGCACGGTGCCCGTGATGCCGCCGACCTCGCTCCCGCCGGCCGGGATCACGACGGTCGGGGTGATGGTGGCCAGCGGCGGGCTGGTGACGCCCGTCGTGCTCAGCCGGAAGGAGACCGGCTGGTCCAGCCAGGACGAGCCGGACGGAGTGGCCCGCCCGAACGCGTACACCTGGTTCCCGGTCCAGTTGACGCAGGCTCTGACCGTGAGGTGGTTCGGCGCGCCCGGGCTCCCGCAGACGGTCGTGCCCGCCGTACGGGTCGTGGGCGCGGGGGCGGCGGAAGCGCTCTGGACGCCGGTCAGTGCCGCCAGGGCGGCGGTGCCGGCGAGAACGGCGGTGAGGCGGTTCAAGGTTGGTCCCTCCCTCGTCCGGTGCTCCCGGCGGTTCACCGGGAGCACTGTGACATGTCACATTGCTATGAAGGCATCGTGACAGACCTCTGCGCACGGGGTGCCGTCTTCGCGCGGGAAACCGCCTCGGTGTGCGCATCCGGCCACCGAATGACCTGAACGGCCTGTCATGGCCCGGGTGGAGCGGGGCCCGCCGGATGCTCCGACTGTTGACGCGATGTCAGGAGAGGGTCGGTTTGCGGACATTCACCGTCCGGCCGTTGACCAGACCCCCGCCGCGGCTATTGGCTCGGGGCGTCCGACCGAGCCAACAGGGCCCGTCGGCAAGCCAGTTCGGGAGACAGCCGATGTCCGCACCGCACCGCACCAGACCCCTGACCGCCGCCGTCCGCGCCCTGGCGGCAGCCGCCCTCGCGGCGGTCGGCGCCGGGCCCGCCGCCGCCGCACCGGCCGCCGCACCCGGCTGGGCGGCGCCGCACACCCAGCGGATCAGCCAGGCGCCCGGCGGGGCGCAGGCCGACGGCGACTCCTACCCCGGCGGCCTCTCCGCCACCGGCCGCTACGCCGTCTTCACCTCGGACGCCGCGAACCTGGTGCCCGGCGACACCAACGGCGCCTCCGACGTGTTCGTCCGCGACCTGCTCACCGGGCGCACCGAACGCGTCAGCCTGGCCGACGACGGCGGCCAGGCCGTCGGCACCTCCTCGGGGAAGGCGATCAGCGCCGACGGCCGCTACGTCGCCTTCGCCTCGGACGCCGCGAACCTGGTGCCCGGCGACACCAACGGCGCCTTCGACGTGTTCGTCCGCGACCGGGTCGCCGGACGCACCGAGCGGATCACCGTCGGCGACCCCTCCCAGCCGCAGACCGGCGGCACCGGCACCCCGGTGATCAGCTGGGACGGCCGCCACGTCGCTTTCGCCTCCGGCCGCGCCGACCTGGTGGCGGGCGACACCAACCACGTCGCCGACATCTTCGTGCACGACCGCCGCACCGGCACCACCCGCCGCGCCAACGTCGCCGACGACGGCACCCAGGCCCAGAGCCCCGCCCGCAGCCCCGCGCTCAGCGCCGACGGCAGCCGGATCGCCTTCGTCTCCCGCGACAGCCTCGCCCCGGGCACCGGCGGCGACCCCGAGGAGGAGGACGCCACCGCGCCGCTCGCCCGGGCCCGCACCTACCCGCTGTACGTCCACGACCTGCGCACCGGCACCACCCGCCCCGCCAGCATCGGCCCCGACGGGAAGACCTACGGCGTCCTCGACGGCGGTCTGAGCCCCGACGGGCGCTACGCGCTCTTCAGCTCCTACACCTCCATGGCCACCGGCTACGCCCACCCGCAGATCCTCGTCCACGACCTCGGGGCGGGCACCACCACCCTGGTCAGCACCGCCCACGACGGCGCCCCCGGCGCCGGCGACGGCCAGTCCCACAGCCCCGTGATGACCGCCGACAACCGCCGGGTCTACTTCGCCTCGCAGGCCGCCAACCTGGTGCCCGGCGACACCAACGGCGTCGACGACGTCTTCCGCCGGGACCTGCGCACGGGCACCGTCGAGAGGGTCGCCCTGGCTGCCGACGGCTCCCAGCCCCCGGTCGCCTCCGACGGCCCGGCCATCGACGCGCTCGGGACGGCCGTGATGATCGCCTGCGCCGACACGCCCCAGCTCCCCGGGGACACCAACGGGCACCAGGACGTCTTCCTGCGGCGCCTGCCCCTGCTCTGAACCCGCCCCGCGCCGCCGGGGCACCGGCGCGGCGGGACCGGCCCCGCCGCGCCACTGGCTAGCCTGTCCCGGGTGGACCCCGCGACGCAGCCGACCGAGGCGGACCGGCCCGTGCTCTACGAACGGGCCGGGCACGTCGCGCGGGTGACCCTGAACCGGCCCCGGGTGCTCAACGCCATGGACCTGCGGATGCACGCCGAACTCGGCGCCGTCTGGGACGAAGCCGAACGCGACGACCGGGTACGGCTGGTCGTGCTCACCGGCGCCGGCGACCGCGCCTTCTCCGTCGGCCAGGACCTCACCGAACGCGCCCGCCTCGACCGCGAGGGCGCCGAACCCACCACCTTCGGCTCGCGCGGCCTGCCCGGCTGGCCCCGGCTGACCGAACGCTTCTCCCTGTCCAAACCCGTCCTGGCCCGGGTCCGCGGCTACGCCCTCGGCGGCGGCTTCGAACTCGTCCTCGCCTGCGACCTGGTGATCGCCGCACGGAGCGCCGTCTTCGCCCTGCCCGAAGCCACCCTCGGACTGGTCCCCGGCGCGGGCGGCGCCTTCCGGCTGGCCCGGCAGATCCCGCTCAAGGCCGCGATGGGCCACCTGCTCACCGGACGCCGGATGACGGCGGACCAGGCCCTGGCCTTCGGCCTGGTCAACGAGGTCGCCCCGGACGACCGGCTGGACGAGTGCGTCGAGCGCTGGAGCGCCGACCTGCTGCGCTGCGCACCGCTGTCGCAACGCGCGCTGAAGGAGGCCGTGATGCGCTCGCTGGACCTGCCGCTGGAGCAGGCCTTCACCACCCGCTACCGGTGGGAACAGGTCCGCCGCGCCAGCGAGGACGCCAGGGAGGGGCCGCGCGCCTTCGCGGACAAACGCGACCCGGTGTGGCGCGGGCGCTGACACCGCCCCAGCGTTCACGCGGGCGCTGACACCGCCCGCCGCCTGAACGCCCGTTCTCCCGGTCCGGCCCGTCGTCGGGCCTGGCCGGACCGGGAGAACTCCACCCCGCTCCGCTCCGGAGCGCGCCGGGGCCGGGTCAGTCGCCGGCCGCGCCACCGAAGGCGGATTCGAACTCGTCGATGTCCTCCTGACCGAGCGAGATCAGCGAGAAGTCCGACGGGGTGTGACCTCCGGGGCCCTCGGAGGCGTGCCGGACCAGGCCTTCGAGCACGGCCTGCCAACGCTCGGCGAGGTCGCCGAGCTCCTCCCCGGTGAGCAGCCCACGGGGAGACTCCAGGACGAAGCGCAGCTCCGGGCCCTCCGGCAGGTCCCGCGCCGCACCGTTGATCTCCAGCACGTGCCGCAGCGGCATCGAGGCGTCGACACCGCCCTCGGGCGACCCGTGCCCGGCCGCCGGCGTCCACGGCCGCGCACCACCGCGCCCGGCCCCCGCCGGCACCGGCCCGCCGCCGCCCCCGGCGTCCGCGTCCGGTCCCGAACCGCCGAACCGGCCCAGGTAGTTGAACCCGATCTGCGGCGCCGCGAGGGGCTCCAGCACCGCGGACGTCGCCGGGTTCAGGTACCGGAGCAGGCCGAAGCCCAGACCGTCACCGGGCCGCTGCCGCAGCTGCTCCTTGACCCGCTTGATCAGCCGCGCCGCGTCCTCGCCGCCCGCCCGCACCTCGGCCGGGTCGACCGGCCCGGTCTCCAGCCACACCGGGTGGACGGCGGTGAACCAGCCCACCGTCCGGGTCAGGTCCATGGACTCGTCCAGCGGCACCCGGCCGTGCGCCTCCCGGTCGATCAGGAAGCCGTCCGGGACCG
This sequence comes from Kitasatospora sp. NPDC036993, assembly GCF_055607525.1. Classification (NCBI taxonomy): domain Bacteria; kingdom Bacillati; phylum Actinomycetota; class Actinomycetes; order Kitasatosporales; family Streptomycetaceae; genus Kitasatospora; species Kitasatospora sp. NPDC036993. Next base: position 13,885 of record NZ_JBVJRP010000010.1, on the reverse strand, counting down.
GCCGCCCGCGCGCCCGCAGCCACTCGTCCAGCGCCGCGGTGAGCCCGGACAGCAGCACGTCGTCCACGCCCGCGTGGTACGCCTCGGGCAGCGCCGCCAGCAGCGCGCCCGCGGTCGGCGCCGGGACGGTCAGCTCCGCCCGGGACAGGCCGCCCCCCACGGTGTCCGTACGCGGATCCAGCGGCCGACCGGCGAGCGGCGGCTCGGCCCGGTCGAGCATCCGCCGCCACAGCGGCAGCTCGTCCACCGTCTGCTGCGCCCTGGCCCGCTCGGCCAGGGCGGTGGCCCAGCGGCGGAACGAGGTCGGTTCGGCGGCGACGGCCTCGCGCGCCGCGTCGGGGCCGCCGGCCTCCAGGGCCTCGTCCGCGTGCGCCAGGTCGGGCATCAGCACCCGCCAGGAGACGCCGTCGATCACCAGGTGGTGGGCGACCAGCAGCACCAGGGCGCCGTGCCCGGCGCCGCGGTCGACGAGCACGGCCCGCAGCATCACGCCGTCGTGCGGCGCGAGCGCGGCCTCCGCGGCGGCGGCCTGCTCGTCCAGCAGCTCCTCCAGCCGTTCCCCGCCGAGGCCGGCCGCCTCCACCCGGGTCACCAGGTCCGTCGCGGGCGGTGCCGGGGACGCGTCGGGCCCGGGGATCACCAGCCGACCGTCCGCCCCGTCCTCCTCCAGCCGGGCCCGCAGCACGTCGTGCCGGTCGAGGACCACCCGGAGCACGGCGGCCAGCCGGTCGGTGGTCAGTCCCGGCGGCGCGCTCAGCACCATCGCCTGGCTGCCCGCGCGTGCCACCGAGCCGGTGCGCGCCGCGATCTCGCGCATCACCGGGGTCAGCGGGACGGGGCCGCCGGGCACGTCCTCGGTGCGCTCCTCCCGGGCGTCGCCGACCGGCTCGGCCACCCGCGCCAGCCGGGCGGGCGTGCGCAGCTCGAAGATCTGGCGCGGGGTGAGCGCCAGGCCGGCCTTGCGGGCCCGCCCGGCCAGCAGCATCGAGGTGATCGAGTCGCCGCCGAGGGCGAAGAAGGAGTCCTCCGCCCCCACCCGTTCCAGGCTCAGCACCTCGGCGAAGAGCCGGCACAGCGTCTCCTCGGTGTCGGTGGCGGCGGCGCGCCCGGCCGCCCGGCCGGAGAAGTCGGGCAGCGGCAGGGCGGCCCGGTCGACCTTGCCGTTCACCGTCACCGGCAGCGCGTCGAGCACGGTCACCGAGGCCGGGACCATGTAGTCGGGCAGCTTCCCGGCGAGGTGCTCCTCCAGCGCCCGCGGGTCGGGCGGGGCCTGGGCGTCGGCCGGTACGGCGTACCCGGCCAGCCGCTTGTGGCCGCCGCCGTCCTCGACCGCGACCACCAGCGCCTGGGCGACGCCGGGGTGCGCGGCGAGCACGGCCTCGATCTCGGCCGGCTCGATGCGGAACCCGCGGATCTTGAGCTGCTCGTCGGCGCGGCCGAGGAAGAGCAGCTGCCCGTCCCCGGTCCACTGCGCCAGGTCGCCGGTGCGGTACATCCGGGCGCCCTCGGGCTCGCCCTCGGCGGGGAAGGGGCAGGCGACGAAGCGCTCCGCGGTGAGCGCGGCGCGGCCGAGGTACCCGCGGGCCAGCCCGGCCCCGGCCAGGTAGAGCTCGCCCGTCATGCCGACCGGCACCGGCCGCAGGAACGCGTCCAGGACGAACGCCCTGGTGTTGTCCATCGGCCGGCCCAGCGGCACCGCGTCGGGCACCGACTCCGGGTCGGTGAAGGGCAGTTGGGTGGCGAACGCGGTGGACTCGGTCGGGCCGTAGGTGGTGCGCACCACCAGGCCGGGGTGGGAGCGCAGCAGGGTGCGCACCGCGTTCGCGGAGACCACGTCGCCGCCGGTGGACACCTCGCGCACCCCGCCGAAGATGTGCGCGGCCTGCTCGGCGAGCACCCGGAAGTGGCCCGCCGTGGCGTGCACGCTGGTCACCCGCTGGGCCGCGATCAGCCGGCCGCGCTCGACCGTGTCGATGTCGCCCGGGGGCACCAGCACCAGCCGGCCGCCGTGCAGCAGCGTCGCCCAGATCTCGTAGGTGGAGGCGTCGAAGGCGTGGTTGGCCTGCACCAGCACCCGTTCCAGGGTCTCGGGGGTCCAGCACTCGTCGAGGCAGAACGCCACGACGCTGCCGTACGTCACCGCGACGCCCTTCGGCACACCGGTGGACCCCGAGGTGTAGATGACGTACATCAGGTTCTCCGGGCGCACGGGCACGGTGGGGAAGGGCTCGTCGGGGGAGTCCGGGCCGGGGGAGTCCGCGTCCGCCGGGTCGGGCTCCAGGCGGAGCACCTCGGCGGGACCGAACAGGGCGGCGTCGGCCAGGCCCCGGCCGGCGTTCGGGGCGTCGACCAGCACGACGGACGCGCCCGCCTGCGCGGCCACCGCGCCGAGCCGGGCGGCCGGGTGCCGGCCGTCCATCGGCAGGTAGGCCGCGCCGGTCTTCACCACCGCCAGCAGGGCGGTGACCAGCTCGGGCGAGCGCTCGGCCACCACGCCCACCAGCGTCTCCGGGCCCGCGCCGAGCCCGGCCAGCCGGTGGGCCAGCCGGTTCGCCCGGCGGTCCAGTTCGGCGTAGGTCAGCTCGGTGTCCCCGGCCACCACGGCCACGGCCCGCGGGGTGCGGCGCGCCTGCTGCCCGAAGAGCTCGGCGAGCGTCGCGCCGGGCAGCTCGCGGCGGGTCGCCCGCCCGCCCGCGCCCAGGTCCTGCCGCTCGTCGCCGGTCAGCACGTCGAGCCGGCCGAGGAGCACGTCGGGGTCGTCCGCGACCTGGCGCAGCACCCGCATCATCCGGTCGACGAGGGCGCGGGCGGTGCGCTCGTCGAACAGGTCGGGCCGGTAGTCCAGCCGGACCTCGATGTCGTCGGTCGGGGTGATCACGACGGTCAGCGGGTAGTGGGCGGCCTCCTCGCCGCCGCCCGCGGAGACCCGCAGGCCGGCCGGGCCCGGACCGACGGGGGAGGGCGGCGGCCCGTCCGGGCCCGGCGGGCGGTCGGCGCCGCCGGCGGGCGGCGGTCCCGGGGGCACCGGTCCGGGGAGCAGCGGGCCGCCGGCCTGCCGCCCGCTGCGCAGCGCCGTGCCGCCCAGGCCCTCGCCCGGCGGGGAGGGGGGTTCGGGCGGGCGCGGCGCCGGGGCCTGCCCGCCGGGCGCGGCCGAGCGCATCGAGGGGGCCTTCATCGGGCCGCGCGGATAGTTCTGGAAGACCATCAGGGTGTCGAAGACGGCGCCGGGCCCGCCGGCCCGCTGGATCTCGGGCAGGCTCAGCTGCTGGTGGTCCAGCAGGGAGGCCTGCTGGTCCTGCAGCGCCGTCATGGCCCCGCGGAAGGACACGGCCGCGTCCAGCGGCACCCGCACCGGCACGGTGTTGATGAACAGCCCGACCATCCGGTCCGCCTGCGGGACCTCGGCCGGGCGGCCGGAGACGGTCGCGCCGAAGACCGGGTCCAGCCGGCCGGAGAGCTTGCCCACCAGCAGTGCCCAGGCGACCTGGAAGACCCGGTTGAGGGTCACCCCGGAGGAGCGTGCCGTCTCCCGCAGCCGCTCCGCGAGGTCGTCGCCGATCCGGTCGATCGCGTGCCGCAGCATCACCGGCGGGCCGCCGCGGTCGCCGGGGCCCACCAGGGTGGGCTCCTCGGTGCCGGCCAGCATCGCGCGCCACGCCTCGCGCGCGGCGTCCCCGTCCCGGCGCACCAGCCACTGGAGGTAGTCGCGGTACTGCGGCACCGCCGGGAGCACCGAGGGGTCGCCGTCCTCGTCGTAGAGCGTCCACAGCTCGCCGAACAGGATCGGCAGCGACCAGCCGTCCATCAGGATGTGGTGCATCGTCACCACCATCCGGTGCCGGTCGGGTCCGGCGCGCAGCAGCAGCACCCGCAGCAGCGGCGGCACCCCGAGGTCGAAGCGCCGCGCGTCGACCGCGGCCAGGCGGGCGGCCTCGGCCTCGGCCGCCCCGGCGTCCAGGTCGCCGAGGTCGGCGTACGTCCACGGGATCCGCACGCCCTTGGCGATCACCTGGACGGTGTCGCCGGCCGAGCGGGAGCGGAAGCCGGCCCGCAGGCTCGCGTGCCGCTCCAGCAGCGCCTGCCAGGACGCCTGGAGCACGTCGGGCCGCAGCGGGCCGTCGAGGTTGAGGATCCGCTGGCCCACGTACACGTCCCGCGGCGCGTCCTGGTCGTACGAGGCGTGGAACAGCAGTCCCTCCTGCAGCGGGGACAGCGGCCAGACGTCCTCGACCGTCAACTGGGTCATCATGCTCTCCGTTCGGGTTGGCCGGGGTTGCCCGCCGTCTCGGGCGGCGGCAGCAGACGCATGGGGCCTCCGCCGGGCGGCAGCGGGGGCAGGTCGCCGTGGCCGTTGCCGTTCGGCGACGGCCGTCCCGGCTCCGGGCGCGGCGCGGGCGGGTCGGCGAACTGGGTGCGGTACAGCTCCGCGTACAGGCCGCCGCCGTCGACGAGTTCGGTGTGCCGGCCGCGTTCGACCACCTGCCCGTCCTTGAGGACGAGGATCTGGTCGGCCTCGCGGATCGTGGACAGGCGGTGCGCGATCACCAGGGCGGTGCGGCCGGCCAGGGCGGTCCACAGGGCCCGTTGCAGGGCCGCCTCGGACTCCGAGTCCAGGTGCGCCGTGGCCTCGTCGAGCACGACCACGGACGGTTTCTTGAGCAGCAGCCGGGCGATCGACAGGCGCTGCTTCTCGCCTCCGGAGAAGCGGTAGCCGCGGTCGCCCATGACGGTGTCCAGGCCGTCGGGCAGCGCCGAGACCAGGTCCCAGACCTGCGCGGCCTCGCAGGCCTCGACGAGCTCCGCCTCGGTGGCGCCGGGCTTGGCGTAGAGCAGGTTGGCGCGGATGGTGTCGTGGAACATGTGCGCCTCCTGGGTCACCATGCCGACGGTGGCGTGCAGCGAGGCCAGGGTCAGGTCGCGCACGTCGTGGCCGCCGATCCGCACGATGCCCTCGGTGGGCTCGTACAGCCGCGCCACCAGCTGGCTGACGGTGGTCTTGCCCGCGCCGGAGGGCCCGACGAGCGCGGTCAGCCGGCCCGCCGGGGCGCGGAAGCCGACCCCGCGCAGCGCGTGGGCGTCGCCGGAGCGCTCCGGGGCCGGCAGCGACAGCGTCTCCAGCGAGGCGAGGGAGACCTCCCCGGCCCTGGGGTAGCGGAAGGAGACGTCCTCGAACTCGACCTCGGGGGCCTCGCCCGGCCGGGCGGCGGGCAGCGCGACGGCGCCGGGCCGCTCCACGATCAGCGGCTTGAGGTCCAGCACCTCGAAGAGCCGGTCGAAGGAGACGAGGGCGGTCAGGTAGTTCGACTGGAGGTTGGAGAGCTGGTTGATCGGCCCGAACAGCCGCGCCAGGAGGGTGGCCAGGGCCACCAGCGTGCCGATCTGGATGGCCCCGCCGATGACCAGCTCGCCGCCCACGCCGTAGACCACCGCGGTGGCGAGCGAGGCCAGCAGCGTCACCGTCACCAGCAGCATCCGCGCGTAGACGGAGGTGACCACGCGGACGTCCCTGACCTTCGCCGCGCGGTCGGTGAACCTGCCGGTCTCGCCGCGCGGCCGCCCGTAGAGCTTGACCAGCAGCGCGCCGGCCACGTTGAACCGCTCCTGCATGAGCGAGCCGAGTTCCGCGTCCAGCTGCATCGACGTGCGCAGGTTGCGCTGGAGCCGGCGGCCGACCACCCGCCCCGGCAGCACGAAGAAGGGCACCGTGACGAGCACGACCAGGCCCACCACCCAGGACAGGTAGAAGATCGTGACGACCACCAGGCCCAGCACCAGCACGCTGGAGAGCACGTTGGACAGCAGCACCGTCACCGCCTGCTGGGCCTCCATCACGTCGGTGTTGAGCCGGCTCACCAGCGAACCGGTCTGGGTCCGGGTGAAGAACGCCAGCGGCTGGCGCTGCACATGCTCGAAGACCTGGGTCCGCAGGTCGTAGATGAGGCCCTCGCCGATCCGCGCCGAACTGCGGCTGACCAGGAAGCCCACCAGCGCCTGCAACAGCGCCAGGCCCGCCACCACACCGGCGGCGGCCGCCACCACGCCCCGGTCCCGGGGCACGATGCCGTGGTCGATGAGCACCTTGAACAGCAGCGGCGTGGAGACCGTGATGACGGCGTCCAGCACCGTCAGGCTCAGCAGCGCGACGATCTGCCGGCGGTAGGGCCGCAGGTAGGGCAGCACCCGCCGCGAGGTGCCCGGCCTGACCCGCCCCCGGGCCGGCTGCTCCTCGTCGTCGGGGGTGGCCCGGATGGTGATCAGCGGGCCCGGGCCCATCATGATGCGGCGACCTCCTTGCCGTTCGTGGCCGTGACCGGGGCGGGGACCCGCGGACGCTGGTCGGTCCAGGTGCGGTCGACGTAGGCCAGGCACTCGTCGCGGGCGCCCTGGCCGAAGACGACCCGCCACCCGGCCGGCACCTGCGCGAACGCGGGCCACAGCGAGTACTGGCCGAGGGAGTTGACCAGCACGAGGAAGGCGGCGTCAGGGTCGTCGAAGGGGCTGGTCATCTCGGTCTCCTCTGCGTTCGGGTGCCGGCCGCCGGGAGGCGGCGGGAGGGTCCTGGTACGGCGTCACCCGCCCGGGCGGGCCGTGAAGCGGCCCGCCTTGCCGAGCACGTCGGCGGCGTGGATGCGCAGCGCCTGCTGGACCGCGAACTCCGCCATGTACGCGCGGAAGCCGTCGGCCGGCTCCACGGCGAGGTTCACCATGCGGCGGTTGGCGGTGACGGCCGGGTCGCGCAGCAGCCCGAGGGCCTCCTCGACGGCCGCGTCGAGCCGCTCGGGGTCGACGACCCGGTCGACGAGGGTGCGGGCCTCGGGGTCGGTGGCGCGCACCCTCCGCCCGCCGAGGATGATCTGCCGGGCCAGCCGGGGGCCGGTCACCGCCGGGAGGCGGAAGTCCGCCGCGCCGGGGACGATCCCCTCCTGCGCGGCCGGCAGGCTCAGGTAGGCGTCGGAGGCCGCGAGGACGTGGTCCACCGCGAGCAGCAGCTGCATGCCGCCGCCGATCGCGAAGCCGTCCACCGCGGCCACCCACGGCATGTCGGTGAGCGGGTAGCGCCAGGACGGCTCGTCCGTGCGCAGGCCCAGCAGCAGCTTCCTGAGGTAGCCGAGTTCGCGGCGCAGCAGGAAGCCGGCCAGCGTGATCTCGCCCGCGTGCAGGCGCTTGAGGTTGATCCCGGCGCTGAACACCCGCCGGCCCGCGTAGCGCGGGTGGGTCATCTCGCCGCCCCGGATGAGCCCGATCTCGCACTGCCCGTCCAGCAGCGCGAGGTCGACCGCGGTCTCCATGTCGTCGACCTGCTGCTCGTCCTCGGCGTTGAGGCGGTCCCCGGCGCACATGGTGATCCGGGCCACCCCCTCGCGGCGCTCCAGCGCCGTGGTCTCCAGCCGGACGGCGCCGGTGGCCCGGAACTCCCCGAGCAGGCCGAGCGCGCGCCCGGTGGGCCGCAGCATGGAGTCCAGCAGGTGCCCGCCGGCGGAGGGGCTGCGCAGCAGGCCGCGCAGGAGGACGCCCACGTCGATCTCGTGGCCGAGGCGCTCGGCGGGCGCGGCGGCCCGGTCCGCGCGCAGCCGCGCGGGGGCGGGCACCAGGCCGGGCACGGCGGAGGCGGCGTCCTCCACCAGGGCGTCCAGCCGCGGGCGCAGGGTGCGGCCCGCGGTGAGCCGGTCGTACAGCGCCTCGGCGTGGCGGTCCATGAAGGCGGTGCGCTGGGCGCGGGCCGTCTCCAGGGCCTGCTCGGCCAGGGCGCGCTGTCCGCGGGTGCGCGGGCCGGGTTCGGGGAACGGCGCGAGCAGGGCGCCCGCCCGGTCGAGCCCGTCCGCGGCGGGGCCCCGCACGGGTGCCCGCGCGGCGGCGGGTGCCTGGGCGTTCGCGGTGCTCATGCCGACACCTCGTCCGCGGTCCGGGTGCGCCGCAGCGCGCGGTCGCAGGCGGCCAGGTGCGGGCCGAGCGCGTCCTCGAAGCTCATCCACTGGGCGTCGAAGGCCAGTTGGCGGCGGATCGCGAGTTCGGGCCCGGACAGCCGGCGCAGCAGCCGGGCGGCGGCGGCCAGGGTGCGCCCCGGGTCGGTGCTCACCTGGTCCACCAAGCACCGGTCCAGGGCCTCGCGGGCGGTGATCGGCCGTCCGAAGAGCACCGTGCGCCGGGCCGGGGCCAGCCCGAGCTGCTGGACCAGCCGGAAGCCGGCCATGCCCGGCCAGGTGCCCTGCTCGTGCAGGGGCAGCAGGAGCAGCAGGTCCGGTGTGGCCACCCGGATGTCGGTCGCGAGCAGCAGGTCCAGCGCGGCCCCGCCGCACTCCCCGCTCGCCGCCGCCAGCGTGGGCAGCCGCAGCCGTTCGAGGCGGCGCACGGCCCGCTCCCACTTGGTGACGGCGGCCACGTCGGACACCTTCGCCACCGCCTCGTGCGACGGGGCGCCGGAGAGGTACAGGGTCGCGAAGTCCGCGCCGGTGGACTCCGCCTCGTCGCAGAAGGCGGCCACGGCGTGGGTCAGTTCGGCCGAGAGCTCCCGGCGGCCGTCCACGTGCAGCACGGGACCTCCGGGGAAGGCGTTGACGGGCATGGCGGGGTCTCCCTTGCGTTGGGTCACCACTGGATGAGCGCGGACTCGATCGTCGAACCCGGCCCCATGGTCATCAGCACGCCGTAGTCCCCGGCACGGACCACGTCCTCCTGGAGGAGCCGGTCGTAGGAGAAGAGGAACGAGCCGCTGGAGACGTTGCCGAAGTCGCGCAGCACGGTGATGGTGTGCCGCAGGTCGTGCCGGGTCAGCCCGAGGTTGACGGCGACCGCGTCGATGACCTTCTTGCCGCCGGAGTGCACCAGCCAGTGCGCGACGTCGTCGCGGCGCAGCGACGTCCCGTCCAGCAGCAGGTCGATGACGCCCTCCACGTGCGCGCCGACCAGGTAGGGGATCTGCGGGTCCAGGAAGAAGCTGAAGCGGTCCTGGTCGCGGTCCCAGTCGTAGCGCATCGCGTCGATGGCGTCGACGATGGTGACGCTCGCCGTCTTCAGGATCCTGGGGCCTTCGAGGTGCCGGACCGGTCCCTCCTCCCCGTCGCCGTCCCCGGGGTCGGCCATCACCGCGACCGCCGCGGCGCCGTCGCCGAAGAGGCTGTTGACCACGGCCGTGCGCATCGTGGAGTCCATCGTGTACGCGGCCGAGCAGGCCTCCGAGCAGACCATCACGGCCAGCCGGCCCGGGTGCGCCGCCGCCCAGTTGCCCACCACGGCCAGCGCGTTGAGCCCGGCGTTGCAGCCCATGCCGACGATGTCGGCCCGCGCGGTGTGCCAGTCCATGCCCAGCTCGCGGATCATCAGCGCGCTCAGACCCGGGGTGAGGAACCCCGTCGAGGTCACGCAGCACAGGTACCCCACCTCGGACAGGTCGGCCCCGATCCGCTTCAGGCACAGGGACATCGCGTCCGACCCCATGCTCACGGCCCAGGCCTTGTGCTTGTCCAGGAGGTCGCCCTGGCTCTCCCGCAGCCGGGTGCCGTCGGGCGCCGCCGGGGGCAGCACCAGCGAGCGCTGCCGGATGGAGCCCAACAGGAAGACGGAGCGCACCCTGCGGTCGGTGATCCCGAACAGGTCGAGCAGTTCCTCCTGGGAGTAGTGCTCGGGTGGAACGGCGGTGCCCACGCTCACGATGCGCGGGGCCGTGGCGGCCGGTGCCCGGTCCAGGGTCGCGGTCATGTCGGGTCACTCTCCGTTCCGGTGCGGAGCGCCGCGCCGCGGTACGTCCCGTTGCCGGTCGCCCCGGCGCCGTGCGCCTCGTCGTGGTCCTGCCTGCCGGCGTGCCGCCTGCCGTGGTGCTGCCCGCCGTCGTGCTGTCCGCCGCCGAGCGCCTCGGCGCTGAGCGTCTCGACGAACCGCGCGAGCCGCTCCACGCCCTGCGCCACCTGCCCGGGCGTCAGGTAGCTGATGGCGAGCCTGATCTCCCGCTCGCCCCCGCCGTACGGATGGAAGAACTCCATCGGCGTCCAGATCACCCCGAACTCCCCGGCCGAACGCTCCAACGCCGCCGTGCCGGTGCGGAAACCGGTGCGCAGGGTGAGGAAGAACCCGCCGTCGGGCCGGTTCCAGTCGACCCCCAGCTCCCGGCGGCGCCGCTCGGGCAGCCACCGGTCGAGCTGCGCCAGCGTCCCGGCCATGCAGCGGCCGTAGTGCTCGGCGGCCCTGGCGTTCAGCACCGAGAGCCGGCCGTCCACGCTGAGCAGCGCACCCGCCGCGACCGCCTGGCTGAGCGAGGAGGTGTTCACCGTGATCATGCTCTTGACCTTCGCCAGGTCCCGCGCCAGCAGCCGGACCCGCCCCGCACCGTCACGCACCTCCTGGTCCGCCACCACGTAGCCGACCCTGGCACCGGGGAACAGCGTCTTGGAGTACGTGCCCAGCTGGACCACGCTCCCGGAGCGGTCCAGCGCCTTGAGCATCGGAGCGCGCGGCCCGGGACCGCTCAGCCGGTAGGGACTGTCCTCCAGGACCAGCAGCCCGCGCCGCCCGGCAAGTTCGAGCAGCTCGGTACGCGTCGCCAGGTCCAGCGTGGACCCGGTGGGATTCGCGTGGTCCGGCACCACGTAGACCGCCCTCGGCCGGCGGCCGGCGGCGCGCTGCGCCCGCACGGCCTCGTCGAGGTCCGCCACCACCAGCCGCCCGTCACGCTCGGGCACCGCGACCACCGGGATGTCCAGCAGCCGGGCCGCCCCGATGATGCCGACGTAGCACGGGGTGACGAGCAGGAGCACGTCCTCGGGCGTCGCGAACAGCGTGCGCAGCGTCAGGAACATCGCCTCCTGCGCACCGACCGTCACCACGATCGCCTCGGGCGCGACCTCGAACCCCTCGTCCTGCCGCAGCGAGTGCGCGATCAGCTCCCGGATCTGCCCCGCGGCCGGCCCGTACTGGTAGAAGCGGCTGCGCACCTCCGCCGGCCCGGCGCCCCGGCTCTCCAGGTACGCCGCGTACCGGCGCAGGTGGTCGTGGACCTCCTCGATCTCGAAGAAGCCGTCATAGGGGCGCCCGGGTGCGAAGGACACCGCGTCGGGGTAGCTGAACGTGATCTCGTTCAGGAAGTTCATCCGGTCCAGGACCGGATCCTCGATGCTCGAATGCAGCGCCGTCGAGTCGAGCAGCATGGTGCCCACCTTTCCGCGGACGGGCCGGAGTTCGGGCACCGCGCCGGAGGGCGCAGGCCACGGCCCGTGGGAAGGACGCGCGGCAGGGCACCGATGCGGGCGACGCGCGGCAACCGGTGGGTGACAGGCCCTGGCCCGGAGGGCGCCGTCGTCCGGTTTCCGTCGGCAGGCCGGGCACCCGCTGCGCGGGGTGCCCGCAGCCGTAAACGCGGGGTGCGCCGTGCGGCCGTCCGGCGGCGCTGCCGCTCCGGTCCGACGGCGACGGCCACGGGCAGCGGGGCACGGCCCGCTCCGGGTGGGCGCCGGCGGACCGGGGAGCGTCCCGCCGGCGGTTCGCCGGGATCGTCCTCCCGCGTTCGCACATCGGCCGATTTCGAGTTCAACTTCATGGCGGCCCCTTGGACCCGGCCTGGGGGCCCTGGTCCCGGCAGCGCCGCCGCGGGTGCCCCACCTGTCCGGTGGCGCGGGCGCGGCGCTTGAACGCGAAAACGGCCGTCGGAGGGACGGGCTGAGCGCGATGCGAGGGTGTCGAACATCCCGGCACGCCCTGTCGCCACTCCGTACCGGCAACGGATATCGAACGGATACCTGGAGCTCAGGGCCCTGTCTGCTGTTTGTCCGTTCCAGTACGCGCCTCGGGGCAAGGCCCTGTCAAGTGCTGTCGGTTTCCCCTCGGCTACGGTCCGCTACCGGCGGGCGGTCCGGGCCGGGCACCCGCTCCGCTCCCGGTGTCGGAGGCGTGGTGCATGCTCGGTGCGGCCGCGCCCGTGGACGGTGCGGGACGAGCGGCCGCCGGGCGGCAACCCCCGTGGGCGGGCGAGTGGTTGGGGCCCGCCCCGCGGGAGGCCGGCGCGTAGGATCGGGCGCCCGGCACGGGCGGCGGGGCGGGGCGGACGAAGGGGTGGCGTGTGACGAAGCGTGATGTCCGGCGGGGCGAAATTCGGCGCGCGGCGCTGGCGATGGCCGTCTGGTGGTTGTGGATGCCACTGGTCGCGGCGCTGGTGTGGCTGGTCAAGCACGCCGTGTTCGGCGGGTTCGGGCAGCAGGACCAGAGCTACCTGCTGTTCGTCGAGCGGGACTTCTTCCCGCACGGCGGCCCGCTCGACGCGGCGCCGCTGTTCTGGGTCTGGGTCGCGATCGGCCTGTGCGGCACGGTGGGCGCGGTCGCGTACGTCGTGCAGGAGTCCGGGGCGGGCTACGGCGACCGGCGCTGGCGGCGGTGCTGCTGGCGGTGGCCGGCTCGCTGGTGCGGGTGGGCACCGGACTGTGGGACGACGACAAGGACGAGGGCCGCTACTACGCGGCGGCCACCGTGCTCGACGTCCCCGCCGGCGGGGACGGCACACCGCGCTCGGTGCTGCCGGTGACCGGGCACAGCCGCCCCGGCGACGGCGGGCGCTGCGACCTGGTGGGCACCGCGGACGTGCCGGCCTGCGTGAAGACCGCGCCGATGCCGGACTTCGACTTCGAGGCGCGCACCGCCTCCTACGCCGCGGCGACCAAGGCGCTGACCGACAGCGCGGGCCTGACCTCCGGGGTCCACCTGATGGGGCACAGCCTGCACTACCTGCCCGACGCCTCCCCGGGCGGCGGCGTCTGGACGGCCGTCCTGGACGGCTCCGGCGAGCAGCCCATGGAGGGCGTCGCGGTCTGGGACGGCCGCTCCAACTCCGTCGCCACCTGCGCGTTCCGCGGCGAGCACGCCTTCGGCCGGGCCTTCGACGGCACGGGCGCCGCCAGCCCGCGCAACCTGCTCGCCGAGCGGTTCCCCGGCCTGGTCTACAGCGACCAGGGCATCTGGGGCTACTGCGACGGCGCCGACCCCCGCACCGCCCAGCCGGTGGTGGTGATCTCGGTGGCGCGCCAGAGGGGCTGGCACCAGCGCACCGTCCTTGAGCCGGCCGGGGTGCTGGAACTGCGCGGCTCGCCGGACGGCCGCCCGAACGCCACCTACCGGGCGCAGGTGGCGCCGGGCGAACTGCCCGGCGCCGCCTACCCGGCCTCGGTGGTCCGGTCGCAGATCCACGAAATCCAGTGGCTCGGCGGGCGCGGCGCGAAGGACGACCGCGGCTTCGGCTACGCCCACACCTCGGCGTCCACCAACGCCGTCAACCCGGGCGAGCCGGCTCCCGTCCGGTTGCTCTCCGTGACCCGTCCCGTCACCTGACGTGGTCTCAACCACTCGGAGAAAAGCCCAGCTCGACGCGGAGCCGGGCCTGCGGCTTGACGGAATTTGCCAACCCGGCGCATCACACGCACCAGGCATTGACCAGAGCATGACGCCGTGTGAGTGTTCGGGCACCCGAGCGCGGACGGCCCGCACGGCCGTCCCCCCAGACACGGCCCTGCGGTGCGCCACCAGCCACACCGTCCGCGGACGGGGACCCCCACACGCGAGGAGCCCCGATGCAACGCAGGATTTCCCTAGGCAGGCTGCTGACCGCCGCGACCAGCCTCACCGTGCTGGCCGGCATGATCGCCACCACCGCGGGGCCGGCCACCGCCGCGCCCACCCCCGCCCCGGCGGACAGCGCCCTGGCCGCCGCCGTGAACGCCGCCGACGCCGCCGTCGCGGCCAGCCTCAAGTCACTGGCCGCGAACGGCGACGAGACCTACCAGCGCACGAACGTCACCCCGTGGGTCGGCGGCCTCTACTCCGTCGCCTACGAGCGCAGCTACCGCGGCCTGCCGGTGGTCGGCGGCGACGCGGTCGTGCTGGCCGACTCCCAGGGCACCGTCCGCGCCCT
>NZ_JBVJRP010000009.1:159833-371500 GCF_055607525.1 Kitasatospora sp. NPDC036993 | reverse complement strand
ACATCCCCCCCCCCCCCTTCGCGGCCCCCCGCCCCCCCCTCTCTCCCCTACCGTCTCCGGTCAGAAACCCGCCGCTCTCCCCCAATACAGAGCGCCCCGGTCCGTAGTCCCCCGCCGCCGCGTGCGGTCGGAGGGTCAGAGCACCACGCGGACTCCGTACGTCCGCAGCCAGGCGTCCAGCAGCAGGGCGCGCGGCAGCCAGGGCGGCGGGGTGAAGGTGCCGGTGTGCCAGTCGCCGCCGTCCACCTGGGCGCGCAGCGCGTCGGTGTTCAGCAGCGGCAGCGCGGGCGAGTCCCGGTCGGCGAGCAGGGCGCGGACGGCCTCGCGGACCGCCGCCAGGTACTCCGGGCTCTGCCCGAACGGGAAGCCGCTCTTCTGCCGCCGCACCACCTCGGCGGGCAGCAGGTCGGCGACCGCCTCGCGCAGCAGGCCCTTCTCCTGGCCGCCGACCCGCTTGAGCGCCCACGGGACGTTCCCCACGTACTCGACCAGCCGGTGGTCGGCGAACGGCAGCCGGACCAGCAGGCCGGCCGCGAAGCTCATCCGGTCCTTGCGGTCCAGCAGGAACGGCAGGAAGCGGGTCAGCTGGAGGTGGAAGGCCTCGCGCAGCCGGAGGTCCGCGCCCGACTCGCCCGCCAGCCGGGGGACCTCGGCGATCGCCTCGGCGTAGCGGGCGGCCACCGCGGCGTCCACGTCCAGATGGCGGCGCAGGTCGGCGGAGAGCATCCCGCTGCGGTCGGAGATCCCGGCCGACCAGGGGAAGTTGGCGGTCGGGTTCGCGGCCTCGGCGGCGAACCAGGGGAAGCCGCCGAAGACGTCGTCCGCGCCCTCGCCGGAGAGCACCACCTCGGCGTGGCCGCGCACCTCGCGGAAGAGCAGGTGCAGCGAGACGTCGAGGTCGCCGACGCCGGGCAGGTCGCGGGCGCGCAGGGTGGCGCCCAGGTGGTCGAGCAGCGAGGGGGCGTCCAGCAGGAAGTCGGTGTGCCTGGTGCCCACGTGGTCGACCACCGCGCGCACGTACGGGGCGTCCCGGCTGACGTGCAGGGCGTCCGCCTTGAAGTCGGTCTCGCTGCCGGCGAAGTCGACCGAGTAGGTGGAGACCTTGTCGCCGCCGGCCGCGGCCAGGGCGACGATGGCGCTGGAGTCCAGTCCGCCGGAGAGCAGGGCGCCGGGCTTGACGCCGGTGTCGGCGGACTGCCGGCGCACGGTGTCGGCGAGCAGCTCGCGCACCCGGCGGACGGTGGTCCGCTCGTCGTCGGTGTGCTCGGCGGCCTCCGGTGCCCAGTAGCGCCGGTGGCGTACGCCGTTCGGCCCCGCCACCAGCAGCCATCCAGGGCGGACCTCGTGCAGGCCGCGGTAGACGGCGTCGCCGGGGCGCTTGAGCGCGACGGTGAGGACGTCCACCAGGCCGTCCGCGTCCACCTCGGCGGGCAGCCCGGCGGCCAGCAGGGCCTTCGGCTCGGAGCCGAACGCGAGGGAGCCGTCCGGGAGTTCGGCCCAGTAGAGCGGTTCGACGCCGAGCCGGTCGCGGATCAGCACCAGCTCCTCGGTGCGGGTGTCCCAGATCGCCACCGCGTAGCCGCCGATCAGCCGCTCGGCGGCGTCGGCGCCCCACTCCAGGTAGGCGCGCAGGGCGAGTTCGGCGTCCGAGCCGTTGCGGATGCGGTGGCCGCGGGCGGTCAGCGCGGTGTGCAGCGGGCCCGGGTTGAGCAGTTCGCCGGAGAAGGCGATGACGGCCGGCGCCGGGTCCAGCTCGGGCGGGAACCAGGGCTGCGGCACGTCGTTGCGGGGCCCGGTGTGGAACCGGCGGTGGCCGAGGCCGGCGTGCCTGGCCAGCCAGGTGTCGCCGCCGCGTGGGCCGCGGTGGGTCAGGGTGTCGGTCGACTCCCGTACGAGATCGGCCTGTTCGCGCACATCCCCGGTGCGCGACACCAGCCCGGCGAGCCCGCTCATGCGCCCACCTCGCCGTGCTCGGCGAGCGCTTCGCGCAACGCGCACCTTTCGATGATGAGTTCGCTTCGCTCGCTCATGCGCCCACCTCGCCGTGCTCGGCGAGCGCTTCGCGCAACGCGCACCTTTCGATGATGAGTTCGCTTCGCTCGCTCATGCGCCCACCTCGCCGTGCTCGGCGAGCGCTTCGCGCAACGCGCACCTTTCGATGACGAGCCCGCTTCGCCCGCTCATGCCTTCCCTCCCGTGGCTTCGGCGACCTGCGCCAGCGACTCGCGCACCAGCGAGGTGAGCGGGGCGGGCAGCCGGCCCCAGTTGGCCTCCTCGTTGAGGTCGAGGACCCGGGAGAGCTTCCAGCCCAGGTACTGGCCGAGCGAGGCCAGCGGGGGCAGCTTCTCCACCGGGTGGACGGTCACCGTGTACTCCTCGAACAGCGGGGCGAGGCGCTGTTCCAGCACCCGCGACCAGGAGCCGTCCGGGCTGCCGTCGGTGGTGACCAGGCAGACGAGGCTCCTGCCGCGCAGCACCAGCATGTAGTTGAACACCGAGGCGCCCGGCAGGGCCTCGGCCCACAGCGCCTCCTCCAGGTCGTCCTGGCGGATGTTGTTCTCGGCGAGCAGCAGGACGTCCTGGGCCCGGCCGAGGGTGCGCAGGACGGGCAGCCGGATGCCGCAGTCGCACGGGTCGGTCTCGATCCCGACCAGGTCGCCGGTGCGGTAGCGCAGCAGCGGCCGGGAGGGGATGTCCAGGGTGGTGACGACCAGCTCGCCCTGCACCGGGTCGCCGTCCGGGTCGAGCACGGTGGTGCGCTCGCCGTCGTCGATCTCCAGCAGGTAGCTCTGCAACTGGAGGTGCAGCCTGCGGTGTTCGCAGGTGACGGCGAGGGTGCCGGTCTCCGAGGAGCCGTACGAGCCGACGTACGCGGTGGCGCCGGTGAGGCGTTCGAGGTGGCGCACGAAACTGGGGCCGGTCTGTTCGGCCATCAGCAGCAGCCGGTCGAAGCGGGGCAGCGGCAGGCCGTTGCGCTGGGAGAACTGGGCCAGCTCCAGCAGCCGGGAGGGCGGTCCGACGTAGACGTTGGCGCCGAGTTCGGAGATCAGCCGCAGCACCCGGGTGTAGTCGCCGGTGATGTTGTCCACCCAGGGGCGGAAGGACATCACCCCGAGGTACTCCAGTACCTTCTCGAACTGGTAGGCGGCGGGCGCGAACGGGGCGTTGATGAGGATCAGGGCGACGTCGGCGGGCCGCAGCAGCCGGCCCCACATCTCGCCGATGTTGAGGGTGTTGATCAGCAGGTCGTCCACCGCCTTGGGGGCGGGGGCCGGGTCGCCGGTGGTGCCGGAGGACTCGTAGTAGTGCAGGAACTCGGACAGCGGGCGGGTGAAGGCGCCGGCGCCGTGGCCGCCGAGTTCCTTCTTGCTGAGGAAGGGCAGCGCGGCGAAGACCTCCAGGGCCTCGCCGGCGGTCAGCGGGGTGTCCGAGCGCAGCCGCTCGCCGAGTTCGCCGTCGAGGGTGCCGGCGTACATCGGGGAGCGCACCGCGGCGGCCAGGGTGGCGGCGAGCTTGGCGCCGTAGCGGTCGGCCGGGTCCTGGCCCTGCCAGGTGCGGTGGATCAGGGCGGTGTGGGAGTCCAGGCGCTCGGCGGCGTCCTGGCGCAGTGCGCGGTCGCGCAGTAGCAACATCTTCGATTGCTCCTCGGGTTGTGGGGAGTCACGGTCGGGGACGTGCCGGTGCGGGGGCTGGAAGCGTGACGGGATGCGTGACGGAATGCCGGACGGGATGTGGGGACGCGCGGGGGAGCAGGCCCGGGGGGGCAGGGCTCAGCGTGCGGCGAAGGGCTCGGGGAGCCCGGCGGCGCGGCGCAGCGAGCCGTCCAGGACGAGGCCGGCCACGGCGGCGATGTCGCCGTCCATCCGCCGGTCGCGGTCGGTGAAGGGGGCGTGCTCGCGGATCAGGCCGTGCACCTTCTGGAGGGTGGGCGAGGCCTTGGGCAGGCCGCGCAGCTCGACCGCCTGGGCGACGGCGAGCAGGTGGATCGCGGTGACGTCGCGGGCGAGCTCGACGACCGTACGGGCGTCGCGGGCGGCGATCGTGCCCATGCTCACCTTGTCCTGGTTGTGCGCCTCGGTGGAGCGGGAGAACAGCGAGGCGGGGGCGGCGGTCTTGAGCGCCTCCGCGGTGATCGCGGAGGCGGCGATCTGCATGCCCTTGAAGCCGTGGTGCAGTCCGGCGTGGGTGTCGGTGTCGGCGGCGGGGGCGGTCAGGTTGGGCGGCAGGCCGCGGCTGAACCTGGGGTCGACCACCAGGGCGAGCTGGCGGTCGAGCAGGTCGGCGATGTTGGCGACGGCGGTCTTGAGGCTGTCCATGGCCTGGCCGACGTGGCCGGCGTAGAAGTTGCCGCCGTGGTGCAGCAGTCCCTCCTCGGTGTCGAACAGCGGGTTGTCGGTGGAGGAGTTGACCTCGGTCTCCAGCCAGGGCCGCACCCAGTCCAGGGTGTCCCGCAGCACGCCGGTGACGTGCGGGGCGCAGCGCAGCGAGTACGGGTCCTGGATGCGGTGCTCGTGGGTGAGGAAGCCGCGGTCGCCCAGGCGCTCCTGGCGGTCGAGGATGCCCTGGTAGTCGGTGGCGAGTTCGGAGCCGTCGAGCAGGGCGCGGATCGTGGCGGCGGAGGTGAGCTGGCCGGCGTGCGGCTTCTGGCGGTGCGGGAACGGGTGGAAGTGCGAGGCGTTGCCGTGCAGCGCCTCCACGGCGAGGGCGGTGGCGATGTCGGCGGCGGCGGCGAGTTCGGCCGCGTCGTGCGCGGCCAGGACGGCGAAGGCGGAGGTGAAGGCGGTGCCGTTGATCAGCGCCAGCCCCTCCTTGGCGGTGAGCACGACCGGTTCGATGCCCTCCTCGGCGAGTGCCTCGGCGGCCGGGCGGACCCGGCCGCGGTGCAGCACCTCGCCCTCGCCGAGCAGGGCGTGCGCCAGGTAGCAGAGCGGGACGAGGTCGCCGCTGGCGCCGAGCGAGCCGCGTTCGGGGATGAGCGGCAGGAGGTCGGCGGCCAGGTGGCGCAGCAGGGTGTCGACGACGGCGGGGCGGATCGCGGAGGGGCCGCGGCCCAGGCAGTTGGCGCGGATCAGCTGGGCGGCGCGGGCGACTTCGGGCGCGGCGGTCGGGCCGGTGCCGTTGAGGTGGTAGGTGACCAGGTTCCGCTGGAGCGCGGCGGCCCGGTCGGCGGAGATCTGGTGCGCGACCGAGTCGCCGAAGCCGGTGGTGATGCCGTAGAGCGGGATGCCGCGCGCCAGCCAGTCCTCCTTGAGGGCGACGGAGGCGGTCATCCGACCGGTGGCGGCGGGGGCGAGGACCGGTCCGGGGGCGTTGGGGCGGGCCCGGGCGACGGAGACGATGTCGGTGAGGGTCAGGTCGTGGCCGGTCAGGGCCAGGGCGGGCGTGGCGGGCATGGGGTCCTCGTTCCTGGGCGGAGCGGGCGGTCCGGTCGGTCCGGTCGGTGCGGGACGGTGTACCGGCTGGCCCCAAGTCTCGGGATCGCACGGGTGTTCCGTCTTCGGGCATCGGTACGGACCGGAGCCCGTCCCAACGGCCGGGCGGCGACCGGGGACCCGGCCCAACGGACGGGCCGTCGGGCCGGGTCGTGGGTGCCGGACGCGGTCACCACTCGACGGGCAGCGCCTTCGGACGCAGCGTCAGCAGGCCGCCGAGCCACTCGACCTCGTCGGCCGGCACCGCGAGCCGCAGCGAGGGCAGCCGGCGGGCCAGGGTGCCGAAGGCCACCTGGAGCTCCATCCGGGCGACGCCCGCGCCGGGGCAGTAGTGGGCGCCGTGGCCGAAGGCGACGTGCCTGGGGTCGGTGCGGGTGAGGTCGAGCCGCTCCGGGTCGTCCACCCGGCGGACGTCGCGGCCGGCCGCGTGCATCACCGGGATGACGCCCTCGCCCCTGGCGACCGGGGTGCCGGCCAGCTCCAGGTCCTCGGTGGCGATCCGCATGAAGCCGATCTCGGACGGCGGGGCGTAGCGCAGCAGTTCCTCGGTCGCGTTCTCCAGCAGCTCGGGGCGCTCGGTGAGCAGCCGCCACTGGTCGGGGTGGCGCAGCAGCTGGTAGAGCGCCCTGGAGACCGCGCTGACGGTGGTGTCGTGCCCGGCGACCAGCAGGTTGATGCCGAGCCAGACCAGTTCGCGCTCGTCGAGGCGGTCCTCGTCGTCGCGGGCCGAGATGAGGGTGGAGAGCAGGTCGTCGCCGGGGTTCGCGCGGCGTTCGGCGACCAGCCCGGCCACGTACGCGGCGGACTCCTGCCGGGCGGCGAGCCGTTCCTCGGGGGTGTGGGCGGTGATGGAGACCAGCCGGTCGGTCCACTGCTGGAGCAGCGGGCGGTCCTCGACCGGGGCGCCGACCATCTCGCAGATCACCCAGACCGGCAGCACGGCGGCGAAGTCGTGGTGCAGGTCGGCCGGCCGGGGACCTTCGAGCAGGCGGTCGATCAGCTCGTCGGCGATCTCGACCACCCGGGAGCGCCAGCGCTCGGCCTTGCGCGGGGTGAAGGCGGGGGAGATCAGCCGGCGCAGCCTGGCGTGGTCGGGGCCCTCCTGGTTGAGCAGGTTGTACGGGTTGTCGGAGAAGTCCTCGCCGGAGACGGTGCGCACCGCGCCCGGCTCGCGCAGCGCGGCCCGGGAGAGCCGCTGGTCGGAGAGCGCGGAGACGACCTCGTCGTAGCCGGTGACCAGCCAGGCCTGGTCGCCGCTGGGCAGCCGGACCCGGCTGACCGGGCACTGGGCGCGCAGCTCGGCGAACTCGGCGGGCGGCTCGCCGTAGGGGGAGAGCGGGAGGGGGTAGGCGGTGAGGTCCTGATCGGTCATCGGTCTGCCTCTCGGTCGGGTCGGGTCGTGGTCGCAGTGGTGGTGGTCGTGGTGGTCGTGGTGGTCGTGGTGGTCGCGGTCGGTGGCGGCTCAGGTGGTGGCGGCCAGGTCGGATGAGGTCGAGGTCGAGGGCGCGGGCTCGGGTGCCGGGTCCGCGGTGGGGTCGGGGGGTGTGCGGCCGCCGGGGCGCTGCCGTCGGGGCGTGCCGAGCAGCCGTACCGCAGGGAGTTCGACGTACCGGTGCAGCAGCCCGGCGAGCAGCCAGGCGGCGGTGAACACGCCGAGCAGCAGCGCGGCGGCGACCGGGGTGGTGAAGGCTCGTCCGGCGCCGAGGGCGCGGTGGCCGTGGTCCAGGATCAGCCGGTGGACCAGGTAGAAGGCGAAGGTCCAGCTGCCGAGGGTGACCATCGGCCGGGAGGTCAGGAAGGAGCGGCGGCCGGCCACGTCCCGGGCGGCGAGCGCGGGCAGCAGCAGGGCGATCGGGAGGATCGCGGGGGTGGTCAGGCCCCACAGGAACGGCAGCTGCTTGGCGAGGAGTTGGGCCGGTACGAGGAGCAGCGCGGCGGGCAGCGCCCCGATCGGCAGCCGTCGGCCGGTGAGGACGATCCGGGCGAGCAGGATGCCCAGCACGAACTCCAGCAGCCGCACCGGCGGGAACACGTAGACGAACCAGAACTGCCACACCGAGCCGGAGCCGAAGGGCAGCGGAGGGTGGTCCGGCAGCAGGGCGGCGGCGGCCGGGACGAGCAGGACCGCGGCGATCACCCCGGCCGTCCAGGCCCAGAGCCGCTCGGGGCGGATCCGCCGGATCCAGCGCACCAGCAGCGGGAACGCGGCGTAGAAGAAGATCTCGCAGGAGATCGACCAGCTGACGTCGTCGAGGCTGGAGAAGACCTCGCGGTCCGGGTTCCAGGTGTGCACCAGGAACAGGTTGGGAACGGCCTGGCGGGCAGTGGCGGCCGTGCCCGCGGCGGCGAGCAGCACCAGCGCGGCGGCCCAGGTGAGCACGTGCAGCGGGTAGATCTTCGCGGCCCGGCGGCGCCAGAAGCCGCGGGCGCCGTGGCCTGGGCGGGAGCCCCAGGTGATCACGAAGCCGCTGAGGACGAAGAAGCAGCTGATCGCCGTCCAGGCGCCGTTGGCGACGAGCCAGGTGTAGGCGTCGGCGACCCCCGCGTCGCCGAACGGCTTCTCCATGTCGGCATGGAAGGCGAAGACCGGGACCACGATCAGGAACCTGATGCCGGTGAGGGAGGGCAGGCGGGGACGTCTGACGGATTCGGGCATGGGTGGGCAACTCCCCCGTACGAAGGGCCGAAATTTCTAAGGTTCGGCAATTATCAAACAATAGGAAGTCAACTCCGCGCGATGCAAGGGGTGTTGGTGTTCGTGTAGTGCCGAGATTGTTTGACGCTAGATGATTTGGCTGCTACTTTCGGTCCACTTGATTGAGATGCAGACGATTGTCTGCCAGACGGATAGGGAGAGGGCCGATGCCGGACACGGCGCCCCGCACCCTCGGCGCGCACAAGGGGTTGGCACTCCTGGTGCTCTGCGCCCAGCTCTTCCTCGACTCGATGGACGTCTCCCTGATGGGTGTCGCCCTCCCGGAGATCAGGCAGGACCTCGGCCTCGGGCCGCAGACACTGCAATGGATCATCTCCGGCTACGCCGTCGCCTACGGCGGCTTCCTGCTGCTCGGCGGCCGCGCCGCCGACCTCTTCGGCCGCCGCCGGCTGTTCTTCTGGGCCACCGCCGTGTTCGCCCTGGCCAGCCTCGGCGGCGGGCTCGTCTCCGACGGCACCCTGCTGGTCGTCAGCCGCGTCATCAAGGGCGTCGCGGCGGCCTTCATCGCCCCCGCCGCGATGTCGATCATCACCACCACGTTCAAGGAGGGCCCCGAGCGCACCCGCGCGATGGGCATCTTCTCCCTCACCGGCGCCAGCGGCTACGCGGCCGGCCTGGTCTTCTCCGGCGTCCTGACCGAACTGCACTGGCGGCTCGTCTTCTTCGTCCCCTTCGTGGTCGCCGCACTCGTCCTCGCCGTCACCAACCGCGCCGTCGCCCCCGACCTGCCGCGCACCGGCGAGCGGCCGGGCTTCGACGCGGCCGGCGCGCTCACCGCCACCGCCGGCGTCCTGCTGCTCGTCCTCGGACTCGTCCGCGCCCCCGAGGTCGGCTGGGGCTCCACCGCCACCCTCGGCTCACTGATCGCCGCCGTCGTCCTGCTGGCCGCCTTCGTGGTCATCCAGCAGCGCCGCACCGACCCGCTGCTGCCACTGCGGATCTTCCGCTCCCGCACCCTGTCCACCGCCAACACCGTCGGACTGGTCTGGGCCTGCGCCACCATCGGCTGGCAGTTCATCGCCCTGCTCTACCTCCAGCAGGTGCGCGGCTACAGCGCCCTCCAGGCGGGCCTGGCGATCGTCCCGATGGCCGCCGCGATCCTGCTCGCCGTCAACCTCGCGCCCAAGCTGATCAACCGCTCCGGGCTGCGCCCGGCAGCGGTCCTCGGCCTGCTCCTCCAGGGCGGCGGCATCCTGCTGTTCCTGCGCACCGGCACCGACAGCAGCTACCCGGCCGTCCTGCTGCCCGCGCTGATCGTGCACGGGCTCGGCAACGGCACCAGCTTCCTCGCCTTCAACATCGCCGCCGTCAGCGGCGTGAAGAACGAGGACCAGGGCCTGGCCACCGCGCTGGTCACCGCGGCCCTCCAGCTCGGCGGCGGCATCGGCGTCGCGGTCGGCGCGGCCGTGCTCACCGGCGTCGGCGGCGCCTCGCCGTCGCTCTCCGCCTACCACTGGGCCTTCCTGGTGGCCGCGGTCTTCTCGGCCGTCGGACTGGTCGCCGCCGCCCTCGGGCTCGGTGCGCCGAAGGGCGGGGCGGACGGGGCAGCGCCGGACGAAACGGCAGTTGACGGGGCGCCGGCGGATGGCACCGCCGCGGACACGGCGCCCGCAGAGGCGCAGACCCTGGCCGCGAACCTCCGGGAGGGGCGGGCGTGACCACCACCAGGCCCGCCGCCACCGCCGTCGAACGGCTCACCCCGGACGACCCCAGGATCTCCTGGGACGGCATCAGCGGCCTGGCCCGCCACGAGGACCGCTGGATCCCGCTGCGCCTGCCGCTGGACCGGGTGGCGACCACGCTCTCCGCCGACTTCGCCCGCCTCGCCCGGCTCCCGGCCGGCGCCCGCTTCGGCCTGCGCACCGACGCCGTCGAACTGGTCCTGGAACTGGACGCCGAATCCGGCAGCGCACCGCTGGACGTGGTGGTGGACGGCGTCGTCGCCCACCGCTGGCACCCGGTGTCCGGGCGCCACCGGCTGGCCCTGCCACTGCCCGCGGGAGCGGACGGCCCGGCCGAGGTGGAGGTCTGGCTGCCGCACCTCAGCCGCACCCGGATCGGCCGGCTCTCGCTGCGCGGCCACCGGGTGCTGGAGCCCGTCGAACGGCCGGGGCCGCGCTGGATCGCCTACGGCAGCTCGCTCACCCACGCGATGTTCCCGCACGGCCCGTCCGAGAGCTGGGTCTCCCTGGTGGCCGTCCGGCACGGCTGGCGGCTGCGCAACCTCGGCTTCGCCGGGGAGGCGTACCTGGACCCGCTGGTCGCCCGGGTGCTCAGGGACAGCCCGGCCGAGCTGATCACCCTGGAGATCGGCACCAACGCGTACATCCGCAGCGTGTTCACCGCGCGCAGCTGGGGCTCGGCGGTGTGCGGGTTCGTCGAGACCGTCCGCGACGGCCACCCGGACACCCCGATCGCGGTGATCACCGCGCTGCCCTCGGTGGAGCGGGAGAAGGCGGTCAACGCCGCCGGACTCACCCTGGAGGGCATCCGCGAGCTGACCGGCGAGGCGGTCCGGGTGCTCCAGGGGCTCGGCGACCGGCGGCTGCACCTGATCGACGGCCGGGACGTGCTGCCCGTCGCCGAGGCCGACCGGGTGTACGCGGACGGCCTGCACCCGACCCCGGACGGCGAGCACGACCTGGCCGACCGGGCCGCGCCGATCCTGCGGCGGCTGCTGCCCGGCTGAACCCCGGGCGTACGGCGGTGCCCCGACGGGACGTTCCCGTCGGGGCACCGCCGTGTGCCGGTGGCCGTCAGGCCGCCGCGGCCCGCGCGGGCAGTCTGGGCACCGCCGCCAGCAGCTGCCGGGTGTACGGGTGTACGGGCGACCGGAACACCCGTTCAACCGGGCCGTACTCGACCGCCCTGCCGTCCTTCATCACCAGCACCCGGTCACTGACCTGCCGCACCACCGCGAGGTCGTGCGAGATGAACAGCATCGCCAGGCCCAGCTCGGCCCGCAGCCGGGCCAGCAGCTCCAGCACCTGCGCCTGCACCGAGACGTCCAGCGCGGACACCGGCTCGTCGCAGACCAGCAGCCGCGGCCCGGTGGCCAGCGCCCGGGCGATCGCCACCCGCTGGCGCTGCCCGCCGGACAGCCCGTGCGGCCGCCGCTCCAGGTGCTGCTCGCCGAGGCCCACCTGGGTCAGCAGTCCGACCGCCCGCTCCCGCCTGGCCGCGCCGCGGGGCACCCCGGCGACCGCCAGCGCCTCGGCCAGGATCCGCCGGACGGTGAAGCGCGGATCGAAGGAGGCCAGCGGGTCCTGGTGGACCAGCTGCACCGCGGGCCTGGCCGGGCGGCGCTCGCGCTCGGGCAGCGCGCTCCACGGCCGGCCGTCCAGCAGCACCTCGCCGGCGTCCGGGGCCAGCATGCCCATCACCAGCCGGGCGGTGGTGCTCTTGCCGGATCCCGACTCGCCGACGATGCCCAGGGTCTCGCCGGGCGCGAGCCCGAACGACACCTCGGCGACCGCCTCCCGCAGGCCGCCGTCCGGGGTGCGGTAGCGCTTCACCAGGCCGCGGACGGTGAGGAGTTCGTCCTTCGTGGCGGTGGCGGCGACTTCGGCGGGGGAGTGGGCCGGGGCCGGGGCCGGGCGGTCCGGATCGGGGGCGGCCGCCAGCAGCATCCGGGTGTACGGGTGCTCCGGCGCGCCCAGCACCCGCCCGGCCGGACCGCTCTCCACGATCCGGCCGTCCTTCATCACCGCGATCCGGTCCGCCAGCCTGGCCACCACCGCCAGGTCGTGGCTGATCAGCAGCAGCGCCGTCCCCTCGGCCTTCAACCGGCCCAGCAGGTCCAGCACCTGGGCCTGCACGGTGACGTCCAGCGCGGTGGTCGGCTCGTCCGCGACCAGCACCCGCGGACCGGCCGCCAGCGCGGAGGCGATCAGCGCCCGCTGGCGCAGCCCGCCGGACAGCTGGTGCGGGTACTGCCGGGCCCGCTCGGCCGGCTCCGGCACCCCGACGGCGGCCAGCAACTCCTCGACCCGGCCGGGCACGTCGGCCTTCGGCAGGACGCGGTGGGCGAGCAGCGGCTCAGCCACCTCGGCGCCCACCCGGCGCAGCGGGTCCAGCGCGGACAGCGCGTCCTGGAGCACCAGCCCGACCGTCCGGCCGCGCACCCGGCGCCACTCCCGCTCGCCGAAGGCCGCGGCGTCCCGGCCCTCGACCAGGAACCGCTCGGCCCGTACGGCGGCACCGGGCGCGGTCAGCCCGACCAGCGTCCTGGCCGTGACGCTCTTGCCCGAGCCGGACTCGCCGACCAGCGCCAGGCACTCGCCCGCCGACAGTGTCAGCGACACCCCGGCCACCACCGTGGTGCGCCGTCTGCCGTGGCCGAACTCGACGTTCAGGCCCTCCAGTTCGACGATCGGGCTCATGGCGTCCGTCCTTCCAGGCGGCGGTGCAACTGTCGGCCGAGCACGGTGATCGCGACCACCACGGCGGTGATGGCGGCCCCCGGGAACACCGCGATCCACCAGGCGGTGGACAGGAAGTCGCGGCCCTGCGAGAGCATCGCCCCCCACTCGGGGGCGGGCGCCCTGGGGCCGAGCCCGAGGAAGCTGAGCGCCGAGCCCGACACCACGGCGCTGCCGACGGCCAGCGTGGCGGGCACGGTCAGCGGCCCCAGCGTGTTCGGCAGCACGTGCCGCAGCACCACGGCCGTCCTGGGCACCCCGAGCGCCGTCGCGGCGCGCACGTACTCCGAACCGCGCACCACCATCGCCCGCCCCCGCACCAGCCGGGCGAAGCCGGGGGTGGCCGCGATCGCGATGGCCAGCAGCGCGTTGCCGGTGCCCGGGCCCACCACCGCGATCACCAGCAGCGCGAGCAGCAGTTCCGGCAGGGCCAGCAGGACGTCCACCGCGCGCATCGCGACCTGGTCGCCGATCCGGCCGGACAGCGCGGCCGACAGCCCGACCAGCAGGCCGGCCAGCACCGACAGTGCGGTCGCGCCGAGCCCGATCAGCAGCGAGTAGCGGGCGCCGTGCACCACCCTGGCGTACACGTCCCGGCCCAACTGGTCGGTGCCCAGCCAGTGTTCGGAGCCGGGCGGGGTGAGCGCGGCGACCGGCTCGGCCGCCGTCGGGTCGGCGTGCGCGAGCAGCCCCGGCCAGGCGCAGGCGAGCACCGCCGCCGCCAGGACCAGGGCGGCGAGCAGCACCCCGGGGCGCACCCGGGCGGCCCGCCGGCCGGCCGAGCGGACCTTCCGGGCGGCCGGCCCGGCGGCGGGCACGACGGAGCCGGTCATGCCGCCACCTCCCGCACCGCACCGGCACCGCGCAGCCGGGGATCGATCAGCAGGTAGAGCGCGTCCACCGCGGTGTTCACCACCAGGTAGACCGCCGCGGACAGCAGGATCAGCCCGGTCACCACCGGCAGGTCGTGCCCGCTGACCGCGTCCAGCGCCACCCGGCCCAGACCCGGCCGGGCGAACACCGTCTCCACCAGGACCGTCCCGCCCAGCAGCCCGCCCACCAGCCAGCCGCCCAGCGTGACCGCAGGCACCAGCGCGTGCCGCAGCGCGTGCCGGCCGCGCAGCGCCAGCGGACCGATCCCGCGCGAACGGGCGGTCAGCGCGAACGGCTCGTGCAGCGCCGACTCCAGCCCCTCCCGCAGCACCTGCGAGAGCAGCGAGCCGAACGGCACCGCCAGGGTGACCGCCGGCAGCACCAGCGACTGCCAGCCCTCCGCCCCGGCGACCGGGAACAGCCGCAGGTGGAAGGAGAACAGCGTGAGCAGCAGGACACCCAGCCAGAACGGCGGGGTGGAGACCGCCAGCAGCTCCGCCCCGGAGGCCGCGCCGCGCACCGCCCGCCCCCGCCCTGCCGTGGTCACCGCGGAGACCAGGGCGAACAGCAGGATCAGCCCGAACGCCGTCAGCGCCAGCGCCGCGGTGGGGCCGAGCTGCTCGCCGATGATCCGGCTCACCGGTTGCTGCTGCTGGTAGGAGCGGCCGAGGTCGCCGCCCAGCAGCCGGCCGAGGAAGGTCAGGTACTGCGAGAACAGCGGGCGGTCCAGCCCGAACTCCCGGGTGATCTCGGCCCGGACGGCCGCCGAGCCGGTGGTCACCGAACCGCCGAGCAGGGTCGACACCGGGTCGCCGGGCACCAGATGCAGTGCCAGGAACCCCAGGGTGGCGGCGCCCCAGAGCACCAGGACCGCGCCGCCCAGGCGGTTCAGCACCGCGCGCGCGACCCGTGTCACCTGGTCTTCCAGACGCCGGCGAACTGCGGCCACGCGTTCGCGTCGAACGCCAGGCCCCGGACGGCCTGGGTGTGCCCGATCAGATTGGTGGTCACGTACAGCGGCAGCACCGTGCCGTGCTCCACCGCCCACCGCTCGGCCTTGGTGTAGTTCGCCTTGCGGGCGGCCGGATCGGTGGTCGCCGCGCCCGCCGTCAGCCAGCCGTCCAGCGCCGGGTCGCTGCTCAGCGAGACGTTCTGGCCGCCCGCGGCCGGGGTGTTGGAGGAGAGGTAGAAGCCCGCCAGGATCGCCGGGTCGGCCCGCACCCAGGAGTTGTCCCACAGGTCGTAGTCGCCGCTCGCGTAGATCCTGAAGTAGGTGCCGTTGTCGATGGAGTCGCGCACCAGCTCGATCCCGGCCTTCTTCAGGTCGGCCTGGATGCCCGCCGCCAGGGTGTCGCGCTGGTCCCGCACCAGCGAGGCGATGTACGGCCAGTGCAGGGTGAGCCGCTTGCCGTCCTTCACCCGGTAGCCGTCGCCGTCCCTGGCGCTCCAGCCCGCCTCGTCCAGCAGCCGGCCGGCCGCCGCGGCGTCGTGCGGGAGCGCGTCCTTCAGCCCGGCCTCGTACGCCGCCGGGGTGGTCGGGCTGAGCGGGCTCCAGGCGCGCTCGTACTCGCCGAAGTAGATGCTCCTGACCAGCGCCTCCACGTCCACCGCCCGCTGGACGGCCTGGCGCACCCGCTCGTCCCGCAGCGCGCCGCGGGTCGAGTTCAGGAACAGCGAGTAGACCACGCCAGGGTTCTGGGTGCGGCTCACCTCGATGCCGTCGGCCGCCCGGGCGGTGCGCACCGCGGTGACCGGCAGCGTGGCCGCGTCCACCTGGCGGCTGGTCAGCGCGCCGGCCCGGACCGAGTCCTCGGGCAGGAAGCGGATCGTCAGACCGTCCAGGTACGGCGCGCCCTGGTTCGCGGCGCCCTCCGGCGCCCAGGCGTAGGCGTCGTTGCGCCGGAACTCGACGTGGTCGTTCTTGACGTACTCGGTCTCCTTGAACGGCCCGGTGCCCACCGAGTCCGCGCCGCCCGCGCACAGCCGGTCCGCCTTCTCCGCCAGCGACCTGGGCGAGGCGATGCCCAGGTACGGGGTGGCGGCCGCCTGGAGGAACGGCACGTACGGATCCGCGAAGGAGACCCGGACGGTGAGCGGGTCCACCACCTCGGCGCCGGTGTAGGGGCCGAGCAGGCTGGCCGCGTACAGCGACTTGGTCTTCGGGTCCTTGACGTGGTCCAGGTTGGCCTTCACCGCGGCGGCGTCGAAGGCGGTGCCGTCGTGGAAGGTGACGCCCTCGCGCAGCCGGAAGGTGTACGTCCTGGCGTCCGGCGAGACCTCCCAGGACTTCGCCAGCCACGGGTGGAAGGCGCCCTTGTCGTCCAGGTACACCAGCGAGTCGAAGACGTTGCGCTGGATCACCGCCGTCACGTCGCCCGGGCTGACGTGCGGGTCCAGGCAGGACGTGCCGACCGCCACCGCGTACTTCAGGGTGCCGCCGCGCACCGGAACCCCTTCGGCGCCCGCCCCCGACCCGGCCGGGCCGGCGGAGGAGCAGCCCGCGAGCAGCACCGCCGCCAGTCCGGCGGCGGGCAGGGCGGTCGGGACGGCGAACGGTCGGGCGGTGCGGCGGGGGGTGCGGCGGGGGGTGGGCACGGGTCTGCTGGGCATGCGTGAACTCCTTGGTGGTGCCGGTGGAGGGCGTACGGGGCCGCCGCCGGGCACGGGTGTGCGCGGCGGGGCGGGGGAGGGGGCGCCGGGGTTCGGGCCTTCGGCCGGACGGCCGGACGGTCGGCCGACGGTCGGCCGGGCTGGATCGGGATCCGGGTCAGGGGCCGGACGGGCGTCGGCTCGGGCTTCGGCCCGGCTGCCGGGCCGGGGTCAGACCGAGGCGCGGCTCAGGGCACCGGGCACAGCGGTGCCAGGGGCGCGGGCGCCGCCGAGGGCGCTTTCGAGAGCGCTTTCGAGGGCGCGACATCGGCCGCGGCCGCCGGGACCGCCCGCCGACGGGGCGACGCCCCGCACGGCCGGGGTCCTGCCACCGCTGCTGTGCACTGCGGCCTCCGATGCCTGCGCGTTCGCCCGTATCGCGCACCAGGGTGCCCGGTAGCGGCGGTTCCTGGCCACCACGGGGTTTCACCCAGTGGAACGCGCGCGGTCCGTCCCCTCCGTCCCCTTCGCGCTTCCCGTGGCCTGCCCGGCCTGCCCGGCCTCCTCGGCCACCGAACGCGCCACCCCGGCCGTCATCAGCCGCCCCGCCTCGCGCAACCGCGCCTCGAACCGGGCCGGATCGACGGGCGCGGCCACCACCAGGCCCAGCGCGGCCAGCAGCGAGCCGTCCGGATGGAACACCGGCACGGCCGCCGCCCCGTACACCGGCTGCATCTCCCGGCGCGCGTACCCGACGCCCCCGCGCCGCACCGCCGCCAGCTCCCTGGCCAGCCGGCCGGGCGCCACCACCGTGTCCCTGGTGTGCCGCGCGCCCGCCGCGGACAGACCCGCCGTCACCTCCCTGACCAGCGCCTCCGGCGCGTGCGCCAGCAGCACCCGGCCCACCGCCGTGGCATGCAGGTCCATCCGCCCGCCCACCCGCACCCGGAACGGCGAGGACGGCGCGGCCGCACCCGGCAACCGGTCCAGCAGCAGCGCCGAACGGCCGTCCAGCGCCGCCACCAGCGCGGTCTGCCCGGTCCGCTCGTGCAGGTCCCGCAGGGCCGGCTGCGCCAACTCCCTGACCCGCCGCAGGCACGGCGCCAGCGACCCCAGCGCCCACAGCCGTCGCCCCAGCCGGTACCCGCCGTCCCGCTGCCGCTCCAGCGCGCCCCAGGCGACCAGCTCACGCACCATCCGCAGCGCGGTGGGCGCCGGCAGCCCGGCCTGCCGCGCGATCTCGGCCAGCCGCAGCGACTCCCGCTCCCCGTCGAAGGCCTCCAGCACCGCGAACACCCGCCCGGCCACCGAACGGCCCCCGGCCTCCCCCGAATTGCCCGCCACCGGCCCCACCCTTCACCGCGGTATCCCGTCCCCGGCCCCAACGCCGGTACCCGGCGGCCGGATTCCGCCGGTGGCCCGTCGCGCGGCGAACACCGCCCGACGGGTGCCCCGCCGCGTGCGGGGGCGGGCGGGTCAGAGGAGGCAGTCGGCGGTGGTGAGCACAGCCCGGGTCTGGTGGGCCAGTTGCTCCTGCACCGGCACCCAGCGGGCACCGAAGCGGTGGCGCAGCCGGTCCAGGCTGTCGGTGACGACGGCGCGGGCGCGGTCACGGGCGGCCTCCGCACCGGGGCCGCGGACGTCGGCGAGCAGCCGCAGCAGGATCGACGCGACCCGCAGCGGCACGCGCGCCGCGACCAGCCCGGCGGTGGTCACCCGGGAGGCGGTGAGCGGCTCGGCGCCCCAGCGGTCCAGCCACTCCTCGGCCACCCGCGGGGCGACCGCCAGGCTGAACTCGGCGGTGCGCAGCAGCGAGCGGTACGCCTCGTGGCCGTACGCCTCGTGCCGGTGCGCGGGGACGCTCGGAAGCAGGGCGGTGAGCTCCTCGGCACGCGCGGTGAGGTCGTGGGCGGCGGCCGCGAGGGCCCCGGCCCCGGCCGGGTGGGGGCGGCCGTCGCCGACCGCGTCGACCGCCCACATCGGGACCTCCAGTACCGCGGTGACCGCGCCGTACCGGGCCGCGTACGACCAGGTGGACAGCTCGGGCTCGTCCGGCAGGGCCCGGGAGCCGCCGGCGCCCGGGGCCGGCATCAGATAGGTGCCGGGGTCAGGGCTGGCCCAGCCGATCGCGTCGTAGGAGTCCACGTCGAGCGGGACGCCGGCCCGTTGCGCGGACCGGGCGAAGCGCCCGGCCAGGCCCAGCACCGGGCGGGTGAGCTGGACGAACGCGCCGCCGAAGTCCACCCCGTGCAGCGAGCACTGGAGGAAGGGGCGCAGCTCGTCGATCAGCTCGGTCAGCGCCAGGCTCTCCGGCATCGGCGGGCGGCCGGAGCCGGGGGCGGGCAGCAGTTCGGGCTGCTCCTCGAAGGAGGGGCGGAAGAAGTGCTCGTAGTGGCGGCGCATGGTGAGCGGGCCGTCCAGCCAGCCGGCGTTGAGCGCGGCGCCGTCCGGGTCCAGGCAGAGCAGCAGGTGCCAGGAGAGCCCGGGGCAGGCGGGGCGGTCCAGCAGCACCTCGGCCAGCCGGACGGTCCCGGCGGTGCCGATCGGCTCGTTGGGGTGCGGGCCGCCGACCACCAGCACCGCGCGCGGCCCGCGGTCCACGGAGAGCAGCAGCAGCGGGCGCCCGGCCCTGGAACGGCCCACCTCGCGCAGCCGGCAGCGGTCCGGGTGCCGCAGTGCGAGCCGCCGTGCGGCGGACTCGGCCTGGGCCGGCGTGGGGTAGCGGGCCGGCCGGGTGTCGAGGGGCCGGAGGGGACGGATCCGCCGACCGGTGTCGGTCATGGTTCTCCTTGCGCCGGTCGTACGGCCGCCGGGGCGCAGGCGTGCGGGTGCGCCGCCGGGCACGGCGTGCGGGCGGGGGACGGGGGCGGGCACCGCGGGCCGGGGACGGCGGCGGTGCGGAGACGGGAGGGGCCCGGTGGGGCGGACCGGGCCGTGACAGGGCGGGAGGAGCCGTGGTGGAGCGGAGGGAGGGGCGCGCCGGCCGGAAAACCGACGAGGGCCGAGCGTACGACTCAACTCCCGTGTCCGGAAGGGGTGCAGATGTCTTTGGCGGAGCCCTGTCAGTACCGCACGGCCCGTCCTGGCGTGTCAACGGCGGACGGCGCCCGCCGGCGGGCGCGCACCGCGCGTGCCGGGGCGGGCCCCAGCGGGCGCGGGCGGCACCGGCGGACGGCGCGACACGGGCGGGCGCGGGCGGGAAAGGGAGAGCACCGGCCGTCCGGGTCGCGCCGGAGCGCGGAGGCGCCGAGCGCGGGGCCGTGATCCGGGGCCGTGATCCGGGGCACCCGGTCCGTTCCCCGGATTGGGCTACCCTTGAGGGTCACCTGAGGGTCACCCCGCTGAGGGTCACCCCTCCCGTGCCGGTCCGCGGCACCGAATCACGTCGTAAGGGTTCCTAGTACATGACTGTCGAATCGGTCTTCCCACGCCTGGAGGCCCTCCTCCCGCACGTCCAGAAGCCGATCCAGTACGTCGGCGGCGAGCTGAACTCGACCGTCAAGGACTGGGACGCCTGCGACGTCCGCTGGGCGCTGATGTACCCCGACGCCTACGAGGTGGGCCTGCCCAACCAGGGCGTCATGATCCTCTACGAGGTGCTGAACGAGCGCGAGGGCGTGCTCGCCGAGCGCACCTACAGCGTCTGGCCGGACCTCGAGGCGCTGATGCGCGAGCACGACGTCCCGCAGTTCACGGTGGACGCCCACCGCCCGGTGAAGGCCTTCGACGTGTTCGGCCTGTCGTTCTCCACCGAGCTCGGCTACACCAACATGCTGACCGCGCTCGACCTGGCCGGCATCCCGCTGGAGGCCGGGGACCGCACCGACGAGGACCCGATCGTCCTGGCCGGCGGCCACGCCGCCTTCAACCCGGAACCGATCGCGGACTTCATCGACTGCGCGGTGGTCGGCGACGGCGAACAGGCCGTGCTCGACATCACCGAGATCATCCGCGCCTGGAAGGCCGAGGGCCGCCCGGGCGGCCGCGACGAGGTGCTGCTGCGCCTGGCGCGCACCGGCGGGGTGTACGTCCCGCGGTTCTACGACGTGGAGTACCTGGCCGACGGCCGGATCGGCCGCGTCGTGCCGAACGCCCCCGGCGTGCCGTGGCGGGTGTCCAAGCACACCGTGATGGACCTGGACGAGTGGCCGTACCCGAAGCAGCCGCTGGTCCCGCTCGCGGAGACCGTGCACGAGCGGATGTCCGTGGAGATCTTCCGCGGCTGCACCCGCGGCTGCCGCTTCTGCCAGGCCGGCATGATCACGCGCCCCGTGCGGGAGCGAAGCATCACCGGCATCGGCGAGATGGTGGAGCGCGGGCTGAAGGCGACCGGCTTCGAGGAGGTCGGCCTGCTGTCGCTGTCCAGCGCCGACCACACCGAGATCGGTGACATCGCCAAGGGCCTGGCGGACCGCTACACCGAGGACAAGATCGGCCTGTCGCTGCCGTCCACCCGGGTCGACGCCTTCAACATCGACCTCGCCAACGAGCTGTCCCGCAACGGACGCCGCTCGGGCCTCACCTTCGCCCCCGAGGGCGGCAGCGAGCGCATGCGCAAGGTGATCAACAAGATGGTGTCGGAGGAGGACCTGATCCGCACCGTCGCCACCGCCTACGGCAACGGTTGGCGCCAGGTGAAGCTGTACTTCATGTGCGGCCTGCCCACCGAGACCGACGAGGACGTGCTCCAGATCGGCGAGATGGCGAAGAACGTCATCCAGAAGGGCCGCGAGGTCACCGGCCAGAACGACATCCGCTGCACCGTCTCCATCGGCGGGTTCGTGCCCAAGCCGCACACCCCGTTCCAGTGGGCCCCGCAGCTGTCCGCCGAGGCCACCGACGCCCGCCTGGCCAAGCTGCGCGACTCGATCCGCGGCGACCGCAAGTACGGCAAGAACATCGGCTACCGCTACCACGACGGCAAGCCGGGCATCGTCGAGGGCCTGCTCTCCCGCGGCGACCGCCGGGTCGGCGCGGTCATCCGCGCGGTCTACGAGGACGGCGGCCGCTTCGACGGCTGGCGCGAGTACTTCTCGTACGACCGCTGGATGGCCTGCGCCGAGAAGGGCCTGGCCGGCACCGGCGTCGACGTCGACTGGTACACCACCCGCGAGCGCTCCTACGAGGAGGTGCTGCCCTGGGACCACCTGGACAGCGGCCTCGACAAGGACTGGCTCTGGGAGGACTGGCAGGACGCCCTGGAGGAGGTCGAGGTCGACGACTGCCGCTGGACCCCGTGCTTCGACTGCGGCGTCTGCCCCCAGATGGACACGGCCATACAAATCGGCCCGACGGGCAAGAAGATGCTCCCCCTGACGGTCGTCAACGCCGCTGACCAGCAGAAGTAGGCGGCGGCGTGGGGGACACGGCGAGCGAGCTGTGTGACTTACTTCACAGCCTCTCGGAGGGTGAGCGGGAGCTCGTCCTGGGCGCGCTCGGCATGACGCGCGCCCCGGGCGGGCCTGCACTCGCCCTCGGGGAGGTCCGGCAAGGCAGCCCGAGAACCCCTCTGCCCGCCGCCCGGAGTGCCCCGGGCATCGAGTCCTCGATCGAGTGGGTCTGAGGCCTTGAGGCCATGCGTAGAGCCCTCCCCGAATCTCTCGGGGAGGGCTCTACGGGGTTGCGGGTGGGGAACCCAAGGGGACAGGGGTGCAACCACCAATCGAGGGCGACGCCTACCGCCGCGGCCACCAGCGTTGCCACCACCGGGACGGCAAGGCTCGCTGCGAAACGGAAGCTGCCGGGGTGGGGCGCGTGCCGGTTTCAACGAAGAGGGGTGTTGCCACGATCATTCGGTGTTGCCACTGATCAGGCGGGAAGTTGCACAGCACACGGGCATACCCGTGCAGGTAGGCAGGACCGTCCAGATACCACGACAGCATCGAGTAGCAGGAGCGAGCCGCGAACTCTTGATCGCTGAAGCGCGTGGAGGCCAACCTGTCGGGAAACGATGTGTCACCTCGGGCCTCCCTCTCCACGAGTTCAGCCGCAAGATCGTGGAGCCAGTCGGAACCCGATCCCGTGCGGGTGGCTCTGGCGTCGCGATGCTCCAGGACGTGCTGGATAGATCCACACAGGATGACCTCCACACCAGAACAGGGTGCGCCGCTTTGCTGGCGACAAGGCTCGTCCTCGATCGAGACGTACGCGTACACCCCGCAGTCCCTGAGACCAACGTCGCTCAGACCTCGCCCGAATCGAAAGCGCCCGGTGAACTCCATCCAGTCTCGGGTCATCAGCGACTCGCAAGAGTCAGGCACCTTGTTGTGTGCCCAGGTCTTCTCCCGGATGTGGGCCACCACTTCCTCCAGGGTGGGGGCACCTGGAAGGTCGTCTGCTGCCTTCTCTCCCACAGACAGACGGGCGCTGGCACCGAGCATTGATGCTTCTGCTTCAACCGCCCTCCCCGTACCCCTGCGCGGGAGAGTTCTCTGAAACTCCGCAAGTTTCGCGGTCGACAGGTAGTGAAGCTCATGAAGTTCCTGCATCACCCCTCCACGGTTCGTAACCGCGTCCGCCTGGCGCATAGGTTCCTATGTCAGACGGACGATGACCCGCATGGGTCTGGTTACTCAACGATGTAGGCGGACTGAGGCTTCGGGCGGACGCCATCCCCTCGGCGGGCCCTCCCACCTTCGGGTGGCGGCTTGCGGCTGTTAGCTACCTCGAATGAGTGACAGGTGTGCGGTGGCCGACTTGGACAGGCTGTCCAGAAGAGCCTTGCCCTTCTCCGCGGTGCCGAGCGACGGGCGGCCGATGATGCCGTTCTCGGTGTAGCCGGCCATTCCCAGGGTGAGGAGGTGGGGGCGCTCCGGGGCGTCGTGGTCGTCTTGCTCGATGCCGTCGCGGATGAGGTGAGGAGCACCGTGGAGGAGGAGCGAGACTTCCAGCTCGCCGCCGTGCATGTCCTCGCCGCCGCTGCTCTCCAAGGCGGCGGCTTCGCGGGCCTGGTGCCAGTCCTCTCGGACCGGGAAGAGGGCGACGTGCGGGCCCTCGGTGTTGGCCTCTTGGACCACGTTCGAGAGGACATAGTTCCCGCCGTGCCCGTTCACGATCAGCAGACCGGGGACGCCGGAGGCCTGGAGGGACTTCCGGATGTCGTTGATCACGGCGTAGAGCGTGGCGGCGCTGATGCTGACGGTGCCTGCCATGTGGGCGTGCTCGTGCGAGCAGGACAGCGTGATGGGTGGCAGGAGGAACAGGTCGTAGTCGGTGGCGATCCGCTGGGCGATCAGGCTGGCGACGACGGTGTCGGTGGTCAGGGGCAGGTGATCGCCGTGTTGCTCGAAGCTGCCGACCGGCAGCACGGCGATCTTGGCGCCGCGCCGGCGTTCGTCTGCGGAGGTGGCGGCCGTGATCAGTGCGTCCATGGGCCCAGCCTCTCCCATCGGGTCGTCAGCGGTCGAGAGGGCTTCCGCTGCTCATCAGTGCCAAGCGGTGGGTGAACGTGGCCACTTGGGGTACGGCGCTCCACCGCCGGAGGGCCTTGCCCGCAGCGGACAGTTCGGACATTGCGCGCGCCGATTCGGTGTCGACGGCGATGGACAGTGCGCGGTCCGCTGCGGCGGCAGCCTGCTCGGGTTCACCGGACACCGCGTAGGCCCGCGCCAACCGGGAGAGGTAGACGCCCTGGTCGTTGCGGTAGACCGGCGGCAGAACTCGGAGCTCCGCCTCGAACATGCCCACGGCCGTGTGCGGGTCGCCGAGTTCGATCAGACAGTTCGCGCGCTGCATCTCGATGTAGGTCGGTGTGCAGTAGGCGAGATCAAGGGCGTCGTCGGCGTGCGAATCGTCCGGCGCGGCGGCGATCTCGTGAGCCTCGTCGAACTTCGCCTGTGCGAAGCGAGGGTTGCCCATCATCGCGTGGCCCTGAGCCTCCTGCTGCGCCGCCAGTGCCCGGATCCGGTGAGTGGCCCCGACCGATCGTTGGGCCGCGCGAGCAAGGCTGACGGCTTTCGGGGCGTTCCGCTGGGCGGTGGCCTGGTTGCTCTTCCGGAAGAGCACGTAGGCGGCCATCACATCGTCGCCTGCCTCCTGCGCCCACTCCATGGCGCGGTCCGACCAGAACAGGGCCCGGTCGAAGTCACCGAGATCCTGGTTCAGCCAGCCCAGGAACTCCGCGGTGCGCGCACCGATCGTGAGCAGTTCGTCGCGGGCGCGGCCCCCGGCGTCCTGTTGGAGGCGGTCGAGAAGCCGGAAGTGCCGTGTCACGGCGTCGAGCGCGTGGCGGGAGCCGAGCAGGTTCGCGGCTTTGTAGTGGCCGGGCATCGCACCGCGCAGATGGCTGACGAAGAGCTCGGGGTCGATCGGTGCGCTGAGGCCCGTCCCTCTGGCGGACGGCTCCGGCTGGCGGCGACGGGGCTGCCGGACCGGAGCCTCCAGCTCCCAGGAACGAGAAGCCAGACCGAGCATGCGGCCCGGGATGTGAAGGCCGTCGGCGATCCGATCGATGAGATCGATCTTCTCGATCCTGTGCTTCCCGGACATGACCTCACCGACCCGGCTCGGTGTCATGTCACAGGCGCGGGCGATGAGCGACGGGTAGATCCCCGCCGCCTTGAGCAGCCGGAACACGGCGGCGAAGTCTCGCCCTCGACACGCAGCGATCATCTCCGGGTTGGACAGCAGACCTGCTGGGAGCCGGTCCGGTACGCGAGCCTCGGTCACCACTGCCCCCGCCGTCGATCAGCAGCCGCTGCAAGCAAGTTGATTGACTGTGAGTTTACCCACATTGGGTAACCAGCTTGGGTACGAAGTCCGCACTTCCTCCCGGCAGCCTGGAGTCAAGGGCCGGAACGTCCGGGTTTCGGGCCGCCAATTGGGCATCGGGAGGCGGTGCACGTGACCAGCTCGGGAGAACCCCCCGACGGCTCCGAACCCTACAAGCCGGCCCCCGGGATACCCGCGTTCGAGGCGAGGCTCACGCGGCACAGGCGGTCCGCCGCGGTGGCCAGGAACCACCTGCGTGACTTCCTTCGGAACGTCCCGGGTGGCCCGGCCCTCATGGACGACGCTCAGCTGGTGCTCGGCGAACTGGTGGCCAACGCGGTGACGCACGCGCGTGTTTCGCCTGGGCGTGAGATCGCCGTTCGGTTCGCGGTGGTGTGCGACCACCTGCGGATCGAGGTGCACGACGCGAGCAGCGAGAAGCCCTCGATCCGGTGCGCTGCTGACCTGAGCGACGTCTCGGGGCGTGGGCTGTACCTGGTGGAGGCCCTGTCCCGGGAATGGGGCTTCGAGCCCCGGCCCGAAGGCATCGGAAAGATCGTTTGGGCTCTGGTGGGCCCGGAAGGCGGTGTGGAATGAGCAGGCGGGCGTCCGGGGCGGCGACGCGGTGCTTCTACTGCGGCGCGGGGCTGAGCAAGGCGCTGACCCGAAGCATCGTGGTGAACGGGCAGACGGTAAGTGTCCACAAGTGGCACCCGCGCCGCGCGGGGGAGGTGCCAGGGAAGTGATGCCGCCTGGAATCCCCGATGTGCCGGAGACGCTCTCCCCGTACCCCTTCCCGGTGATCCTGGAAGTTCGCGGTGTCGCGGAGCCCGAGCACTTCGGCAAGCTGCCGGAGGCGATGGCCGCGCTCCTGACCGCGGTCGGCACGCTTCCGCTCGGCCCGGACCAGCAGGCCTACTTCGCCGAGCTGTTCGGGCCGTCGGAGGAGCAGACGATCGGGCGTCGGCTCGCGACGCACGGAGAGGTGAGGGCCCTGGCCTTCCTCGACCTGACCCCGACCGTGGTCCGCCTGTACTCCGCCGGCCCGGAGGCATCCCAGTGATCCGGCACCTGCGGGTTTGGTGGGACCGGGTTTCGACCTGGTGGCTGCTGGACGGCCAGTTCTCCTGGCCGGTGCGGGCTGTCTCTCCGAGTCGGCGGGCCGCGCACCGCGACGCGCTGGCGTGGTACGCCGAGCCCGAATTCGCCGAAGAGCAGCGGTTGCTGCTCATGCGGCAGATCTGGCGGGAGAAGACCGGCGTTGACGACCTGCTGCTCGACCTGACCGAGGCGGAGCTGTTCCGGCGGATCTTCGGCTGCGAGGAGCCGACTTGGGACCGCACCTGACCCTGATCAGGGACAACTGAAGACGTGCCGGACCACCCCGGAACCTTGGCGGGAGAGGGGTGGTCCGGTGGGTCGGAACCCGATGCCGATGGTATCGGGCTCCTCGGCATGCCAGTGCACGGACGGCCGGTTCGGTTCTTGACCAGGGGAGTTGAAGAACAGTTGGACGGGGACGACGACTTCGGTGCGGAGTTGGCGGCGAGCCTCGACCCTGACTCGTGGGTGTGGCTGCCGGGTGTGGACTACGCCGCCGGCTGGCGTGCCGCGAGACGGACAGCCGACGAGCTGAACAGTCTGCTCACCATGTGTGGCGTCAAGCGGTCGCAGCTTCGGGCTGTCGCCGATACTGACGCCGAGGGCGGTCCGGTGGTTCGGCTAGAGGGCATCACGTTGGGGTGGCTCAGCCTCGAAGAACTGCTGTGCCTTGCCGCACAGGTGCGTAGTGAGTCGGCCTAACTGGCCCAGTATTCACATAGGCATGCACCGGCCCGAGGCTGTTGGGAGCCACTGTCAGAGGATAGGTCTAGTGTTCGATTATGGCGATGATGAGAGCCCCTCCCTAAGACAAGTCCGATGATCTACTCTTCTGTGCAGGCGCATGAAGGGTGCATCGTATGGGGGGTTCGCCGAAGGCGGACGGGGGCGGGAAGCCCCGCACGCAGCGCATCAAGGCCGTGGACCCCCGCACCGTCACGAAGATGATGGAGCAGCTTCAAGAGGGGTACGTCTCTAGCGTCGCCGCCACCGCCGGCTGCTCCGCCGAGGTTCTCAGCAAGGACACCTTCGGCGTCGATGTTCAGTTCATCCGGCCCCCTCGCACCCATCTGGAGCAAGAGAGCATGCTCTTTGCCCAGTTGAAGTGCACCACGCAGGTCGTTCCCGACCGCAAC
This sequence comes from Kitasatospora sp. NPDC036993, assembly GCF_055607525.1. Classification (NCBI taxonomy): domain Bacteria; kingdom Bacillati; phylum Actinomycetota; class Actinomycetes; order Kitasatosporales; family Streptomycetaceae; genus Kitasatospora; species Kitasatospora sp. NPDC036993. The sequence continues at coordinate 344,523 of NZ_JBVJRP010000009.1, read as the reverse complement.
GCGAAGTCGTTTCAGTACCGGTTCTCCAAGCGCGAGTACTTTGAGAGCCTGGCCATGACGCGCTCGTACCCCAAGAAGATCCTGATCGTTATGACAGTGCCAGTCGAGCAGCTCGAATGGACTCAGGTAGTCGAGGGTGGGCTGCTTGTTCGGCGGGAGTGCTACTGGGTGCACCTGGAGGGTGAGACCTCTCCGCTGGTCAAGCCAGTCATCGACGTGCCGACGGAAAATGTGTTTGACGCCGCAACCCTGATACGAATCATGGAAAGGCATGATAGGGGTGAGTCACTTGATGGATGAAGTCAATGGCCTGACCATCCCCCAGAATGTCGATCCGGGGCGTCTTTTGACCATTCTCATTGATCTCGGCTGGCGGCATGCTGGCGGGCGCGAAGGAATATATGCGCGCTTCGCCCCTCCGGAGGCAGGGGAAAATGCGGGAACGCTCCCTAGTGTTCTCATTCCACTGAATGAAGCTGCTCCTGATTTTGGCCACCTGATGCATTCTGCGCTTCTCCAATTGGCGCGCAATCGTGACCTTTGGGTGCGGTCTCTTTATCCACGGATCGCGCTAACCGCCACAGATGAGTTTCGGTTTCGTAAGGAGTCGAGTGCCCCGAGTGGCCTAATCTCCTGGCGTCAAGGTGAGCGACTGATTGAAAGTGCCCGTCGAACGCTCCTTGCTGGCGCTAAGTACTTCATCGGGCCGCAGCGTCATTTTGTTAATAGGCATGGGCGGTTCGCGAGCCGGTATATGGATCAGGTTCTGATGGGCCAGACTGCGCCGGGTAGCTACATCGTTACTGCGCTAGCTCCGCCAGATGCTGCAATCTCTTTGAAGGGCTCCTCTGGCCCACTCTCTAGCCCCTTGGACATGGAAGCTACTCGGGTCAGGACCGTGAATGAGGCTGTAGCGCATGCGGTGGGGGCAACGGTTGAGGCCCTTGAGCACTACCGCTCCAGCGGCTCTCTGGCAGGATTTGAACGCGGTGTCATTGATGGCGTCTCATACGAAATGACGAATGCCATCCTGGGTATCGCTGCAAATTCTGATGAGGCAGATATAACCATTGAATGGGATCAGACGCGACAGCTGCCGGACGGAGTTGAGAGCCGCTTCACCTTCCATGCATCGGATGCTGCGCCGCTAACTCAGGCGGCCGTCCGCCTTGCCGAAGACCAGGAGTCCACGCAAGTCACAGTAACGGGGCGTGTTCACATTCTGGCAAAGAAGGAGGCGGGTAGCCCTGGCGTCTTCGGGATCGACTCTCTTCAATCTTCTGGCCCAAGGAAGGTGCGAGTTCGACTTGCAGATGATGAGGACTACCATGAGGCTATCCGTGCACACGAAGAGGACCTGGCAATTCTCGTCAGCGGGCGCCTGGAGAAGGAAGGGAATTTGAGTTGGCTTTACGACGGTACGGTAATTCGAACTCTCGGGCCGCTTGATGAGTATGAAAGTCATCGACGGCCCAAGCGGGAAGAGATTCCTGGACAGCTTGGCATGTTCTAGCTCAAGCACCCGCGCCGTTTCGGGTTGACTTTCTCTATGAGCTTGCGGGCGGCGGAGCGGTTTTGGTCGGTGTCCTGCCTGGTTTGGGGTCGAGCATGATCGGGGGGCCGTAAGCTGTTGCGACTCGGTCAGGGCTTCTGGGCCTGACCGCAATTTGGCCGAGTGGCCCCCCGTTCTTGCTCGACTCGGGTCCCGAGCCTGGGAGGTGGGTAAAACCGTGGAGCCGCCCGCCCCCAGCCATGGCGGGCTCCGACCTCTGCATCCCTCCCGGCCGCACGCTCGCGTGCGCGGCCGGCCGCCGCCGACGTGGGGCGCAGACAGGAGCGGCGGCGTGCGGCAGGGCCGCGCGCTGGCGCTCTGTGCGCGCCCTTGAGTAAGTGAAGAAGAGTTGCGACGCCTCACGCGCTGGCGGCCTGTGTTTCAGTCGAACCGGCGCCAGTTGTCGGTGTCGGGAGGTAGGTTCTTGCTCCTAGATGCGGCCACAGGGCGGGGAGTTTTCTCGATCATGTACGACGCTGAAGTCACGGCGGTGGCAACTGGTGCAGCTGGAACGCTTGTTGCGGCGATTGCAACGTGGGGTGCCGGAAAGATGCAGGTCGCAGTCGACCACTTCTTCCGACGCGGCACGCCCCAGGAGCAGCGCGCAGCGATGGAGGCTGTGAACGCGACTGCGGCTGAGCTGTCTTCTGGCGGGGACGGCGCGAGGGCCGCGGCGGCTGCGGCATGGACAGAAGTTCTAGCGCAGTACCTGTCTGGCCACCGCGACCTTCTGGGCGAAGTCGATGGCCTTGGGCGACCCAGGTCTGCGGAATCGAGTGTGTGGAACCAGCACAACACGGGAACGGGCACCTTCGTTGGCGGGAACGTGTATGGCGGCCTGACCATCCGACAAGGCGGCGGTCCTGATGACGGACGGTGAGCCAAAGGAGCAGCACAACCACGGCTCTGGCACGTTTGTTGGTGGAAGCGTCCACGGTGGCCTCTGGCAGATCTTCCTGCCGCCTTACGGCAAGAAGGCCTCTGGTCCTGCCTCGCCAGGAGACGGGGCTCCGCAGCCGCAGCCGGATGAGACCGACTATGACGGTGTTGGTAGCTCAATGGTGGCCTGCTTGATCTTCGCGCCAGGCTTTGCTTACGGCAGCCTCCACGAGATGATGGGATGGCCGATGGCCCCAGGTGGGGCAGTCCCCGGAGTCGGCGAGCGTATCGGTATGGGCTTCGTTCTTACCTATGCCTTGATAGCCCTTATTTCGGCATTCTTTGCCCGTCTTGCTCAGTTCTTCGAGCTCTGGTCGGAGCGGTGTGCCATCACGGCTTCGCAGACCAGGGGCCGTCTGGTTGCCGCTCCGCCAGCCCTGATGGCTCGGGTCACAGCGACAGTGTCCGCGTGGGCTGCGCTTGTTGCAGGGGTACTGGCGTCTCTCTATGGCTGGAGTGCCTTTGGCGGGGACGTTTCTCGGCGAGCTCACATTGCTCGCGTGAACTCGGCAGCCAACGCCGCGACGGCCCGTGCCGCTGCCAGACGGGCAGCTAGCTGACCGAGCTGACTCGCCGCAACTACAAAGACTTGAGCGATCACGCTCCTGCGGTTCGGCTGGGCTTGCGGGCGTCGATGGCGTAGGTGAGGGCGGTGGTTTCGGCGCCGAGGCGGGTCTCCTCCAGGATGAGGGGCAGTCCGGTGGCCTGGTCGCAGGTGATGCGGTGGGCGACCAGGAGGACGGCGGCCTCGGAGAGTTGGAGGGCTTCGCGCTCGTCGGGCTGGGGGACGCGGGCGGTGACTCGCTCGCGCCAGGTGAGGTCGTGGCCGGCTGCGGCGAGCGTGGCGTAGGCCTCGGCCGGGGTGGCGGCGGGGTGTTGGGCGAGGGGGGTGGCCTCGATGCGTTCCATGGGGAGCAGGAGGCGGTGGAGGGCGCGGCCGTCGCCGGTGGGGTTGGTGAGGAGGCGGTCGCAGCCGAGCATCAGTTCGTCCTGGTCCATCTCCAGCAGTGGCGCGGTGATGGCGTCGGTGCGGGTGCGGTAGACCGAAGGCTTCTCCGCGTGATCGAACCAGGTGTCGATGGGCGTTGAGAAGGTGTCGCCCTGGGTGGTGATGGTTCGATCCATGCTGGCGTTGGGGCCGTGGACGGCGGCGCGGACGAAGGTGCCGCGGCCTTGCTTCACGTCCAACTGGCCCTCGCTGCGGAGGGCGGCGACGGCGAGCCTGACGGTTGGTCGGGAGACACCATAAATCTCGGCGAGATCGGTTTCGGTGGGCAGCTGGGTGCCGGGGGGCCACTCGCCGGTGGCGATCGACTGTCGCATCGCAGCCGCTACCTGCTTGTGCAGTGCCTCGTTCCGGATGATCGCCATGGTGTTGACCCCTTGGTGCGGGCGTCGGGGGAGAGGCCCGCTTCGCGTGTGCCGTGTCGTTTTCGAGGGTTCGTCTGTGGTCGTTTGCCCTGGTCGGGCGGCATCTCTATGTCTGTCGTCAGTTGCTAGCCGTTAAACGTAAGCATGAATTGCTTGCGTCGGGGCGTCAAGGAGGAGCATCATCGAGGCGCCAAAGGTAAGTACGTTTGACGACTGACGTCATGCGGCCTTGGTGTCAGAGGAGTGTGCGCTCATGCAGTCCATTCCCGTTGACGGAACCCGGCTCGGCACGATGACCTGCATCGTTGCCGCCGAGGCGCGGGTGGCGAACCGTGAGACCGGGGAGTTGAGGAAGGACCGGGACGGCCAGACCGTCTACACGGTCGGTGTCGCGGTCCGGCAGGACGGCCGGCGGGCCTCGATCATCGAGATCAGCGTGTCCGGCGAACCGGTCGGTGTGGTGGAGGGCGTGCGGGTGCACGTCACCGGCTTGACCGCCTTCTCGTGGGCGATGGGGGACCGACACGGCCTGTCCTTCCGGGCCGACGCCATCACGCCCGTTCCGGTCGCTGCTCCGGCGGCCTCGCGCAAGGGCGGCGACGCCTGATGAGCAGCGCTACGCGCGTGAGGCTGCGCGGCCTGCTGAGGGAGCTGGGGGACCTGGCGGAAGAGGTCGACCCGTTCGGTCCGGACGGCGAGGGGGCCCAGCTCTTCGACCACATCGCCGCCGTCGCCACCAAGACCGCGGATCAGGCCCGCGACCTGGAGGTCGAGGCGCAGAACGCGGTGCTGGAGAACGGGGGACGGCCGTGATCGTCCTTCAGTTGCTCTGGGTCGCGTTGCTGGCGACGGTGCTCATCGGGCTCAGCATCGCCCCGTCGTTGCGGCGCAACTACCCCTACCTCTGGTGGTGCCTGCTCGGCTACCCGGTGAGTGCCGTGCGGGTCCGGGTGACGTGGCGGCGGCTGACCACGAACCTCGGCCTCGCCGTGGCGAAGCGTCCCGGGCGCGCGCTGATCGGGGACACGGTCGTCCGCGGTGATCCGCTGCGGCCAGCCCCGCCCCGCCTGGGCGTACCGAAGCTGCGGCACGGCGGCCTGGACGTGGTGGTGCGGCTCCACCCCGGACAGGTGCCCGAACACTTCACCGTCGTCGTGGAAGCCTTCGCGCACGCGTGGCGGGTCCACTCGGTCCGGCTGCTGTCCGAAGAACGCGGATTCGTCACCCTGTCCGCTCTGGCCTGGGACCCGCTTCGTGCGCCGGTGCTGCCGTACCGGCTGAAGGAACGGCTGCTGCGGGCGGTGGTCGGCCTGCTGGAGGACGGCCGGGCCTGGGCGATCGACCTACGACGGGTGCCGCACTGGCTGATCGTCGGCGCGACCCGCTCGGGGAAGTCCACCCTCATCGCCGCGCTGGTGAAGGAACTCGCCCCGCAACGCGTCGCCCTGTTCGGCATCGACCTCAAGGGCGGCATGGAGCTGTCCCTGTTCGAGGACCGGCTGTCGGCGCTGGCGGCCACCCGGGCCGAAGCCGCACACCTGCTCGCGGAGTTGGTCGCGGAGTCCGAAGCGCGGATGCAGCTGTGCCGTTCGGTCGGGGCCCGGTCGATCTGGGACCTCCCGGCGAAGCTCCGCAAGATGCCCGTCGTGCTCATCGTGGACGAGGTCGCGGAGCTGTACCTGGCCGCGACCAGAGAGGACAAGGCGGAGGTGGGGGAGATCTCCACCAACCTGCTCAGGCTTGCCCAGCTCGGCGCGGCCCTGGGCGTCCACCTGGTGATCGCGGGGCAACGGGTCGGCTCGGACCTCGGGCCCGGGGTGACCGCCCTGCGAGCGCAGTTGGCCGGTCGGGTCTGCCACCGGGTGAACGATGCCGGGACGGCGGAGATGGCGCTCGGCGACCTCGACAAGGACGCCTTGGTCGCAGCCCAGCAGATCACTGTTGCCGAGCAGGGGGTCGCCATCGCGGCGGACGCCGACGGCCGATGGGCTCGGGCCCGGTCCGTCCACATCACCCCTGAACAGGCGCGTCGCGCTGCCAGAAAGTACGCCCGGCTGGCGCCGGCCTGGCCCGGCCTCCACGTGCCGGACGAGTCGAGCGAAGGGGTCCACCTCTGATGGGCGCCGCCCTCATCCTGACCGCCGTCCTGGCCCTCGTCACCTTCCTCCTGGTCCGCTCCGGCGAACTCAAGGTCTGGCACGTCGTCCTGACCGGCGTCCTCGGTGTCTACCTCGACCGCATCGGGTGGGCCGACCCCGTCGTCTACGCCGTGACCTGGATCGTCCAAGGACTCACCCACACCACCTGAGAGGCGTGATCACCGTGCCAACCCGACCAACCACCCGGCCCGCCCGCCCCAACGCCACCCCCGGCCGCGCCACCGCCTGCCTGGCCCGGCCGGGGCCCGGCGAACCCTGGCCCTGGAGACACCCACCATGACCGCCGGCACCAACCCGTACACCGACCTCACCGCACGCCGCGCCTTCCTCGACCGGGAGGCGCGGCTGCGCCAACTGCCGCCGGTGGAGCGTGACTTCGCCCGCATCGGCGAGCTGCCGGACCTGAACCGTTGGCTGGAGCAGATCCGTGCCACCGGTGGCTGTGCCGAACCGGTGTACCTCTCCGGGCACACCACGACCCTCGACGCGGAGACCGGTGAAGTGCTCCGGCACTTCGTGACCGCCACCGAACCCGGCGGCCGGCTCGCCGTCCGCTGCCGCAACCGCCGGGCCTCCCGCTGCGCGCCCTGCTCCCGTGAGCACAGCGGCGACACCTTCCACCTGGTCCGCTCCGGCCTCATCGGCGGCAAAGGCGTCCCGGAGACGGTGCGGACGCACCCGCGGTTGTTCGTCACCCTGACCGCCCCCTCCTTCGGCCCGGTCCACCGAGCGGGTGTCTGCCGCCCTGCCCGGCGCCGGCGCTGCGAACACGGCGGTCGGCACGGCTGCGGCCGAACCCACCTGGACGCTGACCCGCTCGTCGGGCAGCCGCTCTGCGCGGACTGCTACGACTACCCCGGCCACATCCTCTGGAACGCCATGGCCCCGGCGCTGTGGAAGGCCTTCCGCGACAACCTCCACCACCACCTCGCTGCCCGGGCGGGCGTCGGCCGGTCAGAGATACGCACCCTGGTTCGGGTCTCCGCGGCCAAGGTTGCCGAGTACCAGAAGCGCGGTGCCATCCACTTCCACACGGTCATCCGTCTCGACGGACCCGGTGGGCCCACCGAGCCCCCTCCGTCCTGGGCCACGGGCGGCCTTCTCCTGGAGACCGCCCGCTCGGCGGCTGCCGCTGTGGCACTGCCGTGTCCCGACTCGGCCGCCTTCAACGGTGGCCGGCTCGGCTTCGGCGCCCAGCTCGATGCCCACCCCCTTGGTCGTGGGGACGGAGGGCGGCTCACGGACGATGCCGTAGCGGCCTATGTCGCCAAGTACACGAGCAAGAGCGTGGAAGCCGCCGGCGCCGTCGACCGCCGCATCGAGTCCCTGGCCGAGATACGGTCCCTGCACGTCAGCCCACATGTCCGAGCCCTCATCGCCACCGCCTGGCGCCTCGGTGGTCTGCCCGAACTGCAACACCTGCGGCTTCGTGCCTGGGCCCACATGCTCGGTTACCGGGGACACTGCCTCACCAAGACACGGGCTTACTCCACTACATATGGGCAGCTCCGAGCCGCCCGTGCTGAACACGCCCGCGGCCTGTACGCCGACTGGGACAGCGAGACCGTGGTCGAAGGTGCCTGGCGCTTCGTCGGAGCCGGGCACACCGTGGCCGAAGCACTCATCGCCGCGGGCATCGCCGAAGACCTCGCCACCAACCGGGAGGTCGTCCGTGAAGAAGCGGACAGCACGGGTCGGACGAAGGGGAGAGCGTGAGAGCCCAGCGCGCAGGGCTCAAGGCCTCGAACGATCCGAGGCAGGCGTTACCCGTGCCGCTCGCACGACCGAAGGCGCTCCGAGCTCCGACCATCGAGAGCGAGATCGTTATCGTGGACGATGAGGGCCACGAAGAGCCGTACGACTCCGCCAAGCACTGATCACGGCAGCCCCCGCCACGATGGTGGGGGCTGCCGTTGCCTCAGAGCTTGCTCGCGAAGTCGTCCTCCTTGATGACCAGGCGATCGCGGTAGTCCTTGGGGATCCTGAGCTTGAGGTGCACGGCCGGCTGCCGCTGGCCCGGGACCTTCGTGCGGGTGACCTTGCAGGTGACGCCCACCCGGCGGAGGTCGGCCGCCATGGCCTCCATGCCGCCGGCCTCCCAGTGCTCACGGAAGGTCTTGCCGTTGGCCGCGTTGATCCACCGGTCCTGGGTGGACTCGGGGTCGATAGCCTCCAACTCGTCGATGAGCTGGTTCAGCGTCTCCTCGGCCTGCTCGCGCGTGAAGGTGGTGCGCGCGAAGCGTCCGCCGGGCTCCAGGCCCTTCATGTAGTACGAGACGGACTCCTCCAGCTGCTTCTTCCTCTTCAGCGCCTCGGTGCCCTTGGCGTACTCGCGGACCAGGACCGGCTCGTCACCGAGCACCTTGAGCACGTCCTGGACGAGGGCGGCGTACACCCCGTCCGGATCGTTGACCCCGGCCCCGCCGCCTTTGCAGCCGCTGCACCGCATGTACTTGTACTGGACGCCCTTGGTCGTCGTGACCTGCACCGTGATGTTGGTGTTGCAGTCCTCGCACTCGAAGACTCCGAGGAACTTGGTGGCACCGCCCTCCTGCCGGGTGGGCTGGTTCTTTCCCCACCTGTCGAGGTCCCTGCCGAGCTGTGCGAACTCGTCCTCCGTGAAGATCGGCTCGGCGACCTTGATCGGCTTGCCGTCCTTGCCGAGGATCTGCTTCGACCGGCGGCCGACGCCGCTCTTGTCCTCTTCTACCCGGTACCCCATGAGGGCGGGGTTCCGGAGCCTCCGGAGGTGGGTCGACGTGGTGAGCCCTTCGGAGCCGGGTACGCCCGCGCGCTTGATGATCCGCACCTGGTGGGACGCGGAGATCTTCGATGCCCGGCGCCGACTCCAGTGCAGCACCTTGTAGGCGGTCTCATCGATGGCCAGGACGGTCTTGCCGGTCTCGTCCACGACCGTCTTGTAGCCGTAGGCCGGCTTGCCGACCAGCCACTCCGCCTGGGTCTTGGCGTAGTCCCAGAGGCTGGTGACCCGGGTGGAGGTGTTCGCCGCCTCGATCTCCGCGATCCCGCCGATCAGCGTGATCATCACCTTGCCGACCACGGTGGTCAGGTCGATCGCGTCGTTCTTGGAGACGAGGTTCTTCCCGTACTTCAGGCACCACTCGATCATGGTGCTGAGGTCCGAGAGGCGGCGCACGAAGCGGTCCAGCTTCCAGAACAGCAGGACGTCGAACTCGGGCGCCCGGTTGTTCAGCCAGTCCCCGAGCTGCTTGCGCTTCCACGGCGGCACCTTCGTGGCGCTCACGTTGAGGTCGCTCGCCACTCCGATGACCCGCACGCCCATGTCGCGGGCCAGCATCCGTAGGTCCAGCTCCTGGCGCACCGGCGACGTGGTCTCGTCCGTGAGCACGCTGAGCCGGATGGAGAGGAGAGCCCGCGGAGCGTCCTCGGGCAGGAGCGTCTCCGCCTGCTTCAGGTCCTTCAGGAGTCTGAGGTCCGCCGGCGACCACTCGGCGTCCACGTCGTACTGCTGCTGTCGCTGCGCCGATACGGCGCGCTTCGCACCTCGTCCCATGTCCGAGGACGCTAGCGAGCCTTTTGGCTCTGTGTCTATGTGCCCCCCAGATGGACACCCAGATCCAGATCGGCCCCACCGGCAAGAAGATGCTCCCCCTGACGGTCGTCAACAAGTAATCATATAAACGCTAGAGCCCTCGTCGGATGTGTCCGGCGAGGGCGTTTTGCATCATAAACAACTTGCAATCTGGAGGTTGTTTATGGCACTTTGATATATACGTGGGAGGTGGCCTAGGGTATGTCAAAGACGATGATCGATATTGATGACGAGGCGCTGGCACTGGCTGCCGAGGTGCTCGGGACCACGACGAAGAAGGACACCGTCAACGCTGCGCTCGCTGAGATAGGGGCGCGGCGACGCAGGGAACTCGCATTGCAGGAACTGGTGCGGCTCGCTGAGGACGGCGCGTTCGACAAGTTGCTGGAGCCGGGATTCAAGGACGAGGTCCGGCGCGGAGAGCAAGGTGGGGCTGAATGGGAGCTTGGGAAGGCTTCCTGATCGACACCTCGGCGGTGGCACGGCTGATCACCAGGCCTGCGGCGCTGTCGCTCTGGGGTGAGGCCCTCGCGGCCGGAAGGATCGGCATGTGCGCCCCGACCGAGGGGGAGGTGCTCTATTCCGCTCGGTCGGCGGCTGAACTGCGGGCCATGAGGGCCCAGTTCCAGCGGTTGTACACATGGTGGGTCGTGCCGGACGACGTCTGGCCTCAGGTCTCGTCCCTGCAGATCGGGCTCGCCGAATCCGGCTGTCATCGGTCCGCAGGCGTGGTCGATCTCATGGTCGCCGTCACCGCGATGCACCACGGGCTGACCGTGCTGCACTACGACCGGGACTTCGAGACGATCGCCAAGCACGCCGACCTGAAGGCCAGGTGGCTGGCCGAGCCCGGGTCGCTGGACTGAGGACCAGCGCTGACCAGGGGCGGAGCGAGGGCGGTGGCGGGGCGCGTACCCTTTGAGGTGACAGAGTCCGGACAGTGGCGGGAAGACGCCACGCCGGACGGGGACAACTGACTAAGGACTGAGCGACCCTGGCACGCCGTACGCCCGACGGTCCGCCGCCCGCGCCGACGGTGCAGCGGATTCGTCTCCGCTACACCAAGCGCGGCCGGCTCCGTTTCACCAGCCACCGTGACTTCCAGCGCGCCTTCGAGCGCGCTCTGCGCCGGTCCGCCGTTCCGATGGCCTACTCGGCCGGCTTCACCCCGCACCCGAAGGTCTCCTACGCCAACGCGGCCCCGACCGGGGTGGCGAGCGAGGCGGAGTACCTGGAGATCGGCTTGGCCGCCGTCCGCGATCCCGAGGAGCTGCGGGCGCAGCTGGACGGTTCACTGCCGCCGGGCCTCGACGTGATCGACGCGGTCGAGGTGCGGACGTCGAACTTCGTGGAGCGCCTGGAGGCCTCCGAATGGCTGCTCCGGCTCGACGGCGTCGAGCCCGGCGTGGCCGCCGAGGCGGTCGCGCGTTTCCTCGCCGAGGAGCGGGTCGAGGTCGAGCGCCGTACCAAGAACGGCCTGCGGGTCTTCGACGCGCGGGGCGCGGTGGCGGCGCTGGAAGCCGTCCCCGCCCAGGTCGAGGCAGGTGAGGACACCGAGGCCGGAACCGCCCGCGATGTTCGGACCGGCCGTCCCTGTGCGATACTGCGCCTGGTAGTACGACACGCCACACCCGCCGTACGACCCGACGACGTATTGTCCGGTCTCCGTGTGACGGCCGACCTGGCGCCGCCGGTCCCCGCAGAGGTGACCAGGCTGGCGCAGGGGCCGCTAGACGAGGAGGCCGGCACGGTGACCGACCCGCTGGCGCTCGACCGCGCCGCGGCCCCTGCCGGCTCGGAGCCGGCCGCAGGGCCGCACGCTACCGCGTCCGCCTAGCGGGGGGAGGCCGGGCCCAGTGCCTCACTGGGCCCGAAGGTCCTCCAGGGTTCCCGCGGCTCCCCAGGGGAGCGAGCGTCGTCGCAGCACAGGCCTGTCACCCGGGGCCTGCTGACCAGGAAGGTCGGCCGGTCCGGGACCCCCTCCGGGAGCCACCCGGGGTTGGGGAACGGCGCAGCTTGGGAAAACCTCAGAAGACTGGTCAGACCAGAAGACTTTCGACACCCCGCCGAGTGCGGGGCGCCGAGCGAGACTACGAGCCCCTGTGCGGCCTCGCGTCCGCGCGGCGGCACCGTCAAAGGGTCAGGCCCTGGCATCGTCTCGATGCCGGCCGCCCATCGGTGCCGCGCCGTGCCCGGATGCGGAGCCCGGGGGCCTGACGGGAGATCCACCCGCATGCTCGATAACACCGATCCGCAGCAGACTGCGGCCACGGAGCAGAACGAGACCGCCGTGACCGGTGGCGAGGGCGCGTCCGCCGCGCCGCCGCGCCGTCGTCGCCGCGCGGTGTCCCGCCCCGCGGGCACCCCGCAGGGCGCGGCCGCCGAGGCGGCCGAGACGGTCCTGCCGGCCGAGACGCCGAAGGCCGAGGCCCCGGCCGCTGAGCCGGTGGCCGAGCCGGTCGCCGAGAAGCCCGTCCGGGCCCGCCGTACCCGCAAGCGTGCCGAGGCCCCGGCCGGGGCGCCGGAGGCCACCTCGATCGTGGTGACCGCGCCGGACGCCGCCGCGGCCCAGGCCGCCGAGCAGGCCGAGCCGGCCGCGCCGGTCGCCGGGAAGGCCCCCGCGAAGGCTCCCAGGGCCGCGAAGGCCGACAAGACCGCCAAGGCCGAGCAGACCGCCAAGGCCGAGAAGGCTGAGCAGGCCGAACCGGCCGAACCGGCCGAGCCGGTCGCCGAGAAGCCCGCCCGGGCCCGCCGTACCCGCAAGCGTGCCGAGGCGCCCGCCGGTGCCCCCGCCGCCGAGGCCGAGGCCGCTCCGGCCGTCGAGGTGCCGGCCGTCGAGGCCCCCGCCCCCGTCGCCGTCGCAGAGCCGGCGGCCGAGGAGGCTCCCGCCGCTCCGGCCCGTCGCCCCCGCCGCCGTCGTGTGGTCGAGGCCGCGCCGGTCGTCGAGACGCCGGTCGAGGAGCCGCAGGCCGAGGAGCCCGAGGAGGAGGCCGCCGAGGCCGCTGCCGAGGCCCCCGCCGCCGCTCCGGCTGCCGCCCCTGCGCCCGCCGAGGCCGAGCCGCCCCACCGGGTGCGCCGCCGCGCGGTCCGCCCGGCCACCGCGGTGTTCCAGGCTCCCGTGTTCCAGGAGCCGGCCCCCTTCGTCGCGGCCTCCGCGCCGTCCGCGGTGTCCGCGCCGTCCGCACCGCAGCAGCCCGCCGCCGCCCCGGCGCAGGCCGAGGCCCCGGCCGCGGCCGAGCGCGAGGAGGACGAGTTCGAGTACAGCGGTGTCGGCCGCCGCCGCCGGGTCCGCACCCGGGTCGAGCCGACCCGTCGCAAGTCGGCCGCCCAGACGAAGGCCCAGGCGAGGGCGCAGGCCAAGGCACAGGCCGCCGCGCCGGTTGCCGCGCCCGTCGTCGAGGCCCCCGCCCCCGCCCCCGCTGTCGAGGCCCCTGTCGTGGAGGCCCCCGCCGCCGGTCCCGAGGCCGAGGACGAGTGGGAGGACGGCCGTCCGTCGCGCCGTCGCCGCCGGGGCGGTCGTCGCCGCCGTCGTGGCGAGGCCGAGGAGTTCGAGGCCGCCGAGGCCGTCGAGACCGAGCAGCCCGCCGCCGAGCAGCCCGCCGCCCAGCAGCCGGCCGAGGCCGTCGAGGACGAGGACGAGGACGACGACGAGCTGGCCGCCGGCCTGTCCTCCTCGCGCCGTCGCCGCCGCCGTCGCCGCCGCAGCGGTGAGACCGGTGCGGTCGAGACCGCCGAGACCACCGAGGACGGCGTCCGCACGGTGGTGAAGGTGCGCGAGCCGCGCCGCCGTTCCACCGAGCCGTCCTTCGACCCGGACGAGGTGCAGTCCATCAAGGGCTCGACCCGTCTGGAGGCGAAGAAGCAGCGCCGCCGCGAGGGCCGCGAGCTGGGCCGCCGCCGGGTGCCGATCATCACCGAGGCCGAGTTCCTGGCCCGCCGCGAGTCGGTCGAGCGCGTCATGGTGGTGCGCCAGAGCGGCCAGCGGACCCAGATCGGTGTCCTCGAGGACGGCGTGCTGGTCGAGCACTACGTCAACAAGGAGCAGGCCACCTCGTACGTCGGCAACGTCTACCTGGGCAAGGTCCAGAACGTGCTGCCGTCGATGGAGGCCGCCTTCGTCGACATCGGCAAGGGCCGCAACGCGGTGCTGTACGCCGGTGAGGTCAACTTCGGCGCGCTGGGCGGCCACGGCGGCCCGCGCCGGATCGAGTCGGTGCTGAAGTCCGGCCAGTCCGTGCTGGTGCAGGTCTCCAAGGACCCGATCGGCCACAAGGGCGCCCGCCTGACCAGCCAGATCTCGCTGCCCGGCCGCTACCTGGTGTACGTGCCCGAGGGCTCGATGACCGGCATCTCGCGCAAGCTCCCCGAGAACGAGCGCGCGCGCCTGAAGCAGATCCTCAAGAAGATCGTCCCGGACGACGCGGGCGTCATCGTGCGCACCGCCGCCGAGGGCGCCTCCGAGGAGGAGCTGACCCGCGACGTCCAGCGCCTCCAGCAGCAGTGGGAGGACATCCAGAAGAAGGCCGCGACCGGCAACGCCCCGGCGCTGCTGTACGGCGAGCCGGACATGACCGTCCGGGTCGTCCGCGACATCTTCAACGAGGACTTCACCAAGGTCATCGTCTCCGGCGACGAGGCGTGGAAGACCATCCACGAGTACGTCTCCAACGTGGCGCCCGACCTCGCCGAGCGGCTCCAGCGGTGGACCTCCGAGGTGGACGTGTTCGCCACCTACCGGATCGACGAGCAGCTGATGAAGGCGCTGGACCGCAAGGTCTGGCTGCCCAGTGGCGGTTCGCTGGTGATCGACCGCACCGAGGCGATGGTCGTCATCGACGTCAACACCGGGAAGTTCGTCGGCCAGGGCGGCAACCTGGAGGAGACGGTCACCCGGAACAACATCGAGGCGGCCGAGGAGATCGTGCGCCAGCTGCGGCTGCGCGACCTCGGCGGCATCATCGTGATCGACTTCATCGACATGGTGCTGGAGTCCAACCGCGACCTGGTACTGCGCCGTCTGCTGGAGTGCCTGGGCCGGGACCGGACCAAGCACCAGGTGGCGGAGGTCACCTCGCTGGGCCTGGTCCAGATGACCCGCAAGCGGGTCGGCCAGGGCCTGCTGGAGTCCTTCTCCGAGCCGTGCGTGCACTGCAACGGCCGCGGTGTGATCGTCCACATGGAGCAGCCGAGCGCCCACGTCCACGCCCCCGTGTCGGTGGGCGAGGCCGGCTCGGCCGGCGGCAAGCGCCGTCGCCGGGGCAAGGGCGGCGCGGCCCACGAGGAGCTGCCGGCCGTCGAGGCCGCGGTGGCCGAGCCGGTGACCGAGGCCGTCGCCGAGCCGGCCGAGCCGGTGCGCGAGGAGATCGAGGGCCAGCTGGCCCTGGAGGTCCCCGGCGTCGAGGCCGCGGCCGAGGAGGCCGTCGTCACGGCTCCGGTCGCCGCCGCTCCGGCCGTCGAGGCCCCGGTGGCCGCTCCGGCGGGCCGTCCGCGCCGCCGGGCGGTGCGCAAGGCGACCGCTCCGGCAGGGTCCCCGGACACCGCCGAGATCGTGGTGCTCCAGGCCAAGGCCGAGGCGGCGCTGGAGGCGGCCCTGGAGGCCGCCGCCCCGGCTGCCGCGGAAGCCGCTGCCGAGGCCGTCGCCGAGGCGCCGGGCGAGCCGGTCGTGGCCGTCGAGGCCGCGGTCGTCGAGGAGGCCCCCGAGGCCGCCGAGGCCGTCACCGAGGCTCCGGCCGAGGAGGCGCCGGCGCCGAAGAAGCGGGCCGCCCGGAAGACCGCCGCGAAGAAGACGGCCGCCAAGAAGACCACCACGGTGGCCAAGAAGACCACCGCCCGCAAGACCGCCACCAAGCGGACGAGCGCGGCGGCCAAGAAGGCCGCGGCCGCCGAGGGTGATACGGCGGCCGAGTAGTGCCCACGCCCGGGGCGGGAGCGATCCCGCCCCGGGCCGTACGGGCCGGTTTGCCCCCCGGGCGGCCGGTCCGTATTCTTGACCATCGGCGTGTCTACGCCATGCTCCCGAGCACATCACCTTCCCGAGGTCGCCGCGTTCGCGCGGAGAGCCGGGGAGAGGCTCCTGTGTCCGTACCCAGGTGGCTGGCGTCGGGGGTTCCGACCGAGCAAGGAAAGCAGGTACCGCATGTACGCGATCGTTCGCGCAGGCGGCCGCCAGCACAAGGTCGCCGTCGGCGACGTGCTGGAGATCGACCGTATCGAGGCCAAGCCGGGTGACTCGGTCGAGCTCTCGACCCTCCTCGTCGTCGACGGTGACGCTGTCACCTCCGACCCGTGGGTCCTGGCCGGCGTGAAGGCTCACGCCGAGGTGGTCGACCAGACCAAGGGTGACAAGATCATCATCCTGCGCTACAAGAACAAGACCGGCTACCGCCGCCGTCAGGGTCACCGTCAGCAGCACACCGCGGTGCGCATCACCAGCATCGACTCGGTCAGCAAGTAAGGGGATAGCGGAAAATGGCACACAAGAAGGGCGCAAGCTCTACTCGTAACGGCCGTGACTCGAACGCCCAGCGCCTCGGCGTGAAGCGCTTCGGTGGCCAGGTCGTCTCCGCCGGCGAGATCATCGTCCGCCAGCGCGGCACCCACTTCCACCCGGGTGCCGGTGTCGGCCGCGGTGGCGACGACACCCTGTTCGCGCTGACCGCCGGTGCGGTGCAGTTCGGCAACCGTCGCGGCCGCAAGGTCGTCAACATCGTGGCCGTCGAGGCCTGAGTCCCCGCGGACTCCCGGGTCTGAGAAGACTCACCGGGTCTGAGAAGACCCACAGTGAAGGGTGGGCCGGAATTCTCCGGTCCACCCTTCACGTTTTACTCAGGCAGCAATGCAGACTCTCGCGCACTGGAGGCACACCCATGACCACCTTCGTGGACCGCGTCGAACTTCACGTCGCCGCGGGTAACGGGGGCCACGGCTGCGCCTCCGTGCACCGCGAGAAGTTCAAGCCGCTCGGCGGCCCGGACGGCGGCAACGGCGGTGAGGGCGGCAGCGTCATCCTCACCGTGGACGCGCAGGTCACCACCCTGCTGGAGTACCACCACTCGCCCAAGCGCAAGGCCACCAACGGCAAGCCGGGCGCGGGCGGCAACCGCACCGGCGCGATCGGCGAGGACCTCGTCCTGATGGTGCCGGACGGCACCGTGGTGCTGGACCGCCAGGGCAACGTGCTGGCCGACCTGGTCGGGCACGGCACCAGCTTCGTCGCCGCCCAGGGCGGCCGCGGCGGCCTCGGCAACGCCGCGCTGTCCTCGGCCCGCCGCAAGGCGCCCGGCTTCGCGCTGCTCGGCGAGCCCGGCGAGGCCGGCGACATCGTCATGGAGCTCAAGTCCGTCGCCGACGTGGCCCTGGTGGGCTACCCGAGCGCGGGCAAGTCCTCGCTGATCTCGGTGCTCTCCGCCGCCAAGCCGAAGATCGCGGACTACCCGTTCACCACCCTGATCCCCAACCTCGGCGTGGTCACCGCGGGCGAGACCGTCTACACCATCGCCGACGTGCCCGGCCTGATCCCGGGCGCCAGCCAGGGCCGCGGCCTGGGCCTGGAGTTCCTGCGGCACGTCGAGCGCTGTTCGGTGCTGGTGCACGTGCTGGACTGCGCCACCCTGGAGCCCGGCCGCGACCCGCTGAGCGACCTGGAGACGATCGAGGCCGAGCTCGCCGAGTACGGCGGCCTGGAAGACCGCCCGCGCCTGGTCGCGCTCAACAAGGTGGACGTCCCGGACGGCCAGGACATCGCCGACCTGACCCGCACCTCCCTGGAGGAGCGCGGCTACCGGGTGTTCGAGGTCTCCGCGGCCTCCCGCAAGGGCCTGCGCGAGCTGAGCTTCGCGATGGCCGGGATCGTCTCCGAGGCGCGCGCCGCCAAGCCGGTCGAGGAGTCCACCCGGATCGTGCTGCGGCCCAAGGCCGTCGACGACGAGGGCTTCACCATCACCGAGGAGGACGGCGCCTACCACATCCGCGGCACCAAGCCGGAGCGCTGGGTCCGGCAGACCGACTTCAGCAACGACGAGGCCGTCGGCTACCTCGCCGACCGGCTGGCCCGCCTCGGTGTCGAGGAGAAGCTGTGGAAGGTCGGGGCGCAGGAGGGCGACAC
Source organism: Kitasatospora sp. NPDC036993 (assembly GCF_055607525.1). Lineage (NCBI taxonomy): Bacteria > Bacillati > Actinomycetota > Actinomycetes > Kitasatosporales > Streptomycetaceae > Kitasatospora > Kitasatospora sp. NPDC036993. The sequence goes on along the minus strand of NZ_JBVJRP010000009.1, from coordinate 326,824 downwards.
CGTCATCATCGGCCCGGAGGAGAACGCCGTCGTCTTCGACTGGGAGCCGACCATGGCCGCCGGTGCCGAGATGCTCGGCCGTCGCGGTGAGGACCACCGCATGGACAGCCCGCGTCCGGCCGTCGACCGCCGCCGCGAGAAGCAGAAGGGCCGGGACGCGGCCGAGGCCGAGTTCCTCGCCTTCGAGGCGCTCTCCAGCAGCCGGCAGGCCGCCATCGAGAGCGAGGACGACGAGGAGCACTGAGTGCTCCGCGCCGAACGGCCCCCGCCACCCGTCGAGGTGGCGGGGGCCGTTCGCGCGCTCGGCGGTGACGGGGCGTCACTTCGTCCAGGAGGCCTGGAGCTTCAGCCGGTGGTGGAGATGATGGTGCAGCCCTTGGCCTCGGTGCCCTTGGCGACGCCCTGGAACTTCGCGCTGGTGCACTTGGGCAGCGGGGTGGCGGCGCTCAGGACGTCGAGGGCCTTCTTGCCGGTGGCGTCGAAGACGACGAACTTCGAGTCCGGGGCCGCGCCGGTGCCGGCCGGGGTGTCCGTGTTCTCCGGCCCGCAGGCCGCGAGCGAGAGGGCGGTGGCCGCCGCGAGCGCGGCGACGGTCAGCTTGGTGGTGTACGAACGCGTGGTGCGCATTTCTCCTGGGCGCGCGGCCGCGGCCGTTGCCGGCCATTGCCCGGTGCGGCGCCGCCCGTCGTGACAGGAAGAGTCGATGACGACATGGGTACAGCGGGCAAGAAGCCGTCCCCCGATCTGGCTTGCGGTCAGGGACCATACCAGCCATCCGAAGTGGTGGACGGGCCGTGACGAGCCGGTGACCGGCCCGGGTCCAGCCGGTGAAACACCCTGCGGGCGACCTGCGCGGATCGCGTAGATTTCGGGGGTGACGGCCGGTCCCGGCCCGCCGCACCCGCACCACACCGGAAGGGCGAACAGCGAGATGAGCGAGGACTCCCTGCGGGAGGAGGTGCTGACCGCGCGGCGGATCGTCGTCAAGGTCGGCTCCTCCTCGCTGACCACGGCGGCCGGCGGCCTGGACGCCGACCGCGTCGACGCCCTGGTGGACGCGCTCGCCAAGCTCCGGGCCCGCCCGGAGCCGCCGGAGGTCGTGCTCGTCTCCTCCGGGGCCATCGCCGCCGGCCTCGCCCCGCTCGGTCTGGAGGGGCGGCCCAAGGACCTGGCCCGCCAGCAGGCCGCCGCCAGCGTCGGCCAGGGCCTGCTGGTCGCCCGGTACACCGCCTCCTTCGCCCGGTACGGCATCCGGGTCGGCCAGGTGCTGCTCACCGCCGAGGACGCCAGCCGGCGCGCCCACTACCGCAACGCCTACCGCACCCTGGACCAGCTGCTGGCGATGGGCGCGATGCCGATCGTCAACGAGAACGACACCGTCGCCACCGCCGAAATCAAGTTCGGCGACAACGACCGGCTCGCCGCGCTGGTCGCCCACCTGGTCCGGGCCGACCTGCTGGTGCTGCTCTCCGACGTGGACGGCCTGTACGACGGCGACCCGTCCCGCCCCGGCACCAGCCGGATCACCGAGGTACGCGGCCCGCAGGACCTCGACGGCGTCGAGATCGGCAGCGCCGGCAAGGCCGGGGTCGGCACCGGCGGCATGGTCACCAAGGTCGAGGCGGCCAGGATCGCCACCGGCGCGGGCATCCCCGTGGTGCTCACCGCCGCCAGCCAGGCCGCCGACGCGCTGGCCGGCCGGCCCACCGGCACGCTCTTCCTGCGCACCGGCAGCCGGACCTCCGACCGGATGCTCTGGCTGGCCCACGCCAGCAGCCCGCGCGGGGCCCTGCACCTGGACGCGGGCGCCGTCACGGCGGTCGTCTCCGGCGGCGCCTCGCTGCTGCCCGCCGGGGTCACCAAGGTCGACGGGGAGTTCGCCGCGGGTGATCCGGTGGACCTTCTTGCCGAAAACGGCCACATCGTGGCTCGCGGACTGGTCAACTTTGATGCGAGGGAGTTGCCCCGCCTGCTCGGCCGGTCCACCCGCGACCTGGCCCAGGAGTTCGGCGCCGCGTACGAGCGCGAGGTCGTCCACCGCGACGACCTGGTCCTTCTGCGCGGCTGACCGGCCCGGCGGGCCGGCACCGGCCGCCCGGCCGATCGGCGCAGTGCGCCCGACGGGTCGCCCCGCACCGGGAGCGGTCCGGCCGCGGGCGGGGAGGGGCGCAGCCGTACCGGTCGGCCGAGGGCCGACGGGGCCGGTGGGGACGACACGACATCGCCGAACAGGAGGCCGCCGGTGGAACGCAGGCGCGAGGCAGCGCTGACCGCAGGGACGGCGGGCCGGCGGCTGACCAGTATCGACGGCGGACGCGGGGACGGGCCCGCCGAGCCGGCCGGTCCGCCGCAGGGGCCCGGCGGGGTGCGCAGGCTGCGGCCCGAACGCACCCGGGCGGACCAGCCGCCCACCGTGCCCGAGCAGGCGCGGCTGTGGCACGTGGTGCTGAGCGTGGCCGGGCAGGTCACCCCGCTGACCTCGCTGCGCACCTCACTGGAGCAGCTGGCGCACGACCACGCGTTCTTCCTGACCGCCCGCTACGCGGCCGACCACGCCGAGATCCGCTACTGGGAGCAGGCCAGGGACCTGCACGACGCGGCGGCCATCGCGCTGCGGCTGTGGGGCGAGCACAAGGTCACCTCGAACCTGCCGCCCTGGGAGATCGTCGGGCTGGAGGTCGTCGACCGGGCGACGTACCACAAACGGGTGGCGGAGGGCTTCGGCGATCCGCCGTCGCACCTGGGCGGGGTGTACCCGTACTGAGCCGTCCTGACGGGTCGGGCAGCCCCGTCGGGCCAGGGCCGCGCGAGCGGCGTCGAGGGCGATCGCGCGAGCGCCGCCGGGGGCTCGCGCGAGCGGCGTCGGGCGTGACCTGGCGAGCGCCGTCTCACCGGGCGAAATGCCGCCCGGGCGGGACGGACCCAGTCGCTACCCTTGGCGGCATGACCAGCGACCTCGCCACCGCCGACAGCCCCGTCCTCGCCGTAGCGCGCCGAGCCAGGGAGGCCGCCGCCGCGCTCGCCCCGCTGCCGCGCGGCGTGAAGGACGCCGCGCTGCTGGCGGTCGCGGACGCCCTGGTGGCCCGCGGCGCCGAGATCGTCGCGGCCAACGCCGAGGACGTGGCGCGGGCCCGCGCGGCCGGGACGGCCGAGTCGGTGATCGACCGGCTGACCCTGACCGCCGAGCGGATCGCCGCGATCGCCTCCGACGTGCGCGACGTGGCCGGGCTGCCCGACCCGGTCGGCGAGGTGGTGCGCGGCTACACCCTGCCCAACGGCCTGGACGTGCGGCAGGTCCGGGTGCCGCTCGGCGTGGTCGGCATCATCTACGAGGCCCGCCCGAACGTCACCGCGGACGCCGCCGCGCTCTGCCTCAAGTCCGGCAACGCGGTGCTGCTGCGCGGCTCCGCCTCGGCCTACCGCTCCAACACCGCGCTGGTCGCCGTGGTGCGCGACGCCGTCGCCGGGGCCGGGCTGCCCGCCGACGCGGTCCAGCTGGTGCCGGGGGAGAGCCGCGACTCGGTGAGGGAGCTGATGCGCGCCCGCGGCCACGTGGACGTGCTGATCCCGCGCGGCGGCGCCTCGCTGATCCGCACCGTGGTGGAGGGCTCGACCGTCCCGGTGATCGAGACCGGCACCGGCAACTGCCACGTCTACGTGGACGCCGAGACCGACCTGGCGATGGCCGTCGGCATCCTGCTCAACTCCAAGGCGCAGCGGGTCAGCGTCTGCAACGCGGCCGAGACGCTGCTGGTCCACCAGGACGTCGCGGACGCCTTCCTGCCGCTCGCGCTGGCAGCGCTCGCCGAGGCCGGGGTGACCGTGCACGGCGACGAGGCGGTGCTGAAGGCCGCCGAGGGCGGCGCGGCCACCGTGGTGCCGGCCACCGACGAGGACTGGGGCGCCGAGTACCTGTCGCTCGACCTGGCCGCCGCCGTGGTGCCCTCGCTGGACGCCGCCGTGGAGCACATCCGCCGTTGGTCCTCCGGCCACACCGAGGCGATCGTCACCACCTCGCAGGCCGCCGCCCGCCGGTTCACCCGGTTGGTCGACTCCACCACGGTGGCCGTCAACGCCTCCACCCGCTTCACCGACGGCGGTGAGTTCGGCTTCGGCGCGGAGATCGGCATCTCCACCCAGAAGCTGCACGCCCGCGGCCCGATGGGCCTGCCCGAGCTGACCAGCACCAAGTACATCGTCACTGGTGACGGGCACGTGCGGGGCGAGGCGACGCAGACCGTGGGCGGGGACGCGGACGGCCGCTGACCGCGCCAGCGGGGGCCGGCCGTCACACGTGCGACGGACCAACTGCCGGGAGCCACAGACAAATCGCCCGGCCGGTAATACGCTGAATCCGTGGCTGAGGATGTGGGGGGCTTTCCGTACCCCGACGGCGCCGACCACGGTGGTGCGGACGACGAGTTCGCCACCGTGGTCTTCGATGAGGCCTTCGTCCGGTCCGCCGCCGTGCACGAGCCGACCGCCAAGGAGCGGCAACTCGCCGCCGCCGAGGCCAGGTTCGAGCCGGAGACCGCGGGTCCGGGCTGGGGCTGTGACGTTCCGGCCGGAGACGGGCTGCCGCTGGAGCTGCGCCCGTACCCGACCGGACTCGACGCGGACCACCTCTACCCCGATCCCTGGTCGGGGCCGGGCCGGGCGGCCGACCGCAGGGGCCGGCGGCGCCGGCGGCGCGGCTACGATCCGGTGCGCGCCCGCGGACGGTACGTGGCCCAGCAGCGCTGGCACCGGCCGGTGGCCTGGGTGCTCGCCGTGATCATGGGGGTGAGCCTGGTGGCGGTCGCGGTCGCGGCGGTCTACCAGGGCGTGGGCGGTTCCCCGGGCACGCCCCGGCGCCCCGAGTCCGGCAGCAGCAGTGCCGGGGTCGAACCGGGGCAGGCCCCGGCCGAGCCCCCGCTGGTGGTCACGGCGCCCGCGGGTTAGCGCGTGTCCCGGCACGGGCGCCCCGGGACGGTGGTCACGGAGCGTTCCCGGGAATGTGCGTCCGGGCCCTCGTGGCGGCGCTGGTGTCCGCCTACCCTGGTGGTGTGGGTGACCCGCGAGAGCCTCCTGAGGGCACGCCCGGGGACGGTTCCGGCAACGAGGACGAATTCCGGTCCGTCGTGTTCGACGAATCGTTCGTGCGGGCTGCCCGCATCCAGGAGCTCTCCGCCCGGGAGCGGCTGGCCGGCACCTTCGGCAGGGCCACCCGGGCGCGGGTGCGGCTCGGCCCGCTGGGCACCGTCCCGCGCCGGGCGCTCGCCCTGCTGCTGCTCATCCTGCTGGCCTTCGGGGCCGCGGTGTACTTCGGGGTGAGTTCGCCGACGGTGACCGCGGTGCATCCCGAGGGCAGTCAACTGACCGTCAGCCTGGTCGCGTTGAGCCCGGCTTCGGCCGTCAGGCCGGTCGCCGACCCGGCGGACCCGTTCGCCGGGCTGACGCCCGGCTACGGGGACGGCGCGCTCGGGCTGAACACCCCGACCGGGGCCGCCACCGGGCACTTCAGCCGGGTCGAGGTGACCAAGGCGCTGGACACCGTCCAGCGCTACCTGGTGGCCTCCTCGCTCTCCCCGGCCGTCCTGGTCCGGGGGGCCACCTCGGACGTGCGGGCCTTCGTCACGCCCGGTGAGCTGGCGGGGTTCGACGCGAGCGTGGCGCAGCCGGTGGACGACCGGCACCACGCGGCGACCGGCTGGATGGTCCGCTTCGACCCGGCGCGGGTCGCGCTGGCCTCGAACACCGTGAAGGTGGCCGGCGCGATGCGGATCGACGAGGCGGACGACGGGACCTTGCAGATCACCACCGACCACACCTTCGTCTACGCGCTGAAGCCGGGCGGTGCCCCGGCCGGAGCGCCGGCCGGCCTGGAGACCGTGCGGCGCCAGCTGACCTTCCGGTTCGACCGGGTCGACCTGGCCTCGGCGCAGCTGCGGCTGGTGGACGCGGTGGTGCAGGCCGGGCCCGAGTCCTGCGGGACCTCGACGGCGGGCTTCCTGCAGCCGGTGCTGGCCACGGCGCAGGGCACGGTGGTCGCGCCGCCGTCGCCGGTCGACCCCGGCAACCACGCCCGTCCCGGCTGGCAGGTGTGCGGGGTGCTGGCGGGCAGCTGAGGGGCGGGGGCCGGGAGGCGGGGGGCGTGCCGGGCGGTTTCCGGGCCCGTGGAACGGCGCGGCGGCCGGTGCCCGGGCGGGCGCCGGCCGCCGTCGCGGTCCCGGTGGGTCAGCTGCCGTCGCGGTCCGAGGAGCCGTTGCCCGAGGAACCGTTGCCCGCGGAGCCGCTGCGGCTGCCGGTGGCGCCGGTGAAGGTGTCGCGGAGCTTGCCGCCGACGGTCGCGGCGCCGCCGGCGACGTCCCTGAGCAGGCCCATCAGCGGGTCCTTGCTCTCCTTGACCGAGGTCGTGTAGTGCTCGGCGGCGGCCTTCCACTGCTCGGTGACCGAGGTGTCCGGGTCGTCCGAGCGGCGCGGGTAGGCGCCGGCCAGGATCGAGCGGTACTCGTCGCTCTCCGCCCACTTCTTCAGCTGGGCGACCCGGACGACCGCGAAGGGGTGGGTCTGCGGCAGCAGCTGGAGCACCTTGAGCACGCCGTCGCGCAGGTCGCCGGCCTTCTCGTACTCCTCGGCCTGCTCCAGGAAGGCGTCGACGTTCATCTCGGCCAGGTTGTGGCCGCCGGCGAGCTTCATCAGGGCCCGCATGGACGCCTGGAGGTCCTGCCCGGCGAGCAGGCCGGCCCGGTCGCTGGACAGCTCCGCCTTGCGGAACCACTCCTTGAGCGCGGTGATGATCGCGGTGATCGCCAGGTTGCCGAGCGGCACCCAGGCGATCCGGGTGGCGATGTTGGTGAGGATCATCAGCATCGTCCGGTAGACGGCGTGGCCGGACATCGCGTGGCCCACCTCGTGGCCGATGACCGAGCGCAGCTCCTCCTCGTCCAGCAGCTCGACCAGGCCGCTGGTGATCACGATGATCGGGGTGTCGATGCCGATGCAGTACGCGTTGACCGTCGGGTCCTGGCTGACGTACAGGTCGGGGACCCGCTCCAGGTCGAGCACGTAGGAGGCGTCGCGCACCATCGCGTGCAGCTCGGGGAACTGGCGCTCGGAGGTCTTCACGGCCGTGGCCAGGAACATCAGCCGGATCGCCCGCTCGGAGACCAGGCCGGCCAGCTTCTTCAGGATGTCGTCGAAGCCGGTCAGCTTGCGCAGGGCGACCAGGGCCGAGCGGTCCGCCGGGTGCTCCCAGGCCCGGGTGGAGATTCCGGGGAAGCGTTCGCGGCGGCGGCTCGGGGTCTTCGCGGTCGTGTCGGTCATGGTCTGAGTACCTCCTGGTCGACGGCGGCCGCGGGCCCGCTGGCCCGCCCCCCGCTGGTCTTCGCCTGCAACGACTGTCTCTGCAACGTCCGCGGTTGCGTACTCGTCCCCGGGGTCAGCGTACGCGCGGGTCCGGGACGGCGGCCGGGACGTTCCGGCCGGGACGTTCCGGCCCGCGGTGCGGGCAGGTCGCGGGGGCCGGTGGGCGGCGCCGGTGTGAAGCCGGTTTAACCTGATTCCTGGACGACCGAGACCGGACCCGGCCGCGGTACCGAGCAGTTCTAGGAGCCCCCGCAGATGTCCACCGACACGCTTGTCAGCCTGGCCGCGCCCATCTCCGACGAGGCCGGTCCGGGCCTGTTCCTGCGGATCATCGTGGTCGCCTCCTTCGTGGGCATCGGCCTGCTGGTCTGGATCATGGCCCGCGCCTTCAAGAACAACTAGGGCCTCCGTGGCGGGTGGTGCTCACGCCCGGTCAGCGGCGGTGGGCCGCCGAGCGGTTGCCGTGTAACCCCCCGTACGATGGCGGGTGGGCCCTCATCGGCCTCCGAACACCCCCAGGTCCGTTCACCGAGCCGAGAAGGTCCAGCCGACCATGAACACTGCTGCCGCACTCCCCGTCCTGAACCTGCTCGCCGAGGGCGAGGGGGGCAACCACGACAGTCTGAACCCGGCCCTGACCGGTGGCGCCGCGCTGTTCATCCTGCTGGTCCTGCTCTTCATCACCACCCGCTTCAACCGGGACCGCTGAGCCGGGTCGACGGACCGCTCGGGGAGCGTCCGGCCATCGGCCGGCCGCTCCCTCACGCATCTGCGGACAACCCCCACGCGGTCTGTGAAGGACCCCCACCCGACCGTTCCCGCACCGTAACGGGCGTCGCGTAAGGTGTGGCGGCATGGGAGAGCAGGCCGGGAATCCCGGCGGACCGGAACCGGCGAAGAAGCGCCTGGGCGTCATGGGCGGCACCTTCGACCCGATCCACCACGGCCACCTCGTCGCGGCCAGTGAGGTCGCGAGCGCGTTCCACCTGGACGAGGTGATCTTCGTGCCGACCGGGCAGCCGTGGCAGAAGAGCGACCGCCACGTCACCGCCGCCGAGGACCGCTACCTGATGACGGTCATCGCCACCGCCGAGAACCCGCAGTTCTCGGTCAGCCGGATCGACATCGACCGCGAGGGCCCGACGTACACCGTCGACACCCTGCGGGACCTGCACGCGATGCACCCGGACGCCGACCTCTTCTTCATCACCGGTGCCGACGCGCTCGCCCAGATCCTGTCCTGGCACGACTCCGACGAGCTGTTCTCGCTGGCCCACTTCATCGGATGCACCCGCCCGGGGCACACTCTGTCGGACGCCGGGCTTCCGGTGGGCGGGGTCTCCCTGGTGGAGGTCCCGGCGCTGGCCATCTCCTCCACGGACTGCCGCAACCGGGTCGCCAAGGGCGAGCCCGTCTGGTACCTCGTTCCGGACGGCGTGGTCCGCTACATCGACAAGCGGGCGCTGTACGCGCCGCGCGGGGACTGATCCAGGAGCGGTGCATGACTGATCGCAGCGACGGCCGGCGGCCGGAGGACTGGTCCACCGGGCAGTACCGGCAGCCGTACCAGGAGTACCAGGACCCGCAGCAACCGCAGCCGCAGCAACAACAGCAGCGGCCGCAGCCGCAGTCGTACGAGCAGCAGCAGTACGACCAGTACGGGCAGCCGGTGTACCCGCAGGACCCGTACGGCTACCAGCAGCAGGGGTACCAGGGCTACGACGGGTACCAACAGGGCGGCGGCACCGGGCAGTTCCCGCAGCAGCAGTCGTACGGGCAGCAGCAGTACGACCAGTACGGGCAGCCGGTGTACGTCCAGGACCCGTACGGCTACCAGCAGCAGGGGTACCAGGGCGACTACCAGCAGTACCAGGCGGCCACCCCGGTCGTCACCGAGCCGCAGGCGCCGGCGGAGACCGAGCCGGTTGCTCCGGCCGCCGCTGCCGCGACCGCTGCCGCGCCGCCGCGTCCGCGGGTGCCCCGGCCCGCCGCCGAGGCGGCGCCGGCCAAGGCCGGGGCGCCGTCCGAGCAGGTCTCCGGCGCGCGGGCCGGGAAGGCCGGCGGCAAGGCGCCCGAGGACGACTACACCACGGGCGAGTTCACCTTCGTCGACGAGGAGGCGGAGGAGACCGAGGACGTCATCGACTGGCTGAAGTTCGCCGAGTCGCGCAGCGAGGTGCGCGCCGAGCGCCGCCGCAAGCTGCGCAACCGGCTGATCGGCCTCGGCGTGGCGGTGGCGCTCGCGGCCGGCGGCGTCGGCGGCTACCTCCTCCTCACCGGCGACAAGCCGACCGCGGCCGCCGCCGCCGGCGGGCGGCAGGTCAACGTCGTCCACCTGCGCGACCTCCAGGGCAAGGTGTCCAGCGCGCTGCTGGTCAACGACGCCTCCGGGAAGAAGGGCACGGTGCTGCTGCTGCCCGACAGCCTGCGGCTGCCCGGCCCGGGCGACCCGCCGGTCACCACGATCGGCCAGGCCATGGACGGCATCGGCTCCTCGGCGACCCGCGACGGCCTGTCCACCGTGCTCGGCGCCCCGGTGGCCGGCACCTGGCGGCTGGACACCCCGTACCTGGAGCTGCTGGTCTCCCAGCTCGGCGGCGTCCGGGTGGACACCAACGCCGAGATCCACGAGGGCAACAAGCCGGACGGCAAGCCGCTGTCCGCGGCCGGGAAGAACATCCTGCTCAGCGGGAAGGCCGCGGTCGCCTACGCCACCTGGCAGGCGCCGGGGGAGAACCGGGACGCCCAGCTGGCCCGGTTCGGGCAGGTCATGGACGCGGTGGTGCGCACCATGCCGACCGAGTTCAAGGACGCCAAGGACGACGTGCACCGGATGAACGCGGTGCTCGACCCCTCGCTGCCCGAGGACGCCCTCGCCGGGGTGCTCGCCGAGCTCGCCCAGCAGGCGAAGGACGGCCACTTCGGCACCACCGCGCTGACCGTCAAGCCGGACGGCAGCCTGGACGAGGCGACCGCGGGCAAGCAGGTCAAGGACGTACTGGGCGGCACCGTGAAGTCCGCGGCCGCCGGCGACGCCCCGGCCCGGGTCGCGGTCCAGGACGCCAGCGGCAACGACGCCGCGGCGGCCGCCGTGCAGGTCCAGATCGTCAACTCCGGCCTGACGTTCATCCCGGGCGGCGCCAAGGCCGCCCCGCAGGCCGCCAGTGAGATCCGCTACACCGACGACGCCCGGCAGGGCGCGGCGAAGTCGCTGGCGACCAGCCTCGGCCTGCCGGACTCGGTGGTGAAGAAGGTGACCGGCGACACCCAGAACGCGGATCTGCTGGTCGTGCTCGGCAAGGACTACCAGCCGCCGAAGAACCAGTAGCGGGGCCCTGCTCCGGCGGCGGCCGGGGCGGGCCCGGAAAACGGTTCCGGGCCCGCCCGGGCGGCGTGAGATCCTGGAAGTTGACCCCGGCCGCGCGCCGGGGCGCCCCACGCCGCCGAGCCGGAAGAACACCGTGACCGTCACCGACCACAGCCAGCAGCTCATCACCGTCGCCGCCCAGGCGGCGGCCGACAAGCTCGCGCACAACATCATCGCCTTCGACGTCAGCGAGGTGCTGTCGATCACCGACGCCTTCCTGATCGCCTCCGCGAACAACGACCGCCAGGTCCGCTCGATCGCCGAGGAGATCGAGGACCAGCTGCGCGAGCAGCTGGACATCAAGCCGGTGCGCCGCGAGGGCGAGCGCGAGGGCCGCTGGATCCTGCTCGACTACCTGGACATCGTCGTCCACGTCCAGCACTCCGAGGAGCGCTCCTTCTACTCGCTGGACCGCCTCTGGAAGGACTGCGCCGAGCTGCCGCTCCCCGAGGACGCGCTGGCCACGCGCAACCGTCCGGACGCCCACACCGACGAGGCCGGCAACGCCGTCGCCCCGGCCGACGACTTCGGCAAGCCCGAGGACCTGCACTGAGCCGCGGCGCGCGCGGTCCGCGCATCGTCTTCTGGCGGCACGGCCAGACCTCCTGGAACCTCGAATCGCGTTTCCAGGGCACCACGGACATCGAGCTGACCGGCCAGGGCGTCCTCCAGGCCCAGCGGGCGGCCCGGCTGCTCGCCGGGCTCCGCCCCGACCTGCTGATCTCCTCCGACCTCGTGCGGGCCCGGCGCACCGCCGCGGAGCTGGCCGAGGTCACCGGGCTCGACGTGCAGCACCACGAGGGCCTGCGGGAGACCTACGCGGGCTCCTGGCAGGGCCTGACCAACGCCGAGATCCGGGAGCGCTTCCCGGAGGAGTACGCGGCCTGGGCGGCCGGCGAGCCGGTGCGGCGCGGCGGTGGCGGCGAGCTGGCCACCGAGGTCGCCGACCGTTCGGTGCCGGTGGTGCTGGACGCCGCCGGCAAGCTCCCTGAGGGCGGCACCCTGGTCGTGGTCAGCCACGGCGGGACGATCCGCACCATGCTCGGGCGGCTGCTCGGTCTGGAGCCCGCCCAGTGGGAGTGCTTCGGCGGGCTGTCCAACTGCTGCTGGTCGGTGCTCGGGCAGGGCGCGCGCGGCTGGCGCCTGCTGGAGCACAACGCGGGCACGCTCCCGCAGCCGGTCATCGGCGACGACACCTGAGCGGTGACGGTGCGGGCGGCACCGGACGCCGGGGGTCCCACGGGACCCCCGGCGGGGGGCCGGAAAGGGCGGATTTCGCAGTTCCGGCCCTGACCGGCTAGAGTCTTCCTCGTTCGCAGGGAAGGAACGCGGCCCGGAAGGGAAGCGGGAAATCCGGTGAGTGCGGGGCTATAGCTCAGTTGGTAGAGCGCTTGCATGGCATGCAAGAGGTCTGGGGTTCAATTCCCCATAGCTCCACTCCGCACCGGCGGTCGTGGTCAGCCATGGTCGTCCGTGTCGCGGGGCTATAGCTCAGTTGGTAGAGCGCTTGCATGGCATGCAAGAGGTCTGGGGTTCAATTCCCCATAGCTCCACAGTAGTTCGGAAGGCCGTCACCCAAAGGGTGGCGGCCTTCCGGCATTTCGGGGGTCCGGGGCTCCGGGCGTTCCGGTTCCGGTGGTGCGCGGGTGTCTCCCTCTGCTCCTCGCGCGGATGGCGGCGCGACGGATGGCGGTGGTGGCGGGCGGCACGGCGGCGGTGGCGGGGTGCGGGGCGGTGACGGGGCGTACGCCTGGTCGGCCGACGCCCGGGCGGGAGGCGTACGCCGGGAGCGCGGGAGGCGGGACTCCCGGGGCGTGTGGCGCGGACCTCGGGAAACGGATTTCGGGAGCACACCCCGGAGCGTGTAAAGTAGTCGATGTCGCCGAGGGAAACGGCCGGAAACAACCGGGAACCACGGTGACGACGCAGGTCAAGGGGCTATAGCTCAGTTGGTAGAGCGCTTGCATGGCATGCAAGAGGTCTGGGGTTCAATTCCCCATAGCTCCACAGCAGTCGAGAGCCGCCTCCCGGAAACGGGGGGCGGCTCTTCGCCGTTCTGCCCGCGCCACCGGCCGGAGCGCCCGGAATCCCGCTACCGTCGTGCCATGGCCGATCTGGAGCGAAGGCGGAACGAGGAACTGGCCCGGATACTCCACCAGCTCGGCTGGAGTCCGGAACGGCTCGCCCGCGAGGTGAGCCTCGCCCTGCCGCCGGGCCTGGCCATCAGCTCCACCGCCCCGTACAAGTGGCGCGACCGCGGCATGGTGCCGCGCAGCCCGCACGACCAGGCGGTCTGCGAGGTGCTCAGCCGCACCCTCGGCATCGCCGTCACCTACGAGCAGCTCTGGGGCCGGATGGGCGGCCACCGCGGCGCGAAGATCCTCTCGCCCCGGCTGCTCACCGACCCGTGGACCGCCGACACCGCCCAGACCGCGCTGCGCGAGGCCGCCACCGACGCCGGGCCGGTCCGCCTCACCGACCTGTTCCGCAGCGCCGACCTCGACCAGGCCGCCGCCCGCCTCGACTCCCCGCCCCCGCCCGTCGGCGGCGGCGAGGGAGCGCTGCGCGTCGAACCGGGGCTGGCCGGCGAACTCGGCCTCTCCTACCGCAGCAAGCAGAAGCTCGAACGGGCCTGCGGCGGCGGCCTCGTCCTCGGCCCCGTCCGGGCCGAACTCGCCATGCTGGCCAAGCTGCTGGAACTGGGCTCGTACGACGAACGGCTCGGCCGCGAGCTGTACGGCACGGCCAGCAGACTCGCCCGGCTGGCCGGCTGGGCCGGGTACGACCTCGGCCACGACGCGGCCGCCCAGCGCGCCTTCGTCGCCGCGCTGCGCGCCGCCCACGTCAGCGGCGACCCCAGGCTCGGCGTCGCCGTGCTCGGCGCGCTGGTCGTGCTCGCCACCCAGGGCACCGGAGGGCGCGGGCTGGACGCCGTCTCCGCGCTCGCGACCGCCCTGGACACCCACGGCGCCGCGCTCGGCCCCACCGGCCGGGCCCGCCAGTACGGCCGGCTCGCCCGCGCCTACGGCCGCCGGGGCGAGGCCGAACGGGCCGAGGCCGCCGCCGCCCGGGCCTTCGCCCAGCTGGACGGCCTGCCCGGCGCGGAGGAGGCCAGGGCGGGCCTCGCCGGGATGGTGGGGGAGGGGCGGCTGGCGCTCGGCCAGCACCGGCTGGCCAAGGTGCTGCTCGCCGAGGCGGTGTCCGGGCTCGGGCCGGGGCGGGCCCGTTCCAAGGCGCTGCTGATGGTCCGCCTCGCGGAGGCCCACCGCCGGCTCGGCGACCAGCGGGAGGCGGCCCGCACCGCGGCGCTGGCGCGCTCGCTCGCGGCGGGGATGCAGTCGGAGCGGCTGGCGAAGGCGCTGCGGGAGTTCGACGCGGCGGGGCGGACGGCGGCGCGCTGACGGCGGTGCCCCGGCCCAGGTGAGGGGCCCAGGAGCGGGCCCGCCGGCCGGTATCCCCGGGAGCGGGCCGACCCGCTTGCGGTACCCTGAGCCCATGCGAACCGTGCGCCTGCTCCTTAGCCGGCCGCGCTGACCAGGACCGGCTGCGCCCCCGGGCGGTGCCGGAGTCGGCGTGGCGTCCCCTCCTGTGAGGGGATTTTTTGTTTTCCGCCCCCCGACCCCGACCCGGGCCGGGTCAACGGGCCGGCCGCCTGCGCGGTTCGCCAACTGACACCGATGGAGCTTGAAGGACCATGAGCGAGACGACCCCTGCGTCCGGCGCGGCCGAGACCGCGACCGAGCCGTTCCGGTACAGCGCCGCGCTGGCGGCCGAGATCGAGTCCCGCTGGCAGGACATCTGGGAGAAGGAGGGCACCTTCCACGCCCCCAACCCCACCGGTGCGCTGGCCGACCCGGCGGCCGGCGACGTCACCGCGAAGCCGCACAGCTTCATCATGGACATGTTCCCGTACCCCTCGGGCGCGGGCCTGCACGTCGGCCACCCGCTGGGCTACATCGCCACCGACGTCTTCGCCCGCTACCAGCGGATGACCGGCCACAACGTGCTGCACACGCTGGGCTACGACGCCTTCGGCCTGCCCGCCGAGCAGTACGCGGTGCAGACCGGCACCCACCCGCGGGTCTCCACCGAGGCCAACATGGCCAACATGCGCCGGCAGCTGCGCCGGCTGGGCCTGGGCCACGACCCGCGCCGCTCGATCTCCACGATCGACCCGGACTACTACCGCTGGACCCAGTGGATCTTCCTGCAGATCTTCGACTCCTGGTACGACGGCGACGCCCGCAGGGCCCGTCCGATCGCCGAGCTGGTCGCCGCGTTCGAGTCCGGTGAGCGGCAGACCCCGGACGGCCGCCCGTGGGCGTCGCTGTCCGCCGCCGAGCGCGACGAGGTGCTGGGCGAGTACCGCCTGGCGTACGCCAAGGAGGTGCCGGTCAACTGGTGCCCGGGCCTGGGCACCGTGCTGGCCAACGAGGAGGTCACCGCGGACGGCCGCTCCGAGCGCGGCAACTTCCCGGTGTTCAAGTCCAACCTGCGCCAGTGGATGATGCGCATCACCGCGTACTCGGACCGGCTGATCGAGGACCTGGACCTGCTGGACTGGCCCGAGGCCATCAAGCTGCAACAGCGCAACTGGATCGGGCGCTCCGAGGGAGCCCGGGTCGACTTCGCGGCCCCCGGTGACGAGAAGATCACCGTCTTCACCACCCGGCCCGACACCCTGTTCGGCGCCACCTACATGGTGCTGGCCCCCGAGCACGGCCTGGTCGACTCCATCGTTCCCGCCGCCTGGCCCGAGGGCGTGCCCGCCGAGTGGACCGGCGCCGCCGCCACCCCCGCCGAGGCCGTCGCCGCCTACCGCGCCGCGGCCGCCGCCAAGTCCGATGTCGAGCGGCAGGTCGAGGCCAAGGTCAAGACCGGCGTCTTCACCGGCGCCTACGCCGTCAACCCGGTCAGCGGCGAGCCCGTCCCGGTGTTCATCGCCGACTACGTGCTGATGGGCTACGGCACCGGCGCCATCATGGCCGTCCCCGCCCACGACCACCGCGACTTCGCCTTCGCCCGCGCCTTCGCCCTGCCGATGCGCTGCGTCGTCGAGCCGACCGACGGGCGTGGCTCGGACCCGGCCGAGTGGGACGACGCGTTCGACACCTACGACTCCGTCATCGTCAACTCCGCCCGCGCGGAAGCCGACCTGACGCTGGACGGGCTGAGCGTCGTCGACGCCAAGGCCGCCGCCACCGCCTGGCTGGGCGAGCGCGGCATCGGCGAGGGCACCGTCAACTACCGCCTGCGCGACTGGCTGTTCAGCCGCCAGCGGTACTGGGGCGAGCCCTTCCCGATCGTCTACGACGAGGACGGCGTCATGCACGCGCTGCCCGACTCGATGCTGCCGGTCGAGGTCCCCGAGGTCGACGACTACTCGCCGCGCACCTTCGACGCGTACGACTCCAGCTCCTCGCCGGAGACCCCGCTGTCGCGCAACGAGGCCTGGGTCAACGTGGAACTGGACCTGGGCGACGGCCCGAAGAAGTACCGCCGCGAGACCAACACCATGCCCAACTGGGCCGGTTCCTGCTGGTACGAGCTGCGCTACGTCGACCCGGCGAACTCCGCCGCGGTCGTCGACCCGGCCAACGAGCAGTACTGGCTGGGCCCCACGGCCACCAAGCCGGCCGGCGGCGCCGACCTGTACGTCGGCGGCGCCGAGCACGCCGTGCTGCACCTGCTGTACGCGCGCTTCTGGCACAAGGTGCTGCACGACCTGGGCCACGTCTCGTCCGTCGAGCCGTTCCACAAGCTGTTCAACCAGGGCATGATCACCGCCGACGTCTACCGCGACGAGCGCGGCTTCCCGGTGCCCGCCGCCGAGGTCGAGGAGCGCGACGGCCAGTACTCCTGGCAGGGCGAGCCGGTCAAGCGCGAGGCCGGGAAGATGGGCAAGTCCCTGAAGAACGCCGTCGCGCCCGACGACATCTCCGACGAGTACGGCGCCGACACGCTGCGCCTGTACGAGATGTCGATGGGCCCGCTGGACGTCTCCCGCCCCTGGGACACCCGCGCCGTCGTCGGCTCGTACCGCTTCCTGCAGCGGCTGTGGCGCAACGTCGTCTCGGAGACCACCGGCGAACTGGTCGTCACCGAGGAGGCGCCGGACGAGGCGACGCTGCGGGCCCTGCACAAGACGATCGACGGCATCCGCGGCGACATGGCCGGGCTGCGCTTCAACACGGCCGTCGCCAAGGCCATCGAGCTGAACAACTACCTGGTCAAGCGCGGTTCCACGCCGCGCGCGGTGGCCGAGCAGCTGGTGCTGATGGTCGCGCCGCTGGCCCCGCACGTCGCCGAGGAGCTGTGGCGCCGGCTGGGCCACGGCGAGTCGCTGGCGCACACCGACTACCCGGTCGCCGACCCGGCGTACGTGGTGGACGAGTCGGTGACCTGCGTGGTCCAGATCAAGGGCAAGGTCAAGGCGCGGCTGGAGGTCGCGCCGGGCATCTCGGACGCCGAGCTGGAGGCGCTGGCGCTGGCGGAGCCGGCGGTCGTCGCGGCGATCGGCGGGGCCGAGGTGCGCAAGGTGATCGCGCGGGCGCCGAAGCTGGTGAACATCGTCACCGGCTGAGTGCGGTTGTCGCGGGAGTGACGGGCGGGCGTCCTTCGGGGCGCCCGTCCGGCGTTCTGCGGGGCGCCCGTCCGGGGGTGCGCGGGGCGTCGGGCCGGCTTTCGGGGAGGGCCTGTCCGGCGTGCGCGGGGTGCCGGGGGTGTGGTGTGTACGGAGGGTGTGGGGGTTGCGGGGGTGGCGGCCGGGGGGTTCGCGCGCGCTCGGGGAGATCCCGGATCTGACCCTGATCTTCGTCGGCCGGGATCGTTCGGGCTCCCCCGGGCGGGCTGCGGCGGCTACCGTGGAACCCTCGGCGATGCGGCCCGCGTTGGGCCCGGTGAGGGCCGGAACGACGGCGGAAGGTGGCGCGCGATGGACGTGTTCGGCGTGATGATCGGCTTGGTCCTGCTCTTCGGGGTCGCGGTGATGGTCCTGGCCGTGATCGGCACGGTCAAGGCCGCCAAGGCGGTCGGTGCGAAGATCGAGAAGCACGAGGCCACCGCCCGCCGCGCCGTGGAGAACGTCGGCCTCAAGGCGAAGACGTACACCAAGGTCGGCCCGCCCGCGCAGATCGCCTCCGTCCGGCTGGGCCTGCGGACCGCGCTCGACGGCACCCGGCAGGTGCTGGAGGCCGGGCTCGCGCAGGACGGCCAACTCGGCGAGTCGCTCGCCCTGTTGGACCGGCTCGACGCGCACGCCGCCGAACTCGACGGCGAGCTGCGGATACTGGAGCGCGAGCCGGACACCGCGCGGATCGCCGCCAAGCTGCCGGAGCTGCGTGAGCGGGCGGAGCGGATCACCCACTCGGCGGAGAGCATGCGGTGGGCGGCGCAGGACCGGATGCACCGGTTCGCGGACGACGAGCTGACCCGGCTCAGCCAGGAGTGCGAGAGCGAGGCCGGGGCGCTGCGGCACTGGGACGTCGCGGGGGGTGGTGCGGCGGGTGCTCCCGGTGCTTCCGGTAGCTCCGGTGCGGCGGGTGCCTCCGGTACCGCGGGAGGGGCTGCTCGGGCCGGGCTGACCGACGGGAAGGAGCGGCCGAGCGCGGAGGAACTGCTCGGGCTGGCCGATCCGCTGTCCAAGCTGGCGCAGCGGCTGCGCAAGCCGTCGGCGGGGCCCTCCGCGGGCTGAGCCCCGCGGGATTCCGTGCGGTGGGCCGCGGTGCCGCCGGCGCCTCCCGGGGCCGGTCGGTGTCAGGTGCCCCGGGCGCTGTCCTCCCGGACCGGCGGGGAGTAACCTCCGGCTCATGCCCTCCGACCTCGCACTTGTCACCGATTCCACGGCCTATCTGCCGCAGGAGGCCCTCGACCGGCACGGGATCACGGTGGTCCCGCTGAGCGTCGCGGTCGATGACTCGGTACTGAGCGAGGGTGTCGAGATCTCCCCGAAGGACGTCGCCGAGGCGCTGCGCGGCAAGCAGCGGGTGACGACCTCCCGGCCGAACCCGGAGACCTTCGCCGCCGCCTACCGGGCGGCCGCCGAGGCCGGGGCCACGGGGATCGTCTCGGTGCACATCTCCGGCGAACTGTCCGGCACCGTCGAGGCCGCCCGGCTGGCGGCCGCCGAGGCGCCCGTCCCGGTGCGCGTGGTGGACAGCCGGCTGGTCGGGATGGCGCTCGGGTACGGGGTGCTGGCGGCGGCCGAGGCGATCGCCGCGGGGCAGGACCTGGCGGAGGTGGCCGGGGCGGCCGGCCGGCGGGCGGCCGGGACCAGCGGGTTCTTCTACGTCGACACCCTGGAACACCTGCGCCGGGGCGGCCGGATCGGGGCGGCGCGGGCGCTGCTCGGTTCGGCGCTGGCGGTCAAGCCGCTGCTGCACCTGGACGGGGGGCGGATCGAGCCGCTGGAGAAGGTGCGGACGGCGTCACGGGCGATCGCCCGGCTGGAGGAGATCGCGGTCGAGCGGTCGGGGGAGCGGGAGGTCGACATCACCGTGCACCACCTGGCGGCCGAGGACCGGGCCGAACCGCTCGCGGAGCGGCTGCGGGCCCGGGTGCCGGGACTGCGGGAGCTGTACGTCGGCGAGGTGGGGGCGGTGATCGGCGCGCACGTCGGGCCCGGGCTGCTCGCGGTGGTGGTCGCGCCGCGCTGAGGCGCGGTGGCCGATTGCTCATTCGTTCGATCTGTCAATCTCTTGCACTTCCGCTCGCTCTTGTGAGTGACGCTTTTTGTCCACAACCCCCGGGTTTTCCACAGGGTTTCGTTAATCTCCGCGCACCCGACGGAGGACTCCTACCGTCCTCGGCATGACGACCATGAGCCTGGGCGCGGCGAAGCGCCACGCGATCAACGAGACGCTGCGCGTGCGGATGGCCGCGCTGTTGCCGGTGCGGGACGAGCCTGAGGGCGCGCCTTCGAGTGCGCCTTCGGATGAGCCCCCGGCGCCGACGCGGGAGCGGACGACGAAGCGGGCGGCGACCGCGACCGGGCCGCCCGTCGGTGGTGCCGTGCCGGTGCCGCCGGATGCGGGTGATGCGCTCCCTGGTCCGGGCGACGCCGTGGAACCGCCGGAGGCCGGGGCGGTGCGCTCACGGGTCTCCTCCTTCTCCCCGGCCTCGCCGTTCCCCTCGTTCGCCTCGGCGCTGTCGCTCGACCGGCGCGCGGTGGCAGGGCTGGCGATCCTGCTGCTCTTCGCGGTCGGCTACGCCGCGCAGCACTTCTGGCTGGCCCGGCCGGAGACGGTCGCCGTGCCCGCGCCGGCGGCGGTCGCGGCAGCGTCGGGGGCCGAGCCGTCCGTCCCCGCCGTCGACGCGGCCGCCGCCGTTCCCGGGGCCGAAGCCGGGGCCGCTTCCGGTGCCGGGGCGGCCGTCGTGGTGGACATCGGGGGGCGGGTCGGCCTCCCCGGCCTGCACACCCTGCCCGGAGGCTCCCGGGTGGCCGACGCCCTGCGGGCAGCGGGCGGTCCGCTGCCGGACACGGACACCAGGAACCTCAACCTGGCCCGCGTCCTGACGGACGGTGAACAGATCCTGGTCGGCGAACAGGCGCCCGCCCCCACCCCGGCCCTCGGAAGCGGAAGCGGGCCTCCGGGCCCCGCCGCGCCCCGACCACCCGTCAGCCTCAACCGCGCCACGCTCGAACAGCTCGACACCCTCCCGGGTGTCGGCCCCACCCTCGCCCAGCGCATCCTCGCCTACCGCACCTCACACGGTTCCTTCCGCTCCCTCGACCAGCTCCGGCAGGTCAGCGGCATCGGCGCCCGTACGTACGCGGAACTCCGGCCGCTGCTCACCCTCTGACTCCCGCACCGCCGCTGTCCCCACTCACTGCCCTGGCCCCCGAAGGGAGGCACCGCCATGCCCGTCGCCACCACACCGGCCGACCCGGCCGCTGCGCCGCGCTCTCCGGGTACCGACTTCCGGCTGCTGCTGCCCGCCGTCTCGGCCTGGGCGGTCACGGCGGCGCTCCTGCGGATGGAACCGGCGTACTCGGCACTCGTCCTCGCCGCGGCAGGCGTCACCGCCCTCGCCGGCGTCCTGCTGCTCACCAGGCCGGGCGTCCTGCGCCGGCGCGGGTCCGCGGCGACGCTGGCCGCCGTCCTGCTCACCGGCGCGGCGGCCGCGGTCGCGACCCCGCTGCACACCGCCGACCTACACCGGGGGCCGCTGGCGGAACTCGCCCGCGCGGCCGGTTCCGCGGTGCCGCGGGCGCCGGGCACGACCGCCCCGGTGGTGGCGGTGGAGCTGACCGTCGCGGGGGATCCGAAGACCCACACCTCCCGGGGCGGGCCCGTCGGCGGCCGGCCGCTCCTCACCGTGGACGCGGTGGCCGACCGCGTCACCCTGCTCCCGGACGGGCGGACCGCCCGCACCCGTACCCCGGTGACCGTCATGGCGCGAGGAGCGGAGAGCGAGTCCTGGCAGCGGCTGCTCCCGTCCCAGCGACTGGCCGCGGAGGCCGAGGTGCGACCGGCGGGGGAGGGGTACGACACCGAGTCCGCCGCGCTGCTGGTCGTCCACGGGGCGCCCCGGCAGCTGGCGCCACCGAGCCTGCCGCAGCGGATCGCCGGACGGTTGCGGGAAGGCCTGCGTGCGGCCACCGACGGACTTCCGGCGGACGCGCGCGGACTGCTCCCCGGGCTGGTCGTCGGCGACACCTCGCGCCTGCCCGACGACCTCGACGACGCCTTCCGGGCCACCGACCTGGTCCACCTGGTGGCGGTCAGCGGAGCCAACCTGGCGATCGTCCTCGGTGCGCTGCTGGGCGCTCCCGGGCAGGCCGGCACACCGGAACGGCGAGGGGTGGCCGCGGTCCTGGGGCTGTCGCTGCGCACCGGCGCCCTGCTCGGCACCGCGCTGACACTGGCCTTCGTCACCGTCTGCCGGCCGGAGCCCAGCGTGCTGCGGGCGGCCGGGACGGGACTGGTCGGCATGCTGGCCCTGGCCACCGGCCGCCCCCGCCGTGCGGTGCCCGCGCTCGCCGGAGCGGTCCTGGTGCTGGTCCTGCTGGACCCGTTCCTGGCGCGCTCGTTCGGCTTCCTGCTCTCGGTGCTCGCCACCGCCGGGCTGCTCGTCCTCGGACCGCACTGGGCCGAGGCCCTGCGGGCCCGGCGCTGGCCCCACCACCTGGCGGGCGCGCTCGCGGCGACGGCGGCAGCCCAGGCGCTGTGCGCGCCGGTGACGGTGGTGCTGTCCGGGCACATCAGCCTGGTCGGCATCCCGTGCAACCTGCTGGCCGAGCTGGCGGTGGCCCCGGCGACGCTGCTCGGTTTCGGGGTACTCGTGCTGCACCCGCTCCTCCCGGCCCTGGCCCGGCTGCTCGCCGAACCGGCCGGAGTGCCGGCCGGCTGGCTCGCCCTGGTGGCCAGACGCGGTGCAGAGCTGCCGGGCGGCCAACTGTCCTGGCCAGGCGGATGGTTCGGGACGGCGACGGTCGCACTGGCCGTCCTGGGCGCCTGCTGGGCGGCGCCGCTCCTGCTGCCCCGACGGGCGGAGCCGGGCAGGCCGGCGCCCACACGGCGGCGCTGGGCGCGGGCCCTGGTGGCCGGCGTGCTGACGGTGATCCTGCTGGCCGTCCTGCTGCGGCCGCCGCAACTCACCAGGATCGTCACCGGCTGGCCACCGCCGGGGTGGCGACTGGTGGCGTGCGACGTCGGGCAGGGCGACATGCTGGCCCTCGCGACGGGGGCGCCGGGCAGCGCGGTGGTGATCGACACCGGGCCGGATCCGAACGCCGCGGACAGGTGCCTGCGCGACCTCGGCATCACGACGGTCCCCCTCCTGCTCCTGACGCACTTCCACGCCGACCATGTCGAAGGTGTGCCGGGGGTGTTGCGGGGCCGCCGGATCGGTGCGATCGAGGGCACCACGCTCGACGACCCACCGGGTGAGGCGGCCCGGGTGAGGGCGTGGACCGCAGGCGCCGGCGTCCCGTTGCTGAGAGCCGGTCGGGGTGAACGGCGGTCGGTGGGTGCGGGGTCGGCCTGGGAGGTGGTGTGGCCCGTTCCCGGTTCGGCTCTCGAGGCGCCGGGCCCGAACAACGCGAGCGTCGCATTGACGGTGTCACTGACAGGAGGACTACGGATGGCACTGCTCGGAGATCTCGAACCGCAGGCGCAGTCGGCCCTGTTGGGCCGGGTCGGGAGGGTGGACGTCGTGAAGGTGGCGCACCACGGGTCGGCCCACCAGGACTGGGACCTCGCCGGTGCCCTGAGGCCCAGGCTGGCCCTGATCTCCTGCGGAGAGGGCAACCCGTACGGTCACCCGTCCCCGAAGACGGTCGACCACCTGCGCGCCCTCGGCGCCACCGTGCTGCGTACGGACAGGGAGGGGGACATCGCGGTGACGGGCGACTCCCCGGCCACCCTCGGCGTGGCAGTCCACCCGCAGCCCGCCCACGCGGCCCGGCACCCGCGCCGTCACGGCGGG
Source organism: Kitasatospora sp. NPDC036993 (assembly GCF_055607525.1). Taxonomy (NCBI): domain Bacteria; kingdom Bacillati; phylum Actinomycetota; class Actinomycetes; order Kitasatosporales; family Streptomycetaceae; genus Kitasatospora; species Kitasatospora sp. NPDC036993. The sequence continues at coordinate 303,681 of NZ_JBVJRP010000009.1, read as the reverse complement.
ACCGGCCCCGCGGCCCCCGCCCACCCCGAGCAGGACTCCGCCTCCCCCCGGGCCCCACCCACGTAGCCCTCCGCGCGCTCTCTCCTCCTCCCACCAACCAGGTGGGGCATGGAAAGGGGTAGGGGGTGGTGGGAGGAGCGGAGAGGCGCGGGAGCGGAGCCAGCAGAAAGGTTTCGGCGCGCTCCGGGCATCCCGGAGCGCGCCGAAGAAAAGCCAGGCTTGACGGACCAAGGGGCGGCCCGCATCGAGCTGCCGCAGGACGTCGCGAGGGCTCGGCAAAGCGGTCCCGGCGTGCTCCGGGCGAGCCCGGAGCACGCCACGCAAGACCTCACGTCCTGCCAGATGTGAGCCACTTCGTAGTCCAAGGAAGGGGCGCCGTGTTGGGAGATGCCTCCACCGGCGAGATGATCAAAAGGGCGCGGACCGCAAGGGGCTGGTCTCAGGAACGTCTTGCCGTCGAGCTGGGAAAGGTCGAGGGCAGGGGGGAGAAGGGGCCGGGGCGTGGGCAGGTCTATCGGTGGGAGAAGCAGGGGCGGGCGCCGAAGTACTGGTGGCCGCACCTCTGCGAGGTTCTCGAGTTCGGCTCATCCGATGGTGCGCCTGTGTCGCAAGTTGATGTGCCCGAGGGCGGTGCGGGCGATACCGTGAGCTCAGTCCTCGCGCTGGGAAGGAGCGAAGTGCTTCGCCGGGAATTCATGGCCGCCTCCAGCGGCTATGCGCTCGCGGCCCTCGGTCTGCCTGATCTGGACGGCATCACCCGCAGGGTGGCGGCCAACTCCGGTGCGCCAGTGCGGGTTGGCCGGGGTGAAGTCCTTGCTGTTCGCCAGATGGTCAAGTCGCTCAGTGATGCGGCGTCGGAACTGGGTGGTGGTCATGCCCGGCACCTCGCCGTCCACTACCTCGCGGAGAGTGTCGCCCCGTGGCTGGACGGGGTGTGGTCGGAGTTCACCGGGCGTGAACTCTTCGCCGGGGCAGCTCAGTTGACGCACCTCATCGGATGGATGGCCCAGGACGAAGGCAACCACGGTGTCGCCCAGAAGTACTACGCGCACTCGTACCGGCTTGCCGCCGAGGCCGGTGACGCGGAACTCGCCGCCACCGCACTTCGCGGCCTCGCCGTGCAGGCCGTCGACCTCGGCTACCGGGCGGCCGCCGTGCGGATCGCCGAGGAGTGCGTCGACCAGGCGAAACGTCTGGACGACCCGAAAGCGCTCGCCTACTACGAGACCACCCTCGCCGATGCCGCAGCCCAGGACGGTGATCGGACTACGGCTACCCGCTTCCTCACCGCATCCCAGCGGCACATCGAGCGGTCCTCCCCGGTGCCGGGCGACTCGTGGGCGAGTCACTTCAGTATCGGCCGCTGGGCCCATCACTCGGGCATGATCCTTGCCCGGCTCGGCGACTTCGGAGCCGCCCGGGACCACCTTCAGATGGCCCTTGACGTTCACGGCCTCGACCGGCGCCGCAGCCACGCGATCGTCCTGGCCGACCTCGGAACGGTGCAGGTCCACCAGGAGAACTACGAGGCTGCCCTGTCAACGTGGAGTGACTTCCTCGCGCTGGCCGAAGGCGTCCGATCCGTGAAGGTGGACGACGCCGTGACGGACATGCGTGCCCGCCTCGCGCGGGTTGGAACCATTCACGGCGCCGCGGAACTGGACGAGCGAGCCGCCTGCTTCCTCTCGGGGCGCTCGGGCTAGGGGCTCGCCGCCGGCGGGATGCAGCCGGCCCAGGGGCGCCGGGTGCGGCCGCCCGCAGCCCCTCAGGCCCTCAGGCTTCCTCCCTCAGGCCCTCAGGCCTCCTCGCGCCAGCCCTCGTGGCCGGCGGCGAGGGTGTCGAGGGCGTGCAGCAGGGCGGAGGTCCAGCCGCTCTCCGGGGCCTCGGCCACCACCAGCCACTGGGCGTCCTCGGCGTCGTCCTCGCCCGCGAGCGCGTCGCGGACGACTTCGAGTTCGCCGAGGTCAGGCTGGGCGGCGCCGAGTTCCTCGACGGCCTCCTCGGCGGCGTCGCGGTCAGGCAGGACGAGCAGCTGCCGGGCGTACGGGTCGGCGACGTCCGGAAGGCCGGTGGTGTGGTTCTCGGTCACCCGGCCATTGTCCAGGCCGGGCCACCCGCTCCGTCGGGCGGGAGTGTCCGCGGCCCGTGGGATGCTGGTACGCGATGGCCAGGAAGAGTGCACCCGACGACCTGCTCGCCCCGCTGACCCTCGCGGTCGGCCAGGAGGAGCTGCTGCTGGACCGCGCGGTCGCCCAGGTGGTGGCGGCGGCGAAGGCGGCGGACCCGGACACCGACGTACGGGACCTGCCGCCCGGCGGCCTGCAGCCCGGCAGCCTGGCCGAGCTGACCACGCCGTCGCTGTTCGCCGAGCGCAAGGTGATCGTGGTCCGGGCCGCGCAGGACCTCTCCGCCGACTCGGTGAAGGAGGTCAAGGCGTACATCGAGGCACCGGCCGAAGAAGTGATCATCGTGCTGGCGCACGCCGGCGGAGCCAAGGGCAAGGGCCTGCTGGACGCCGGGCGCAAGGCCGGCGGGCGCGAGGTGGCCTGCGCCAAGATGACCAAGGCGAGCGAGCGGCTGGCCTTCGTCAAGGGCGAGTTCCGAACCCTGGGCCGCTCGGCGACCCAGGAGGCCTGCCAGGCCCTGCTGGACGCGCTCGGCAGCGACCTGCGCGAGCTGGCGGCCGCCTGCCACCAGCTGACCTCGGACGTCGAGGGCGCCATCGACGACACCGTGGTGGCCCGCTACTACAGCGGCCGGGCCGAGGCGACCGGCTTCGAGGTGGCCGACCTGGCGGTCACCGGCCGGGCCGCGGAGGCCCTGGAGCGGCTGCGCTGGGCGCTGGCCGTCGGCCAGCCGCCGACCGGCATCACCTACGCGCTGGCCTCCGGCGTGCGCAGCATCGGCCGGCTGGCGACCACCGGGCGGAACATGCGCCCGGCCGACCTGGCCCGCGAGCTGGGCATGCCGCCGTGGAAGGTCGACCGGGTCCGCCAGCAGATGCGCGGCTGGACGGGCGACGCGGTGGCCACCGCGCTGACCGCGATCGCCCAGGCCGACGCCGCCGTCAAGGGCGGCTCGGACGACCCGGCCTTCGCCCTGGAGCGCGCGGTGGTCGCCGTCGCCAGGGCCGCCAGGGCCGGCTCCCGGCCCGCCTACTGACGGCGGCCGGGCCCCGGCGGCGCCGGGCCTACTTCTTCATGGCCCGCACGGCGTCCTGCCCGTCGGACTGGAGGGTGCTGCGCAGCTCGTCCTTGGACGGCGGCTTGCCCTTCCCGTCGGAGTAGCTGGCCGAGTAGTTGATGTAGTAGGTCATCCCGCCGTCGAGGATGTTCAGCTCGGCGTAGACGCTGTGGTACGTGCCCGAGCCGTCGTCCTTGTACAGGAAGTACGCCTCCTCGCCGACTCCCGTGATCTCGGTGACCTGGTAGCCGCGCGCCCGGTACAGCTCCTTGTTGGCCGCCAGCTCGGGCGCCGGGTTGACCGCCTTGTGCAGGTCGGCGCGCAGGTAGACGTTGGCGTACTCGCTGTCGCTGTTGCCGCCGGTGCGCTTGAGCGACATCGAGCAGTTCATGCTGTCCAGCGCCGGGTGCCGGTCGGTGTGGTGGGTCGGCGCGGAGCTGTCCGAGACGGAGTACGTCTGGAGGAGCTTGGCGGGCTTCCCCGTGGTGCAGAAGTCGTCCGAGAGGTGGTAGCCGTGCAGGCCGCGCGGCGCGGAGTCGCCGCCGACCATGCCGGGGACGACCAGGACGGCGGCGGTCCAGCCGACCGAGACGATCACGGCGCCGGCGAACGCCCAGACGGCGTTGCGCCGCAGGTTCCCGCTGCCGCCGGAGCGCGGCGCCGCCCCGGGAGCGGCCGGCAGGCCGGGTGCCGGGGCCATGCCCGGTGCCGCGGGCAGTCCGGGAGGCGGTCCGAAGCCGGCCGGACCCATCGGGCCGGGAGCGCCCGGTACGGGCTGCGCCCCTGCGCCCGGCTGCTGCTGCGGGAACCCGTACCCGGGCCCGTTCGGAGCGGGTGGTGGCGGTGGCGTCGTCATGAAGGTTCCCCCCTGGACCTGGCGCCGGGGTGCTCCCCGCACCTCGATCGGACCTGACCGACCCTAGCGGCCGGACCGCGGAACGCGACAGGCGCCGCAGTGGCCTCGGGAAGGAGACCGACTGCGACGCCTGTCGCACTGCTTCGTTGCACCGCACCCGCGTGGCGAACGCAGGCCGCGTGCGGTGCGAGTCTTGCGCGCCTCGGGGGTCCGGGTAGAGGGCCGGGTCGTCCCGAAGCGGTGGGGGCCGGAGCCCCCGGGGGCGTCAGGCCTGGACGGCCGTGTTGACGCGCTTGGTGATGGCCGACTTCTTGTTGGCGGCCTGGTTGGCGTGGATGACGCCCTTGCTCACGGCCTTGTCCAGCGCCTTGGAGGCGGCGCGGGCCAGCACGGTGGCCTTCTCGGTCTCACCGGCGGCAGCGGCCTCACGGGCCTTGCGCAGAGCGGTCTTCAGCGAGGACTTGACGGCCTTGTTGCGCAGGCGCGCCTTCTCGTTGGTCTTGTTGCGCTTGATCTGGGACTTGATGTTCGCCACGAAAGAGCCTCAGTCTGTGTAAAGAAATCCGAACGGGGTCACACCCGGCGGCCTTCGGTCCTGCTGAGAGGGCATGCCGAGGCCAGGTGCAGCATCCCACGCTACCAGGGGCCCGCTCCCCGCCCCAAACCGGCCGCCCGCGCGGGCCGCTCCCGGCTCCCGACCGGCAGTCCGCCCCGTGCTCGTGGGAGGATGGGAGGAACTATTTCGATCGGACGAGACCGTCCGGTCCCCGGGAAGCCGGTCAGCGATGACCCGGACACCCCCGGCCCCGGACCAACGGAGAATCGGACCAAGGTGCCCGCGACCCCCAGCAATGTGCCAGAGCCCAGCCGTACCGACCCGGCGCTGATCCGCAACTTCTGCATCATCGCCCACATCGACCACGGCAAGTCGACGCTCGCAGACCGGATGCTGCAGATCACCGGCGTCGTCGACCCCCGGCAGATGCGTGCCCAGTACCTCGACCGGATGGACATCGAGCGCGAGCGCGGCATCACCATCAAGTCGCAGGCGGTCCGCCTCCCGTGGGCGCCGAAGACGGGGCCGAACGCCGGGGCCACGCACATCCTCAACATGATCGACACCCCCGGCCACGTGGACTTCACGTACGAGGTGTCCCGCTCCCTCGCCGCGTGCGAGGGCACCATCCTGGTGGTCGACGCGGCCCAGGGCATCGAGGCGCAGACCCTCGCCAACCTCTACCTGGCGCTGGAGAACGACCTCACGATCGTCCCGGTCCTCAACAAGATCGACCTCCCGGCCGCCCAGCCGGAGAAGTACGCGGCCGAGATCGCCCACATCATCGGCTGCGACCCCTCGGACGTGCTGCAGGTCAGCGCCAAGACCGGTCTGGGCGTCGAGGACCTGCTGGACCACATCGTCCACACCGTCCCGGCCCCGGTCGGCGTCAAGGACGCCCCGGCCCGCGCGATGATCTTCGACTCGGTCTACGACTCCTACCGCGGCGTGGTGACCTACGTCCGGGTGGTCGACGGCCAGCTCACCAAGCGTGAGCGGATCGCCATGATGTCCACCGGCGCGACCCACGAGCTGCTGGAGATCGGCGTCATCTCGCCCGAGCCGAAGGTCGCCGACGGCCTCGGCGTCGGCGAGGTGGGCTACATCATCACCGGTGTGAAGGACGTCCGGCAGTCCAAGGTCGGTGACACCATCACCTCGATGCACAAGGGTGCGACCGAGCCGCTGGGCGGCTACAAGGACCCGCGTCCGATGGTGTTCTCCGGCCTGTACCCGCTGGACGGCTCGGACTACCCGCTGCTGCGCGACGCCCTGGACAAGCTGCGGCTCAACGACGCCGCGCTGGTGTACGAGCCGGAGACCTCGGTCGCGCTCGGCTTCGGCTACCGCTGCGGCTTCCTCGGCCTGCTGCACCTGGAGATCATCCGGGAGCGCCTGGAGCGCGAGTTCAACCTCGACCTGATCTCCACCGCCCCGAACGTGGTCTACCGCGTGGTGATGGAGGACGGCACCGAGCACACCGTCACCAACCCGAGCGAGTTCCCGACCGGCAAGCTCGCCGAGGTGTACGAGCCGATCGTGCGCGGCACCATCCTCGCGCCCAACGAGTTCGTCGGCGCGATCATGGAGCTCTGCCAGGCCCGCCGCGGCAACCTCCAGGGCATGGACTACCTCTCCGAGGACCGGGTCGAGCTGCGCTACACCCTGCCGCTCGCCGAGATCGTCTTCGACTTCTTCGACCAGCTGAAGTCCAAGACCCGCGGCTACGGCTCCTTCGACTACGAGCCGATCGGCGAGCAGTCCGCCCAGCTGGTCAAGGTCGACATCCTGCTGCACGGCGACGCGGTGGACGCCTTCTCCGCGATCGTCCACAAGGACAAGGCCTACGGCTACGGCGTGATGATGGCGGGCAAGCTCCAGAAGCTCATCCCGCGCCAGCAGTTCGAGGTGCCGATCCAGGCGGCCATCGGCTCCCGGGTGATCGCCCGCGAGACGGTCCGCGCGATCCGCAAGGACGTCCTCGCCAAGTGCTACGGCGGTGACATCTCCCGTAAGCGGAAGCTGCTGGAGAAGCAGAAGGAAGGCAAGAAGCGGATGAAGATGGTCGGCCGCGTGGAGGTCCCGCAGGAGGCCTTCATCGCCGCGCTCTCCACCGACGCCGAGGCGCCGAAGGAGAAGAAGTAGCGGCAGGGCGGCGACGAACGCCGGAAGGGCCCGGGCACCAGCCCGGGCCCTTCCGGCGTTTCCGGCGCGCTGAGGCCCTCCAGAGCGTTGAGGCCCTTCGGAGCCCTACTTCAGGCTGTGGAGGACCGCGGTGACGATCGCGGCCTTCGCCAGCCGCCCCGCGGTGCCGGTGAACACGGTGGGCCGCATCGAGTCGTCCGCGCCGACCACCTGGAGCAGCCCGTCCCGCCTGCCGAGGCTCACGCACTGCACCACGTACCGGAAGGCGAACGGCTCGCTGGTGCGGCCGGCCAGCAGTCTGCCGAGGTACCGGCCCTGCGGCAGCGCGGTGGCGCAGCCCATCCGCAGGGTGCCGACGCCGGGGACGGTGACGGTGGCGGCGTCGCCGATCACGTGGACGTCCGGGTGGGAGACCGACCGCAGACGGTCGTCCACCAGGGCCCGGCCGTGCTCGTCCACGGCGAGTCCGGCCTCGGCGGCCAGCGGGTGCACCTCCAGGGAGGCGGCCCAGACGGTGACGTCGGCCCCGAGCGGGCCGGCGGTGGTGCGCAGCCCGTCGGGGGTGACCTCGGTGACGGTGGTGTTCTCGTGGACGGCCACGCCGAGCCGGGCGAGGACGCGTCGGACGTGGGCCCGGCCCCTGGCCGAGTAGACGCCGCCGACCTGGCCGGACGCGACGATCCGCACCTTCCAGCGGGGGTGGGCCTCGGCGAGTTCGGTGGCCAGTTCGATGCCGGTGGCGCCGCCGCCGACCACGGCCAGGGTGCCGGGCCGTTCGGCGGTGTCGATCCGGCGGCGCAGTTCGGTGGCGCGCTCCGCCGAGTAGGCGTGCCGTTCGGCGCCGGGGACGCCGTGCCAGGCGGTGCGGCTGCCGAGGGCGTAGACCAGGGTGTCGTACTCCAGGCCGGTGCCGTCGTCCAGGTGGACCCGGTGGGCGGCCGGGTCGAGCCCGACGGCCCTGGCCCGCCGGTGGGTGACGGGGAGGCCGTGGGTGAGTTCGCTGACGGCGGGCCAGTCGCGGCCGCGGCCGGCGGCGGTCTCGTGCCGGCGGACGCGGTGCAGGAGCCGGTCCTCGGGGGCGACCAGGGTGACGGCGTGCCGCCGTGCGGCGCCCTTGGCCGCGGTGAGCCCGGCGTAACCGGCACCCAGTACGACGATCCGCTGCCCGGTGGTGGTGCTGCTCATCTCGTCCGCCTCCTCGCGAGGGCGCTCCGGTGGAGCGCTGTTCGGGAAGGGGACGACGCGGCCGGACGGGGCGTGACGGTGACCCGTGTCACAGCTCCACGGCCGGGATGCGGCCGAGCTTCTCGGGGTTGAGCATGGCGTACGCCTCGGTGATCCGTCCGGCGTCGACGGTGAAGGCGAGGACGCCGCCGACCGTTCCGGTGGCCAGGTCGTACCAGAGCAGTCCGGGCTCGCCGTTGACCGCGGCGCGGCCGATGCCCGTGCCGGGGGTGAACCACTTGGCGACCAGGCCGGCCACCAGCCGGGACACCCGGTCGGCGCCGTGGACCGGGCGGACTCCGGCGCGCACGATGCCGCCGCCGTCGGAGTGCCAGACCACGTCGGGGTCGAGGACCTCCATCAGGGCGAGGATGTCGCCGCGGGTGCTGGCGGCGGCGAAGGCCTCGACGGCCTGGCGGTGCCCGGCCGGGTCGGCGCCGGTGCGCGGGGCGCCCGCGCCGGCCCGGCGGCCGCCCTGGTCCCGGCCTCCCGGGCCGTCCTCGCCCCGGCTTCCCTCGCCCCGGCCTCCCGCGCGGACCCGGCGGCGGGCCCGCGAGGCGAGCTGGCGGGCCGCGTCGGCGGTGCGGTCCAGGGAGGTGCCGATCTCCTCGAAGCCGACGGCGAAGACGTCGTGCAGCACGAAGGCGGCCCGCTCGGCGGGGGTGAGCTGCTCCAGGACGGCCAGCAGGGCGAGCGAGACGGACTCGCCGCGTTCGGCCAGTTCGGCGGGGGAGTCGGGTCCGTCGGCGTAGGAGACGGACGGCTCCGGCAGCCACTCGCCGTAGTAGGCCTCGCGGCGGGCGCGGGCGGAGCCCAGCTGGTCGTAGCAGAGCCGGGTGACGACGGTGGTGAGGAAGGCGCGCGGGTCGGCGACGGCGGTGCGGTCGGCGGCCTGCCAGCGCAGCCAGGCGTCCTGGAGGACGTCCTCGGCGTCGGTGAACGAGCCGAGCAGCCGGTAGGCGACCGAGCCCAGGTAGCGGCGGTTCGCCTCGAAGGCGTCCGGAGCTTCCGGAGCTTCCGGAGCCTCCGGAGTGTTCGGAGTGTTCGGAACCTCCGGAGCTTCCGGAACATCCGGGCGGCCTTGGGCCTGGTCGTCGATCACCGGCCCAAGGTAGCGCGTGGCCTCCGGAAGGCGAAGGCAAAGGCGAAGGGCCGGGGCGGGAAGTCCCCGCCCCGGCCCGCCGCATGGTGGTCCGTCAGTCCACCTCGACCGCGGCCTCGGCGAACTGCGCCTGGTAGAGCCGGGCGTAGGCGCCGTCGGCGGCGATCAGCCGGTCGTGCGAGCCCTGTTCGACGATCGAGCCGTTCTCCATCACCAGGATCACGTCGGCGTCCCGGATGGTGGAGAGCCGGTGGGCGATCACGAAGCTGGTGCGGCCGGTGCGCAGCCGGGCCATGGCCCGCTGGATCAGCACCTCGGTGCGGGTGTCGACGGAGCTGGTCGCCTCGTCCAGGACCAGGATGGACGGCTGGGCGAGGAACGCCCGGGCGATGGTGATCAGCTGCTTCTCGCCGGCGCTGACGCCGGCGCCCTCGTCGTCGATGACGGTGTCGTAGCCGTTGGGCAGGGTGCGCACGAAGCGGTCGACGTGGGCGGCCTTGGCGGCCTCGACGACCTGCTCGCGGGTGGCGGACTCGGCGCCGTAGGCGATGTTGTCGGCGATGCTGCCGCCGAACAGCCAGGTGTCCTGGAGCACCATGCCGATGCCGGAGCGCAGGTCCTCGCGGGACATCGCGGAGATGTCCGTGCCGTCGAGGGTGATCCGCCCCGAGCTGACCTCGTAGAACCGCATCAGCAGGTTGACCAGGGTGGTCTTGCCGGCGCCGGTGGGGCCGACGATGGCGACGGTCTGGCCGGGCTCGACCTTGAGCGAGAGGTCCTCGATGAGCGGCTTCTCGGGGTCGTAGCGGAAGGACACGTCCTGGAAGGCGACCCGGCCGCGCACCACCTCGGGCCGTTCCGGCATGGCCGGTTCGGGGCTCTGCTCGGGGGCGTCCAGCAGCTCGAAGACGCGCTCGGCGGAGGCGACGCCGGACTGCACCAGGTTGGCCATGCTGGCGACCTGGGTGAGGGGCTGGCTGAACTGCCGCGAGTACTGGATGAACGCCTGGACGTCGCCGATGGACAGCGCGCCGCTGGCCACCCGCAGGCCGCCGACGACGGCGACCAGCACGTACTGGAGGTTGCCGATCAGCATCATCGCGGGCTGGATGATGCCGGAGATGAACTGGGCCTTGTAGCCGGCCTGGTAGAGCGACTCGTTGTGCTCGCGGAAGGTCTCCGCGGCCTCCTGCTGCCGGCCGAACACCTTGACCAGGGTGTGGCCGGTGTACATCTCCTCGATGTGGGCGTTGAGCTGGCCGGTGGACTTCCACTGCTGGACGAACTGCGGCTGGGCCCGCTTGCCGACCTTGGTGGCGACGACCACCGAGAACGGCACCGAGACCAGGGCGATCGTCGCGAGCAGCGGGGAGATCCAGAACATCATCGCGAGCACGCCGACCACGGTGAGCAGCGAGTTGACGACCTGTCCCATGGTCTGCTGCATGGACTGGCCGATGTTGTCGATGTCGTTGGTGACCCGGCTGAGCACCTCGCCGCGCGGCTGCTTGTCGAAGTAGCTGAGCGGCAGCCGGGAGAGCTTGGCCTCGACGTCCTGGCGCAGCCGGTAGCCGGCGGCCTGGACGGCCCGGGTGGCGAGCCGGCCCTGGAAGATGCCGAAGACGGCGGAGACCAGGTAGATGCCGAGCACCCAGAGCAGGACGGTGCCGATGGCGCCGAAGTCCATGCCCTGGCCGGGGGTGAAGTCGACGGAGGAGAGCAGGTCGGCGACGCCGTTGTCGCCGTGGGCGCGCAGCCCTTCGACGGCCTGGGCCTTGGTGGTGCCCGGTTCGAAGCGGGCGCCGACGACGCCGGCGAAGATCAGGTCGGTGGCGTCGCCGAGGATCTTGGGGCCGATGACGGCGCAGCCGATGCTGAGCACGCCGAGGAGCATGACGCCGATCAGGGTGGTGCGTTCGGGGCGCAACAGGCCGAGGACGCGCTTGCCCGAGCCCTTGAAGTCCATGGACTTCTCGGCGCCCTGGCCGCCCGCGAAGCGGCCGGGACCGGCCGGGCCGCGGCGGGCGGCGGCGGCCTGCGAGTCGCTGGGCAGGTCGGCCTTCCCACCGGGCTTCCCCCCGGCTTTCCCACCGGCCTTCGTCAGGTCGGTCTTCTCGCCGGCCGGGCCGGTCTTCGGGGCGTCCGGCTTCGCCGGGGGCTTTCCTGGGGTGGTCACGCCGCCTCCTGCTCGGTGAGCTGGGAGAGCACGATCTCCCGGTACGTCGGGTTGTCGGCCATCAGCTCGTGGTGGGTCCCGGAGCCGACGACGGCGCCCTCGTCGAGGACGACGATCCGGTGGGCGTCGCGGATGGTGGACACCCGTTGGGCGACGATCAGGACGGTGGCGTCGGAGGTCTCGCGGGCCAGGGCCTTGCGCAGCTTGGCGTCGGTGGCGTAGTCGAGGGCGGAGAAGGAGTCGTCGAAGAGGTAGACGGAGGGCCGGCGGACCAGGGTCCTGGCGATGGCCAGGCGTTGGCGCTGGCCGCCGGAGACGTTGCCGCCGCCCTGGGCGATGGGGGCGTCCAGGCCTTCGGGCAGCTTCTCGACGAACTCCTTGGCCTGGGCGATCTCCAGGGCGTGCCAGAGCTCCTCGTCGGTGGCGTCGGGCCGGCCGTAGCGGAGGTTGCTGGCGATGGTGCCGGAGAAGAGGTAGGGCTTCTGCGGGACGATGGAGACGTTCTCGGCGATCGTGGCGGGGGCGAGTTCGCGGACGTCCACGCCGTCGATCAGGACCTGTCCGGAGGTGGCGTCGAAGAGCCGGGGGACGAGGCCGAGCAGGGTGGACTTGCCGCTGCCGGTGGAGCCGATGATCGCGGTGGTCTCGCCGGGGCGGGCGCTGAGGTCGATGCCGCGCAGCACCGAGGCCTCGGCGCCGGGGTAGCGGAAGTCGACGTCGCGCAGTTCCAGGTTGCCGCGGCGCGGCAGCTCGGTGACCGGGGCGGTGGGCGGGACGACGCTGCTGCGGGTGGCGAGGACCTCTTCGACGCGTTCGGCGCAGACCTCGGCGCGCGGCACCATCATGAACATGAAGGTGGCCATCATGACGCTCATCAGGATCTGCATCAGGTAGGAGAGGAACGCGGTGAGCGCGCCGATCTCCATGGCGCCGCTGTCGATGCGGTGGGCGCCGAACCAGAGCACGGCGACGCTGGAGACGTTCACGACCAGCATGACGGCGGGGAACATGACGGACAGCAGCCGGCCGACCTGGCGGGCGACGTCGGTGAGGTCCTCGTTGGCGTCGGCGAAGCGGTTCTGCTCGTGGTCGTCCTTGACGAAGGCGCGGATGACCCGGATGCCGGTGATCTGCTCGCGCAGGATGCGGTTCACGGTGTCGATCCGCTCCTGCATGCTGCGGAACTTGGGGCGCAGCGCGCGGACGAGCAGCACGACGACGACGCCGAGGGCGGGGACGACGGCGAGCAGCAGGCCGGACAGCGGGACGTCCTGGTTGAGCGCCATGATGATGCCGCCGACGCACATGATCGGCGCGGCGACCATGAGCGTGAAGCTCATCAGGGTGAGCATCTGGACCTGCTGGACGTCGTTGGTGGTGCGGGTGATCAGGGAGGGTGCGCCGAACTGGCCGAGTTCGCGGGCGGAGAAGCTCTGCACCCGGTCGAAGACGGCGGCTCGGAGGTCCCGGCCGAAGGCCATGGCGGTGCGGGAGCCGATGTGGACGGCGCCGATGGCGCAGAGGGCCTGGACGAGGGTCACTCCGATCATCACCCCGCCGACGCGCAGGATGTAGCCGGTGTCGCCCTTGACCACGCCGTCGTCGATGATGTCGGCGTTGAGCGTCGGCAGGTAGAGCGCCGCGAGGGTGGACACCAGCTGGAGCAGTACCAGCAGGGTGAGCGGTCGGGAGTACGGGCGCAGGTACGCCCTGAGGAGTCTGATCAGCACTGGCACACTCTTGTCGTCGCCGGTCGGGTTCGCACCCCAATTCTGGGTGTTCTGTAGTGTCGTACAGGCGATTCGGCGGGTGGGAACCCGGGGTTTGCCGGGCTTTTGCCGAACCGGCGGGACGGGCCGGCGCGGGACGGCGTTCCCGCGCGGGGTGCGGGCGGTGGCGGGGCGCGGCACCGGTGTCGTGGCGGGGTGCCGTCGGGTGCTGCCCCCTTACGGAATGACCGGTTTCCGCCTAGGCTGCTGGTTGCCCCTTTGTTACTGACCGGTACCGTTCAGGTGAACCGGGGGCCCGGCGACCGCCCCCACGGACGCCGCGACAATCCCTCAGACGGCCACCCGTCCCCGGAGGTCCTCGTTGAGTTCCGCGCAGTCCCTGATCGACTCCGGCAGGCCCGACCTCGTCGCCGGCCGTCCCGCCTCCGTCGCCCACCTGTTCCTGGAGCGGGTCGCCCTGACCCCGAGCGCCGAGGCCTACCGCTACCCCGCGCCCGTGGACGAGCAGGCCGCGGACGGCGCACCCGGCGCCGAGCAGTGGCGCTCGCTCACCTGGGCGCAGACCGCGACCAGGGTCAAGGCGGTGGCCGCCGGCCTGATGGCGCTCGGCATCCGCCCGGAGGACCGGGTGGCCCTGGCCTCCTCGACCCGGGTCGAGTGGGTCCTCGCCGACCTCGGCGCCATGTGCGCGGGCGCCGCGATCACCACCGTCTACCCGAGCACCAACGCGGACGAGACCGCGTTCATCCTCTCCGACTCCGGCTCCAGGGCGCTGTTCGCGGAGAACGCGGCCCAGCTGGCCAAGGCCGTCGGGCAGCTCGGCCAACTGCCCGGGCTGCGCACCGTGATCCTCTTCGACGAGCCCGCCGAGGCGCCCGAGACCGGCGGGCTGGAGCTGCTCACCCTCGCCGGGCTGGAGGAGCGCGGCGCCCGGTACCTGGCGGAGCACCCGGACGCGGTGGAGAAGGCCGTCGACGGGCTCGGCAAGGAGCAGCTGGCGACCCTCATCTACACCTCCGGCACCACCGGCCGCCCCAAGGGCGTGCGCCTGGTGCACGACTGCTGGGCGTACGAGGGCCGGGCGCAGGAGGCGAGCGGGCTGCTGGGCCCGGACGACGTGCAGTTCATGTGGCTGCCGCTGTCGCACGTCTTCGGCAAGACGCTGATCTCCGGGCAGATCGCCACCGGGCACGTGATGGCGCTGGACGGCCGGGTGGACCGGATCATCCACAACCTGCCGGTGATCCGGCCGACCATCATGGCCTCGGCACCGCGCATCTTCGAGAAGGTCTACAACGGCATCGCGGGCAGGGCCAGGGCCGAGGGCGGCGCCAAGTACAAGATCTTCCTGTGGGCGGCCAAGGTCGCCCGCGAGTACGCCAGGGCGGTCCAGGAGAGCCGGATCGCCACCGGCACCGGCACCGCCCCGCTGGGCCTGCGGGCGCAGCACGCGCTGGCCGACAAGCTGGTGTTCGCGAAGATCCGGGCGGCCTTCGGCGGCCGGATGCGCGGCGCGGTCTCCGGCAGTGCGGCGCTCGCCCCGGAGATCGGCTACTTCTTCCTGGGCGCCGGGGTGCCGGTCCTGGAGGGCTACGGGCTGAGCGAGACCAGCGCCGGCTCCTGCGTCAACCGCGCCGAGGACGTGCGGATCGGCACGGTGGGCCGCCCGTTGCCCGGCACCGAGGTGCGGATCGCCGAGGACGGCGAGATCCTGCTGCGCGGCCCGGGCGTCATGCGCGGCTACCACAACCTGCCGGAGAAGACCGCCGAGGTGCTGGAGCCGGACGGCTGGTTCCACACCGAGGACATCGGCGAACTCACCCCGGACGGCTTCCTGCGGATCACCGACCGCAAGAAGGACCTGTTCAAGACCTCCGGGGGCAAGTACGTGGCGCCCAGCGAGGTGGAGGGCAAGTTCAAGGCGGTCTGCCCGTTCGTCAGCAACATCCTGGTGATCGGCAACGGCCGCAACTACTGCACCGCGCTGATCGGCCTGGACGAGGCGGTGCTGCTGCCGTGGGCCGCCGAGCACGGCCTGGCCGGCCGCTCCTACGGGGAGCTGGCCGTCGAGCCGGCCGTGCACGAGCTGATCGAGGGCTTCGTGAAGCGGGTCAACGCCGACCTCCAGCGCTGGCAGACGATCAAGAAGTTCCACCTGCTGCCGCGCGACCTCGACATCGAGCACGGCGAGCTCACCCCGAGCCTGAAGATCAAGCGCCCGGTGGTCGAGCGGACCTACGCGGACGCGGTGACCGCGATGTACGCGGGCGCCAACGAGGCCTGAGCCGGGCCCGCTCCCGTCCTGCCCCGCCCCCGCTCCCGTCCTGCTCCCGTACGGCCCGTGAACGCTTCGCGGGCCGTACGGGACAATGGGCTCATGCCCTCCGCACTTCCCGACGGTGAACCGGTGCCGTCCGACGGTTCCCTGCCCGCACCCGCCCTCGACGGGCTGGGCTCCCGGCCGTTCGGCTTCTACCTGCACGTGCCGTACTGCGCAAGCCGCTGCGGCTACTGCGACTTCAACACCTACACCGCCACCGAGCTGCGCTCGTCCGGGGCCGTCGCCTCGCAGGAGACGTACGCGGACAACGTGGTCGCCGAGGTCCGGCTGGCCCGGAAGGTGCTGGGGGACGCGGCGCCGCCGGTGCGGACCGTGTTCCTCGGCGGCGGCACCCCGACCCTGCTGCCCGCCCGCGACCTGGTGAAGATGCTCGCCGCGATCCGCGAGGAGTTCGGGCTCGCCGAGGGGGCCGAGGTCACCACCGAGGCCAACCCGGAGTCGGTCGACCCGGGGTACCTGGCCGAACTGCGCGAGGGCGGCTACAACCGGCTCTCCTTCGGCATGCAGAGCGCCCGCCCGCACGTCCTGAAGCTGCTCGACCGCCACCACACCCCGGGCCGCCCCGAGGCCTGCGTGGCCGAGGCCCGCGCGGCCGGCTTCGAGCACGTCAACCTCGACCTGATCTACGGCACCCCGGGCGAGTCCGACGACGACTGGCGGGCCTCCCTGGACGCCGCCATCGGCGCCGGGCCCGACCACGTCTCCGCGTACTCCCTGATCGTCGAGGAGGGCACCCGGCTCGCCGCCAGGGTCAAGCGCGGCGAACTGCCGATGATCGACGACGACGTGCACGCCGACCGCTACCTGATCGCCGAGGAGGCGCTCGGCGCCGCCGGCTACTCCTGGTACGAGGTCTCCAACTGGGCCACCACCCCCGAGGGCCGCTGCCACCACAACGAGCTCTACTGGACCGGCGCCGACTGGTGGGGCGCCGGCCCCGGCGCCCACAGTCACGTCGGCGGCGTCCGCTGGTGGAACGCCAAGCACCCCGCCGCCTACGCCCGGGCCCTCACCGAGGGCCGCACCCCGGCCCTGGCCCGCGAGGTGCTGGCGGACGAGGACCGCCGTGTCGAGCGCATCCTCCTGGAGCTGCGCCTGGTGGAGGGCGTCGCCCTGGACCTGCTCACCGGCACCGGCCGGGAGGCCGCCGCCCGGCACCTCGCCGACGGCCTCCTCGACCCGGGCCCGTACGAGCGGGGCCGCGCCGTCCTCACCCTCCGGGGCAGGCTCCTCGCGGACGCGATTGTGCGTGACCTGGTGGACTGACTTTCGTTGACGTGGGTGTCAGCCGTCGGAGGGAGCGTGCGATGACCGCCATCGATGATCGGATGACCGGGATCTTCGAGAACCTGGAAGTGCCGGAAGGCGTCAAGGCCGAACTCATCAGGGGGGAAATCGTGATGATGGCGGGCCCTGACATGGTCCACAACCTCATCGTCCTGGCGATTCAGCACCAGCTTCCGTACGGTCGGTGGCGCCCCCTCACCACGCAGGATCTGGGGATCCCCGGCCAGGCCAGCGAACCTCAGCCCGGCCTCGTCGTCTTCGAACGCGGGGCGGTCGAGGAGCATGGGCGACTGCTGCCGTCGCCTGCCGTCTCCCTGGTGGTCGAGGTGGTCTCGAAGACCAGTGTCGACCGCGATTACCGGACCAAGCGGGAGCTCTATGCCGAGGGCACTGTCCCCGCGTACCTGATCGTCGACCCGATCAAGGGGGTGTGCGTGCTGCTGACCGAGTTGGGTCAGGATCCCGGCTCCGGCCTCCCGAGGTACATGTCCGAGCGGACCAGCAAGTTCGGCGAGCCCGTCCCCGTCGACCTGCTTGATGTCGATCTGGACACCACGGACTTTCAGAAGTACGTCTGACCGGCCTCATTCCGGCAGGGCCGTGAAGTCGATCAGCTCCTCGACCCGGCCCAGCAGTTCGGGCTCCAGGTCCTTGTAGCTGTCGACCTTCGACAGGATGTGCTTCCACGCCGCCGGGGTGTCCGCCGGCCAGCCGAGGCGGCGGCAGGTGCCCTCCTTCCAGTCCTCCCCCCGCGGGACGGCGGGCCAGGCGGGGATGCCGACGCTCGCGGGCTTCACGGCCTGCCAGATGTCGATGTAGGGGTGGCCGACGACCAGCACCGAGTCGCCGGTGACCCGGGCGGCGATGCGGTGCTCCTTGGTGCCGGGGAGCAGGTGGTCGACCAGGACACCGAGGCGGCGGCCGGGGCCGGGGGCGAAGTCGGCGACGATCGCGGGCAGGTCGTCGATGCCCCGCAGGTACTCGACGACCACGCCCTCGATCCGCAGGTCGTCGCCCCAGACCCGCTCGACCAGCTCGGCGTCGTGCCGGCCCTCGACGTAGATCCGCGACTCGCGGGCGACCCGGGCGCGGGCGCCGGGGACGGCGACCGAGCCGGAGGCGGTGCGGGACGGCGTGCGGGGGGCCGCGGGGCCGGTGGGGCGGACCAGGGTGACGGCCCTGCCCTCCAGCAGGAAGCCGCGCGGCACCAGCGGGAACACCCGGTGCTTGCCGAACCGGTCCTCCAGGGTGACGGTGAACCCCTCGGCGGTCTTCTCGCAGCGCACCACCGCCCCGCAGAAGCCGGTGGCCGCCTCCTCCACCACCAGGTCCCGCTCGGCGGGCACCTCGGGGGCGGGGGCCTGGTTCTTCCACGGCGGGGTCAGGTCGGGTCCGTACTGGCGGCTGCGCATACGGGTGATCATAGGGAGGGCGGACGGCGCGTCAGAGGCCCGGCGCGCCCCAGACCGGGAACCAGCGGCTCAGGTCCTTCTCCAGCCGCAGGTCGTTCCCCAGCATCGCGTTGACCTGCAACTCCAGCGGGCTGTTGCGCCGCTCCCCGCCGCCGGGCATCGGGGCGAAGGGGTAGAACGTCCCCCGCTTGTAGAGGTAGACCAGGGCCAGTGACTGTCCCTCCGGATTCCTGAAGGCCACCAGCGAGCAGAGCAGCTGCGGCCCGAAGCCGTTCGCCTCCAGCTCGCTGTTGACCGCGTGCAGGTCGTTCACCAGCTCCGGCAGCTCCTCGGGCCGGTGCCGGGCGAGCAGCCAGGAGTAGCCGTAGCCGTCCTTGGAGGCCTCCACGGGGACGCCGCCGCGCTCGGTGTCGGCGTCCAGCAGCGCCCTGACCTGCTGCTCGACCTGGACGAAGGCCGCGCCCTCGACGGCCGCGAAGCAGACCGAGCCGAGCCCGGTGGGGGTGAAGCCGGCCCCGGCCTCCAGGGTGAGCGCGGCGGACGGCACGCCGAACAGCTGGTCGAGGTCGGGTTTGACGGGCTTGGTGCGGCCGAACAGGGTGTCCAGGATTCCCACGGCGGTCCTCTCGGGTTCGGGGCTTCAGCGGCCGAGCTGCTCGGAGATCCGCGCCAGCTGCTCCAGCCGCTTCTCCAGGCTCGGATGGGTGGACAGCAACTGCGAGGCGGTCTCCCGGGCGCTCAGCGCGGGGGCGAAGTAGAAGGCGTTGTACGGCTGGGCCTGGCGCAGGTCCTTGCTGGGGATGGCCGCGATCTGCCCGGTGACCTTGGTGAGCGCCGAGGCCAGCGCGCTGGGCCGGCCGGTGAGCTGGGCGGCGGCCCGGTCGGCGGCCAGCTCGCGGTAGCGGGACAGCAGCCTGGTGAGCAGGAAGCTGACGGCGTAGACGACCATCGACACCAGCGGGATGACCAGCGCCACGACGGCCGCGTTCTGGTCGTTGTTGTTGCGCCCGCCGCCCATGAACCCGCCGTACACGGCGATCCGGGTCATCGCCCCGGCGAGCACGCCGAGGAAGCCCGCGATCGTCATCACCGCGACGTCCCGGTGGGCGACGTGCGACAGCTCGTGGGCGAGGACGCCCTCCAGTTCCTCCGGCTCCAGCCGGCGCAGCAGCCCGGTGGTCACGCAGACCACGGCGTTCTGCGGGTTGCGGCCGGTGGCGAAGGCGTTCGGCATGTCGTTGTCGGCGACCGCGACCCGGGGTTTGGGCATGTCGGCCAGCGCGCACAGCCGGTCGACCGTGCCGTGCAGCTGGGGGAACTGTTCGGGGGACACCTGGCGGGCTCCCATCGCCCGTTCGGTGATCTTGTCGCTGAACCAGAACTGGGCCACGAACAGCCCGCCGGAGATCAGGACGATCAGTGGCCACGCGCCGCGCAGCAGCGCGATCAGCAGGCCGGTGAAACCGACGTACAGCAGCCCGATCACGAACATCGTCGCGACCATGCGGCCGGTCAGGCCGCGGTCGGGCGCGAATCGGGTGTGCTGGCCCGAGCTCGACATCGCTTGCTCCTCCGTTCGCCGTCGCTTTCGATGCTGCCACCCGGACGGCCTCCGGGCACCACCCCGGCGCCGGGAGGATCGAACCGCGGGGGCCCCGCGGGCCGTGGCTGGAACTGCGGGGAGGATCACCCCGGCCGGACCGTTCCTGCCGTAGGGCCCGGGCCTTACACTGGCAGGTACGGTTCTGGCACTCGCGTGTTCAGAGTGCCAGGCCGGGGTCTCGGGAAGCGGCCCGCGGCGGCAAGGGACACAGACGGACAACGTGCGAAGACGGAGGTGCGCGCCCCATGGCCGGTGAGGTCCGCCAGCTGGACGAACGCAAGCTCGCCGTGCTCCGCGCGATCGTGCAGGACTACGTGGGCACCGAGGAGCCGGTCGGCTCCAAGGCCCTGGTGGAACGGCACAACCTCGGGGTCTCGCCGGCGACCGTCCGCAACGACATGGCGGCGCTGGAGGAGGAGGGTTACATCCACCAGCCGCACACCAGCGCCGGCCGCATCCCCACCGACAAGGGGTACCGCCTCTTCGTCGACAAGCTCGCCGAGATCAAACCCATGAGCGCCCCCGAGCGCCGGGCCATCCGGCACTTCCTGGACGGCGCCGTCGACCTGGACGACGTGGTCGCCCGCACGGTGCGGCTGCTCGCGCAGCTCACCCGGCAGGTCGCGGTGGTGCAGTACCCCTCGCTGACCCGCTCCACCGTCCGGCACATCGAGCTGGTGGCGCTGGCCCCGGCCAAGGTGATGCTGGTGCTGATCACCAACACCGGCCGGGTCGAGCAGCGGATGGTCGACTGCCCCGGCTCGGTCGGCGAGACGGTGCTGTCGGACCTGCGGACCCGGATCAACGCGAGAGCCGCCGGCCGGCGGCTCCCGGAGGTCCCCGGGATGCTGGAGGAACTGCCGGCGCTGTTCGACCAGGCCGACCGGCCGACCGTCAGCACCGTCCTGGCGACCCTGTTCGAGACGCTCGCCGAACATAACGAGGAGCGGATCATGCTGGCCGGCACGGCCAACCTGACCCGCTTCGGGCACGACTTCCCGCTCACCATCCAGCCGGTGCTGGAGGCACTGGAGGAGCAGGTCATCCTGCTCCGCCTCCTGGGTGAGACCGGGGACGCCGCGATGACGGTCCGGATCGGGCGGGAGAACGCCTACGAGGGGCTGAATTCCACCTCGGTGGTTTCGGTCGGCTACGGTTCGGGCGACGAGAGCGTGGCCAAACTGGGTGTGATCGGTCCGACCCGGATGGACTATCCGGGCACAATGGGGGCGGTGCGAGCGGTGGCGCGGTACGTGGGCCAGATCCTGGCCGAGTCCTAGCAGAGGCCATCGCCGGAAATCCGGCGATGGCGACCAGTCGCAGCACTACTACAGGCGGAACAAGCGGAGCATTTGGTGGCCACGGACTACTACGCGGTACTCGGCGTCCGACGGGATGCGGGGCAGGACGAGATCAAGAAGGCGTTCCGGCGCCTGGCACGCGAACTGCACCCGGACGTCAACCCGGACCCGAAGACGCAGGAGCGGTTCAAGGAGATCAACGCCGCCTACGAGGTGCTCTCCGACCCGCAGAAGCGTCAGGTCTACGACCTCGGCGGGGACCCGCTGTCCCCGGGCGGCGGTGGCGCGGGCGGCTTCGGCGCCGGCGCGGCGGGATTCGGCTTCTCCGACATCATGGACGCCTTCTTCGGCGCCGCGGCGGGCCAGCGCGGCCCGCGCTCGCGCACCCGCCGGGGCCAGGACGCCATGATCCGGCTGGAGATCACCCTGGAGGAGGCCGCCTTCGGCACCACCAAGGAACTCCAGGTCGACACCGCCGTCACCTGCACCACCTGCAGTGGCGAGGGCGCGGCCCCCGGCACCTCGGCGCAGACCTGTGACATGTGCCGGGGCAAGGGCGAGGTCTCCCAGGTCACCCGGTCCTTCCTGGGCCAGGTCATGACCTCCCGCCCCTGCCCGCAGTGCCAGGGCTTCGGCACCGTCGTGCCGACCCCCTGCCCGGAGTGCGCCGGCGACGGCCGGGTGCGCGCCCGCCGCACCCTGACCGTCAAGATCCCGGCCGGTGTCGACAACGGCACCAGGATCCAGCTGGCCGGCGAGGGCGAGGTCGGCCCCGGCGGCGGCCCGGCCGGCGACCTGTACGTCGAGATCGCCGAGACCAGCCACAACATCTTCCAGCGGCGCGGGGACGACCTGCACTGCACCGTCACCATCCCGATGACGGCGGCCTCGCTCGGCACCCAGGTGCCGCTGCAGACCCTGGACGGACTGGAGGAGGTCGACATCAGGCCCGGCACCCAGTCCGGCCAGTCGATCCCGCTGCACGGCAGGGGCATCACCCACCTGCGCGGCGGCGGCCGGGGCGACCTGATAGTGCACGTCGAGGTGAAGACGCCCAGCAAGCTCGACGCCGAGCAGGAGGACCTGCTGCGCCGCCTCGCGGTGCTGCGCGGCGAGGAGCGGCCGTCCGGCCAGTTCGCGCCGGGCCAGCAGGGCCTCTTCTCCCGGCTGAAGGACGCCTTCAACGGCCGGTAGCCGTCGTCCGCGGAGGGGTGCCGGGGGGCCTGCCCCCGGCACCCCTTCCGTGTCCGCCCCCTCCGCCGCAACCCCCTCCCCCTCTCCGCCGCAGGCCCCTCCGGCCGCAGCCCCCTCCTGGAAGGTCCCCGTCATGACCGCGCCCGTCTTCGTCGTCGAGACCGAGCGGATCGCCGCCGCCGTGCCCGGGGCCGTGGTGCGCCTGGACGGCGCGGAGGGGCGGCACGCGGCCGCGGTGAAGCGGCTGGAGCCGGGCGAGGCGGTGACCCTGGCCGACGGGCTGGGGCTCGGCGTGGAGGGCACGGTCGCCGAGGTGCTCGGCAAGGACGCGATCGACGTGGCGGTCGCCGCCGTGCGCCGCGAGCCGGAGCCCGCGCCGCGGATCGTCGTCGTCCAGGCCCTGCCCAAGGGCGACCGCGGCGAGCTGGCCGTGGAGACCATGACCGAGGTCGGCGTGGACGTGGTGGTCCCGTGGGCCGCCTCGCGCTGCATCACCCAGTGGAAGGGCGAGCGCGGCGCCAAGGCGCTCGCCAAGTGGCGCTCCACCGCCAGGGAGGCCGGCAAGCAGTCCCGCCGGCTGCGCTTCCCCGAGGTGCGCGAGCCGATGACCACCAGGCAGCTGGCGCCGCTCCTGGCGCGGGCCGCGTTCGCCGCCGTGCTGCACGAGGAGGGCGCCGAGCCGCTGGCGCACGCCGCGCTGCCGGAGACCGGGGACATCGTCCTGGTGGTCGGCCCCGAGGGCGGGGTCTCCCCGGAGGAGCTGGCCGCCTTCGCCGAGGCCGGCGCCAAGCCGTACCGGCTGGGCCCCTCGGTGCTGCGGACCTCCACCGCGGGGGTGGCCGCCGGCGCGCTGCTGCTCGGGCGCACCGGCCGCTGGTCGTAGCCCCCTCGTGCCGGTCGCGGCACCCCGGTCCCGCCGCTCGTAGCACCCCGGCCGCGGCCGCCGCAACGGTGCCCGCGGGTGCGGTCCGGAGTCTCGGAAAACCGGCCCGGGGCGTACCCGCACCTGCCTAGGCTGGCCGGGTGACGGACTCCCTCAACACCTCTCCGACCACCTCGGCGGGCGCCTACCTGCGCCATCCCCACCTGCACGGCGACCTGGTCGCCTTCGTCGCCGAGGACGACCTCTGGCTCGCCCCGCTGGACGGCGGCCGGGCCTGGCGGCTGACGGCCGACCACCTGCCGGTCCACCACCCGCGGTTCTCCCCGGACGGCCGGCACCTCGCCTTCACCTCCACCCGGGACGGCGCCCCCGAGGTGCACGTGGTGCCGGTGGACGGCGGCCCGTCGCGCCGGCTCACCCACTGGGGCAGCCACCAGACCAGGGTGCTCGGCTGGACCGCCGACGGCCGCCCGATCGCCGCCACCAGCGCCGGCGAGGGCAGCCTGCGCCGCACCTGGGCGCACGCCGTGCCGCTGGACGGCGGCGAGCCGCAGCGGCTGCCGTACGGACCGGTCGGCGGGATCGCCTTCGAACCGGGCGGGGACGGGGTGCTGCTGAGCACCGTCAACGGCCGCGACCCGGCCTGGTGGAAGCGCTACCGGGGCGGCCGGGCCGGCCGGCTGTGGCTCGGCCGGCGGGAGTTCGCCCGCGTCCACGAGGAGCTGGACGGCCAGCTGGACTCGCCGATGTGGGCGGCCGGGCCCGCTCGGCCCGACGGCGGGCACGGCGGGAGGATCGCCTTCCTCTCCGACCACGAGGGCGTCGGCGAGCTGTGGTCCAGCCTCCCGGACGGCACCGACCTGCGCCGCCACACCACCGACCCGGACGGCTTCTACGCCCGGGGCGCCACCAGCGACGGCACCCGGGTGGTCTTCCACCGGGCCGGCGACCTCTGGCTGCTGGACGACCTGGAGGGCGCCGAGCCGCGCCGGCTCGACGTCCGCCCGGCCGGTCCGCGGGCCGGGCGCCGCCCCCGTCCGGTGCCCGCCGCGCACTGGCTGGAGTCCGTCGCCCCCGACCGCACCGGCCGGGGCAGCGCCGTGGTGGTGCGCGGCAGCGTGCACTGGCTGACCCACCGGGAGGGCCCGGCCCGGGTGCTGGACGAGACACCGGGGGTGCGCGGGCGGCTGGTGCGGGTGGTGCCGGGCGAGGACGGCGCCCAGGGCGTGCTGTGGGTGTCCGACGCCGAGGGCGAGGACGCCCTGGAGTTCGCCCCCGACCTGCACGGCGCCGAGCGCCGCCGGCTGGCCGCGGGGCAGCTCGGCCGGGTCAACTCGCTGGTGGTCTCCCCGGACGGCAAGCAGGCCGCGCTCGGCGTGCACGACGGCCGGGTGCTGCTGGTCGCGCTGGCCGACGGCGCCGTGCACGAGCTGGACCGCAGCACCGACGGCGAGGCCGGCGGGCTGTCGTTCAGCCCGGACTCGGCCTGGCTGGCCTGGTCGCGCCCGGTGCGCGGGACGGGCCCGCACTCGCTGCGCCAGATCGTGCTGGCCAACCCGGCCACCAGGACGGTCGGCGAGGTCACCCAGCCGCGCTTCGTGGACACCTCGCCCTCCTTCACCGCGGACGGCCGCTACCTGGCCTTCCTGTCGGTGCGCAACTTCGACCCGGTCTACGACGCCCACGTCTTCGACCTGTCCTTCCCGAACGGCTGCCGCCCCTACCTGGTCACGCTGGCCGCCGACACGCCCTCCCCGTTCGGGCCGCAGCGGGCCGGGCGCCCGCTCGGCGGGGAGGAGGAGGAGCCGAAGGCCAGGAAGGCGGACGGCGAGGAGGCGGCCGCCGACGCCGCACCGGTCACCAGGGTGGACCTGGACGGCATCGCCGACCGGATCATCCCCTTCCCGGTCGAGGGCGGCCGCTTCGAGGAACTGGCCGCCGCCAAGGACGGCGTGCTCTGGACCAGGGCCCCGCTGATGGGTGAACTCGGCGACGAGGCCGCCTCGTTGGACGACGACCGGCCCCGCCCGGTGCTGGAGCGCTTCGACCTGCGCAAGCGCCGGGTGGAGCAGCTGGTGCACGGCCTGGACGGCTTCGCGGTCAGCGGGGACGGCACCCGGGTGGCCGTGCTGGACGAGGGCGAGCTGCGGGTCGTCCCGGCCGACCACAAGGGCGGCGACGAGGAGGAGACCACCGTCGACCTCGCCCGGCTGCGGGTGAGCGTCGACCCGGCCGCCGAGTGGCGGCAGATGTACGCCGAGAACGGCCGGCTGATGCGGGACAACTTCTGGCGCCCCGACCTGGCCGGCGTGGACTGGGCCGGGGTGCTGGAGCGCTACCGGCCGCTGGTCGAGCGGATCGGCTCGCACGACGAACTGGTCGACCTGCTCTGGGAGGTGCACGGCGAACTCGGCACCTCGCACGCCTACGTGCTGCCGTACGGCCGGTACACCGAGCCCGCCCGGTGCCAGGGCCTGCTCGGCGCCGACCTGGTCAGGGACGGTGAGCAGTGGCGGATCGCCCGCATCCTGCCCGGGGAGTCCTCCGACCCCAGGGCCCGTTCGCCGCTGGCCGCGCCCGGCGCCGCGATCCGCCCGGGCGACGCGGTGCTCGCCGTCAACGGCCGCCCGGTGGACCCGGTCGCCGGCCCGGCGCCGCTGCTGGCCGGCACCGCCGGGCAGCCGGTCGAGCTGACCGTGGCCGGGAAGGACGGCACCGACCGGCGCCACCCGGTGGTCGTCCCGCTCGCCGACGAGGAGCCGCTGCGGTACCACGACTGGGTGGCCGGACGGCGGGCCGTCGTCCGGGAGCTGTCCGGCGGGCGGCTGGGCTACCTGCACCTGCCCGACATGCAGACGGCCGGCTGGGCCCAGCTGCACCGCGACCTGAGCACCGAGATGGCCAGGGAGGGCCTGGTCGTCGACGTCCGGGGGAACCGGGGCGGCCACACCTCGCAGCTGGTGATCGAGAAGCTGGCCCGCCGGATCGTCGGCTGGGACGTCGTGCGGGATGTCGACCACTCGCTGCCCTACCCGTCGGACGCCCCGCGAGGTCCCGTGGTCGCGCTCGCCGACGAGTTCACCGGCTCGGACGGCGACGTGGTCGGCGCGGCCATCCAGGCGCTCGGGATCGGCCCGGTGGTCGGTGTGCGCACCTGGGGCGGGGTGATCGGCATCGACAGCCGCTACCGGCTGGTCGACGGCACCCTGGTCACCCAGCCCAAGTACGCGTTCTGGCTGGAGAACTACGGCTGGGGCCTGGAGAACCACGGCGTCGACCCGGACGTCGAGGTGCCGTTCGCCCCGCACCACTGGGCGGCCGGCGAGGACCCGCAGCTGTCCGAGGGCGTCCGGCTGGCCCTGGCCGCGCTCGCCGGGACCCCGGCCCGCACGGCTCCGCCGCTGCCCTGGGCGTAGCCGCGGCGCAGTGCCTCCCGGAGCGGGAAGTCGGCCGGTCCGACCTCCTGCTCCGGGGCGCGGGGGCGCCGGCCACGCCGCGCAGAGCGGCGGCCCCGAACACCTGGCGCCTCACCAGGCGCTGGCTGCTCGGCTTCGTCATCCTCGCGGTCGCCTTCCTCACTGAGGACTTCGACACGGACGACGGCGACGTCGTCGGCATCCGCGCGGTGCGCCGGAAGCACCTCCAGGAGTACCGGCAGGCCGTCGCCGGGCTCGGCTAGGCTGCGCCCGTACGGCCCCACCACCACCCGACGTACCGACTCCGAGGAGTAGCCGATGGCCGGCGAGCCCCAGCCCGACTGCGTGTTCTGCAAGATCGTGGCGGGCGAGATCCCCGCGACGGTGGTGCGCAAGACCGAACGCACCCTCGCCTTCCGGGACATCGCCCCCAAGGCGCCCCTGCACGTGCTGGTCATCCCGCACGTCCACTTCCCGAACGCCGCCGCGCTGGCCGCCGCCGAGCCGGAGGCCGCCGCCGAACTGCTCGCCGAGGCGGGCGCGGTGGCCAGGGACGAGGGCGTCGAGGACTACCGGCTGATCTTCAACACCGGTGCGGGCGCCGGGCAGACCGTCTTCCACGCACACGTCCACGTGCTCGGCGGCAAGCCCATGACCGAGAGCATGGTCTGATCCCAGGTGTCCCAGCGCGAACTCGTCGTCCTCGGCACCGCCAGCCAGGTGCCCACCCGGCACCGCAACCACAACGGCTACCTGCTGCGCTGGGACGGCGAGGGCCTGCTGTTCGACCCCGGCGAGGGCACCCAGCGCCAGATGCTGCACGCCGGGGTCACGGCCACCCAGATCACCCGGATCGCGGTGACCCACTTCCACGGGGACCACTGCCTGGGCCTCGCCGGGGTGATCCAGCGGATCAACCTCGACCGGGTCCCGCACCCGGTCGACGTCTACTTCCCGGCCTCCGGCGAGGTCTACTTCGAGCGGCTGCGGCACTCCACCGCCTACCACGAGACGGCCGTGCTGCGGCCCCGGCCGATCGACGAGCCGGGGCCGCTGCCCGCGCCCGGCGCCCGCTTCGCGCTGGACGCCGTCCGGCTGGACCACCCCGTCGAGTCCTTCGGCTACCGGCTGTCCGAGCCGGACGGCCGCCGGCTGGTGCCGGAGCGGCTCGCCGCGCTCGGCGTGCGCGGCCCGGCGGTGGGCCGGCTCCAGCACGAGGGCGCGATCGAGGCGGACGGCCGCACGGTGACCCTGGAGCAGGTCAGCGAGCCGCGGCCGGGCCAGAAGTTCGCCTTCGTGATGGACACCCGGCTGTGCGAGGGCGTGCACCGGCTCGCCGAGGGCGCCGACCTGCTGGTGGTCGAGGCGACGTTCACCGACGCCGACGCCCGCCTCGCCGAGGAGCACGGCCACCTCACCGCCGGGCAGGCCGCCAAGGTCGCCGCCGAGGCCGGGGTGCGCACCCTGGTGCTGACCCACTTCTCCCAGCGCTACCCGGACCTCGGCGGGCACCTGGCCGACGCCCGCAGGCACTTCGACGGGGAGCTGGTGCTGGCCGCCGACCTCGACCGGGTGCCCGTCCCGCCCCGCCGCCCGGCGTGAACGCCGTGAACGGCCGGAAAAAGGGTTCGCGTCGCTCCCCGAACTGCCGCAGCATCGACGGGTGCGGCCCCGCCGCCCGCCACGGCGACCACGCTCGCGGCGTACCCTGGTGCCCCGGAGACACCGAGCGGCACACGAGACCACGGATGGGATGAGGCAGGCCCCGCGCCGACCTATGAGTGACACATCGCAGACCCGTACGAACGGACAGTCGCGCCCCGAACCCGCCGACGACGGCCGCGTCAGCGCCCGGTTCGTCATCCCCGAGAAGCACCCGATGGTCACCCTGCTCGGTGCCGCGGACTCGCTGCTGCGCGTGATCGAACAGGGCTTCCCCGCCGCCGACATCCACGTGCGCGGCAACGAGGTGACCGCCACCGGAGCCCGGGCCGAGGTCGCCCTCGTCCAGCGGCTCTTCAACGAGATGATGCTGGTGCTGCGCACCGGCCAGCCCCTGACGGAGGACTCCGTGGAGCGCTCCATCGCCATGCTCCGCAGCCAGGAGGAGGACCCGGACAGCCCGGCCCCCTCGCAGGTGTTCACCGCGAACATCCTGTCCAACCGGGGCCGCACGATCCGCCCGAAGACCCTCAACCAGCAGCGCTACGTCGAGGCGATCGACAAGCACACGATCGTCTTCGGCCTCGGCCCCGCCGGTACCGGCAAGACCTACCTCGCGATGGCCAAGGCCGTCCAGGCCCTCCAGGCCAAGGAGGTCAACCGGATCATCCTGACCCGTCCCGCGGTCGAGGCGGGGGAGCGGCTGGGCTTCCTGCCCGGCACCCTCTACGAGAAGATCGACCCGTACCTGCGCCCGCTGTACGACGCGCTGCACGACATGATGGACCCGGACTCCATCCCGCGCCTGATGGCGGCCAGCACCATCGAGGTCGCCCCGCTCGCGTACATGCGCGGTCGCACCCTCAACGACGCCTTCATCATCCTCGACGAGGCCCAGAACACCTCGCCCGAGCAGATGAAGATGTTCCTCACCCGCCTCGGGTTCAACTCCCGGGTGGTGGTCACCGGCGACACCAGCCAGATCGACCTCCCGGGCGGCACCCGCAGCGGCCTCAAGGTGGTCCAGGAGATCCTGGCCGGCGTGCCGGACATCCACTTCTCCGTCCTCACCAGCACCGACGTGGTCCGCCACAAGCTGGTCGGCCGGATCGTGGACGCCTACGAGCGCTGGGACGCCCGCCAGGAGGCCGAGGAGCCCGCCCCGGCGGCCCGCAAGCCCGCCCAGCGGCGGCCCGGCAAGGCCGCCGCACCCCGCGCACCCCGCGCACCCCGACAGTCCCATCGCACCGAAAGCTGAGCACAGAGCCCGTCATGTCGATCGACATCGCCAACGAGTCCGGTTGGGAGGCCGACGAGGAAGCCATCCTCGACGTCGCCCGCTTCGCACTGGACAAGATGCGGATCCACCCGCAGTCCGAACTGTCCGTGATCCTGGTGGACGGGGCGGCGATGGAGGAGCTGCACATCCAGTGGATGGACCTGCCAGGACCCACCGACGTGATGTCCTTCCCGATGGACGAGCTGCGTCCCGGCAAGGACGGCGAGGAGCTGCCGCAGGGGCTGCTCGGCGACATCGTGCTCTGCCCCGAGGTGGCCGAGCAGCAGGGCAAGGCGGCCCCCTCCAAGCACTCGATGGACGAGGAGCTGCAACTGCTCACCGTGCACGGTGTGCTGCACGTCCTCGGCTACGACCACGAGGAGCCCGAGGAGGAGGAGGAGATGTTCGCCCTCCAGAAGCGCATCCTGGACGACTGGCGGGCGGGCCGGGGCCTCGGCGGCATCTCCCCGGCCCCCACCACCCACTGAGCGCGGAGCCCGAACCCCTGTGAGTGGTGAGAGTACGAGCTTCATCCTGGGTGCCGTGCTGCTCGTCGTGCTCGGCTGGCTGGCCGCGTGCGCCGAGGCGGGCATCTCCCGGGTCTCCCGGTTCCGGGCGGAGGAGGCGGTGCGCAGCGGACGGCGCGGCTCCGCGCGGCTGCTGACCGTCGCCTCCGACCCGATCCGCTACCTCAACCTGGCCACCCTGATCCGGGTGGCCAGCGAGATGGCGGCGGCCGTCCTGGTCACCGTGGTCTGCGTGCGCAACGTCAGCCCGACCTGGCAGGCCGTGCTGCTGGCGTTCGGCGTGATGGTGCTGGTGTCCTTCGTCGCGGTGGGGGTCTCGCCGCGCACGATCGGGCGCCAGCACCCGGTGACCACCGCGGCCGCGGCCTCCTTCGTGCTGCTGCCGCTGGCCGCGGTGCTGGGCCCGATCCCGCGGCTGCTGATCCTGCTCGGCAACGCGCTGACCCCGGGCAAGGGATACCGGGAGGGGCCGTTCGCCTCCGAGGCGGAGCTGCGGGCGCTGGTGGACCTCGCCGAGAAGGACGACCTGATCGAGGACGAGGAGCGCCGGATGGTGCACTCGGTCTTCGAGCTGGGCGACACCATCGTGCGCGAGGTGATGGTGCCGCGCACCGACCTGGTGATGATCGAGCGGCACAAGACCGTGCGGCAGGCGCTCACCCTGGCGCTGCGCTCGGGCTTCTCGCGCATTCCCGTGGTCGGCGACAACGAGGACGACGTGGTCGGCATCGTCTACCTCAAGGACCTGGTGCGCCGCACCCACATCAACCGGGAGGCGGAGTCCGAGGAGGTCGGCGCGGTGATGCGCCCGGCCGTCTTCGTCCCCGACTCCAAGCCGGCCGGCGACCTGCTGCGCGAGATGCAGCAGCGCCGCTCGCACGTGGCGATCGTGATCGACGAGTACGGCGGCACGGCCGGCCTGGTCACCATCGAGGACGTCCTGGAGGAGATCGTCGGGGAGATCACCGACGAGTACGACCGGGAGATCGCCCCGGTGGAGGACCTCGGCGACGGCTCGTACCGGATCACCGCCCGGCTGCTGGTGGAGGACCTGGGCGAGCTGTTCGGCATCGAGCTGGAGGACGAGGACGTCGAGACCGTCGGCGGCCTGCTGGCCAAGCACCTGGGCCGGGTGCCGATCCCCGGCTCCGCCTGCGAGATCCCGCTGCCCGAGCCGGTCGCGGGCGGCCTGACCGGCATCCTGCTGACCGCCGAGTCCTCGGCGGGCCGGCGCAACCGGATCGGCTCCATGGTCGCCGCCCCCGTCCGCGCCGAGGACGCCGAGGAGTCCCCGGGCGAGTAGCGGGCGGGCGGTCGCCGAGCGACCATGGAGGGCATGACGCACAAACTTCGCGCGGAGTACGGCCCGCAGGGGGCGGCCGGCGGAGTCAAGTCCTGGCACGTGGTGCGGGACGAGGACCCGTCGGTGGCGCTCTGCGGCCGGACCATGTCCGACGACGCCGAGACCCGGCCCGAGGAGGAGTGGGGCACCGGGTTGCGCTGCTGCCAGCAGTGCGGCTCGCTCTACATGCACGAGACGCCGCACATGGAGAAGCTCCATCCCTACAGCTAGACCATGGCCGA
Source organism: Kitasatospora sp. NPDC036993 (assembly GCF_055607525.1). NCBI lineage: Bacteria > Bacillati > Actinomycetota > Actinomycetes > Kitasatosporales > Streptomycetaceae > Kitasatospora > Kitasatospora sp. NPDC036993. Next base: position 272,220 of record NZ_JBVJRP010000009.1, on the reverse strand, counting down.
GCTCTGGAGGTCGCCATGAAGCTGCAAGACACTCTGCCGTCCGTCGACAGACGACTCGCCCTGGTGTGGCGGGTCGGGGCGGGGCTCGGGGGGATCTTCCTGATCGTGTTCGGGTGCCTGGGGCTGGCCGACCACTCCGGCTTCCTGTCCACCCACGGTGACCGGATCGCCGGGCTGTCGACCAACGGGGCGCTGAGCATCCTGTCCATCGTGGCGGGCGCGGTCCTGGTGCTGGGAGCGGTGATCGGCGGGAACTTCGCGTCCAACCTCAACATGGCGGTCGGCGTGCTGTTCGTCCTGTCCGGCTTCTACGGCCTGGCGGTGCTCGGGCGGCCGGACGCCAACATCCTCAACTTCCGGATGTCGAACGTGCTGTTCGCGTTCGTCTTCGGGATCGTCCTGACGACCTTCGGCATGTACGGCAGGGTGAGCAGCCACCTGCCGCACGACAACCCGTTCTGGCGCGAGCGCGCCGAGCACGAGGAGGCGCGGCCGACCGGGCCGAAGACCTTCGTCAAGGTCCTCAGGCCGAACCCGGGGCGGACCCACCCGGTCGGCCACTGACCGGCGCCGGGTGCCTATGCTCGGCGGCATGAGTGACATCGTCGAGCTCGACCCCGAAGACAAGAAGATCATCACCCTGGCCCGCTCGGCCCGCGCCCGCAACGGCGTCGCCGAGGGGGCCGCGGTGCGTGACGAGACCGGTCGCACCTACGTGGCCGGGACGGTCGCGCTGGAGTCGCTGCGGCTGAGCGCCCTGCGGACGGCGGTGGCGATGGCGGTGGCCAGCGGCGCCAGGTCGCTGGAGGCGGCGGCCGTGGTGAGCGAGGCGGAGCAGCCGGACGAGGCGGATCTGGCGGCCGTACGGGACCTGGGCGGGGCCGGGACGCCGGTGCTGCTGGCCGGTCCCGACGGGACGCTGCGGGTGGCCGCCGAGGCGCGCTGAGACTCGGCGGGGGGCCCGCACGGGGCCCGTACGGGGCTGCTACGGGCCTCGGCGCGGGGAGGGCCCGCACGGGGCCGTCGGGGGTCCCGTGGCGGGCCTTCGGCGACCGTGCCGACCGGCATGGCCCTCGGCCGTGCCCGGCAGATAATCTCACCGAGGGGAGTGGACTCGGTGAGGGGGCTGGGGGCATGGGGGCGGTGGCGTTCTTCGCCGGGCTGCTGCTGTTCGTGATGGGGCTGGGCAAGTGGCAGGAGACCAAGTCGGACGTCTGGCTGTTCGGCTCGCTCGGCTTCCTGCTGGCGCTGGTGGTGGTCTCGCTGATCCCCACCGGCGGCAAGGGCGGGAAGGGCGGCAAGAAGGGCTGAGCGGGTGTCCTGAAACCCCCGGAGGCGGGCCCGGACGGCGGGGCTCCGGTGATCAGGGAGAATGGAGCCCATGAATGCCCCTTCCTCCTCGTACCGCTCCGGGTTCGCGTGCTTCGTCGGCCGGCCCAACGCGGGCAAGTCGACCCTGACCAACGCTCTGGTGGGGACGAAGGTCGCGATCACCTCCGACCGCCCGCAGACCACCCGGCACACCGTGCGCGGCATCGTGCACCGCCCGGACGCCCAGCTCGTGCTGGTCGACACCCCCGGTCTGCACAAGCCGCGCACCCTGCTCGGCGAACGCCTCAACGACCTGGTCCGCACCACCTGGGCCGAGGTCGACGTGATCGGCTTCTGCCTGCCCGCCGACCAGAAGATCGGCCCCGGCGACAAGTTCATCGCCAAGGAGATCGCCGGGATCAAGAAGACCCCGAAGGTCGCCATCGTCACCAAGACCGACCTGGTCGACTCCAAGCGCCTGGCCGAGCAGCTGATCGCGATCCACCAGCTCGGCATCGAGCTGGGCTTCGAGTGGGACGAGATCATCCCGGTCTCCGCCGTGGGTGGTCAGGCAGCGGGACGCAGTCCCTCGGACAAGGGTGGTGGTGGGCGAGGGGCCGGCCAGGTCGAACTGGTCGCCGACCTGCTCACCAAGCTGCTGCCGGAGGGCGACCAGCTCTACCCGGAGGGTGACCTCACCGACGAGCCCGAGCAGGTCATGGTCGCCGAGCTGATCCGCGAGGCCGCGCTGGAGGGCGTGCGCGACGAACTGCCGCACTCGCTGGCCGTCGTGGTCGAGGAGATGCTCCCGCGCGAGGGCCGCCCGGCGGACCGCCCGCTGCTGGACATCCACGCCAACGTCTACATCGAGCGGCAGAGCCAGAAGGCGATCGTGATCGGCGCCAAGGGCGCGCGGCTGAAGCACGTCGGCACCACCGCCCGCAAGCACATCGAGGCGCTGCTCGGCACGCCGGTCTACCTGGACCTGCACGTCAAGGTCGCCAAGGACTGGCAGCGCGACCCCAAGCAACTGCGCAAGCTGGGCTTCTGAACCGGGGGCTTCCGGACCGGGGGCTCGTGAACCACGGCCCCTGACGGGGGAGTTCACCACGGCGGGACCGTCGAGGGCCCGGCCGGACGTTTCGCGTCCGGCCGGGCCCGTGTCGTCGGTCCGGCCCCACGGGGCGTCAGGCGGGGGGCCGCCCGGCCCCTTCCCGGCGCTAGGCGCCCTCGCGCAGCACCAGGGAGACCAGCTCGCGCTGCGAGTCGGTGAGCTTCGGGTCGGCGCAGTGCACCGTCCGGCCGTCGACGGTGATCTCGTAGTGGAAGCCGTCCGGCACCCCGTACGAGGGCGCGCGCAGCCCGCCCGCGACGGCCTCGCGGGCGAGTGCGTGCACGTGCGGGGCGTCCGTGCGGTCGGCGGTGTCGATCTCCGCATGGCGGACGATCCCCGCGAAGCCGCCGGTCCGGGTCACCTGGATACGCATGGTGTCCATGGTGCTACCCGGGGAGGGGGTTTGCCGGGCTTTTCCCGGACCGTGACCTTAAGCCCGCCTCAACCCGGTCTCAACCATCACCGGGCCCGGACCGCCGCCCCCGGAGCGCCACCCGCGGGCCGCCGACCGCCCGGGCCGCCGGGCGCCGTCACCCCGGGCTGACCCCGACCTGCGCCCAGGAGGCCGTGACGGTGTCCACCACCGACCGGTCGCCGGGGTAGCGGGCCCCGGCGGCGGCCACGGTGGCCCGGGCGAAGGCGGTGAAGTCGGCGTCGGCGGGCAGCGTGCGCCCGGTCAGCGCGTCGTACCAGATCCGCCCCGCGCGCTCCCAGGCCGAGCCGCCGAGCGCGGTGGCCAGCAGGTAGAACGCGTGGTTGGGGATGCCGGAGTTGATGTGCACCCCGCCGTTGTCCTGGGAGGTGTCCACGTAGTCCCGCATGTGCGCGGGCTGCGGGTCCTTGCCGAGCCGCGGGTCGTCGTAGGCGGTGCCGGGCGCCTTCATCGAGCGCAGTGCCACGCCCTGGACACCGGGGGCGAGCAGCCCGGCGCCGATCAGCCAGTCGGCGTCGGCGGCGCCCTGGTGCAGCGCGTACTGCTTGACCAGCGAGCCGAAGACGTCGGAGACCGACTCGTTGAGCGCGCCGGGCTGGTCCTGGTAGTCCAGGCCGGCGGTGAACTGGGTGACGCCGTGGGTGAGTTCGTGGCCGATGACGTCGATGCAGGCGGTGAAGTCGCCGAACACCACGTTGTCGCCGTCGCCGAAGACCATCTGGTGGCCGTTCCAGAAGGCGTTGTCGTAGTCGCGGCCGTAGTGGACGCTGGCGTCCAGCCGCAGGTTCCGGTCGTCGATCGAGTGCCGGCCGAAGGCGTCGGCGTAGAGCGCGAAGGTGGCGCCCAGGCCGTCGTAGGCGCGGTTGACGGAGCTGTCGGAGGACGCGCCCTGCCCCTCGGCGCGCACCCGGCGGCCGGGCAGCCGCTGGCCGTGGGCGGCGTCGCAGACCACCCTGCTGAGGCCGGGGGCGCCGGCGACGGCCGGGGGCGGGGCGAGGCGGGCCGCGCGGTGCGCGGCGTCGAGGGCGAGGGAGTGGACGGCGGGCTCGTGACCGGCCTCGGCGAGGTGGTCCAGGACGTACGGCGGGACGATCGTGCAGAGCGGCACTGCTGCGGTCATGTCGCCCAGGGTGAGGCCTCGATGACTTGTTGTCACCACCTTTGACGGGACCGGCCGGTGTCTCAAGGAGTGGAACGGAAGCCCGGATCACTTCGGGGGCGCGCGGCGCTGGGTTACGCTGGGGCCATCATGCGCAACGGGCTGCTTCTTCTTAGCTGCCGCGTCGAGGGCCTGTAGTCCACAGGGGCCGGCACCCTCGCCGCGGGGAACGAGCTGTGCGCGCAATCGGCGATCCGACGGTGTATCGCGAGCGGCAGCAGAGGCCGGCCAGTCGGTGTCGACCAGGTGTCGACCACCGGACCCGCCCGCAGTACGCATCACAGGAAGCCGAGTCACCTCCATGACCGAGCAGAACTCCGCCGCGCCCGTCCCCGCCGGCCGCCCCTTCGTCGACCGCCCCACCCCGATCACCGCCGCCTCGGTGCGCCAGCGCCCGTCCGGCATGCGGTACGGGCGCTACCTGCCGTTCGGCACCGTGGACCTGCCGGACCGGACCTGGCCGGAGAAGGTGATCACCAAGGCGCCGCGCTGGCTCTCCACCGACCTGCGGGACGGCAACCAGGCGCTGATCGACCCGATGTCCCCGGCCCGCAAGCGGATGATGTTCGACCTGCTGGTGAAGATGGGCTACAAGGAGATCGAGGTCGGCTTCCCCTCCTCCGGCGCCACCGACCACGCCTTCGTACGGTCGCTGATCGAGGAGGGGGCGATCCCCGAGGACGTCACCATCTCGGTGCTGACGCAGGCCCGCGAGGAACTGATCGAGAAGACCGTGGAGTCGCTGGTCGGCGCCCCGCGGGCGACCGTCCACCTGTACAACGCGACCGCGCCGCTGTTCCGCCGGGTGGTGTTCCGCAACGACAGGGCGGCCACCAAGGCGATCGCCACCGAGGGCACCCGGCTGGTGATGGAGTACGCGGAGAAGCTGCTGGGCGAGGACACCGCCTTCGGCTACCAGTACTCGCCGGAGATCTTCGTCGACACCGAGCTGGACTTCGCGCTGGAGGTCTGCGAGGCGGTCATGGACGTCTGGCAGCCGGGCGAGGGCCGCGAGATCATCCTGAACCTGCCCGCCACCGTCGAGCGGGCCACCCCCAACGTCCAGGCCGACCAGTTCGAGTGGATGTCGCGCCACCTGTCCCGCCGCGAGTCCGTCTGCCTGTCGGTGCACCCGCACAACGACCGCGGCACCGCCGTCGCCTCCGCCGAGCTGTCCTACATGGCCGGCGCGGACCGCATCGAGGGCTGCCTGTTCGGGCAGGGCGAGCGGACCGGCAACGTCGACCTGGTGACGCTGGGGATGAACCTGTTCTCGCAGGGCATCGACCCGCGGATCGACTTCTCCGACATCGACGAGGTGCGCCGCACCGCCGAGTACTGCAACCAGATGGAGGTGCACCCGCGCCACCCGTACGCCGGCGACCTGGTGTACACCTCCTTCTCCGGTTCGCACCAGGACGCCATCAAGAAGGGCTTCGACGTCCTGGAGGCGGACGCGAAGGCGGCGGGCGTGCCGGTGGAGGAGCACACCTGGGGCGTGCCGTACCTGCCGATCGACCCGAAGGACGTCGGCCGCACCTACGAGGCGGTCATCCGGGTCAACAGCCAGTCCGGCAAGGGCGGCGTGGCGTACGTGCTGAAGAACGACCACAAGCTGGACCTGCCGCGCCGGATGCAGATCGAGTTCTCCCGGATCATCCAGGCCAAGACCGACGCCGAGGGCGGCGAGGTCAGCCCGGCCGAGATCTGGCGGGTCTTCGAGGACGAGTACCTGCCGACCACCGACAACCCGTGGGGCCGGATCGCGCTGAGCGGCTCGCGCACCCTGACCACCGAGGACGGCCGGGACGCGCTGACCGCCGAGGCCCTGGTGGACGGCGCTCCGGTGACCATGACCGGTACCGGCAACGGCCCGGTCTCGGCCTTCGCCGACGCGCTGGCCAGGATCGGCGTGGACGTACGCGTCCTGGACTACGCCGAGCACGCGCTGAGCGAGGGCGGCGACGCCCAGGCCGCCGCGTACGTGGAGTGCGCGGTGGACGGCAAGGTGCGGTGGGGCGTCGGCATCGACGGCAACACCGTGCTGGCCTCGCTGAAGGCGATGATCAGCGCCGTCAACCGGGCGCAGCGCGACTGATTCGCGAGGGTGGTGTGCGAAGGGCCGTCCCGCGGGGCGGCCCTTCGCCGTGCCCGCCGCGCACCGCGCCCGGCGCTGTGTCCTGCGCCACATTTTTTCGGATCGGAAGCCGTTCGAGGTACTGACACGTGCCGGTAACCGTGGCAACATCGATCCACCGGAAAGCCGGGTCGGTGGGACGGCTCGGTGTCCGGTCGCGTGACCTGCCCATTGTCGAGCAGGCCGCCTGCCATGTCTGGGGAGTGGCGCCGTGACCAGGTTGTGGGGTGTTCGCCCGAGGTGGCGGACTGACGTTCTCGGTGACTTCTTCTGCCCCGGCTGTGGCGGGGACCGCAACTACCGCCGGCAGCACGGCCGGCGGTGGCTGCGGCTGCTGGGGACCCCGGTGGTCCCGCTCGGACCGGTGATCGGCAGTGTGCAGTGCACCGGCTGCCACGGCCGGTACGGCGTCGAGAGCCTGGAGCAGCCCACCAGCGTGCGCCTCGGCGCGATGCTGCGGGACGCGCAGTACACCATCGCGCTGGCCCTGCTCGCGGCCGGCGGCACCGCCCACCGGGCGGCCCGCGAAGCGGCCTGCGCGGCGGTGCGCGAGGCCGGGTTCGAGGACTGCGGCGAGGCCCAGGTGCTGGCCGCGCTCGCCGCGCTCTCCGGGCTCGGCGGTGAACTCCACGAAGCCCACGACCTGGGGGCACCTCCCGGCCGGGGGCTGGGGGAGTCCGGCGGGCTGGCCGTCGAACTGCACGCGGTGCTCGAACCGCTCACCCCGCACCTGGCCCACCACGGCCGCGAGCGGCTGTTGTTGCAGGGCGCGGGGATCGCGCTGGCCGACGGGCGCTACCTGCCGCAGGAGCGCGACGCGCTGGCCGCGGTCGGGCAGTGCCTGGACCTGCCGAAGTCCAGGGTCGGGGCGCTGCTGGAGGCGGCGACCCGGGCACCGTACAAGTAGCCGACGGCGCGACCGGTCGACGCTACGGACGACCGGCCGCACGACCGCGGGCCGCACGACCGAAGGCCGCGCGAACGACCGACGGCACGGATCAGCCGACGGCACGAACAGTCCGGTGGCGCCACACCGGGATTCCCGCAGACCACTCCGAATCCCCCACAAAACGGGCCCGGACTCCCCCCTCCGGGCCCGCCGTGACCCGCACCGCAGTGGTCCTCCCCCACGGCCCCGGTGCGGGCAACACGGCTGTCCGGCACCGGTGCCGGGTGGGGGAGAATGGTCTCCATGAGTCTTTTCCGGGACGACGGCGTCGTGCTGCGGGCGCAGAAGCTCGGCGAGGCCGATCGGATCATCACCCTGCTGACCCGCCACCACGGCAAGGTGCGGGCGGTCGCGCGCGGGGTGCGGAAGACCAAGTCCAAGTTCGGCGCCCGGCTGGAACCGTTCTCGCACGTGGACGTGCAGTTCTTCAGCCGGGGGAGTGAGCTGATCGGCCGCGGGTTGCCGCTCTGCACCCAGGTGGAGACCATCGCGCCGTACGGCGGTTCGATCGTCACCGACTACGGCCGCTACACCGCCGGCACCGCGATGCTGGAGACCGCCGAGCGCTTCGCCGAGAACGAGGGCGAACCGGCCGTCCAGCAGTACCTGCTGCTGGTCGGCGCGCTGCGCACCCTGGCGGCCGGACTGCACGAGTCGCACCTGGTGATGGACGCCTTCCTGCTGCGCTCGCTCGCGGTGAACGGGTACGGCGCGAGCTTCACCGACTGCGCCAAATGCGGCCTGGAGGGGCCGAACCGTTTCTTCTCGCTCCCCGCGGGCGGGGTGCTCTGCGGGGACTGCCGAGTGCCCGGATGTGCCGTACCCTCCCCTGAGACACTGGTACTGCTCGGGGCGCTGTTGTCAGGGGACTGGCAGACGGCCGATTCCTGTGAGCCCCGGTACTGGCGGGAGGGCAGCGGCCTGGTCGCGGCCTATCTGCAGTGGCACCTGGAGCGGGGCATCCGCTCGATGAGATACGTGGAGAAGTGAGCACATGGCAGCGCGACGGCTCTTCGGCGGCGGCAAGCAGAGGGCGTACGTCCCCCCGACCCCGCACCCCAGCGGCGCACAGCCCCCGAAGATCCCCGGCGAGCTGGTCCCCGGCCACGTCGCCATCGTGATGGACGGCAACGGCCGTTGGGCGAAGGAGCGCGGGCTGCCCCGCACCGAGGGCCACAAGGTCGGCGAGTCCGTGGTGCTGGACGTGCTCAAGGGCGCCATCGAGCTCGGGGTCAAGAACATCTCGCTGTACGCGTTCTCCACCGAGAACTGGAAGCGCTCGCCCGACGAGGTGAAGTTCCTGATGAACTTCAACCGGGACGTCATCGCCCGCCGCCGCGACGAGATGGACGCGATGGGCGTGCGGATCCGCTGGGCGGGCCGGATGCCCAAGCTGTGGAAGAGCGTCGTCCAGGAGCTCCAGGTCGCCGAGGAGCAGACCAGGGACAACGACGCCGTCACGCTCTACATGTGCGTCAACTACGGCGGCCGAGCCGAACTCGCCGACGCGGCGCAGGCGATCGCCCAGGACGTCGCGGCCGGGAAGCTGGACCCGAAGAAGGTCAACGAGAAGACCCTGGCCAGGTACATGTACCACCCGGACATGCCGGACGTGGACCTGTTCCTGCGCCCCAGCGGTGAGCAGCGCACCTCCAACTTCCTGCTCTGGCAGTCGGCTTACGCCGAGTTCGTGTTCCAGGACGTGCTCTGGCCGGACTTCGACCGGCGTGACCTGTGGCGCGCCTGCGAGCAGTACGCGATGCGCGACCGGCGCTTCGGCGGGGCGATCCCGAACGAGGTCGGCGCGCCCGTCCCGTCGCCGCGCTGAGGCGCTCCGGCACCTGCCTCGGACCCGTACGACGGACCCGTACGACGGACCCGTACGAAGGAGAGGACCCACCGGCTACCCGGTGGGTCCTCTCCGTCGTACGGGCCGTGCTCAGATCCTCTTGGCGCACTCCGCGCAGGTCCCGAAGATCTCCAGGGTGTGCGCGATGTCGCTGAAACCGTGCTCGGCGGCGACCGAGTTGGCCCAGCGTTCCACCGCGGGGCCCTCCACCTCGACGGTGGCACCGCAGTGCCGGCAGACCAGGTGGTGGTGGTGTCCGCTGCTGCACCGGCGGTAGACCGCCTCGCCGTCGGCGGTGCGCAGCACGTCCACCTCACCGGCGTCCGCGAGTGACTGGAGCGTGCGGTAGACCGTGGTCAGACCGACGGAGTCCCCGCGGTGCTTGAGCAGGTCGTGGAGCTCCTGCGCGCTGCGGAAGTCCGCGATCTCGTCCAGGGCGGCCGAGACGGCGGCACGCTGCCGGGTCGATCGGGCGCGCGGCGACGGGCCTGCGGTGGTCACCGTGGGTCCTCCTGGGGTCGTGGGCGTCTCGCACATCATTGTGCCAGCCCGGCCCCCCGCCCAGGGGTGGTCGTGTCGGAGGGACCGGAGGCGGCCTGTTCCGGCAGTTCGACGTCGCAGACCTTCGGCCCGTTCTCGGCCGCGCCGCGGTGGCGCCGTCGGGCGAGCGGGGCGGCGAGCAGGCTGAACACCGCGAAGACCGCGATGGCGAGCAGCACGATGGCCGGCCCCGAGGGCACGTCGAGGTGGTAGGAGCCGGTGACGCCGGCCAGCGAGACGATCACGCCGAGCGCGATCGAGGCGGCCTGGGTGGCGGCGAAGGAGCGGGTGAGCTGCTGGGCGGCGACCACCGGGACCACCATCAGCGCGCTGACCAGCAGCAGCCCGACCACCCGCATGGCGACCGTGACGGTGACCGCGGCCATCACCGCGAGCAGCAGGTTGAGGGTGCGCACCGGCAGGCCGGTGACCCGGGCGAAGTCCTCGTCCTGGCAGATCGCGAAGAGCTGGCGGCGCAGGCCGACGGTGACCGCGATGACCACCGCGCCGAGCCCCGCGATGACGGCCAGGTCGGCGGGGGCGACGGTGAGGATGGAGCCCCACAGGTAGCTCTCCAGGGAGCCGGCCCCGGCCTGCGCGGAGAGCGAGACCAGCAGCTTGCCGCAGGCCATGCCGCCGTAGAAGAGCATCGCGAGGGCGATGTCGCCGCGCTGGTTGCCGCGCGAGCGGACCAGCTCCATGGTGACGGCGCCGAGCACGCAGACCAGCACGGCCATCCAGACCGGGCTGGTCTGGAAGACGAAGCCGAGGCCGACGCCGGTCATCGCGACGTGGCCCATGCCGTCGCCCATCAGCGCCTGGCGGCGCTGCACCAGGTAGATGCCGACGGCCGGGGCGGTGATCCCGACCAGGACGGCGGCGAGCAGCGCGCGCTGCATGAAGTCGTAGGAGAGCATCTCGGTCATGCGAGCAGCCTCGGCGGGGTCAGGTCGGCGTGCGGGTGGACGTGGTCGTGGCCGGGCAGCGCGTGCAGGCCGGTGTTGGGCACGGGCGGGCCGTCGTGGGCGACGCAGCCGTCCCGCAGTACCACGGCGCGGTCGATCAGCGGCTCCAGCGGCCCGAGTTCGTGCAGCACGAGGAGGACGGAGGCGCCGCGGCCGACCTCGGCGCGCAGGGTGTCGGCCAGCACCTGCTGGCTGGCGGCGTCCACGCCGGCCATCGGCTCGTCCATGATCAGCAGGTCGGGGGAGCCGACCAGGGCGCGGGCGATCAGCACCCGCTGCTGCTGGCCGCCGGACAGGTCGGCGACGCCGTCCTCGGCCCGCTCCAGCATGCCGACGGCGGTCAGCGCGCGGTCCACCGCCTCGCGGTCCCTGCGGCGGAACGGCAGCAGCCGGTGCTGCGGCAGCCGCCCGGTGGAGACCACCTCGCGCACGGTGGCGGGGACGCCGGAGGCGGCGGTGGTGCGCTGCGGGACGTACCCGATCCGGTGCCAGGCGCGGAAGGAGCGGCGCGGGGTGCCGAACAGTTCCAGGGTGCCCTGCTCCAGCGGGACGGAGCCGATCACGGCCTTGACGGTGGTCGACTTGCCGGAGCCGTTGGCGCCGAGCAGGGCGACGACCTCGCCGGGGCGGACGGTGAGGTCGACGCCGCGCAGCACCGGCCGGCCGCCGCGCGAGGCGACGGCGTCACGGAGGCGGACGGCCGGGGGTATCGGGTCGGTCATGGTGCGGATTCCCGTCAGCTGGTGGCGGCAGGGGTGGTGGTGCCGGCTCCGGGGGTCCCGGCCGGAGTGGTGGCGTCGGTCGCGGCGGGGGCGGCCGGGGCGCCGAGGGCGGCCTGGAGGTTGGCCAGGTTCTGCCTCATGACGGACAGGTAGTCGTCCTTGGCGGTGTCCTTGACGCCCTCCAGGGGGTCCAGGACGGCGGTCCTGAGGCCGAGGTCCTTGGCGACGGTGTCGGCGAGCTTGGGGTCGACCAGGGTCTCGAAGAAGATCGTGGTGACGCCGTTGTCCTTGGCGGCCTTCTGCACCGCGGTCAGGCGGGCCGGGGTGGGCTCGGACTCCGGGTCGACGCCGTTGATGGCGACCTGGGTGAGGCCGTAGTGGTCGGCGAGGTAGCCGAAGGCGGCGTGGCTGGTGACGAAGGTCTTCGTCCCGGTGTCCTTCAGTCCGGCCCGGAACTCCTGGTCGAGCGCGGTGAGCCTGGTGACCAGGTCGTCGGTGTTCTTCCGGTAGTCCTCGGCGTGGGACGGGTCGGCCTTGGCGAACTCGTCGCCGACGCTCTTGGCGATCGCCGCGTAGCGGGTCGGGTCGAGCCAGATGTGCGGGTCGCCGGCCGGGCCCTCGTGCTTGTGGCCCTCGCCTCCGTGGCCCTCCTCCTCGGTGCCCTCGTCGAGGTGGTGGTCGACCAGCGGGGCGGCGGCGGTGGCGTCGATCTTGTGCTTGCTGGACGACTGCGCGACGGCCTGGTCGACGGTGGGCTGGAGGCCCTTGAGGTAGATGATCGCGTCGGCCTTCTGGACCGTGCCGACCTGCTTGGCGGTGAGCTCCAGGTCGTGCGGCTCGACGCCGGCCGCGGTGAGGTCGGTGACCGCGACGTGCTCCTTGCCGATCTGCTGGGCCAGGTACTCCATCGGGTAGAAGGACGCGACGACCTTCAGCCTGCCGCTGCCGTCCGCGGCGCCGCCGCTGCCTCCGCAGGCCGTGAGGGCCAGCGAGGCGGCGAGGGCGGTGGTGCCGATGGCTATGGAGCGGCGAGCGCGTCGTCGAGTCAGTCCGATCATCATGACAATCATTCTCATCTTAGATGGAAATGATTGTCAACTCACTCGGACGGGTGAACGGAAGGTGACGGAGGGTGGGGGCGGCCGGACGATACCGATTTGAATCACGTACCCGTATGGCCGGTAACCTGAGGTATTCGGGTACGCGTAACCAGCCGTGCCCTGACCGTGCCGTACGTACTGAAGAGAGCACTGTGGCCGCCGACAAGATCGACACGATCGTCAGCCTGAGCAAGCGCCGTGGCTTCGTCTACCCCTGCAGCGAGATCTACGGCGGCACGCGTGCCGCCTGGGACTACGGACCGCTGGGTGTCGAGCTCAAGGAGAACATCAAGCGCCAGTGGTGGCGTGCGATGGTCCAGGCCCGTGAGGACGTCGTCGGACTCGACTCGTCGGTGATCCTCGCCCGCGAGGTGTGGGAGGCCTCCGGCCACGTCGCGACCTTCAACGACCCGCTGACCGAGTGCCTCTCCTGCCACAAGCGCCACCGGGCCGACCACCTGGAGGAGAAGTACGAGGCCAAGCACGGCTTCCCGCCGCCGAACGGCCTCAAGGACGTCAACTGCCCCGACTGCGGCACCAAGGGCCAGTTCACCGAGCCCAAGGACTTCTCGGGCATGCTGAAGACCCACCTCGGCGTCACCGAGGAGGCGAGCGGCCTCGCGTTCCTGCGCCCGGAGACCGCCCAGGGCATCTTCACCAACTTCAAGGCCGTCCAGACCACTTCGCGCAAGAAGCCGCCGTTCGGCATCGCCCAGACCGGCAAGAGCTTCCGCAACGAGATCACCCCCGGCAACTTCATCTTCCGGACCCGCGAGTTCGAGCAGATGGAGATGGAGTTCTTCGTCAAGCCGGGTGAGGACGAGGAGTGGCACGAGTACTGGCTCCAGCAGCGCTGGGACTGGTATGTCGGCCTCGGCCTGCGCACCGAGAACATGCGCTTCTTCGAGCACCCGAAGGAGAAGCTCTCCCACTACGCCAAGCGCACGGTGGACATCGAGTACCGCTTCAACTTCGGCGGCACCGAGTTCTCCGAGCTGGAGGGCGTGGCCAACCGCACCGACTACGACCTGCGGGTGCACAGCGAGGCCTCCGGCCAGGACCTGAAGTACTTCGACCAGGAGTCCGGCGAGCGGTACTTCCCGTTCGTCATCGAGCCGGCGGCGGGCCTCAACCGCGCCATGCTGGCGTTCCTGATCGACGCCTACTTCGAGGACGAGGCGCCGAACGCCAAGGGCGTCATGGAGAAGCGCGTCGGCATGCGGCTCGACCCGCGGCTGGCCCCGGTCAAGGTCGCCGTCCTGCCGCTGTCGCGCAACGCCGAGCTGTCCCCGAAGGCCCGCGGCCTGGCCGCCGACCTGCGCACCGCCTGGAACGTCGAGTTCGACGACGCCGGCGCGATCGGCAAGCGCTACCGCCGCCAGGACGAGATCGGCACGCCGTTCTGCGTCACGGTCGACTTCGACACCCTCGAGGACAACGCGGTGACCGTCCGCGACCGCGACACCATGTCGCAGGAGCGGGTCTCGCTGGACCAGGTCAAGGCGTACCTGGGCGCGCGGCTGATCGGCTGCTAGGCGGGTCCCTGTTCGAGGAGCCCTCGTCAGCCCCGGTGGGGCGGGCGAGGGCTCCTTGCCGTCCGGGGGCTTCCCCGGCCTGCCGCACGGAGCGGGCCGGCCGGCCCGGGCGCTACCGCCGTCCCCAGCGGGAGCGCGGGGCCGCGGGCGGGCGGGTCGGGAGGCCGGCGGTGCGCAGGGCGGCGAGGGTGGTGCGGTGGCGGGCCTCGTCGGCGAGCAGCGCGGCCAGCAGCTGCCCGTACAGCCCGGAACTGCCGGCGCCGTCCAGGGCGGCGGCCAGCCGGACGACCTCGACGGGCGGGCGCAGGACCGCGAGTTCGTGCAGCAGGAGGGTGGCGAGCGCGGGCGGCAGGCCGGTCGCGAGGTCGGCGAGGTCGGGGGTGGAGCGGCCGGCGGCCTGGCGCAGCAGGGTCCGGACGTCGCCGGCCCGGCCGTGCTGCTGGAGGCAGGCGGCGAGGGAGGTCAGCTCGGGCACCGGCGCCGAGCCCCACTCCCAGAGCAGCGTCGCGCTGTCGGCGGCCAGCCCGGCCCGCTCCAGCGCGGAGAGCAGGCCGGGGAGGGAGGCGGCCGGGTGGCTCCAGAAGGCGTGGAACACCTCGGCGGCCTCCTCGGCCAGACCCAGTTCGCGCAGCTCGGCGAGCACGGCGACGGAGTGCTCGGGCGCCGACCGGGCGATGCCGCGGGCGAGTTGGAGGGAGGCGCCGGCCGGGCCGTACCGGGACAGCATCCCGACCAGCAGCGCGGCGTCGGCGGGGGTGAGGCGGGCGGCGGCCGCGTCGATCACCTCGGTGGCCTCGGCGAGGGAGCCGGACCGGTGGAGGGCGGTGATCCGCTCGGTGAGGGCACCGATGTCGGGGCGGACGGGCGTCAGCGTGGCCTGCTGCCGGTGTTGCCGAGGTGGTGGCGGTGGCGGCTGGTGCTGCCGCGCCGGCGGCTGCGGGTGCTGCTGTGGTGACGGCTGTTGCGGCGGCTGTTGCTGCTGCGGTGATGGCGGCTGCTGCCGTTGCCTGATCCGGCTCTCCAACTCCTCCAGCTGATCGCTGAGTTGGAGGCAGCGGGCGCTCAGGCCCTCGCGCAGGGTGCGGGCCTGGGTGAGCTGCCGCAACAGCTCGTCGTCCGGCCGCTGGCGGCCGGGGGCGGCCCGGACGGCCTCGTCCAGTCGTCGTTCGCGCTGACTCGCGTAGCGGCTCGCGCGGAGTAACTCGTCCAGTTCTACGCGGAGTTCGGCGACCTGTTGCTCGCCCTCCGGCTGTCGGCCCGCGGGTTGTGCCGTCGGCCGCATGCGCATGATCGCCCCAACCTGTCCATCCAGACCCTGACTGCGTGACATCCTGGCGTCAGTATGTGGCTGGGGCGTTAAGAGTGCACGACCAGTCGTGTCCGAGTGGTGTCAAGGAGCGCGCAGAGGGCGGTCGTTGTGAGAAGTGCGCCGGTCGCGCTCCGGAGGAGGGTCGCCTCGTAGTAGGGGCCCGGAGCGAGGGTCGCGACGGCCCATCCTGCGGCGACTCCGGCGAGGGCCGGGAGCAGGAGCGGCGACACGTCCCCGCGGACCGCTGCGCCGACCACCAGGAGCCCTGCCAGGGCGGCGAGTTCGGGTGTGCCGAAGGTCTGCGCGTACCGGATCGCCAGCGCGGGGACGAGGAACAGCGCGAGGGCCCGGCCGATCGTGCCGGCGAGTGCGGCGGTGCGCGGGCCGGGCGGCCGCGGGGCCCGGGCCGGAACGGCGCGGGTGGCGACGAGTACCGCCAGCGCGGCCGCGGCGGACGGGAGACGGTCGCCGATCCGGGCGAGGTTGTAGAGCAGCACGGTGTCGTACAGCACCAGCATCAGCTGGCCGTACGCCCACAGGTCGAGCGCGAAGCGGAACAGGCTGCGGGCGGGCTCGCCGCCGGCTTCGGGCTCGCCGCAGGTCACGGGTTCGCTCCGGGCCAGCCAGGCGATGAGCGGGGGTGTGAGGCAGGCCGCGAGCCCGCGCAGGACGAGGTCGTCCACGGTGTACGGATTCCGCAGGTGCCACTCCACCGCGCCGAACGCCACCGTGTAGGAGACGGCGGCGAGCGGGATCAGCGGTGAGCGGGCCAGCCGGACGTACAGCGCGCGGTCCAGCCGCCGGACGACGGCGGTGAACGCCAGCAGTACCAGCGGCAGTTCGAGGAAGGCCTGGACCCGGAGCACGGACGGGGCCAGCAGCTCCGGGGCGGGGAAGCGGGCGGCGAGGGGGCCCAGACGCGGGACGTCGAACCACCCGGGCGGCAGGTAGCGGGTGATGAAGGAGACGTCGCCGCCGTGCACCCGGTCCACGTGGACCGCGACGAGGACCTGGTTGAGGAAGACCAGCGCGACGACGGCCGCCAGCACCGGCTCCGGGCCGAACGCGCGGCCGAACACGCGGCCGGGCCGCCGGGCCGGGGCCCCGCGGCGCAGCACCCTCGGCGCCAGGACCAGGGCGACGGCGGCCGAGGCCACCACCGTCCCGTCCAGCAGCGCGGCGACCGTACTCACGCGCCCAGCCGGGCCCTGGCCTCCATCAGCGCGAAGCCGAGCAGGTTCGACCCGCGCCACTCGGCGGGCTGCTGGGACCGGATGTCGTCGGCGGCGAGCCCGATGCCCCAGATCCGGTCCAGCGGGCTGGCCTCCACCAGCACCCGGTCGCCGGTGCCCAGCAGGTAGCCGCGCAGTGCCTCGTCCTGGCCGAACTTGGCGACGTTGCCCGCCACCACCAGCTCGAAGCGGCCGGCCACCCAGGTCTCGTCGTCGAAGCCCTGGACCAGCCGGCCCAGCTTCTTCGCCTCGGCGGGCGTCCGGGCCGCCAGCACCCGCCGCACGATCTCCTCGTCACCGAACATCCGGGCCTTGCCGGCCATCATCCAGTGCTCGGCGGAGGCGTACGTGACCCCGTCGACGGTGAACTCGCCCGGCCACCACTGGCTCAGGCACTCCTGCCTGGTCCCGCCGCCCTTGCGCTCGGTGTGCCCCCAGAACATCACCCACTTCGGACGCGCCCCGTCGGCCATCGCCGCGGCCAGCTCCTCGCGGCTGCGGACGGCGGCCAGGTCCCCCACGTGCATCTCGCTCATATCGTCATCCTGACACAAAGGGTTCGGGGGTCGCCAACCGTTTGGGGGGCCGCCCGGCGGGTCGCTCCGGGGCCGGTCGCCCTCCACGGCCGGCCCTTCGCGGTCGGCTGTCCTCGGTCAGCCCTTCGCGGCCAGCTCCAGGAAGCGGAGGCCGACCCCGGTCACGTCGTCGGCGGTCCAGGAGCGGGCCTGCTCGCCGAGACTGACCTCGGCCATCGCGAGGCCGGGGGCGGCGTCCTCCCAGTGGGAGACGAACCAGATCCCCTCCTGCTCGGCGAGCGCCAGGTGGGCGGCGTTCAGGGCCTCGGCGGGGTGGGGGAGCCAGAGCTGGAACTCGTGGGTGGGCGGGACCACCGGGTGGAGGCGGGCGCCCGGAAGCGCGGCCAGCGCCGGGGCGAGGGTGGTCGCGGTGTGGCGGACGCAGTCGGGCAGGAGGGGCAGCACGGTGTCCAGGCCGTGGAGGGCGGCGAGGGCGGCCGGCCACTGCTGGAAGAGCTTGCCGCCGTAGCGGTGGCGCCAGGTGCGGGCGTACGAGGTGAGAGCGGCGTCGCCCGCGAGAGCGGCCCCGCTGATGCCGCCGAGGTCCTTGTAGTAGGAGACGTAGACGCTGTCGGCGAGGGCGGCGATCTCGTCGAGCGGCCGGTCGAAGTGGACGGTGGTGTTCCAGAGCCGGGCGCCGTCGAAGTGCACCCGGGCGCCGGCCTCGCGGGCGGCGGCGACGAGGGCGGTCAGCTCCTCCCAGGTGGGGAGGAGGTAGCCGGGGTCGCGCAGCGGGAGTTCGACCGCCAGGGTGCCGAACGGCTCGCCCAGCGCGTGGAGTTCCGCCGGGGTGGGCTGGCGCTGCCCGGCGGTGGGCCACAGGCCGCGCAGGCCGGTGAGCTGGGTGTGGGCGTGCCGCTCGTGCCGCTCGATGTGGCTGAGCGGGTGGAGGGCCACGGCCGGGTTGCCGGTGCGCTCGGCGTGGTGGCGCAGGGCGACCTGCTGGGCCATCGTCCCGGTCGGGAAGAAGACCGCGTCCTCCTTGCCGAGCAGCGCGGCGGTCCGCTCCTCCAGCTGTCGCACCGGCCCGTCGTCGCCGTAGACGTCGGGGACGGCGTCCGAGCCGTCCAGGGCGGCGAGCTGGGTGAGGCGCTCGCGGATGCTGAGGAGGCGGTCGCCGGAGAGGAAGCGGGTGGCGGACCTGCGGGCCGCGCGGCGCCGGTGGGGCAGGCTCTGATCGTCGGTCATCCGACGATTGTCGAACCCGTGGCGCGGTCGGGCCAACTGCTTTCCGGCCCGGCTGCCGCCCGGCGATCCCGCCCTGCCGTCCTGTCGCCCTGCCGTCCTGTCGCCCTGCCGCCCGGCGGCCCCGGCTCCGGGCCGACTCCTCCGGGTCCGCCCCGGCCGTCAGCGGGACCGGTAGTAGGCCTCGACGGGGGTCCGGGCCTCTTCGTACAGGGCCGGGCCCTCCTGCGCCACCACCGGCCAGGCGCCGGACTCCGGGTTGAGCGCGACGAGTTGCTCCGTCGACAGCGCGTACACGACCCGGCCGATGCCGGAGCGGACGATGCCGCCGCCACACATCCCGCACGGCCGGCAGCTGGTGTACATCGTGGTGCGTGCGGCCGCGTCCGGGTCGAGTTCGCGGGCGGCCCAGCGGGCGAGCTTCAGCTCGGGGTGGGCCGTGATGTCGTCGTCGCGGCGCACGGTGTTGTGGGCCTCGGCGAGGATCCCGCCGTCCGGGCCGGCCAGCAGGGAGCCGTACGGGGCGTCGCCCAGGACGACCGCGCGGGCGGCGATGGCGATGGCGCGGCGCAGCAGGGCCTCGTCGGCTTCGGTGATCACGCGGTCCTCCAGTGGGTGGTCAGGGTGGTGAGTGCCTGCCAGGCCTCCCGCGGTCGCCGGGTGTCCTCCGGACTCCCGTGGTAGGGGTCGAACACGACGGTCCCGGCGCCGAGTTCGCGCAGCTGGTGGAGGTCGTCGAGGACCTGGTCGAGGGTGCCGACTCCGGCGGGCCGCTCGGGGCCGTCGACCGGCGTGGTCGTCAGCCGCAGGGCGATGCGCGGGGCGAACCCCGGCATCGGGTGCTCGCCCAGGACCGACCGCATCCGGGCGAGCGGGAGCCGCAGCGGGTGCCAGGCGTCGCCGAACCGGACCGTCCGCCGGAGTGCCGCCTCGCTGTGGCCGCCGACCCAGACCGGTACCGTCCGGCGGTCGGGCTCACCGGCCCAGACGTCCCGCAGGGTGCCCAGGTACTCGTCGGTCAGCCTGCCGCGCGCGCCGAACGGCACGCCGAGGGCGTCGAACTCCTGGCGTGCCCAGCCGACCCCCACGCCGAGGACGAACCGGCCGCCGCTGAGCCGGTCGAGGGTGCTCGCCATCCGCGCCACCAGCAGGGGGTTCCGGTAGGGCAGGACGAGCACGGTCGTGCCCAGCCGCAGGCCGGGGGCGATCCCGGCCAGCCAGGAGAGCGTGGTGAACGGCTCGTAGAACGGCTCCGGGTACCGCTCGGCCACGTCCGGGGTCACCGCCACGTGGTCCGACACCATGAGGAGGTCGAAGCCGAGGCCCTCCGCGGTCCGGGCCCACTCGCGCAGCACGCCGGGGTCGGTCCCCGGGCCGAAGTTCGGTACGTTGACGCCAAGTTGCATGCTGTGAGGCTATCCCCGTGATCATGGCGGACGGAATGGGATCTTCCCCGTCCTGGCCGTTGACCGCCGTGGTTCTCCCGGTAGATTCGTGCCATGGCCGTGAATCTCGACGACATCGACTGGGCGATCATCGAGCAGCTGCAACGGGAGGCCCGCATCTCCCTCAGCGAGCTGGGGCGGCGGGTCTCCCTCAGCCCGTCGGCGACCACGGAGCGGGTGCGGAACCTGGAGTCGCTGGGCGTCATCACCGGCTACCACGCGGTGGTGGACCTGGCGAAGGTCGGCTATCCGGTGCTCGCCGTCGTCCGGCTGAAGTACCCGGGCAACCGCCACGAGCCGCTGCGCCGGCTGCTCGCCGAGCGGCGGGAGATCCTGGAGTGCCTGCGCACCACCGGCGACGACTGCTACACCCTGAAGGTGGCGGCCGCCTCCATGGAGCACCTGGAGACCCTGGTGGACGAGCTGGCGGGCTTCGGCAGCACCACCACCAGCGTCGTCTACAGCCGGACGCTGCCGCTGCGCGGGCCCGGCCGGCCCTGATGTCCGCGGGCGAAGGTGCTCCCTCGATCGGGGGAGGCCGGCCGCTCTCCGCGCGACCAGACTGGCGGGCGTGACCAGGGAGATTCCTTGCTCCCCACGTTCCCAACGGAGTTGAACCGTGCGCCGTCCGAAGATCCGCCACATGGCACTCGCCCTCTCGCTCTCGACCGCCGCGGCCGCCGGGGCCGCCGGGGTGCTGACGCCGTCCACCGCATCGGCCGCGGCCTCACCGGACGCGGTGCAGCAGGGGCTGAACGCGCTGGTGCGGACGGACGGGGTGCCCGCCGCGCTCGCGACCGTCCGGGACGGGCGGGGCCGGACCCGTGACTACACCGCAGGGGTGGGGGACCTGGCCACCCGCGCCGCGGTCCCCGCCGACGGACAGGTGCGGATCGGCAGCAACACCAAGACCTTCACCGCCGTCGTCGTGCTCCAGCTGGTGGGGGAGGGGAGGATCGACCTCGACGCCTCGGTCGACACCTACCTCCCCGGGCTGGTCCGCGGGGAGGGCGTCGACGGGCACGGCATCACCGTCCGGCAGCTCCTCCAGCACACCAGCGGCCTGCCCGACTACGAGGGGCTGCTGGACGAAGCCTCCCTGCGCCAGCGGTACTTCGAGCCCCGGGAGCTGCTGGACATGGCCCTCGGGGGGAAGCCGGTCTTCGCCCCCGGCGAGAAGTTCGGCTACAGCAGCACCAACTACGTGCTGGCGGGCCTGATCGTCCAGCGGGTCACCGGGCGGCCGCTCGCCGAGGAGATCGACCGGCGGATCGTCCGGCGCATCGGGCTGCGGCACACCTACTTCCCGGCCGCGGGGGACCGGACCATCCGGGAGGCCCATCCCAAGGGCTACCGCAAGGACTCCGCCGACGGGCCGCTGACCGACTTCACGGAGATGGACCCCTCGGCGGGCTGGGCGGCCGGACAGATGATCTCCACCAACGCGGACCTCAACCGCTTCTTCACCGAGCTGCTGACCCCGGGCCGCCTGCTGCCGGAGGCCCAACTCGCCCAGATGCGCACCACCGTGCCGATCGGGGACAGCGGCGCGGGCTCCGGACTGGGCATCCTCAGCCGGCCGCTGACCTGCGGCGGGGTCTACTGGGGGCACGGCGGCGACATCCCCGGCTACGAGACCCGGGGCGGCGTCACCGAGGACGGGCGGGCGGTGAACATCACGGTGACCACCATCCCGGCCGACTACGCCGTCACCGAGCGGCTCGAAGGAGTCGTGGACGCCGCCCTGTGCCGCTGACCGGTGCGCTGACCGGACCGCTGATCGGACGTCCGGCCGTGGGCTGGTCGGACCGCTGACCGGACCGCTGGTCGGTGCGCTGATCGTCGGCCGCTTCGCTGGACCGGGTGGTCAGGAGCGACGGCTGTTCCCCTCGTCACCCATGACGGCGTTCCCGTGGTGGACGGAGATGCTGGAGTACGTCGCCCGCATGCGTGCGGCGTGGGCGGTGCGCTGCTGCTCGATCAGGATTCCCTCGGCGTCGTCGAACTGGTGCCGCCGCGCCCGTTCCCGGAGCACCAGGTAGGTGGTGGCGCCGATGACGGTGCCGACGAGTACGAGCAGGAACACCGTGACGAGGACCATGACGTCACCCTTCCCCTGGTTCGAGTGCGTCCCCTTCTTATCTCACAGTTGCTCCGTGATGTCACCGGCTCACTGAGGGCCGACGGGTCGATGGTCCCCGGGGCGTCGCGGGCACACCGGGCGCCGCGGGCATGACTTTCGACAGATCCGGTGCGCCGGCGGCCCTCGTAGGGTCGTGGGCATGCGGATGAGTGGGGTGGCGCTGCCGGTGGCGGCGTCCGTGTGTGTCGGGCTGGCTGTCACGAGCCTGTGGTGGGCTCTGCCGGCGATCGGGTTCTCCTTCCTGGCCGGGCTGCGGACGGACCGGGTACGGCCGGCAGCGGTGGTGTTCGCCGTCCTGGTCGGGGGCGGGGTGCTGGTGGTCGGGTCGGTGCCCTCCTGGATCGTCCTCGGCCTGCGGTTCGTCGCGCTCGCCGTGAGCGCCGGGATGGGCCCGTGGCTGCTGGGCCGGTTCTGGTGGCAGTCGCAGGAACTCGTCCGTGCCGGGTGGGAACGGGCCGAGCGGCTGGAGCGCGAGCAGCAACTGGTCGCCGAGCAGGCCCGGCTGCGCGAACGGGCCCGGATCGCCCAGGACATGCACGACGCCCTCGGCCACGACCTCAGCCTGATCGCGCTGCGTGCCGGGGCACTCAAACTCGCCCCTGACCTGGCCCCGCCCCACCGGGAGGCCGTCCAGGAGATCAGGGCGGGTGCGGCCGCCGCCGTCGAGCGGCTCGGCGAGGTGATCGGCATACTGCGCGACGGGGACGAGAGCGACGGCAGCGCCCGCAGGGCCCACGGGCCGGCGGACTCGGACATTCCGCAGCTGGTCGCCGAGGCGGCCGCCGCGGGCCTGGACGTCCGCTCGGAGATCCTCGGTGAGCCGGGCGGGCTGCCGCGCGCGACCGAGCATGCCGCGTACCGGGTGGTTCAGGAGGCGCTGACCAACGCAGCGAAGCACGCCCCGCGGGCTCCCGTCACCGTGGAGGTGGCGTACTCGGCCGAGGGCGCTCGGGTCCGGGTGGCCAACGGCCCTGCGCCTGTGTCCGCATCCGCTCCTGTGTCCGCGGCCGCATCCGCGTCCGTGTCCGTGCTTCGGCCCACGCCCGCCGGCCCCGGCGCGGCGCCGTCGGCGCCGGCGTCAACCCCGCGCGGCGCAACGCCCACCGGAACGTTCACCGGCAGCTCCACGCCGGCCGCCGGAGCGCCCACCGCGACGCCCACCGCGACGCCCGCCGTACCGCCCGTCGGCGGCCGCGGTCTGGTCGGGCTGACCGAGCGCGTCCGGCTCGCGGGCGGCACCTTCGCCCACGGGGCCCGCCCGGACGGCGGGTTCGAGGTCACGGCGGACCTGCCACGCCGCGCCGCCGGGCCCGTCCCGCCGCCGCCCGCCGCCCCGCCGTCGCCGGTGCGCGAGCTGCGCCGGGCACGGCGGAAGGTGGGCCGGACGCTGGCCGCCGTGGTGCTCGTCCCGCTGACGACGGCCGTGCTGCTGATCGTGGCCCTGCGAGTATGGACGTTCTACGTGGTCGGCCTGTCGGTGCTGGACCCGGAGGTCTACGCCTCCCTCCAGCTCGGGCAGGACCAGGCCTCGGTCGAGCGCCTGCTGCCGGGCCACCGGTTGCCGTACCGTCCGCCGAGCGGGCCGTCGACGCCCGCGCTGCCGTCGGGGGAGGGGATCTCGTGCACCCACTACGCCATCACCGCCGAGCTCTTCGTGGACCGGGCCGGCGACGCCTACCGGCTGTGCTTCCGGGACTCCCGGCTGCTCTCGCGTGATGTGCTCCGGTCCTGACGGACCGGCACACCCCGCCTCCGCCCTCACCTTCTTTCCCACCTCAGCCCGTACCTCCGTACCGGGCGACCGACAGGAGCCGCCGATGACCACCGCACCGATCCGGGTGCTGCTCGCCGACGACGAGCCCATGATCCGCGCGGGCCTGTGCGCGGTGCTCGCGACCGACCCCGGCATCGAGATCGTCGCCGAGACCGGGGACGGCCGGGAGGCCGTCGAGCTGGTCCGGCGCCACCGGCCGGACGTCGCCGTGCTGGACATCCGGATGCCCGGGACGGACGGCATCACGGCCGCCGCCGAGATCCGCCGGACCGGCCTGGCCACCGGAGTACTCATGCTGACCACCTTCGGTGAGGACGACTACATCCTGCGCGCGCTCAGCGGCGGCGCGAACGGGTTCCTGATCAAGTCCGGTGAGCCCGAGGAACTGCTCGCCGGGGTGCACGCGGTGGCGGGAGGGGCGGCCTACCTCTCACCCAAGGTGGCCGCCCGGGTGGTCGCCCACCTGGCCGCCACCGGCGCCGGTGGCCCCGCCGACCGGCGTGCCGGAGCCAGGGAACAGGTGGCCGCCCTGACCGCCAGGGAGCGGGACGTACTGACCCTGATCGCCGCCGGGCTGTCCAACGGCCAGATCGCCCGCCGACTGGGGGTGGTGGAAGGCACCGTGAAGGCCCATGTGAGCTCCGTCCTGGCGCGGCTCGGCGTGGCCAACCGGGCGGCCGCCGCCGTTCTCGCCCACGAGGCCGGGCTGACCCTCGGCGCGACCTGCGCGGGCGGCCCACGGGACTGAGACGGCCGGGGGCGCGATTGTCGGCGGGGCGGTGGTCACGCCGGAGCCCCCGTCCGGGCCCGGAGCCGAGGCCCCGCCCGAGCCCGGGGCCGACGGTATCGGCGGTGCCGACAGCAGCTTCCCGAGCACGGGCGCCCCGGCCAGGGCCGTCACGGCGCCGGTGGCCACCGGCCGCAGGACGAGGACCACGGCCGCCGTGACGGTGCCGCCGAGCGCGGCGCCGGCCAGCACGTCGTGCGGGTAGTGCACCCCGGCCGCCACCCGCAGCGCCGCCGTGGCACCGCCGACGAGTACGGCCGGCAGCGCCCAGCGCGGGCGCAGCAGCACCAGCCCCGTCGCCAGCGCGACGGCCAGGGTGGCGTGGTTGCTGGGGAACGACCAGTCGCCCGGCGGCGGGCACTCGGCGGTGGCCGTGCCCGGCAGCCCGGTCAGGGCCCGGCAGGGCCGCTCCTCGTCGAGGACCACCTTCAGCGCCTCGCTCGCCCCGTAGGCCAGCACGGTGCCGAGCCCGACCAACGCCACCCCCGCGACCACATCGGCGGCCCGCCGGGCCCGGGCCGTCCACCAGCAGAAGACCAGCAGGAGCCCCAGCACCAGCAGCCCGACCTCGGTGGCCGGCTCCAGCAGCGAGGCCACCGCGTCCGGAGCGTCGCCGACGGCCTCCGCCACCCGCCGGTAGCCGCCGGCCGACCACCCGGACAGCACGCGCACCGGCCCCGCCCCGCCCCCGCCACCCCGCTCCGGCGCCAGCCAGGCCACCACCCCGGCCCCCGCGCAGAGCAGGGCCACGGCGAGGGCGGGCCTGCCCCTGCCCGACGCCCCGCTCGCCCGGGTCCGGGCGGCCCGGGTCGCTCCGGCCGCTCTCCCGGGACCGGCGGCACCGCTCGGGCCGGTCGTCCTGGAATTCCTGTCCGTGTACGTCATGGTCCGGACGGTAGAAGCCGAGGAGCCCTTTCCACCCGACCCGAAAGTCAGGTAACGACCATGACGATGGTCAGGGTTGACACGGCGACACAGGCCGCGCGGGTACCCTGCGCCCATGTCCGCCCGCAACGCGCCGACCTTTCCCACCCGCCACTCCGGCGACCCCGGCCGGGTCGCCCTGATCGTCCCCGGCACCGGCTACTCGCCCGCCAGGCCGCTGCTGCACGCCGGCCAGGCGCTCGTCATGCGTGACGAAGGCCGTGAGCACGTGCTCAGGGTGTTCGGCGCAGGCGAGGTGAACGGCGTCGAGCGTGCGGAGGCGCCGGGCGCGGAGCAGCCGGTCGAGCGGGTCGGTGGACGTGTCCGGCAACTCCTGTGGTGCGCCGGTCCGGATCAGCGCGCGCGGTACCTCGACCCGGGCCAGGCACTGGTCGTACGGCCTTCGGGACCGTGCGACGAGAGGAGCGCGCCCAGCGTCGTGGATTCGTTCTCCGGCACCAGGGGCACCAGGGGCACCAGGGGCTCGAGGGGCGCGCAGGAGTCCAGGTGGATCAGTGGTCCTCCTCGCCCCGCATGGCGAGCAGGGCACCGGCGGCCGAACCGAGCCCGGCCCCGGCCCCGGGGAGTGGCCAGTCGGCCAGGCCGCGCGCGGTGGCGGCGTTCTCCGGGTCGATGGTGCCGTCACGAACGAGGCCCTCCGGCACCTGATGTTCGGGGTCGGTCAACTCACTGGTGTGCTACTGGAGTTGGCGGATGTGGGCGCCGACTGTCATACGACTTCACGGTAGGGCCGGCCGTGCGGCGATGACGAGGACGTGCGTCGATTTCACACGAAGGAGTGCAGCCAGACTCTCACTCCCGCCCCGGGAACCCGTGCCGCCGTCCGCCGACGGTCACGGCCAGTGCGACGGCCAGCAGGACGAGGGCGGACCAGGGCAGCGCGGTCGGCCCGGCGTGGTCGAGGAGCAGGCCGCCCGCCATCCCGGCCACGGCGATGCCGAGGTTCCAGCAGGTGACGAGGAGTGACTGGGCGATGTCCCCGGCCGGGCCGGACGCGTCGGCGACGGCGGTCTGGAGGAGGGTGGCGGCGCCGCCGAAGCCGAGGCCCCAGACCGCGGCGGCGGCGTAGACGGGCAGGCCCGTCCTGCCGAGCAGGGCGGCGGCGATGACCAGTGCCGCGACGGCGAGGAGGACGCAGGAGGCGATGGTCAGGGTGCGCAGGTGCCGGTCGATGAGGGCGCCGGTGCCGAGGACGCTCACCAGCGAGGACAGCCCGATGACGAGCAGGACGACGTCCGTCCGGCCGTCGAGCCCCAGCGGTTCGAGCAGCGCGGCGACGTACGTGTAGAGGATGTTGTGGGCGAGCACGAAGGTCGCCGTGACGGCCAGGACGGTGGCCACGCCCGGAATCCGCAGCACCTGCCGCACGGGGGTGCGGGCCCGGCCCTCGCGCCCGGGCAGTTCCGGCAGCGCGAGCAGCATCCAGCCGGTCAGCGCCACGGCGATCACGCTCATCAGCCCGAAGGTGGCCCGCCAGCCCGTCAGGCCGGCCAGCAGGGTGCCGGCGGGCACGCCCACCGACAGGGCGACCGTCGAGCCGGTCATGGCGACGGCCATCGCCCGTCCGCGCTGCTCCGGTGTGACGATGCCCCGGGCGTACCCGGCGAGCAGGGCCCAGAGCAGCCCGGCGACCAGGCCGGCCGCGAACCGGGCGGCCATGGTGAGCGGGTAGCTCGGTGAGAGCGCGGTGACGGCGTTGGCCGCGGCGAAGCCGCCGACGGCGACCAGCAGCAGGCGCTTGCGCGGCAGGCGTCCGGTCACGGCGGTCAGCGGGATGGCGGCCGCGATGGAGCCGACCGCGTAGAGGGTGACGGACTGTCCGGCGGCGGACTGGCCGACGCCGAGGTCCGCGCTCATGGCGGGCAGCACCCCGGCGGGCAGGGCCTCGGTCATGATCGTGACGAATCCGCCGGTGCTCATGGCCAGCAGCGCGGGCCAGGGCAGCCGGGGCGCGGGGGCCACCGGCGGGCCGGGGGCGCGGAGTTCAGGGCTGCGGAGTTCGGAAGTGGGGAGCTCGGGAGTGGGCATGGGCCCGATCGTCTATCGTTGACATCCATGTCAAGGTCCAGCCGGGAAGCTCCGGCCCGGGGTGAGGGTGGTCACACATGCGCATCGGCGAACTCGCCGGACTGACCGAGACGACCCCGCGCCTGCTGCGCTACTACGAGCAGCAGGGGCTGATCACGCCGCGCCGCGAGGCCAACGGCTACCGCGCGTACGACGAGTACCTCGTGGACCGGGTCCTGCAGATCCGTGGGCTGCTGGACGCGGGGTTGCCGACCCGGATCATCAAGCAGATCCTGCCCTGCCTGGACACCCCGCGGACGATCCACTTCGTCGACGCCACACCGGAGATGCTCGCCACCCTGGAGTCCGAGACGGACCGGATGACCAGCCGGATCCAGTGTCTGACGCGCAACCGGGACGCCATCCGGGAGTACCTGGACGTGGTCAAGAGCCTCTCCGACCCGGCCGTCCGACCCGCCGCTTGACCTTGTCACCGGTGTCACGGTTGGACGCTACGGTCATGACCGACTCCGCGATCCACCACACCGCCTTCGGCGAGGGCACCCCGATCGTCCTGATCCACGGCTACACCCTCGACCACCGCGTGCTGCTCCCGCTCGAACCCGCCTTCGCCGGCCGCCCCGGCTGGCGGCGCCTCTACCTCGACCTCCCCGGTCACGGCACCAGCCCCCGGCTGCCGGGCCCCGCCTCGGCGAGCACCCTGACCGAGGCCGTCCTCGGCTGGATCGGGGCCACGGTCGGCCGGGAGCCCTTCGCCGTGGTCGGGCAGTCCTTCGGCGGACAGCTGGCGAGGGCGGTGACCGCGCGGTTCGGCGAGCAGGTGCTGGGTTCGGCGCTGCTGGTCCCGGTGGTGCGCTGGGGCGCCGACCGCGCCCTGCCCGAGGAGACCGTGGTCGAACGGGACGAGGAACTCGTCGCCCGACTCCCGGTCGCCGACCGCGAGCTGTTCCGGTACGTCATGGCCCGGCAGACCGAGGAGAGCCGGGAGCTCTTCGAGCGGTACGTCCGGCCGGGCTGGCAGGCGCACGACCGGGCGGCCGCCGCCGAGCTCGAAGCCGACTTCCTGCTGCCGCGCTGGCCCGAGCACGGCGCCCCGCAGCACCGCGGCCACCACCTCCTGGTCACCACCCGGCAGGACGCCCTGGTCGGCTGGCGCGACCAGCTCGCCCTGCTCGACCACTACCCCAGGATGGCCGCCACCGTCCTCGACGGCGCCGGCCACAACCCCCAGGTGGAGGCCGCCGAAGCCGTCCGCGCCCCGTTCGGCGCCTGGCTCGACCGGCTCGCCCTGCTCGAACGCTGAGGACCGGTACCGCGAACGCCGACGCCCTCGCGGCCACCGGAAGTACCGGTGGCCGCGAGGCCGTTCGCCGCCGTCGGAGCCCGAGAGCCCGAAGCCCGAGAGCCCGAAGCCCGCAGGCCCGGATCAGCCGATGGAACGGGGAAGGCGGGTGGTCAGGTACAGGATGGTGAAGGAGCCGAGGAGCTGGATGCCCAGGCAGAGGACGAGGGCCCGGTCCAGGCCGAGGCTGGGGGAGAGCGAGAGGTAGAGGGTGCCGAGGGTGGCGACGCCGAGGGCGAGGCTGGACTGCTGGCCGGTGGCCAGGACGCCGCTGCCGACGCCGGCCCGGGCGGCGGGCACCTTGGCGAGGACGACCCGGAACAGCGGGGTGCCGATCAGGCCCTGCCCGATGCCCGCGAGGGCGACGCCAGGGGCCATCCGCAGCGGGGAGAAGTGGGCCCAGTCGGCCGTGATGGTCAGGGCCAGGGTGGCGAGGCCGGCGGCCTGCACGACGGCGCCGGCGCTGAGCACCCGGCTGCCCCAGCGGCTGATCAGCCGCGGTCCCGCGAGCGAGGCGGAGAAGTAGCCGACGGCCATCGGGACGAGGGCCCAGCCGGCCGCGACCGGGCCGAGGTGGAGGCCCTGCTGGAGGGCGACCGCGATGACGAACATGAAGCCGCCGAAGCCCGCGAAGTAGGGGAGCGCGATGCCGAGACCGCGCCGCATCTCCGGGATGCGCAGCAGGGAGGGCGGCACCAGCGGGGTGTCCCCGCGCCGTTCGGCGCGGCGCTCGACGACGCCGAAGGCGACGGCGAGGACCGGGAACAGGGCCAGCAGCACCCAGGACCAGAGCGGCCAGCCGGCGGCGCGGCCCTCCATCAGCGGGATGAGCAGGGAGATCAGCGCGGCGGTGAGCAGGACGGTGCCGGGGATGTCGATCCGGGCGGCCCGGGGGGCCTTGCTCTCCGGGACGTAGCGGACCGCGAGCACCACGGCGAGCAGCGCGAACGGCACGTTCAGCAGGAACACGGAGCGCCAGCCGGTGCCGAACAGGTCGGCGGCGACCAGCATTCCGCCGAGCACCTGCCCGATCACCACCGAGATGCCGCCGACCGCGCCGTAGACGCTGAGCGCGCGGCCGCGCCTGGCGCCCTCGGTGGCGGCGGTGATGGTGCCGAGCACCTGCGGGATCAGCAGCGCGGCCGAGGCGCCCTGGGCGGCCCTGGCGGCGACCAGGGACCACGCGCCTGGGGCGAGGCCGCAGGCCAGCGAGGTGAGGGCGAAGGCGGCGGCGCCGACGACGAAGAGCCGGCGCCGGCCGTAGGTGTCGCCGAGGCGCCCGCCGAGGACGAGCAGCACGGCGAAGGCGATGCCGTAGCCGGCGGCGACCAGTTCGAGGACGGCGGGCCCGGCGGCCAGGTCGTGGTCGATGGTGGGCAGGGCGACGTTGACGATGAAGAAGTCGAGCATCGGGAGGAAGGCGCCGAGCAGGACGGTGACCAGCCCGGCGGTGCCGAGGGTGGCGGCCGCGGATCCGGCGGGGCCGGGGGCGGCGGTGCGGTCGGCCGCGGTGCCAGGGGTGGCGGCGGTGCGGTCCGATGAGGGGGCGACGGCGAGTGGTTGGGTCACTGGTCCTACGATCCGCCGCTCCGTACCCTGGTACCAGAGTGTGGTTATCCGGGTATAAGAAGTACCTGGCAACGGGCCGGCAGCTGTCGCATGCTGGGGAGCATGAGCCTCGCCACACGCCCCGCGCAAGCCCGTCCGGCCGCCGACGCCGCGCACCGGACCACCCCCGGCGACGCCCGCCGGCACGAGCTGGGCGCCTTCCTGCGCAGCCGCCGCGAGCGCATCGCGCCCGAGCAGGTGGGCCTGCCGATGACCGGCCGCCGCCGGACGCCGGGGCTGCGCCGGGAGGAGGTCGCGCAGCTCGCCGCGGTCGGGGTGACCTGGTACACGTGGCTGGAGCAGGGGAGGGAGATCCAGGTGTCCACCCAGGTGCTGGACGCGGTGGCCAGGGCGCTGCTGCTGGATCCGAGCGAGCGCGCCCACCTGTTCACCCTGGCCGGCGCGGACGACCCGGCGCCGGTGAAGGAGTGCCCCTCGGTGACCCCGGGCGTGCGGCTGCTGCTGGAGCAGTTGGCGCCGTACCCGGCGGTGGTGCTCAACTCCCGCTACGACGTGCTGGCGTCCAACGCCCAGTACACCTCGATCGTCGGCGACCTCGGTGAACTGGCCCCCGAGGACCGCAACCTGATCTGGATGGCGTTCACGCCCTCGCAGTTCCGCGAGGTGCTGGTCGACTACCGCACCGAGCGCCTCGGGATGGTGGCCCGGTTCCGCTCGGCGATGGCCGACCACAGCTCGGAGCCGGCCTGGAAGGCACTGCTGGCCCGGCTGCTCAAGGCCTCGCCGGACTTCGCGGAGACCTGGCAGCGGCACGACGTGATGCGGCCCGGGAACGGCATCAAGCGGTTCCGGGTGCCCGGCGTCGGACTGCTGCGCTGCGAGTACACCAACTTCTGGCTCAGCCCGCGGCAGGGGAGCCGGATGATCACGTACACCCCGCTGGACGACGAGACCCGCGCGCTGATGGACGAAC
Organism: Kitasatospora sp. NPDC036993; assembly: GCF_055607525.1. Taxonomy (NCBI): domain Bacteria; kingdom Bacillati; phylum Actinomycetota; class Actinomycetes; order Kitasatosporales; family Streptomycetaceae; genus Kitasatospora; species Kitasatospora sp. NPDC036993. The sequence continues at coordinate 241,099 of NZ_JBVJRP010000009.1, read as the reverse complement.
TGCCCACGAGGGGCTGACTCAGCCCCGCACCGCGGCGTCCCGCCCGAGCCGCAGGCACACCACCGCGAGCGGCAGCTCGATGCAGAAGGCCATCACCAGGGCCGCGAGCATCGCGGGGCCCGGTCCCGCGCAGGCTATGTCGGCCAGCGCGTCCCCGGTGAGCAGCAGGGCCACCGCCGCGCCGGCCCACAGCGCGGCGGCACTGCGCCGGCGCAGCAGCGCGTCCAGCGAGAGCAGGGCCGCGAACTCCGTGAGGTCGAGCACGACCCACGGGGTCTCGTGGCAGACGGCGAGGACCGCCAGCCAGGGCAGCAGCGCGACCGCCGCCAGGACCGGCACCCGGGCGAAGCGCGCGGGCAGGACGTACGGGGAAGCGGCGCGAGGGGCGAGGACGGCGGTGCTCATGCCGCACCCCGGACCCGACGCGCCCGGCCGGGAGCGGGCCACCGGCCCGGGCCCTGCTCCCGCACCCGCTCCAGCGGCAGCCGCTCGGCCGTCCCGCCGGCCGGGTGTCCGACCCGCACCGCGTCGAACGGCCCCTCGGCCCAGGAGACCCAGAACCGCCCGGCGACCGTGACCACCTCGGCCGACGCCCGTACCCGGCGGAACGGCCGGCGCCCGGTGAACACCACCGAGGGCGCCGCGCCGTCGGCCGCCAGCCGGCCCCAGGCGAGCACGTGCCTGGCCCGCCCGGCCGACGGGCAGTGCCGCGCCCCGCGCAGCAGTTGCGGGGTGAGCCGGGAGGCGACCAGGACGTCGGTCAACTCGCCGTGCTGGTACAGCTCCAGCGCGGCCCGGCCGCGCCCGGACCCGACGATCCGGACCGACCAGGGGCCGGCCCCGGTGGGCAGCGACCCCTCCGCCCCCGACGCCGACCGGAGCGCGGCCCCGGAAACACCCCCGTGGCTCCCGGGGCCGGGCCGCCCGTGCGGCGGAGTGGCGGAGTGCGATGCAGTGCTCGTCATGCCCTCAAGACTTCCGGCCCGACCCCCTTCCTGTCGGTGGTGCCCCACACCGAATCGGGGGTGTAGCTAGATACACCCCCACTGGGAACCCCCCTTCATGGCGGCCCGTGATCACCGGGCCCTACGCTGTCCGGCATGCCCTCCACCACGTTGCGCCGAGCGCTCGTCAGGAGCCTCCGGCGCCCACCGTGGTCGCCCGAGGTCTGGCGGGACATCCGCTTCACGGCCGCCGGAACGCCGATGGCGCTGCCGGTCTGGCTGGCCGTCACCGATCCGCGGCTGCTGTTCCCCGCGCTCGCCGCCGTCCTGCTCTGCTCCCGCCCGCTGACCGCGGTCCAACGCGGCCGGCTGCGCGCCCTGTACGGGGTGGAGGTGCCGCCGCTGCGGCCGCCGGTGGGACGCCAGTTGCTGCTGCTGGGAGTGACCTGGCGTCAGGCCCTCTACCACCTGGTGGCCGGACCGCTGCTGGCGGCGGGCGCGCTGGTGGTGCTGTACGCCTGGGCCGCCGCCGTGGTGCTGGCCACCGTGTACGGCTGGGTCTGGCTGATGCCCGCGGGGACGGACGTGCGCACCGGCCTGGCGGGGGAGGACGTCCTGTTCACCCTCGCCGGGGTGCTGCTGCTGGCGGTGCTGCCCTGGCCGGGGACGCAGCTGGCCCGGCTGGAGGCGTGGGCGGCGCGCCGGCTGCTCGGCCCCGACCGGGTGGAGGCGCTGGAGCGGCGGGTCGAGGAGATCGCCGAGAGCCGGGCCGGGCTGGTCGACGAGGTGGACGCCGAGCGCCGCCGGATCGAGCGCGACCTGCACGACGGCGCCCAGCAGCGGCTCACCTCCCTCGCGATGAACCTGGGCCTGGCCCGGCGCACCCTCAAGGACGTGCCGCCCGAGGCGATGCAGGTGATCGTCGACGCCCACGAGGCGGCCCAGGCGGCCATCGACGAGCTGCGCGACCTGGTCCGAGGCCTGCACCCCGCCGTCCTGGAGGACCGCGGCCTGGACGCGGCGCTGTCCGGTGTCGCCGCCCGCGCGCCGCTGCCGGTGCGGCTGGACGTCGACCTCTCCGAGCCGGTCGCCCCGACCGTCGAGGCGGTCGCCTACTTCACCGTCTCCGAGGCGCTCACCAACGTGGCCAAGCACGCCAGGGCCAACCGGGTCGACCTCTCGGTACGGGCGGCCGGCGGGCGGCTGCGGCTGGTCATCAGCGACGACGGCGTGGGCGGCGCGGACCCGGCGCGCGGCACCGGGCTCACCGGCCTGCGCAAGCGCGCCGCCTCGGTCGACGGCACGCTGTCCGTTCTCAGCCCCCTCGGGGGGCCCACCACCATCACCGTGGAGTTGCCGTGCGTGCTGTGATCGCCGAGGACTCGGTCCTGCTGAGGGTCGGCCTGGTCAAGGTCCTGGAGGCGGTGGACTTCGAGGTCGTGGCGGCCGTCGGGGACGCCGAGGAACTGCTGGCCGCCGTCGAGGAGCACCGCCCGCAGGTGGTGGTCGCCGACGTCCGGATGCCTCCCGGCTTCAGCGACGAGGGGGTGAAGGCGGCGATGGTGATTCGCCGGCAGTGGCCGGACACGGCCGTCCTGCTGCTCTCCCAGTTCGTGGAGGAGCGCTACGCCGCGGACCTGCTGGCGACCAACACCAGGGGGGTCGGCTACCTGCTCAAGCAGCGGGTGGCCAACGTGGACGACTTCCTGGAGGCGCTCCAGCGGGTCGCGGCGGGCGGCACCGCGCTGGACCCCGAGGTGGTCGCCCAGCTGCTGCTGCGCCGGCACCGGGACCCGCTGGAGAAGCTGACCCCGCGCGAGCGCGACGTGCTCGCCCTGATGGCGGAGGGCCGCTCCAACGCGGCCATCGCCGGCTCGCTGGTGGTGAGCGACAGCGCGGTGGCCAAGCACATCAACTCGATCTTCACCAAGCTCGACCTGCCGCCGGCCGAGGACAGCCACCGCCGGGTGATGGCCGTGCTGCGCTTCCTGGAGGTCGGGTAGCGGTGAGTGGGGTGAAGGCCTGGCGGGTCGTCGGGGCGGGCGTGATCGTCCTGGTCATGACCGGCGGCGCGCTGCAGACCTGGTCGATGGCGGTGCAGCAGCGCACCAGCAGCAGCCGGCCGTACGACAAGGCGATCCGCGGGGTCCGGCTGGAGACCGGCAACGCCTCGGTCAGGGTGCGGGCCGGCCGGGAGGGCCACGTGGTGGTCCACCAGAGCCTGGACTGGCTGGTGCGCAAGCCGGTGGTGTCCGTCACCATCGTCGACGGGGTGCTCACCGTCGCCATGCGCTGCCGCAGGGTGCTGCCGTTCGCGGACTTCGGCTGCGGCGCCGAGATCGAGCTGGAGGTACCGGCCGCGACCGAGGTGTCCGGATCGGTGGGCTCAGGATCCGTCCGGGTGGAGGGGCTGAGCGGGAACGTGCGGATGGAGCTGACCTCCGGGGAGCTGGTGCTGTCGGACACCTCGGGGGACGTGACCGTGGGCGTCACCTCCGGGCAGGTGCGGGGTGGCAACCTGAGCGCCCGGCGGGTGACGGCCCGGGCGAACTCGGGCTCGGTGTCGCTGAACTTCGCCAAGGCCCCGGCCGTGGTGGACGCCGCGGCCACGTCCGGTTCGGTGGAGATGACCGTGCCGAAGGACAGCCGGTACGCCTTCTCCAGCGAGACCGGCAGCGGGCACGGCGGGATCGACCCGCTGCTCGCGGACCCCGGGAGCCCGAACCGGATGCACGTCGCGGTCACCTCCGGGTCGATCTCGGTCAACCCGTCGATGTCGTCGGAGCCGTCGGAGCCGTCGGAGCCGGTGGAACCGCCGGAGCCGTCGTCCCACCCGGATCCGACGTTCGCGCCGCGGTCGGCCCCGTAGCCGGGGCCTCCCGGCGCGACGCGGAGGCCGCTCACCCGGGTGGGGGACAATGGAGAGTCCCGTCCCCACCACCCGAGGTCAGCCGCGCATGACAGCCACGCCCGCACCCACCGCGTCGGACACCGAGTTCGCGCCGCTCGACATCGGCCCGATCCGGGTGTGGCCGCCCGTCGTGCTGGCGCCGATGGCCGGCATCACCAACGTGCCGTTCCGCACCCTGTGCCGTGAGCAGAGCGGCGGCAAGGGCCTGTACGTCTCGGAGATGATCACCACCCGGGCGCTGGTCGAGCGCAACGCCAAGACCATGCAGCTGATCAGGTTCGACCCGAGCGAGAAGCCGCGCTCGATCCAGCTGTACGGGGTGGACCCGGAGACCGTCGGCAAGGCCGCCCGGATGATCTCCGAGGAGGGCCTGGCCGACCACATCGACCTCAACTTCGGCTGCCCGGTCCCCAAGGTCACCCGCAAGGGCGGCGGCTCGGCGCTGCCGTACAAGCGCAACCTGCTGCGCGAGATCCTGCGCGAGGCCGTCGCCAACGCGGGCGACCTGCCGGTGACCATGAAGATGCGCAAGGGCATCGACGACGACCACCTCACCTACCTGGACGCCGGCCGGATCGGCGCGGAGGAGGGCGTGGCCGCGATCGCCCTGCACGGCCGCACCGCCGCCCAGCACTACGGCGGGACGGCCGACTGGTCGGCGATCGCCCGGCTGCGGGAGTCCGTCCCGGCGCACATCCCGGTGCTGGGCAACGGGGACATCTGGTCGGCCGACGACGCGCTGCGGATGATGCGCGAGACCGGCTGCGACGGCGTGGTGGTGGGCCGCGGCTGCCTGGGCCGGCCGTGGCTGTTCAAGGACCTGGTCGCGATCTTCGAGGGCGACGTGGACTACGCCCGCCCCGACTTCGGCTACGTGGCCGCGGCGATGGTGCGCCACGCGCAGCTGCTCGGCGAGTGGATCGGGGACGAGACGCGCGGCGTGATCGACTTCCGCAAGCACGTCGCCTGGTACACCAAGGGCTTCTCGGTCGGCTCCGAGCTGCGGGTGCGGCTCGCCGGCTCCTCCTCGTTGGCCGAACTGGCCGAAACCCTCGCCCAGGTGGAGCAGTCCCAGGCCTGGCCGGCCGGTGCGGACGGCCCGCGCGGGCGGACCAGCGGCAACAACCGGGTGGTTCTGCCCGAGCACTGGTTGGACGATCCGTATGACTGCGCCCGGCCGGGTGCGGACGCCGAATCGGACACCTCTGGTGGCTGACCTGGCCGAAGTGTAGAAAACGGCCTTCCGGGGCCGTCTGCCACTAAGGCCCAGCCCTCTTGTCCATCCTGGACAAGAGGGCTCCTTTTCGTCGTCCGAACATCACGGAGCGGGCACGTTTCCGGACGCAGTGCGACGATCGGCTGAGGTGTTCTACGTCCGACCCGTGGGATGCCCTGGTGACGCTTGCCACATACGGTGGAGGCCGGCGGCCGGCCGGTGGACGAAATGGACAGGTCGACCGTGAATCGCTTCCCGAAGCCGACCGCCCGCCGATCGGGCGATCCGGGTGCAGGAAATCAAGCCGGGGCAACGCGACGGAACCGCGGCCGCTACCGTGCGTCCCGATCGTGCGACGTTCGGGTTGGCCGTGTTCAAGAATTGAACACTCACTAGCGTCAGGCGGACGATTTCGCCACAGAGGTGAACGCCTTTATGTACATTCGATCTAACGGGTGACCACTCGGTACGAGCCTCGGCTGGCCTATTCAGGGCAGAGAAGTGCCTTCGAAATGGGTATGTTCTCCGGCGTCAGGGCAACCGCGTACGAGGAGACCGACCCGTGCCGTCCCAGCAGAAGTTTGTTTACTCCTTCACTGAAGGAAACAAGGAGCTCAAGGATCTTCTCGGCGGCAAGGGCGCGAACCTGGCCGAGATGACCAACCTGGGCCTCCCCGTTCCTCCCGGGTTCACCATCACCACCGAGGCCTGCAAGGTCTTCCTGGAGACCGGCAGCGAGCCCACCTCCCTCCACGAGGAGATCAGCGCCCACCTGGACGCCCTCGAACAGGAGATGGGCAAGAAGCTCGGCCAGGCCGACAACCCCCTCCTGGTCTCGGTCCGCTCCGGCGCGAAGTTCTCCATGCCCGGCATGATGGACACCGTCCTCAACATCGGCCTCTCGGACGCCTCGGTGGCCGGCCTCGTCGCCCAGTCCGGCAACGAGCGCTTCGCCTGGGACTCCTACCGCCGCCTGGTCCAGATGTTCGGCAAGACCGTGCTGGGCGTCGACGGCGAGCTGTTCGAGGAGGCCCTGGACGAGGCCAAGCACGCCAAGGGCACCATCGACGACCTGGCCCTGGACGCCGCCGACCTCAGGGAACTGGTCGAGGTGTTCAAGGGCATCGTCGAGCGCGAGACCGGCCGGGCCTTCCCGCAGGACCCGCGCGTCCAGATGGACCTCGCGATCCACGCCGTCTTCCACTCCTGGAACGGCGACCGCGCCCGGCTGTACCGCCGCCAGGAGCGCATCCCGAACGACCTGGGCACCGCGGTCAACGTCTGCACCATGGTCTTCGGCAACCTCGGCGAGGACTCCGGCACCGGCGTCGCCTTCACCCGTGACCCCTCCACCGGCACCCAGGGCGTCTACGGCGACTACCTGTCCAACGCCCAGGGCGAGGACGTCGTCGCCGGCATCCGCAACACCCTGCCGCTGGCCGAGCTGGAGAAGCTCGACAAGAAGTCGTACGACGAGCTGATGGCGATCATGCAGAAGCTCGAGAACCACTACCTCGACCTCTGCGACATCGAGTTCACCATCGAGCGCGGCAAGCTCTGGATGCTCCAGACCCGGGTCGGCAAGCGCACCGCCGCGGCCGCCTTCCGGATCGCCGTCCAGCTGGTCGACCAGGGCCTGATCGACCTGGACGAGGCCCTGATGCGGGTCACCGGCGGCCAGCTCTCGCAGCTGATGTTCCCCCGGTTCGCCCCCGACGCCGGGTCGCGGCAGATCGCCTGGGGCCTCGCCGCCTCGCCGGGCGCCGCGATCGGCAAGGTCGTCTTCGACTCGTACACCGCCGTCAAGTGGTCCCGCTCGGGCGAGAAGGTCATCCTGGTCCGCCGCGAGACCAACCCCGACGACCTGGACGGCATGATCGCCGCCGAGGGCATCCTGACCTCGCGCGGCGGCAAGACCTCGCACGCGGCCGTGGTCGCCCGCGGCATGGGCAAGACCTGCGTCTGCGGCGCCGAGGAGCTGGAGGTCGACACCAAGGCCCGCCGCTTCACCACCGCCGACGGCCAGGTGATCCACGAGGGCGACGTCGTCTCGATCGACGGCGCCACCGGCAAGGTCTACCTCGGTGAGGTCCCCGTCCTGCCGTCCCCCGTGGTCGAGTACTTCGAGGGCACCCTGCACGCCGGCGCCGACGTCCAGGGCGGACTGGTCCAGGCCGTGCACCGGCTGATGTCGCACGCCGACGGCCGCCGCCGGCTGGCCGTGCGCGCCAACGCCGACAACGCCGAGGACGGCGGGCGCGCCCGCCGCTACGGCGCCCAGGGCATCGGCCTGTGCCGCACCGAGCACATGTTCCTCGGCGAGGAGCGCCGCAAGGAGGTCGAGCACCTGATCCTCGCGGACAACGACAAGGACCGCGAGCTCGCCCTCTCCACCCTGCTGCCGCTCCAGAAGAGCGACTTCCTGGAGCTGTTCCAGGCGATGGACGGCCTGCCGGTCACCGTCCGGCTGCTCGACCCGCCGCTGCACGAGTTCCTGCCGGACATCACCGAGCTGTCGGTGCGCGTCGCCCTCGCCGAGGCCCGCAAGGACCCGAACGAGAACGACCTGCGCCTGCTCCAGGCGGTGCACAAGCTGCACGAGCAGAACCCGATGCTCGGCCTGCGCGGCGTCCGTCTCGGCCTGGTCATCCCCGGCCTGTTCGGCATGCAGGTCCGGGCCATCGCCGAGGCCGCCGCCGAGCGGAAGCTGGCCGGCGGGGACCCTCGCCCCGAGGTGATGATCCCGCTGGTCGGCACCGTCCAGGAGCTGGAGCTGGTCCGCGACGAGTGCGAGCGGGTGCTCGCCGAGGTCGCCCGGTCCACCGGCGTCCAGCTGGACATCAAGCTCGGCACCATGATCGAGCTGCCGCGCGCCGCGGTGACCGCCGGGCAGATCGCCGAGGCCGCCGAGTTCTTCTCCTTCGGCACCAACGACCTCACCCAGACGGTCTGGGGCTTCTCCCGGGACGACGTGGAGGCCTCGTTCTTCACCGCCTACCTGGAGAAGGGCATCTTCGGGGTCTCCCCGTTCGAGACCATCGACCGCGACGGCGTCGGCTCGCTGGTCAAGCACGCCGTCGAGGCCGGCCGGGCCACCCGCCCCGACCTCAAGCTCGGCGTCTGCGGCGAGCACGGCGGCGACCCGGACTCGGTCCACTTCTTCCACGAGGTGGGGCTGGACTACGTCTCCTGCTCCCCCTTCCGGATCCCGGTGGCGCGCCTGGAGGCCGGCCGCGCCGCCATCGAGACGGCGGGCAGCGACTCGCGCTGAGGAGGGTAGGCATCCCCTCCGCACGCGCGGGTACGACTGACCGCTCTCCCTCCCGTCGGGAGGGCGTACACCGGAGCTCGGCGCAGGAGAACCGGCGTACGTGACACGGCCGGGCGGGGACGGACAACGGCGTCCGTCCCCGCCCGGCCGTACAGCTGTGCACGGCCCCGGGCACCGGCCGGTGTGGCGGCGGCCACGTGTGTAGCCGGCCCGGTACGGCCCGGCCGCCTGCCAAGCTGGACCGCATGACCAACCGCAGAAACCCGCTCGTCGTCGTGGCCGTGCTGATCCTGGCGCTGCTGGCCGGGGCCGGGTACCTCCTCACCAACACGGGGAGCAGCCACCCCAAGGCCGCCGCGAGCCCCACGGCGGCCGCCACCGCCGGTGCTTCGACGTCCGGGTCCGCGGCGCCCAAGCCCTCGGCCCCCAAGCCGAGCCCGCCCGCCGGGGCCACCGCCCCCGCCCCGGCCGGCACCTGGGTCCCGACCGACCCGGCCATGGCCGACGTCTGCCGCACCAAGCTCCCCAGCCAGGCCGTGGACACCCTCACCCTGATCGCCAAGGGCGGGCCGTACCCCTACAACCGCGACGGCATCGTCTTCGAGAACCGGGAGAGCCGCCTGCCCAGGAAGGGCGGCGACTACTACCACGAGTACACCGTCGTCACCCCGGGCTCCAACGACCGGGGCACCCGCCGCGTCGTGACCGGCACCTCGGGCGAGCAGTACTGGTCCGCCGACCACTACGCCACCTTCCAGGAGATCGACTCCCGCTGCTGACCGGCGCCGCAGGGGGGGAGCACCCCCCTCACCGGGCCCGGCGCCAGGTGATGCGGGGGTGCGGGGCGTGCGGGCCGGTGGTGACCAGGGCGGTCAGTTCGTGGAGGACCGGCGCCGGGTCGCGGCGGAGCTGGGACGGGGTGGTGCGGACCACCGGGAGGCCGGCGGCGGTGAGCCGGTTGGCACGGGCCAGCCCCCGTTCGTGGTCGGCCGGGCGCAGGTGCCAGGAGCGGGAGTCGATCTCCAGGGCCACGCAGGAGTGCGGCCAGTAGGCGTCCGGGACGGCGAGGAAGCGGCCGTCCAGGAAGAGCACCGGGTTCCACAGTGGCTCCGGCAGGCCCGCGTGGGCCAGCAGCTCGCGGGCCTCGCCCTCCACCACCGACCGCACCCCGGCCGTCAGGTCCTCCACCACCCGGGCCACCCGGGGCAGCCCGAGCGCACCCGGCCTGGACAGCAACTGGTCGAGCAGCTCGCCTAGTTCGCAGTGCCGCCGCTGGACGGCCTCCGCGCACAGCGCCCGGAACCGGCGCTCCCCGGTCTCCCTCGGGGCGAGATCGGCCAGCGCCCGGGCGACGGTGGTGCTCCACAGCCCGTCGGCCCGCTCGAAGCCGCTCGGCATCGCCCCTGAGGCCCGGTGGATCCGGACGAACTCCCGGTCGCCGACGCGCCGTTGGCCGGGGATCAGGATGTCGACGGAGCGCAGGTCGGCCGGGTGCCCGGCGCTCGGCAGCCCGGCCTGGGCCAGGACCGCGAATCCGGTCAGCAGCACCTCCCCGATCCTCGGGTCCCGCCCCTTGGGGGTCGCGTACGCCAGGGCGGCCCGCAGCTTCTGGTGGATCGTCAGTCTTCCGCTCTGGAGGCAGATCACCCGGGGCAGCACCTGCTGCCAGGGCCCGCCCGGCCGCAGCCGGTGGGCGATGGTGCCGGAGGGCACCCCGAGGCGGCGCAGCTGCGCCCGGGTGGCGATGTGCTGCTGGTCGGCGCCGAGCAGGGCGACCGGGTCGAGGGGATTCGCGCGGATCATGCCCCGGTGCCTGCCCGTCGCGTTCGGATGTATGCGAAACATCCCCCGTCGGTGGGGCCGGCGTCGGCGGAGGTTGACGGACCGGCCGGCGAGCCGCTGAGCTGGGGGCATATGACCACACCAGTTTCGCGGTGGCGGCCGCGTACGCCGTGCGGGCGCGCACCCGGCCGGTGGCTCCGGAACGCTTCCTGGAGTCGGTGGCCGACCTCACCCCGGACGGCCCGGTCAGGGACGGCCTCACGGAGGCCCGCGAGCTGCTCGCCCAGCCGGACTTCCGGGTCGCCGCGCAGGTGCTCGGCAACGGCAGCCGCACGTCCGCGGCCGACACCGTCCCGTACGCGCTGTGGTGCGCCGCCAGGAACCTGGCCGACTACCGCACCGCCCTCTGGGAGGCGATCGCGGCCGGCGGCGACATGGACACCGTCGCGGCCGTCACCGGCGGAGCGGTCGCCGCCCACACCGGCACCGGAGGCATCCCGCGCGCCTGGCTGGCCGCCCGGGAGCCGCTGCCCGGGTGGACGTTCCCCGAGCCGGGCGGTGTCCGCGCGGGCGGCGAACCGCACCTGGCACCGATCAGCCTGCCCCGCCCGTACCCGGTGCCCGACCTGGCCTGGTCGGACGGCCGGTGGGAGCGGATCAGGCGCGGTCTGGGGCCCCGGGAGGCGGACGGGCGCTGGGTCTCGTACACCTCCGGGGGCGTCCTGCACCTGCACCGCGGCACCGACGGCCGGGAGATCTGGCGCGTCCGGGTGGGCCGGGTGAAGGGCGGCTGGCGGCCGGTGTCGGCCCTGGTCGAGGCCGACCCCGGATACCTCCGGGGCCGGGACGGCCACGGCCTCCTGCGGGACGCCCTGGAGGCGGCGGAACCCGGCCGCGACGCGCGGGGGTACGGCCTCAGGCCGTGATCATCAGCTGCCCGGCGCCGCCGCCGCCCTGTCTAAGGCACTCCTGGTTGATCGCCGGATCCGGGGCGCTCGGCGAGGTGGCGGCGGCGATCCGCAGCTCGATGATGTCCCGGACGGCCGGCCACTCGTCGCCGAGGATCGAGTAGAACGCGGTGGAGCGCACCACCCCGTCCAGCCCGCGCGAGTGCGCCCGGCGGACGCCCTCGGAGGTCGCGCCGAGCCGCTCGATCGCGGTGCGCGAGCGCAGGTTGCGGGCGTCCGCGCGCAGCGAGACGCGCTGCACGCCCCAGGTCTCGAAGGCGTGGCGCAGCATCAGCAGCTTGGCCTCGGTGTTGATGCCGGTGCCCTGGGCGCGCGGCGAGAGCCAGGTGTTGCCGATCTCGGCCGCGTCGGGGACGGCCGTGGCCGGATCGCCGAACGGGACCCCGGGCACCGGCGGCCACACCAGCGGCCCCTGCCAGTAGTCGAGTTCCAGGAACCGGGTGGAGCCGACCACCCGGCCGTCGGCGACGTTCACCGTCGCGAACGACAGTGACCGGCCCGCCGCCTGTTCCGCGAGCGCCCGCGCGACGTAGTCGCGGGCGGCTTCCAGGCCGTGCGGAACGGGGGTGAAGGCGTAAGTCGTACGGTCCTCGGCGCCGGCCTGGGCGATGGCCTCGGCATGGCGCGCGGCGAGGGGCTCCAGCCGCACGGTGCGGCCGGTGAGGATGACAGGTACGGGCACGGAACCTTCGGTCCTTCATCGGTCGGAGGGTGCCTCCCGCGCCGGGGTACGGCACGGGGTGCGCTGGTCTGGGTACGCCTGGGCCCGGGTCCGTGCGCCGGGTACCCGCGCACGCCGGAGGTCCGGTCGGACGGGGTGGGGGCGACGGCCCGGAACGGGCGGCGCGGGGTGCCGGAACGGACACGGGTCCTCGGACCGGTCCGGCAGGAGCAGCGAGGGGACAGTGTGCGTCCGCGAAATGGCCGAAGAGGAAACGAGAGCGCGAAGGGAAGCGGGCGGCCAGGTGAAGGCAAGATGCGTCGTGGGTGACTGGCCGAGCACCGGACCGGGACGTGGCCGACGGCGTTACGGACGACGTGACGACGACGCGACGATGCGAGGCAGCGAGAGGACGATACCCGCCAGAAGGCGGTGCGTCACCTCGCGGCGCGCCCATGGCCGCGCGGGTCCTTCGCGGGCCCTCCGGACGGGCCCCTTCCGGGGCCGTGACCAGGGGCTCTTCCCCCGGGTGCGATCATGGTCCGGAGCGGTCGGCCGAGGCCGTCGGGCGAGTCCCCCGGGGGTTGTCGGGGGAGCCGCCGGACGCTCCGGGACGGTTCCCCGGCGGGTCCTCCGCAGGACGGGGGCCGGGGCGGGAATTCCGGCGGGGCCCGGCACGCTGGACTGGACGACGAGCCGGTCGACCGGGACGAGCAGAGAACGGGGTTGGGTGCGCGGTGCGTGACTTCCAGGCGCTGTACGAGCTGGATCAGCAGGGCGTGGCCGCCGTGGCCGCGGCCAACGAGCAGTTGCGCGACACCGGTGCCGGCCTGGTGCTGCTCCAGCACTTCGAGGGCTTCATGGACGCCGGGGAGGCCGGCGGCCAGGTGGTGGACCACCTGCTGGAGACGGGATCGCCGCAGGTGGTGGCCCGCTTCGACCACGACCGCCTGGTGGACTACCGGGCCCGCCGCCCGGCGATGGTCTTCGACCACGACCGCTGGGCCTCCTACGACCCGCCGGAGATCCTGCTCCAGCTCGTCCACGACGCCGCCGGCGCGCCGTTCCTGCTGCTCAGCGGCCCCGAGCCGGACGTCGAGTGGGAGCGTTTCGCGGGTGCCGTCCGCGAGTTGGCGGAGCGGTTCGAGGTCAGGCTCGCGGTCGACTTCCACGGCATCCCGATGGGCGTGCCGCACACCCGTCCGGTCGGTCTGACGCCGCACGGCAACCGGCTGGACCTCGCCCCCGGCTACCCGCAGTGGTTCGAGCAGGCGCAGGTCCCCGGCAGCGCCCAGGCGCTGGTGGAGTACCGGCTGGCCGAGGCCGGGCACGACGTCCTGGGCTTCGCCGTGCACGTCCCGCACTACGTCGCCCGCTCCGCCTACCCGGCGGCGGCGGTGCAGATCCTGGAGGCGGTGCAGTCCGCCACCGGGCTGGTGCTGCCCGGCACCCCGCTGCGCGAGCGGGTCTCCGAGGTCTACGCCGACATCGAGGAGCAGCTGGCCCAGGGGGACGGCGAGTTGCGCTCGGCGATCCGCGGCATGGAGGGCCAGTACGACGCCGTGGCGGGCGCGGAGAGCCGGGAGAGCCTGCTGGCCGAGCCGGTGGACCTGCCCTCGGCGGACGAACTGGGGCGGCGCTTCGAGCAGTTCCTGGCCGAGCACGAGCGCGGCGCGGAGTAGCGCGGGTACGGCGCGCGGCGGGGCGGGTGCGGCGCGCGCACGGCGCCGGCGGGCTCCGGGCGCCGGGCCCGCCCGGGGGCGGATTCCGGCCGGTTCGGGCCCGCGGGGGGACGACTTCGCCGGGGCGGGAGTCATCGGCCACGGCCGTTCGTTGGCCCTGGGGCTGCCCGGGGGACGGGCCGCCGTGAGGAGCCGACCATGACTCGTTTCCCCGGGGGGAGACCATGCCGAGGACCGTACGTCCGACCTTCGCCCTGACCGCCGCGACGGCGGCGCTGCTGCTGGCCGGGTGCACCGGCGGAGGGGGTTCGGACAGCAAGGGGACCGGTTTCGGGGGCGCGGTGCCCGACCGCGCGCAGGCCGGCGCGACCGCGTCGCCGACCCCCACCCCACCGCCCACCGGCCCGTACGTCGCACTCGGCGACTCGTACACCGCGGGGATGAAGCTCCCCCCGCGGGCCGGCGGGCCGGACGGCTGCTACCGCTCGGGGGCCAACTACCCGTCCCTGGTGGCCAAGGGGCTCTCGATCGCCGCCGGGCAGTTCAAGGACGTCAGCTGCTCCGGCGCCCGCACCGAGGACCTGACCGGCCCGCAGAAGGTGCCGGGCGGCACCAACCCGGCCCAGCTGGACGCCCTGACCGCGGACACCCGGCTGGTCACCCTGGGCATCGGCGGCAACGACGCGGGCTTCATGGAGGTCGTGACCGAGTGCGCCAAGGACAACCTGGTGGACATCCTCAAGGGCGTGATCACCGACGGCGGCGACCGGGCCGGCAAGTCGCCCTGCCGTGACCACTACGCCTCCGGCAACGGCACCGACGAGGTCCAGCGCAAGGTGGACGCGGCCGGCGACCGGCTCGGCCAGGTGCTCCAGGACGTCGGGAAGCGCTCCCCGAAGGCCAGGGTGTACGTGATCGGGTACCCGGGTCTGCTCCCGGCCGACCCGGCGAGCTGCCTGCCGGTGCTCGGCAAGACGGTGGCCGTCTCCGACCTGGGCTTCCTGGTGGAGAAGGAGCAGCAGCTCAACGGCATGCTCAGGAAGCGCGCGGAGGCGGCCGGCGCGGTGTTCGTCGACCTCGCCGGGCCCTCGGCCGGGCACGACATGTGCGCGGGGGAGGACAAGCGCTGGGTCGAGCCGCCGCTCCCGGCCAGGGGGCTGGTGCCGATCCACCCCAACGCCAGGGGGCAGGAGGCGATGGCCGGCGTGGTCCAGAAGGCGATCAAGGGCTGAGGGCCGGTCAAGGGCCGAGGGCCGGTCCAGGGCCGAGGACGCCCGGGGCTCCGGGCGCCGGGGCGCGACGTACGGGCTGCGCCGTCCGGGTGGGGCCGGTTCACGGTGGCGGGCACCCGCCCGCCCCGCACCGTTCATGCCCCGGCCCGCGCGCCTTCGTGCGCGGCACACCCCGCGTGTCGGGGGCGCGGCGTACCGTGAGTGGCATATGGATGACACCGCGCACCGCCTCGCCGCCCCGAACCCGTACGACCACGCCGCCGAGGCCCGCTGGGTCCCCGAACCCGACAAGCGCCCCGGCCGTACGGCCTTCCAGCGCGACCGCGCCCGGGTGCTGCACTCGGCGGCGCTGCGCCGGCTGGCCGGCACCACCCAGGTGGTCGCCCCGATGCGCAGTGACTTCCCCCGCACCCGGCTCACCCACTCCCTCGAATGCGCCCAGGTCGGGCGGGAGTTGGGCGCCGCCCTGGGCTGTGACCCGGATCTCGTGGAGGCCGGCTGCCTGGCCCACGACATCGGCCACCCGCCCTTCGGCCACACCGGCGAGGAGGCCCTCGACCAGGCCGCCGAGGCCTGCGGCGGCTTCGAGGGCAACGCCCAGTCGCTGCGCATCCTGACCAGGCTCGAACCCAAGCGCTTCGCGCCCCAGGAGGAGCAGCCCGCCGCCCGGCTCGCCCCCTGGCCGGGCCGCAGCGTCGGCCTCAACCTGACCAGGGCCGCCCTCGACGCCGCCACCAAGTACCCGTGGCCCAAGGGCGCCCACCCCACCGACCCGGCCTCGCCCAAGTACGGCGTCTACGCCGACGACCTGCCGGTCTTCCGCTGGCTCCGGGCCGGCTCCCCGGCCGGGCGCAAGTGCTTCGAGGCCACCGTGATGGACTGGGCCGACGACGTGGCCTACTCCACCCACGACGTCGAGGACGGCCTCCAGGCCGGTCACATCGACCCGGCCGCCCTGCGCGCCCCCGGCGAGCGCGCCGGGCTCTTCAAGGTCGCCGAGCGCTACGCCCCCGACGCGGAGCCGGAGGAGCTGGCCGCCGCCCTGGACCGGCTGCTCGCCCAGGAGTGGTGGCCCCGTTCGTACGAAGGCACCGCGCGCGCCCGGGCCGGGCTCAAGGACCTCACCAGCCAGCTGATCGGCCGCTTCTGCCTGGCCGCCGAGCAGGCCACCCGGGCCCGCTACGGCCCCGGCCGGCTCACCCGCTACGCCGCCGAGCTGGTGGTGCCGAGGGACGTCCGGCTGGAGTGCGCGGTGCTCAAGGCGGTCGCCGTCCGCTACGTGATGCAGCGCGACGAGCAGGCCCAGCTGCGGGCCCGCCAGCGGATCGTGATCGCCGAGCTGGCGTACGTCCTCACCCAGCGCGCCCCCGAGGGGCTGGACCCGGTGTTCGCCGCCATGTACCGCGAGGCCGAGGACGACCGCGCCGCGCTGCGCACGGTCGTCGACCAGATCGCCACCCTGACCGACGCCTCCGCCCTGGCCCTGCACGCCAGGCTCGTCGGCGCCGCCTGGGCGTGACCGGTGCGGGAGCGCGCTGGCGGACGGGCCCGGCTCCCCGCCGGAAGGCCCGGCCGCACCAGTAGACTTCCGGGGTGGCCGGGCGGATCAGGGACGAAGACGTACAGGCGGTGCGCAGCGCACTGCCGATCGACGCGGTGGTCGGCGACTACGTACAGCTGACCAACGGTGGCGGTGGCGAGTACAAGGGCGTCTGCCCCTTCCACGACGAGAAGTCCGCCTCCTTCTACGTGAACCCCGCCAAGGGCGTCTTCCACTGCTTCGGCTGCCAGGAGAACGGCGACACCATCGCCTTCCTGATGAAGATCGAGCACTTCACCTTCGCCGAGGCCGTCGAGCGGATGGCCGCCCAGGCCGGCATCACCCTGCGCTACGAGGAGGGCGGCTACAACCCCCGCCACCAGCAGGGCGAGCGCACCCGCCTGGTCGAGGCGCACAAGGTGGCCGCCGCCTGGTACCAGGAGCAGCTGGCCTCGGCGGAGGGGGAGATCGGCCGCCGCTTCCTCGGCGAGCGCGGCTTCGACGAGGAGGCCGCGAAGACCTTCGGCGTCGGCTACGCCCCCGCGGGGTGGGAGCACCTGGTCCGGTACCTGCGCGGCAAGGGCTTCACCGACAAGGAGATCCTGCTCGGCGGCCTCGCCTCGCAGGGCCAGCGCGGCGGCCTGATCGACCGCTTCCGGGGCCGGCTGGTCTGGCCGATCCGGGACATCGCCGGCGAGGTGATCGGCTTCGGCGCCCGCCGCCTGCGCGAGGACGACAACGGCCCGAAGTACCTCAACACCCCCGAGACGCCGATCTACAAGAAGTCCCACGTGCTGTACGGCATCGACCTGGCGAAGAAGGAGATCGCCAAGTCGGGCCGCGCGGTGGTGGTCGAGGGCTACACCGACGTGATGGCCTGCCACCTGGCCGGGGTCACCTCGGCGGTGGCCACCTGCGGCACCGCCTTCGCCGAGGACCACATCAAGATCATCCGCCGGCTGCTGATGGACACCTCGCAGTACCGGGGTGAGACCGTCTTCACCTTCGACGGCGACGCGGCCGGCCAGAAGGCGGCCCTGCGCGCCTTCGAGGACGACCAGAAGTTCGCCGCCAAGACCTCCATCGCGGTCAGCCCCGGCGGCATGGACCCGTGCGAGCTGCGCCTGGCCCAGGGCGACGAGGCGGTCAAGCAGCTGATCGACAACCCGGTCCCGCTGTTCGAGTTCGCGCTGACCTCGGCGGTGGCCCGGCACCGGGTGGACACCCCGGAGGGGCGCTCGGCGGCGCTGGAGGAGGCGGCCCCGATCGTGGCCAAGATCAAGGACCGCTCGATCCAGCACGAGTACGCGGTCCGGCTGGCCGGCATGCTCGGCATCCTGGACGAGCAGTTCGTCGTCCGCCGGATCTCCCAGCTGGCCCGCTGGGACCGCGAGCGCCAGCAGAACCCGCGCGGAGCCGCCCAGCGCCGCCCCGAGCCCGCCCAGCCGCAGCGCCCAGCGCAGCCCGCCTTCCGGCTCAACCCGCGCGACCCGGCCCAGTTCGTCGAGCGCGAGCTGCTCAAGCTGGCGCTCCAGCACCCCGACCTGGTCAGCCCGGCCTTCGACCACTACGGCGAGGACGAGTTCCCGACCCCGCCGTACACCGCCGTCCGGCAGGCCGTCGCGAAGGCCGGCGGCGCCGCGTACGGGGCGACCCTGCCCGACTTCACCAGCGCGGTGCGCGAGGCGGCCCCGGACGACCGGGTGCGCTCGCTGGTCACCGAGCTGACCGTCGAACCGGTGCGCTCGCGCCGCAAGGTGGACGCGATCTACGCGGGCGAGTTCCTGGTCAAGCTGCGGCTGCTGGCGGTGGAGCGGCGGATCACCGAGGTCCGCGGGTACCTCCAGCGGCTCGGGCCCCGCGCCGAGGCCGAGCAGCAGCACGCGGTGCAGACCGAGCTGTGGCAGCTCCAGCAGTACGGGCAGCAGTTGCGCAGTGGTGGTGCGGCGGCGCTGTAGTACCGGCCGCACCACCGGCCGTGCAGAAAGTCGGCGCACGAGTCTCGGCCACGGAGTGTGGCGTACCGCACACTGGAAGGCGTCCCACCTCCGTACAGCGCGGGTCCGCCAGAGTCGCGCCCGCCCCGAGGGGATGCCCGTGGAGCAAGGCCTCGTCGCAGCGACCACCACCAGTACGGGAGCGAACCCCGCCGGTCCGGCGGGCCGGCAGCAGGCCGGGGAGCAGGAGACCCACCACGCCAGGGCCGGGACGGCGCCGCCGGACGGCGCGAGGGCTCCCGCCCGGGGCCTGCCGGAGGGCCACCCGGAGAGCCCCGAGCCCGATCCCGATCCCGAAGCGCAGGCCGAAGCGCGGGCCGGGGAGGAGGAGCCGGAGGAGCGCCGCGCGCCCGCCGACGACACCGGCCCGGCCGCCGACCTGCTGCGCCAGTACCTGCGCGAGATCGGCCGGATCCGCCTGCTCACCGCCGAGGAGGAGGTCGAGCTGGCCCGCCGGGTGGAGGCCGGAATCTTCGCCGAGGAGCGGCTGAACGGCGACCCGCCGCCGCCGGACCCGTCGGCCGGCGAGCTGGACACCCTGGTGGTGCGGGGCCGGATCGCCAAGCGCCGGCTGATCGAGGCGAACCTGCGCCTGGTCGTCTCCGTCGCCAAGCGCTACGTCGGCCGCGGGCTGACCCTGCTGGACCTGGTCCAGGAGGGCAACCTGGGCCTGATCCGGGCGGTGGAGAAGTTCGACTACACCCGGGGCTTCAAGTTCTCCACGTACGCGACCTGGTGGATCCGGCAGTCGATGAGCCGGGCCCTGGCCGACCAGGCCCGCACGATCCGGGTGCCGGTGCACGTGGTCGAGCTGATCAACCGGGTGGTCAGGGTGCAGCGCGGCCTGCTCCAGGAGCGCGGCCTGGAACCCACGGCGGCCGAGGTCGCCGCCGCCCTGGAGCTCACCGAGGAACGGGTGCGCGAACTGCTCAGGCTGGCCCAGGAGCCGATCTCGCTGCACACCCCGGTCGGTGAGGAGGAGGACGTCGCCCTGGGGGACCTGATCGAGGACGCCGACGCCGCCTCACCCGCCGAGTCCGCGGCCTTCCTGCTGCTGCGCCTGCACCTGGACGCGGTCCTGGCCACCCTGGGCGAGCGGGAGCGCCAGGTCGTCCAGCTCCGCTACGGGCTGGACGACGGCCGCCCGCGCACGCTGGAGGAGATCGGCGCGGTGTTCGGCGTGACGCGGGAGCGGATCCGCCAGATCGAGTCGAAGACCCTGGTCAAGCTCCGCGACCACGCGTACGCCGAGCAGCTCCGCGGCTACCTCGACTAGTGCCGGCCGCGGCTAGGACGGATCCGCCGGGCCGGGCTCGGCCGGCGGGCCGGTCCCAGCCGGCGTCGCGACGGGGTCGGCCGGTGTGGCGGCGGGGTCGGCCGCCGCCGGGGTGGCCGGGGCCGGGGTCGTGGGTGCGCCGGCGCCGGCGCCCGGCGGGGGAGAGGCCGGCCCGATCGGGATCGGGGTGGAGGCCACCACCGAGGCAAGGCCGGAGACCACCGCCGTGCAGTCGTGGCCGGCCGGCTGGTACCCGCAGACCTGGAAGGTGACGGCCGGGTCCGCCGCGTTCAGCATCGGCGAGTAGTTGTCGTAGCCCCAGTGGATGAGCGCCGTCTCGCTGTCACCGCTGCCGTCGGTGATCGTCGCGTAGTCCTTCGGCTGGCCCTCGGTGATGGCCGCCCAGGCGGCCTGGCAGGTCCGGCTGTACCGGAGGTAGACGACCACCTTGCCGATCACCTGGGTCTGCAGGGTCCTGGCGTCCTTGCCGCAGCCGGTGGTCTTGGGGTCCTTGTGCGCGCAGCCGACGGCCTGGCAGTCCGGTCCCGTCCTGGCCCCGGCGGTACCGCCGGCCGTGGCGGAGGGCGACCCGGCCGCCGGTCCGCCGACCGCCGCGGCCTGCCCGTCGTGCCGGCTGATCCGCAGGCCGGTCAGGACCAGCAGCAGTGCCAGGACGGCGGCGACGGAGACCAGCGCCGCCGGGCGCCGCCACCAGGCGGCGGGGGCGGGTCCGGGCTCCTGCCCGGTCACCAGCGCCTCGTCGGCGGCCGGTTCCTCGGCGGGCGGCTCCTCCGGACCCGAGGGTCCGTCAGCGACGGCCTCGGCAGCGACGGCCTCGGCAGGGGCGGTCTCGGCAGGGGCTTCGGCGAGGGCGGGCCGCTGCGGGACCCCGGCCGTGACGGCGGGCCCCGCCACCGCCTGCCGCCACAGCGCCCGCAGCGCGGCCCCGTCGCAGTCCACCGCACCGACCAGCGCGTCCAGCGCCTGCTCGGTGACGATCCGTTTGCCGTTGAGCCAGCGCTCCCAGGACGCCCGGCTGTAGTGCGTCCTGGCGGCCAGCTCGGACAGCGACAGTCCGGCGGCGTCCTTGATGGCCCGGAGCTCCTGCGCCAGGCGTCTGGCGGGCTCGGACAGCTCCTCGGGCAGCTGCTTCCAGGCGGAACCCAATACGGCGCTCCAAATTCGCGAAACGGGACGTGGGGCGGGTGACCGGAAGGGTCCCGGCCCGGGCCGTTCGGCGTTTCCGCTTCTCCAACCTCACCGGCCCGGCGTCCCAAATCCCAGGTCACGGCGCTGAGACGGACGGAAGTGTCTCACAACCCCCGGAGACGCTCGACCGTGCACGTCGCCGTCGTGCACAGTTCTCTGGCCGGTGCGGTCCGGCCGTCGGCGAACCGTTCGGACACCGATCGACGACCCGTCATCGGTCCGCACCCGGTCCCGGTTCCCCCACCGGTCCCGGACAGCCTCGCGGGGGGAGGCTGCCCGGGACCGTCCGGGATGCTCCGGTGGGGAGGACGCTTCGCCGCGCCCTCCCCACCGTGACGTTCCCCGCCGTGACGTCCCCTGCGGTGGCGCTCGGCGGCCCCGACCTCTCCGCCGTGTGGACGATCAGTGGTGGAAGCCGGACCTGGCCGGCACCCCGAGCTCCTTGAGCGGGACGGGCTGGCGCCGCAGCTCGGGCAGCAGCCGGTCGAGGTCGGCCAGCAGGAGGTCGGCGAGGTCCCGGGAGAAGCCGTTGCGGCAGACCACCCGGAGCACCGACAGGTCCTCCCGGTCCGCCGGGAACCGGTACGCGGGCACCTGCCAGCCGCGCTCGCGCAGCCGCCGTGAGACGTCGAACACGTCGAAGGGGAGGTCCCCTTCGGTGGTGAACGCGAACACCGGGAGCTGGTCGCCCCGGGTCAGCAGCCGGAAGCAGTCCAGTTTCCCGATCTGCCCGGCCAGGTAGGTGGCGACCTCGCGGCAGGCGCCCTGGACGGCCCGGAAGCCCTCCCGGCCGAGCCGCAGGAAGACGAAGTACTGGGCCACCACCTCGGCGCCGGGCCGGGAGAAGTTGAGCGCGAAGGTCGGCATCTCGCCGCCGAGGTAGTTGACCCGGAAGACCAGTTCCTCGGGCAGCGCCTCCTTGTCGCGCCAGAGTGCCCAGCCCACGCCCGGGTACACCAGCCCGTACTTGTGGCCCGAGGTGTTGATCGAGGCCACCCGGGGCAGCCGGAAGTCCCAGACCAGCCCGGGGTCGAGGAAGGGCGCCACCATGCCGCCGGAGGCGCCGTCCACGTGCACCGGGACGTCGATGCCGGTGCGCTCCTGGAGGGCGTCCAGGGCCGCGCAGATCTCCGTGACCGGTTCGTACGAGCCGTCGAAGGTGGAGCCGAGCACGCCGACCACGCCGATGGTGTTCTCGTCGCACAGCGCGACCGCCCGCTCGGCGTCCAGGTGGAAGCGGGTGCCCTCCATCGGGGAGGTGCGGGCCTCGACCTCCCAGAAGTTGCAGAACTTCTCCCAGCACACCTGCACGTTGACGCCCATCACCAGGTTGGGCCTGGCCCCGGCGGCGTAGCGGTCGGCGTTGCGGCGCGTCCAGCGGCGCTTGAGCGCCATGCCGGCCAGCATGCACGCCTCGCTGGAGCCGGTGGTGGAGCAGCCGACCGCGGCGTCCGGGACGGGGGCGTGCCAGAGGTCGGCGAGGATCGCCACGCAGCGCCGCTCCAGCTCGGCGGTCTGCGGGTACTCGTCCTTGTCGATCATGTTCTTGTCCAGGCACTCGGTCATCAGCCGGGTGGCCTGGGCCTCCATCGAGGTGGTGACGAAGGTCGCCAGGTTGAGCTTCGCGTTGCCGTCCAGCATCAGCTCGTCGTGGATCAGCTGGTACGCGGTGTCGGCCGCGACCGGCCCCTCGCCGAGCCGGTGCAGCGGCGGGGCCAGCTTCATCGCGCCCAGCGGGTCGGCGGCGCTCGGGTACGGGCCGATGCTCAGCCGGCGGTCGCCGCCGGCCCCCTTGTGCAGCGCCATGGCGTCCTGCCGCCCTTCGCGTCGGTGGCCGTGTCCCGTCCCACGCTGCCACCGGGCGCCGGGTGACGCATCCGCACCGGCCGGCGGCCGGTACCCCGACCCCGGATCAGGCCGCCGTCTCCGGGTGGACCTGGTCGCGGGCGGCCCGGTACTGCTGACGCACCGCCGAGCCGATCGCCAGGTCCTGCTCCCCGTCCGGTTCCACGGTCTCGGCGTCCGGCAACTCCCACCGCGGCGGCTCCGGGGTGCCCGCCAGGGCCCAGGCGGCCTGCCGGGCGGCCCCGCGGGCGGCGTGCGCACCCGGCGGCGGCACCACGACCGGGACGCCGAACAGCATCGGGGCGATGTGCCGGACGGCGGGCAGCCGCCCGGCCGTGCCGAGCAGGAACACCCGCTTCACCTCGACTCCCTGGGCGCGCAGCACGTCGAGGGCGTCGGCGATGTTGCACAGCATGCCCTCGACGGCGGCCCTGGCCAGGTGCTGAGGGGTCATCGCCTCGGCCCGCAGGCCGGTCAGGGTGCCCGCCGCGTGCGGCAGCGCGGGGGTGCGCTCGCCGTCCAGGTAGGGCAGCAGCACCAGGCCGTACGCGCCGGGGGAGGAGTGCAGGGCGAGGTCGCTCAGGCCCTCCAGGTCCCGGCCGAGCAGGGCGGCGGTGGAGCGCAGCACCTGGGCGGCGTTGAGGGTGGCGACCATCGGCAGGTGCCGGCCGCTGGCGTCGGCGAAGGAGGAGACCAGTCCGGAGGCGTCCACCACGGCCTCCTCGTGCACCGCGAAGATCGTCCCGGCGCTGCCGAGCGAGACCACCGCGTCGCCGGGGCCGAGGCCCAGGCCCAGCGCGGCGGCCATGTTGTCGCCGGTGCCGGCCGAGATCAGCAGGCCTTCGGGGGTGTGCCCGGCGGGCTCGGACGGGGGCAGGACGTCGGGCAGCCTGAGTTCGTGGCCGAGTGCCAGCTCGACCAGGTCCTGGCGGTACTCGCCGGTGACCGGCGACCAGTAGCCGGTGCCGGAGGCGTCGCCGCGGTCGGTGGTGCGGCGCCTGGGGTGGCCGAGCAGCTGCCAGACCAGCCAGTCGTGGGGCAGCAGCACCTCGGCGACCCGGCGGGCGTTGGCCGGCTCGAACTCGGCCAGCCAGCGCAGCTTGGCGACGGTGTACGTGGGGGCGGGCACGGCGCCGATCGCGGCGGTCCAGGCGGCCGGGCCGCCGAGGGCGTCCAGCAGCTTGGCGGCGGCGCCGCTGGAGCGGGGGTCGTTCCACAGGATCGCCGGGCGGACCAGCACCCCGCCCGCGTCCAGGCCGATCATCCCGTGCTGCTGCGCGCTGACCCCGATCGCCCGGACGCCCTCCAGCAGGCCGCCGGTGGCGGCGTCGCCGAGCGAGTGCAGCCAGACCTGCGGGTCGGCCTCGCCCGGGCGCAGGTCCTGGTCCTCGGGGACGGGGTGCGGCGCCTTGCCCGAGCGCAGGACGGCGCCGGTGTCGGCGTCGCACGCGACGATCCTGGTGCGGTTGGTCGAGCTGTCTATCCCCGCGACGATGGCCATGTCGAGATCATGCCTCAGCCCGGCTCCGGACGCGTCCGGGCCGGGCGGGCCGTTGCCGGTTCGCGACACCGGGCCCGGGTGCGCGTGGCCCGGGCGTCACCGTCCCGTCACGGACGGGCGGTGGGTCACCGGCCCACCGCCTCACGTGAGGCGGTGGGCCGGCTGCCCGTCACGGCCGGAAGGTGCCCCAGCCGTCGTCCTCCGCCCGGGAGCGGTTGAAGTACGGCACCCGGTCGGTGACGACGTTCGGCAGCCGGTCGCCGACCCGGTCCGCGACCACCCCGGCGGCCTTCCCGGCCACCGCGCCGGCCTGCTGCCGTGCCCGGTCGGTCGCCCCCTGCACCGTGGGGTTCCGGGCGATCTGCCGGGTGACCTTGGAGATCTGTTCGTAGCGCCGGCGCCCGGCTCGCGAGCCCAGGACGTAGCCGGCCGCGAAGCCCGCGGCCAACGACAGCTTCCACATGATCGGATCCACCCTCTCCTGGCGGCTTCTGCCGCATTGCCCTACCCGTCCGTCGGGACGGCGAACCGTCGGGACGGCGAACCGTCCGCGCCCCAGCATCCCCGCCCCCGTCGCCGGGCGCGCGCGGGGCACGCCGGGCGGCCGCCCGGCGGCAACCCTGGAAAGCGATTGGCGGACCACCCCCCCGAGTGCGCTAATGTATGTCCCGCAGCGAGCGCCGAGGAACCCGGGACACCGGGGGCCGAAGCGGAAGCCGATCCCCCATAGCTCAATTGGCAGAGCAGCCGACTGTTAATCGGCAGGTTATTGGTTCGAGTCCAATTGGGGGAGCCGGGAGCGAAGCCCTCCGGGGCCCAGTTCCCTTCCGTGGTACGGAAGTCGAGTACCGCGATCCCGCATAGCTCAATTGGCAGAGCAGCCGACTGTTAATCGGCAGGTTATTGGTTCGAGTCCAATTGCGGGAGCTGCACCGGGTCCGCCCGGTGACTGCTCAGAGCGAAGGCCCCTCGGTCGACCGGGGGGCCTTCGTGTTGTCCCCGCACGCTCGCGCGACGTGACGTACGCGACACCGGGCCCGGGTACGGGCCGGGGTGGGCGCCGCCGCCCCGCCCGGTTCCGGGTCAGGTGGTCGCGGTCCGGTAGAGGGCGGCGACCCGCTGGTCGAAGGTGATGCTGTAGGAGGTGCCCGGGGTCTCCCCGCCCTCCTGGTAGCCGCCGATCACGCCCACCACCGTGCCGTCCGTCGCGACCCACGGGCTGCCGCTGGTGCCGTCGGTGTAGCCGCCGCAGTCGAAGCGCTCCTGGGTGGTGCTCTGCTCGCGGGTCCGGACCGCGCAGGTGATCGGCTCGTCGCTCTCGTTCGGGTAGCCGGTCACCGAGACGGACAGCCCGAAGCCCTGGCCGGTGCCGAGCGGGTTGCCGCCGACCGCGTCCTCGACCTGCCGGCCGTCGACCGGCCCCACGGTGACGAACGCCACGTCGTACTCGGGGTCGTCGCCGGCCGCCCAGCGCGGGTCGACGGTGATCGCCTGTACCGGCCAAGTCCCGTACGGGGTTGATCCGTTGCGGTAGCCGGGGGTGAACACCAGGCCGTCCAGCAGACCGATCCGGCGGGTCTGCACGCAGTGCGCCGCGGTGACCAGCAGATTGCGCCGGGGGCTGTGCACCACGCTCGCGGTGCAGGCCCGGGGGCCCTGCGCGGTGTGGATGGAGAGGGTGCCGATCCGGTCCCGGGCGGGGCTCTGCTGCGCGACCTCGGCCGTGGGCGCCCCGTCCTGGCCGCCGCACGCGGTGCCGACGGCCAGCAGCAGGGCGGTCAGCGCGACCGTTCGTACCGTGCGCGCGGGCCGTGCCGGGCGGGAGGCCATCGGGTCTCCGTCTCGTTCCTCGGGGCGGGCACCGGGGCCGTGCGTTCCGCCGTTCGTGAGGAAGATCTACCAGGCCGTGCCCGGCGGCGCCACCGCCGGGTGCCCGGCAGGCCGGTGGTGTCGCCGCCGGTGTCCCACACGCCGTCATCCGCCCAGGCTGCCCGGGCGGGGAGCTCCGCCCGCCACCCGGGCTGCGCCGCCCGGAGCGGAGCGGACCGTCGCCCCGGCTGCGCCCCCGGCGCGCACCGCGGGTGATCGACCGGCTATGCTGCCCGGGACGGCCTCGCTGGGGCCGTCTGCTGCTGCCGTGCCGACGACCGGCGCGTGCGGCGAACCGGGGCGGTAGCTCAGCCGGTTAGAGCAGGGGACTCATAATCCCTTGGTCGTGGGTTCGAGTCCCACCCGCCCCACCTTCCTGCCCCCGGCTGTTGTCGGCCGCCTTCGAGAAGGCCCCTGACCAGCCCGAACGCCCGTTTCCGCCGAGTGGAACTGTAGGCCAGGATCTCGTCCGCCGGAGTTTGCCACGCCGCGTTTCACCCGGCCCGGGGACATCCGGCGAGGCCGGGCGACGGAGCCGGGCCAGGACTGTGGGGCCGTCACCGGCGAACGGTGACGGCCCCACAGTCGTCGGTGCGGCTCAGCGGAGGGCGACCGGCCGGATGCTC
Organism: Kitasatospora sp. NPDC036993; assembly: GCF_055607525.1. Lineage (NCBI taxonomy): Bacteria > Bacillati > Actinomycetota > Actinomycetes > Kitasatosporales > Streptomycetaceae > Kitasatospora > Kitasatospora sp. NPDC036993. The sequence continues at coordinate 214,569 of NZ_JBVJRP010000009.1, read as the reverse complement.
ACGTCGCCGTTCTCGTAGTGCAGCGCGGAGACGGCCAGGTCCGGGAGCCTGCCCGCGGCTGCCAGCGCCTTCAGGTCGGCGATCAGCGGCGAGCCCTCGTCGACGTAGAAGCGGAGCGGGGTCGACGGCCGGGAGGCGGCGAAGTCCGCCATCTCCTGGGCGCTGCGGTGGCCGATCGCCCAGGCCCACAGCTCCCAGGTGCTGCCCTGGTTGCGGTTGAGCACGCTCAGCCAGAGGTTGTCCTCGACGCCGCTCCAGTCCGGGCTGGCCTCGCCCCAGGCGCGGGCGCCGGCGAGCGAGACCGGCAGCCGGCCGTCCTGAGGGTGGTCGGTGTTGAGGACGGCGATCCGCTGGGCCAGCTTGAAGTGGGCGCCGGCGCCGTTCAGCTGGAACCGCCCGGGGCTGCCCTCCCAGCCGGCCTTGCCGGAGTCGGGCTGGGCGTTGCTGAGGACGGCGAAGGCCAGGCAGCCCGCGACGGCGACCACGGGCACCCCCGAGCGGAAGCGGGACCGCACGCTCCGGCGCGCGCCGGGGGCCGGTGCGGTGCCCGGCCCGGCGAACACGCGGCGGCCGAACGCGGGCAGCAGGGCGGCGGCGAAGCAGATCACCCCGACGACCATCAGCTGATGGATCATCTTCTCGTAGAAGTACGAGGTGGTGCCCGCCGTGCGGAGCTGGTACTCCATCACGCCGTAGCAGAGCAGCGAGACCGTGGCGAGCGAGGCCAGCGCGACCCGGCGCGAGCGGTTGGCGCGCGCGCTGCGGGTCAGCAGGGCCAGGAACGCGGCCACCACGAGGGGGAGCAGCAGGTGCCGGCCGACCGGGCTGATGCTGCCGGGAAGGGTCAGCACGTCCGCCGAACCGGCCGACTTGGCGTTGCTGTACGGCGGGAACAGCGCGAGGAGGCCGGTCACCGCGGCGGTGGCCAGCACGGTCGGCCAGTGCCGGAAGCAGTTCCGCCGGTGCATGACGGCCCAGGCGAGCACCACGGCTCCGACGGCCGGCAGCAGCAGGTAGTGGCCGAAGGAGATGCCGACCGTCAGTGCGCCGAGTGCCACGACCTGCTCGTGGAAGCGGCTGAGCGGCCTGATCGCCAGGGCGAGCAGCAGGGCGAACAGCCCGAGCGCGAAGATCTCGCTCAGGAAGCCGCGGGCCTGTAGCTGCGGCACCTCGGCGACGACCAGGTAGACGGCGGTGGGCAGGGCGAGGGCCAGGCCGCGCCAGCCGCGCAGCGCGCGGCCGGCGACCCGCTGCACCGCCCACAGGACGGCGACCGCCAGGCCGGCCGCGGTCAGGGCGGACAGCAGGATGAAGAGCGACATCTGGGCGAGCGCCGGGCCCTGGGTGGTACCGCCCCGCAGGAAGTCGGTGATCACGGCCAGCGTCAGGTGACTGCCCTGCGGGTAGGTGTCGAGGCCCGTCGTGACGGAGACGGCGGCCTCGCTCTTGTGCAGGGAGGTCAGGCCGCCCACGCGCAGGATGGTGTCGTACAGCGCCGCGTGCCGGGCGAGGTCCTCGAAGGAGATGATCAGGCCCAGCCGCTCGGTGGCGTTCCGGATGACGACCGGGTACATCGTGAACGCGACGGCCGCGGCCGCCGGCAGCAGCAGCGCGAGGTCCCGGGTGGGGACCAGCCGGCGCAGCCGCACCCACGGCCGCTGGGCCCGCCCGGCGGGCCGGGGGCCCTGGAGGAGCAGGACCGCGGTCAGCGGCACCGCGGTGGCCTCGGCGAGCGCCACCGGGTGCAGGCCCCACGGCCAGTAGCCGGCGAGCAGGCTGAGGGCGCAGGTCCAGCCGATCAGGACGCCGCCGGAGACCATCAGCCGGTCGAAGGCGGTGGCCCGGGAGCGGATGAGGGTCGCGGCGGCGTACCAGATCAGTGCGAAGGTCAGCAGGTCGGCCGAGACCAGGTGGAACAGCGGCGGGAGGACCAGGAGGGCCGCGGCGAGCCGGAGCTGTGCCGCGTTCGGCCGTTCGAACCCGGTCCCCGGGCGGTGCCGCTCGGTCCCCGCGCCCGGGTTCGTTCTGTCCGGTATGTCGACAGATCCGGCAAGCGCTGTCATGGATGCGATTCCCCCACAAACGATGCTGAGTGTGCAGATGTCGGGTGGCACTTATGAACATTCGTACGGGTCGACAAGTCTGCCGCATCGGTGGCGGGTGGCCGGTGCCGGGGGTCGCCCCGTACGGCCGGATGGCGGCGGGTGGGAAAAAGTGATATCACTTTGCCATCGGATGAGAGTGCCTGCCGAAGGAGCCGCCCCATGACCACGCCGCGTACGACCGTCGAGGACGGCCCCGCCCTGGACCTCCCGGTCCCCAAGATCACCGAGAAGGTCATCACCGGAGCGGCCGGCCTGCCGGTGCTCGGCGGCACGCTGCTCGGGCTGCTCGCCGGGATCGGTTCCTTCGTCGGCGGTGCGGTCCAGCTGTCCGGCGGCAGCAAGGGGGCGGGCGTCGCGCTGATGGTCGTCGGGCCGCTGCTGCTGCTCGGCTCGCTGCTGCTGATGTTCGGGCTGACGGTGGTCTCGCCGGGCCAGGCCAGGGTGGTCCAGCTGCTCGGGCGCTACCGGGGCACCATCCGGGCCGAGGGGATGACCTGGCTGAACCCGTTCACCAGCCGTCGGCACATCTCGCTGCGGATCCGCAACCACGAGACCGAGACCAGCAAGGTCAACGACGCGGACGGCAACCCGATCGAGATCGCCGCCGTGGTGGTCTGGCAGGTCGAGGACACCGCGATGGCGGTGTTCGAGGTGGACGACTACGCCGACTTCGTCGCCATCCAGACCGAGACGGCCGTGCGGCACATCGCCACCAGCTACCCCTACGACGCCCACCACGAGGGCCAGTTGTCGCTGCGCGACGGCGCGGAGGAGATCGCCCGCAAGCTCTCCGCCGAGATCTCCGCCCGGGTCGCCGCGGCCGGTGTGCGGGTCGTCGAGTCGCGGATCACCAGGCTCGCGTACGCTCCGGAGGTCGCCCAGGTGATGCTCCAGCGCCAGCAGGCCGGGGCCGTGGTCGCGGCGCGCAGACTGATCGTCGAGGGCGCCGTCGGCATGGTCGAGGAGGCGCTGGACCGGCTCGCCGAACGCGATGTCGTGGATCTGGACGAGGAGCGAAAGGCCGCCATGGTGAGCAACCTCCTGGTGGTGCTCTGCGGCGAGCGCGGCACCCAGCCCGTCGTGAACACGGGTTCCCTCTACCAGTAAGGCGAGGCCTTGGCGACGGAACGGAAGAAGCTCCTGTTGCGACTGGACCCTTCAGTTCACGACGCACTCGCCCGATGGGCCGCGGACGACCTGCGCAGCACCAACGCGCAGATCGAGTTCCTGCTCCGCCGCGCCCTCGGCGACGCGGGCCGGATGCCCACCGGCGCGGCCCGGCTTCCCAGGCGCGGCCGCCCGCCCAAGGAGAGCCCGGAGAGCGTCGGTCCCGGCGAGGACTGACCGCGGGGCCGGGCGCTCAGAAGACCTTCGGAGACCGACATGGAACTGCCCGCCACCCTCCCCGAGAAGCTGTACCTGCTCGCCTACGACCCGCGGCGCGGGCGGACCACCCAGCACTCCTCGCTCAACCTGCTGCTCCAGGCGGCGGCGCTGACCGAACTGCTGCGCCGGGGCCTGTTGTACGAGGAGGGCCGCAAGGCCGTCGCCCGGGTCCGGGCCGGCGCCGCCGAGACGGGCCTCGACCCTTACAGCGCCCGCCTGTTGGGCCAGATCAGGGAGACCCGGCCGCACAGCTGGAGCTGGTGGGTCGGCCGTGCCAGGAGCTACGGGCACGACCAGCCGATCCGCCGGGTCAGGGACGGCCTGGCGGACTCCGGCCGGATCACCCTCCGGCCGCACCGGGTGGCCGGGCTGTTCCCGGTGACCCTGGTCGCCCCGGACGGCCCGGGGGCCCGCGAGGCGCTGGTGGCCTCCGTCACCGGGGCGCTCAAGGGACCGCTCAGCCGGGTCGACCCGGTCGACGCGGCGCTGACCGCCCTGGTCGCGGCGGGGAAGCTCCGTTCGGTCCTGAGCTCCGGGCAGCGCAGGGAGTACCGGGGCCGGATCGGGAAGCTGGCCCTGGCGGCCGGCCCGGTCCCGCGCGCGCTCGGCACGGCGCTGGCCTGGCGGATGGCGGGCCAGGCGGCGGAGAGCGCCTCGGTGGGCTGACGGGCCGTCCACGGGGGAGACGGCCCGGACAGGGGGCTGGAGCCCGGTCGCCGATCCGGCGGCCGGGCTCCACGCACACCCGTAAGCTGGCCGGGTGCTCGAACCCGCCCTGCTGCCGACCCCGCTGGTGGACTGCGCCGACGAGGCCTTCGCCCGGGCCGGGGTGGCGCTGCGGCTGAAGCGCGACGACCTGCTGCACCCCACCGTCCCCGGCAACAAGTGGCGCAAGCTGGCGCCCAACCTGGCCGCCGCCGTGGAGCGGGGCCACACCCGGCTGCTGACCTTCGGCGGCGCGTACTCGACCCATCTGCGGGCCGTGGCGGCGGCCGCCGGGGCGCTCGGGCTGGAGAGCGTCGGGCTGGTCCGCGGCGAGGAGCTGGCCGGCCGGCCGCGCAACTGGTCGCTGCGGGCCGCCGAGGCCTCCGGGATGCGGCTGGAGTTCCTGACCCGCGCCGAGTACCGGGAGGCCACCGGCCGGGCCGAGGGGGAGCACGGCACGGACGCCCTGCTCCGCCGCTGGGGCCGCTGCCTGGTGCTCCCCGAGGGCGGCTCCAACGCGCTGGCCGCCGTCGGCGCGGCCGCGATCCCGGCCGAACTGCCCGGGCTCGGCGAGCGGGACGTGGTCTGCTGCCCGGTCGGCACCGGCGGCACCCTGGCGGGCATCGCGGCGGGCCTGCCGCCGGGTGCCCGGGCGCTCGGGGTGGCCGTGCTGCGCGGCGGCGAGGGCTACCTGGAGGCGGAGGTCGCCCGGCTGCACCGGGCCGCCTACGGACGCGAGTTCGGCAACTGGCGGATCGACCACGGGCACCACGGTGGCGGGTACGGCAAGGTCCCGGCCGAACTGGACGGCTTCGCCGAGCGGTTCGAGCGCCGGCACGGCGTCCCGCTGGAGCGCCGCTACGTCGCCAAGCTGCTCGCCGCGCTGGCCGACCTGGCGGCGGCGGGCGCCTTCCCCCGGGGCACCCGCCTCACCGCCGTCGTCACCGGGCTGCCGGACCCGCGGTAGCGGGCGGTCAGCCGAAGGACAGCTTGGCGCACGGGTCGGTGTCGGCGTTGCGGGTGTTCTCCGCTATCCCGGTGGGAATGCCGCCCGGGGTGGCACCGGGGCCGGCGCCCGGGGTGGTGCCGGCCGGCGCGCCGGGTGCCGGGCTCGGGGCGGTGACCGAGTCGATCCGGGTGCCCGCCGTGGGGTAGTCGGGGCCGAGGGTGACGGTGATCGCCTCCGAGCCGGGCTCCTCGACGGCCTTGGCGCCGGGGAAGAGCGCCACCACCTGGTCGGCGGTGGCCTTCAGCGCGGGGTCGTAGGAGACCCGGGTGGCCTGCTGCCCGGGGGAGTTGGGGCCGAGCGTGATGTTCCGGAAGCCGCGCGCCTTGAGCGTCTCGGCGCCGGAGCCGGCCAGGCCGGGCGTGCCGACCCCGTTGACCACGGTGATCGGCGCCGCGGTCTGCTCCGGGGTGAGCGGGGTGCCCGGCGCGGGCGCGCCGCTCGGGTCGGCGCCGGGGGAGGAGGTCACCTGGCCGGTCCCCGCGGTGCTCTGGCCGTCCAGGGTGCGGTCCTCGCGCAGCAGCTTCCAGAGGGTGTCGGCGTCCGGCTGGACCAGCCGCACCCGGTCGCCGGCGTAGCGCCAGGGCGCGGTGACGAAGGAGACGTCGGAGAGCTTGATGTCCTGCACCGACCGGGCGAAGTCCACCAGCTTCATCGCGGTGCCCAGCCCCTCGTCCACGGTGAGCGACTTGGTGGCGGCGTCGGCCAGCGGCAGCAGGGTGGGCAGCGAGAAGCCCTGGCTCTGCACCTTCCTGATCATCGAGGAGAGGAAGGCCTGCTGGCGCATCATCCGGCCTATGTCGGAGTTGTCGCCGAAGCCGTGGCGGGCCCGCAGGTAGTCCACCGCGGACTGCCCGGAGAGCTTCTGGAGGCCCTTCTTGAGGTGTATGCCGTACTCGTCGACGTCGTTGGGCACACAGGCCTCGACGCCGCCCACCGCGTCGGACATCGCGGCCGCGCCCTTGAAGTCGACCACCATGGTGTGGTCGATCCTCAGCCCGGTGAGCTTCTCGACGGTGTTCTGGGTGCAGGCCGGGTTGCCCTGGGCCGCCAGGCCCACGGTGAACGCGGAGTTGAACATCTGGTCGGTCTTCGCCGTCGTCCAGTTGCCGTTCGGCAGCCGGCAGGACGGGATGGTGACCAGGGTGTCGCGGGGGATGGAGACGCCGACGGCGTGCTTGTGGTCGGCGTAGATGTGCACCAGGATCGCGGTGTCCGAGTGGCCGACGCCCTCGTCGCCGCCGCCCAGGACGTCGTTGCCGCCGTCGCGGGTGTCCGAGCCGAGCAGCAGCACGTTGACCGGGACGGAGGCGCCCGGGGTGGCCGGAACGGGGGCCGGCGGGCGCTCGGTGGCGACGCCGCCCGCGTCGAAGGTGGTGATGTTGTTGTCCAGCCGGTGGTAGAACCAGGCTCCCGCGCCCACGACCGACAGCACCAGTACGGCGGCCAGGCCGATGGCGGTCCGCAGGTAGCGGCGCCGGCGCGTGCTGCTGCTCATCCTCCGTGCCCCCCGTTTCAGATCTCTCGCGTTCGATGTTCGAACGTTAGACGTTCCGGAAGGCGGTTCGGTTACCTCCCCGGGACGGACGAATATCCCCCCGGGCCTGTGATGCTGGTCACGCGCCGGGCCCCGAGGCGCCCGCGAGCATCCGCCGGAGCAGGTCGCGCAGGGCGGTCCGCTCGGCCGGGTCGAGCGCGGCCAGTGGTTCGCGGGCGAAGTTCAGCGACTCGCGCAGTTCCGTGGAGGCGGCCGAGCCGGTGTCGGTGGCCGCGACCAGCTTGACCCTGCGGTCCTGCCGGTCGGCCTCGCGGGTGACGAAGCCGCGGGATTCGAGCCGGTCGACGATGCCGGTGATGTTGGACGGCTCGCAGCTGAGCGTCTGGGCGATCTGGCGCATCGGCATCGGCCCGCGCCGCAGCAGGGCGAGCACCTTGGCCTGGGCGCCGGTGAGCGAGCGCGCGGCGGCGGCGTCCTCGTACTCGCGGTGGAACAGCGCGACCAGGTTGGCCATCAGGTCGACGACCTCGCGGGTGATCTCGTCGGGCTGCGACGTGGCGTCCTGGATCGGCTCGGTGTCCATGGATCGAAGTCTACCTGAAAAGTTGACAAGGTGAACCTTTCATGTCCATCGTTACTTAAGTTGCTCAACCTTTCATGTGTCGAGCCGCACCCGAACCGCATCGCATCCGCACCGCACCGCACCCGAACCGCAAGGAGCGCCCGATGGCAGAGCAGACCGTCCCCGTGACCGCCCGCGAATGGCACCTCGCCGCCCGCCCCCAGGGCTGGCCGGTGCCGGCCGACTTCGCCCTGGTCGAGGCCCCGGTCCTGGCCCCGGGCCCGGGCGAGATCCTGGTCCGCAACGCCTACCTCTCGGTGGACCCGTACATGCGCGGCCGGATGAACGACGTGAAGTCGTACGCCCCGCCGTTCCAGCTGGGCCGGGCCATGGACGGCGGCGCCGTCGGCTACGTCGTCGCCTCCGGGGCCGAGGGCTTCGCCCCGGGCGACGCGGTGCTGCACGGGCTCGGCTGGCGCGAGTACGCGACCCTGGACGCCGGGCACGCGGTCAGGGTCGACCCGGCCGCGGCCCCGCTCTCCGCCTACCTCGGCGTGCTCGGCATGCCGGGCCTGACCGCCTACGCCGGACTGCTGGCCGTCGGCGGCCTCAAGGAGGGCGACCGGGTCTTCGTCTCCGGCGCGGCCGGCGCGGTCGGCTCCCTGGTCGGCCAGATCGCCAGGCTCAAGGGCGCCTCGCTGGTGGTCGGTTCGGCCGGCTCGGCGGAGAAGGTGGCCAAGCTGGTGGACGAGTACGGCTTCGACGCGGCCTTCAACTACAAGGACGCCCCGGTCGCCCAGCAGCTCGCCGAGGCCGCCCCGGAGGGCATCGACCTCTACTTCGACAACGTCGGCGGCGACCACCTGGAGGCCGCGATCGGAGCGCTGGACGTGCACGGCCGCGCGGTGCTCTGCGGCGCGATCGCCCAGTACAACGACACCACCGCGCCCGCCGCCCCGCGCAACCTCGCGCTCGCCATCGGCAAGCGGCTGCGCCTGGAGGGCATGCTGGTCCGCGACCACGCCGCGCTGCAGCCGCAGTTCGTCGCCGAGGTGGCCGGCTGGCTGACGTCCGGTGAACTGCGCACCGAGGAGACCGTGGTGGACGGTTTCGAGAACGCCGCCGAGGCCTTCCTCGACCTGCTGCGCGGCGTCAACACCGGCAAGATGGTCGTCCGCCTGGGCGACTGACGCCACGTCAGGAACGCCCACAGGAACGCCGACCGCCCCGCCGCCCCGACCGGGCGGCGGGGCGGTCCGTCGTCGGCGGTCCGGGGTCGGGTGCGGGGGTCCGGGGCGCACTACCGCATTCCGGCCCGATCCGAAAGTGCGTCATCCGCGCTGTGGCGACGCGCGGTACGGTGGTTCCGCCAGGCGATGGGGCCGTTCGGGGGAGAGATCCGGCCGAGGGGTGGACCTCGTTGAGGATTCGACTAGCATTGAGCGAAAGCCTGTCCGTTTTGCTCAATTTAGTAGCTTAATGTCGGCTAACGTGGGTAACTGCGGATCAACTGTAGGCACGAGGCAGCTGGGGAAGGCGACCCTCGTCCACAGCCTGGAGGTCCCGGTGACGACACGTGGAGTTCTGTACATCCACTCCGCGCCCCGCGCGCTGTGCCCGCACGTCGAGTGGGCCGTCGCGGGGGTGCTCGGTGTACGGGTGAGCCTGGACTGGATCCGCCAGCCGGCCGCACCCGGGCACTGGCGTGCCGAGCTCTCCTGGCAGGGGGAGCCCGGTACGGCTTCGAAGCTCGCCTCCGCGCTGCGCGGCTGGCAGCTGATGCGGTACGAGGTGACCAGCGAGCCCTGCGCCACGGCGGAGGGGGAGCGGTACAGCAGCACGCCCTCGCTCGGCATCTTCCACGCCGTCACCGGCATCCACGGAGACATCCTGATCCCCGAGGACCGGCTGCGCGCCGTCCTGCTGCGCGCCCGCAGCGAGGGGGCCGACCTGGAGGCCGAGATCGCCAGGCTGCTCGGCAAGCCCTGGGACGACGAGCTGGAGCCCTTCCGGTACGCGGGCGAGGGCGCTCCGGTGCGCTGGCTGCACCAGGTGGTCTGAGGCCGGCCCGGAGAAGTCCGACGGGCACCACGAAGGGGCCGGCGCTCGCGGAGAGCGCCGGCCCCTTCGTGCTGGGCGTCAGCGGCTGCGGAAGGCCAGCACCACGTTGTGGCCGCCGAAGCCGAACGAGTTGTTCAGCGCCGCGATCCGGCCCTCGGGCAGCGGGCGGGCCACGTCGCGGACGATGTCCGCCTCCACGTCGTCGTCCAGCTCGTCCACGTTGATGGTCGGCGGGGCGATCCGGTGGTGCAGGGCCAGCACGGTGGCGACGGTCTCGATGCCGCCGGCGCCGCCCAGCAGGTGGCCGGTCATCGACTTGGTGGCCGAGATGGCGATGTGGTCGAGGTCGTCGCCCAGCTCCTTGCGCAGCGCCTTCAGCTCGGCGGTGTCGCCCTGCGGGGTCGAGGTGGCGTGCGCGTTGACGTGCACGATCTCGGCCTTGTCCAGGTCGTTGCGCTCGAACAGGTCGGCCAGCGCGCGGGCCACGCCGGCGCCGGTCGGCTCGGGCTGGGCGATGTGGTGGGCGTCCGAGGACAGGCCCTGGCCCACGGCCTCGCAGTAGATCCGGGCACCGCGCGCCTCGGCGTGCTCGATCGACTCCAGCACGACCACGCCGGCGCCCTCGCCCAGCACGAAGCCGTCGCGGCCCTTGTCGTACGGCCGGGAGGCGCGCTGGGGGTCGTCGTTGTTCTTGGACATCGCCATCATGTTGGCGAACGCGGCGATCGGCAGCGGGTGGATCGCGGCCTCGGTGCCGCCGGCCACCACGACGTCGGCGCGGCCGGTGCGGATCATCTCGATCGCGTAGCCGATCGCCTCGGCGCCGGAGGCACAGGCGGAGACGGGGGTGTGCACGCCGGCGCGGGCGCCGACCTCCAGACCGACGTTGGCCGCAGGGGAGTTGGGCATCAGCATCGGGACGGTGTGCGGGGAGACCTTGCGGGCGCCCTTCGCCTTCAGCACGTCGTACTGGTCGAGCAGGGTGGTCACGCCCCCGATGCCGGAGGCGATGACGGCGCCCAGGCGCTCGGGGACGAGCTTGGAGGACTCGTCGGTGGCGGGGGTCTCGTAGCCGGCGTCGGCCCAGGCCTCGCGGGCGGCGATCAGCGCGAACTGCGCCGAGCGGTCCAGCTTGCGGGCCAGCGGGCGGGGCAGGATCTCGCCGGGCTCGACGGCGGTCTTCGCGGCGATCCTCACCGGCAGTTCCTCGGCCCACTCCTCGGTCAGGGCCGCCACGCCGGACTTGCCTGCGACCAGGTTCTCCCAGGTGCTGGCGGCGTCGGCGCCCAGCGGCGTGAAGGCGCCGATACCCGTGACGACCACGGTGCGGATTTCAGCGGTCACTGGTTTCTTCTTCTCTCACGTGTGCGGGGGTCGGCGGCGTGCCGAGGATGGGCCCGGCCGGGCGCCCCCGGGGTGGGGACGCCCGGCCGGCGGGTCGGCCTGACTCGACCGAGCCCGGCCGACCGGTCAGCCTTCGCCGGCGTACGGGACGCCGGACGGGCTGGCCGGGTCGAACGATTCGATCGCTCAGGCGTTGGCGAGGATGTAGTCCACCGCGTCGCCGACGGTCTTCAGGTTCTTGACCTCGTCGTCCGGGATCTTGACGTCGAAGCGCTCCTCGGCGGCCACGACGACCTCGACCATGGACAGCGAGTCGACGTCCAGGTCATCGGTGAAGGACTTGTCGAGCGCGACGTCCTCGGTCGGGATACCGGCGATCTCGTTGACGATCTCGGCGAGACCTTCCAGGACCTCGTCCTTGGTAGCCATACTGGCTGCTCCTCTTCGGTGTTGAACGCACCCGGCCGATCGGCCGGGCACAGGCTTGTGGATGTGGGCGAAAGCGCCTAGGGGAGAGTAACGACTGCTGCGGCGTAGACGAGACCCGCCCCGAACCCGATGATCAGGGCCAGGTCTCCGCTGTGGGCCTCACCGCTCTCCAGCATGCGCTCCATCGCCAGCGGGATGGAGGCCGCGGAGGTGTTGCCGGTCTCGGCGATGTCGCGGGCGACGGGCACCGACTCCGGCAGCTTGAGCGCCTTGATCATGGCATCCGTGATGCGCATGTTCGCCTGGTGGGGGATGAAGGCACCGAGCTGGTCGGCGGTGATCCCGGCGGCGTCCAGCGCCTGCTGGGCCACCTTGGCCATCTCCCAGACCGCCCAGCGGAAGACCGGCTGGCCGTCCATCCGCAGGGCCGGCCACCTGGTCTCCTCGCCCGCGCCGTTGATCGCGTCGGACTTGGCGAAGGCGGTGTCCCAGGCCTCGGTCTGGGTGATCAGGTCGGCCTGCGAGCCGTCCGAACCCCAGATCAGCTTGCCGATGCCGGGCGTGTCGGACGGACCGACGACCGCGGCGCCGGCGCCGTCGCCGAAGATGAAGGCGGTGGAGCGGTCCGACTGGTCGGTCAGGTCGCTGAGCCGCTCGACGCCGATGACCAGCACGTACTCGGCGTTGCCGCCGCGGATCATGCCGTCGGCCAGGCCGAGGCCGTAGCCGAAGCCGGCGCAGGCGGCCGAGATGTCGAAGGCCGGGGCGGTGCCGCAGCCGAGCCGCTCGGAGATCTCGGTGGCGATCGCGGGGGTCTGCTTGAGGTGCGAGACGGTCGAGACGATCACACCGCCGATCTGCGCGGCGGAGATCCCGGCCTGGGCGATGGCCTTGCCGGCGGCCTGGAGGGACATCTCGGCGACGGACTCGTCCGGGCCGGCCCAGCGGCGCTCGGCGATCCCGCTGCGGGTGCGGATCCACTCGTCCGACGAGTCGATCCACTCCAGGACCTCGGAGTTGGGGATCACCCGGACCGGGCGGTAGCCGCCGACGCCGAGGATGCGCGAGTACTGCGCGCCGCTCACCGGACGGATCTGGGGCTTGGTCATGCCTGGGTCTCCTGCTCCTGACCGCCGTGCTCCGCGACGAGCTCGCGGGCCCGGTCCAGGTCGGCGGGGGTCTTGAGGGCGAGCGTGGCCACACCCTTGAGGTTGCGCTTGAGCAGTCCGGTGAGGGTGCCCGCCGGGGACAGCTCGATCACGGCCGTCGCGCCCAGCCGCCCGAGGGTCTCCATGCAGAGGTCCCAGCGGACCGGGTTGGAGACCTGCGACACCAGGCGCGCGAGCACCTCGGCACCGGAGTCCACCACCGCGCCGTCCTTGTTGGAGACGTAGCGGACCTGCGGGTCGGCCGCCGTCAGGGTCGGGGCCAGCCTGGCCAGCCGCTCGACACCGGGGGCCATGTGCTCGGTGTGGAAGGCACCGGCCACCTTGAGGGCGATCAGCTTGGCGCGGGTCGGCGGGTCCGCCTTCAGCGCCTCCAGCTGGGCCAGCGTACCGGCGGCGACGATCTGGCCGCCGCCGTTGTTGTTGGCCGGGGTCAGGCCGTGTTCGGCCAGCTTCGCCGCGACCTCCTCCGGCTCGCCGCCGAGCACGGCGAGCATGCCGGTCTCGGTGACGGCGGCGGCCTCGGCCATGGCCCGGCCGCGCTCACGGACGAAGGTCAGCGCGTCGTGGGCGGTGAGCACCCCGGCGCCGGCGGCGGCGGTGATCTCACCGACGCTGTGGCCGGCCACGGCGCCGACCACCTTGCGGGCGAGGTCCTCGTCCGGGAACAGCTCCCGGGCGGTCATCAGGCCGGCCGCGACCAGCAGCGGCTGGGCGACGGCGGTGTCCTTGATGTCCTCGGCGGACGCCTCGGTGCCGGCGTGCACCAGGTCGAGACCGGCGACGTCCGACCAGCCGCTCAGGCGGTCGGCGACACCGTCGAGTTCCAACCAGGGGCTGAGGAAACCGGGGGACTGGGCACCCTGTCCAGGGGCGACGATTACGAGCACGGTTCAACCCTCTCTCGCCAGGCACCCAGGGGCGGGTAGGCGACGGTAACGAAGAAAACCATCCGGGATTGTATGGTCCCTACACTCCGGCTCAGCCGGGCTCGCTGTCGGCGTCCAGCCGGCCGAGGGCCAGGGCGATCCGCAGAGTGAACGCGGAACGTACATCGGAGGGGGCGTACCCCGTCACATCAGTCACACGTCGTAGCCGGTAGCGCACCGTGTTGGGATGGACGAAGAGCATCCTGGCCGCTCCCTCCAGCGAGGATGCCTGCTCCAGGTAGACGCTCAGCGTCTCCAGCAGGGCGGAGCCGGCCTCGTCCAGCGGTGTGTAGATCTCCTCCACCAGCTGACGGCGCGCGGCCTGGTCACCGGCCAGCGCCCGCTCCGGCAGCAGATCGTCGGCCAGCACCGGGCGGGGGGCGTCCGGCCAGGCGGCGCAGGCCCGCAGGCCCGCCGCGGCGGCGTGCGCCGAGCGGGTCGCGGAGAGCAGGTCGGGCACCGTCGGGCCGACCACCACGGGGCCCGGCGCGAACTGGCCGATCAGCGCCCGGGCCGCCTGCACCGGCTCCTTCTCGCCGCCGACCACGACCACCAGGCGCTTGCCCAGCACCCCGGTCAGCACGTGCAGCTTGGCGTACCTGGCGGCCCGGCGGATCGCCTCCACCACCAGCTCGCTGTCGCCGTCCGGCGCGCTGCCCATCACCACCCGGATCTGGCTGGGCTGGCCCCAGCCGAGCGCCGCGGCGCGCGAGAGCACGCCCTCGTCGGCGTCGCCGGACAGCAGCGAGTTGACCACCAGCGCCTCCAGCCGGGCGTCCCAGGCGCCGCGTGCCTCGGCCGCCTGGGCGTACACCTGGGCGGTCGCGAAGGCGATCTCCCGGGCGTAGACCAGCACCGACTCGCGCATGTCCGCCTCGTCGCCGGGGGCGGCCACCTCCTCGATGGCCTCCTCCATCACCTCGATCGTGGTGCGGATCAGCTCGACGGTCTGGCGCAGGGTGATCGCCCTGGTCAGCTCGCGCGGGGCGGTGCCGAAGACGTCGGTGGAGATCGCCTTCGCGGCCTCGGGGTGGCGGTACCACTCGGTGAAGGCGGCGATGCCGGCCTGGGCGACCAGGCCGATCCAGGACCGGTGCTCCGGCGGCATCCGCCGGTACCAGCCGAGCTGGTCGTCCATCCGCGAGATCGCGGCGGTGGCCAGCTTGCCCGAGGACTTCTCCAGCCGCTTGAGCGTCGCGGCCCGGCGCTCGGCGCGCTCGGCGACGTTTCTGCGCTCCTGCGCGGTCAGGCGGGGCGCCGCGCGGCCGGGGCGGTCGCGGCCCGACCGGGAGGCCGGGCTCTTCCCGGCGGCTGCGGGGCTGGGACTGGGGTCGCTCTTGGAGTTCGCGGAAGCGGCTGACACAAGGACAAGACTGCCTCACGCGAGTGACTGCTCGCGCACACCCCCCGGCGGAGCGGCGCGGTGGCAAGGATCACACCCGGGGCCCACCCACTACGGTGGGGGCGTGACCGAAGCCGCCGACCGCCCCCGTGCCGACCTGCGCCGCACCGCCGAGCGCTACCGCTCCGCCCCGGCCGAGGGCATCGAGACCCGGCACGCGTTCTCCTTCGCGGGCCACTACGACCCGAAGAACACCCACTTCGGCGCGCTGCTCGCGTGCAACGAGGAACTCCTCGCCCCCGGCGCGGGGTTCGACGAGCACAAGCACCGGGACACCGAGATCCTCACCTGGGTGCTGGAGGGCGCGCTGGCCCACCGGGACTCCCACGGCCACGGCGGGGTGGTCCGCCCCGGGATGGTCCAGTACCTGAGCGCCGGTTCCGGCGTCACCCACACCGAACGCAACGTCGGCGGCGCCACCGGGCCGGTGCGCTTCGTCCAGATGTGGCTCCAGCCGGACGAGTTCGACGCGCCCCCCGCGTACGGCCTGCGCAAGGTGGAACCGGCGGACGGCGGGTTGACGCTGCTCGCCTCCGGGCTGGAGCGCGACGCCGGGACGGACGCCCTGCGGCTGCGCCGCGGCGCCGCCGCGCTCTGGCTGGCCACCGCGGGGCCGTGGCAGCCGCTGCCGCAGCTGCCCGCGGCGCCCTGGCGGTACGCGCACCTGACGGCCGGCTCGCTGGGCTACCGGACGATCCCGGGGCCCAAGGGCGGCGGCCGCTCGATGGCCCCGGGCGACAGCGTGCGGATCACCGGGGAGGCCTTCGCCGACCCCACCGCGGGCGAGGCCGGCGCCGAACTCCTGCTCTGGGAGATGCACTCGCCGGTCTCGTACGGCTAGCCGTACGGTCCGGTCAGCCGCGCAGCTCGGCGAGCACCGCGTCCGAGAAGGCCGGCCAGGCCTCGATCGCCCAGGGCCCGAAGTCCCGGTCGGTGAGCACGACGCAGGCCGCGCCGGCCTGAGGGTCGACCCACAGGAAGGTGCCGGACTGGCCGAAGTGCCCGAAGGTACCCGGGGAGTTGGCGGTGCCGGTCCAGTGCGGGCTCTTGCCGTCGCGGATCTCGAAGCCGAGGCCCCAGTCGTTCGGGCGGTGGTGGCCGTAGCCGGGCAGCACGCCGCCGGTGCCGGGGAAGGCGACCTCGCGGGTGGCCTGCCGGACGGTGGACGGGTCCAGCAGCTTGGGCGCCTGCAACTCGGCGGCGAACCGGGTGAGGTCGGCGAGGGTGGACAGGCCGCCCGCGCCGGCCGGGGACCTGTGCGCGGTGTTGATCAGGGTGTCGGTCATGCCCAGCGGCTCGAAGACCGCCTCGGCGGCGTAGCGGGAGAACTCGATCCCGGCGGCCTCGGACAGCGCCCGCGCCAGCGCGTCGAAGCCCGCGTTGGAGTACAGCCGGCGCTTGCCGGGCTCGGCGAACACCCGGTCCTCGTCGAAGCCCAGGCCCGAGGTGTGTGCGAGCAGGTGGCGCACGGTCGCCCCGGGCGGCCCGGCCGGGTCGTCCAGCTCGAACACGCCCTCCTCGACGGCGACCAGCGCCGCGTAGGAGGTGAGCGGCTTGGTCACCGAGGCCAGCGGGAACAGGTGCTGCTGCGGCCCGTGCGTGCCCAGCACCGCGCCGTCCGCCCGGACCACCGCCGCCGCGGCGTGGGGCACCGGCCAGTTCTCGATCATCCGCAGGCTCTCCATGGGGTCCGACTGTAGTCGCCGGGAAACGCCCCACGGGAAGGTGGTGGTGGAGCCACCCGGATGACGGGCTTGCTTGGAGTGCACTCAAACTAGGTAGCGTCGTCCGTGTCGCCGAGGACAGGGCACCGAGGACAGGGCGCCGAGGACGAGGCCGCCGAGCACAGGGCGGCCGAGGACAGGGGAGACGAGCGATGACCGCACCCGCACGCATCGAGACGGACCTGCGCAGCTGCTCCGAGGTGTTCAGCCGCCCGACCGGCGACCCGGACCGGACGCCGAGGCACACCATCAGCGAGGTCGCCGCGGCGAGCGGGCTGACCGCCCACACCCTGCGCTGGTACGAGCGGATCGGCCTGCTGGACCCGGTCGGCCGGGCGTCGGGCGGACAGCGCCGCTACCGCGACGCCGATCTGCACCGGCTGGCCTTCCTGGGCCGGCTGCGGCTGACCGGCATGTCGGTGGCGGACATGCTCAGGTACGTGGACATGGCCCGGCAGGGCGAGCAGACGTACCCGGCGCGCCAGCGGCTCCTGGAGGCCCAGCGCGAGGAGGTCCGGCAGCGGATCGTCGACCTCCAGGCCACCCTCGCCGTCCTCGACCACAAGATCGACCTGTACGCCGGGAAGGCCGCCGGCATCGCCGGCACCCCGGCCGGACAGCAGGACCACCCCGTGGACAACCGTGTAGAGGAAGAGCAGAGCGCATGACTCAGACCGTCCTTCCCACCGTCGAACTCGGCACCGGCGGCCCGCTCGTGGGCACCCAGGGCCTCGGCTGCATGGGCATGAGCGAGTTCTACGGCCCCACCGACTCCGGCGAGGCACTCGCCACCCTGGACGCCGCCCTGGAGGCCGGCGTCACCCTCTTCGACACCGCCGACATGTACGGTTCCGGCCACAACGAGGAGCTGATCGGCCCGTTCGTCCGGGCCCACCGGGACGAGGTGGTGCTGGCCACCAAGTTCGCCATCATGCGCTCGGCGGAGGACGAGTCCGTCCGCGGCATCAGCAACGACCCGGCGTACATCCGGACCGCGGTGGACGCCTCGCTGCGCCGCCTCGGCGTGGACGTGATCGACCTGTACTACATGCACCGCCGCGACCCGGCGGTGCCGCTGGCCGACTCGGTCGGCGCCATGGCCGAGCTGGTCGAGGCGGGCAAGGTGCGCCACCTCGGCCTGTCCGAGGTGACCGGGGCGGAGCTGCGCGAGGCGCACGCCGTCCACCCGATCGCCGCGCTCCAGTCCGAGTGGTCGGTGTTCGCCCGCGACGTCGAGCGCACGGCGGTGCCGGCCGCGGCGGAGCTGGGC
This sequence comes from Kitasatospora sp. NPDC036993, assembly GCF_055607525.1. Taxonomy (NCBI): domain Bacteria; kingdom Bacillati; phylum Actinomycetota; class Actinomycetes; order Kitasatosporales; family Streptomycetaceae; genus Kitasatospora; species Kitasatospora sp. NPDC036993. Next base: position 196,982 of record NZ_JBVJRP010000009.1, on the reverse strand, counting down.
GTCGCCTTCGTGCCGTACTCGCCGCTCGGCCGGGGCTTCCTGACCGGCGCCTTCCAGGACGCCAAGGAGCTCTCGGCGGACGACTACCGCCGGAACCACCCGCGCTACAGCGGTGACAACGCGGCTTTCAACGGCGAACTGCTCGCCCCGCTGCGGGAGATCGCGTCGGCCCGCGGCGTGACGCTCGCCCAGGTCGCCCTGGCCTGGGTGCACGGGCAGGCCGAGGTGCACGGGCTGGCCGTCGTGCCGATCCCGGGCACCCGCAAGCGCGGCAGGCTCGCCGAGAACACCGCGGCGGCGACGCTGCGGCTGACCGCCGAGGAGCTGGCGCTGCTGGAGCCGGTGGCCGGCCGGGTCGCGGGGAACCGCTACGCGGACATGAGCTCCACCTCGGCGGCGCGCGAGTAGCGGGCACCGACGGCTGGGGGAGAGCGGGTGAGCCCTCCCCGGGCCGTCGCGGGCTCAGACCGTACGGCCCAACCAGGCGGCCAGCTCGGTCTGGGCGTCGGCGTCCTCGGGGGCCGGGCGGGCGTCACCGAACGGGGCGCCGGGCGGGCGCTGTCCGGCCGGCATCACGGACCGGGCGACGGCCAGCGCGGCCCGCGCCAGGTCGTCGTCCAGGGCGAAGCCGTTGCCGAGGGCGGTGGCGATGTCCCAGGAGTGGGTCGCCACCTCCATCAGGTAGCCGCCGACCGCCGCCGCGCCGGGCACCTCGCCCCAGGGGGCGACGGCCGGGCGGCCGAGCCTGGCGTCGTCCGCCCAGGCGGCGGTCACCCGGGCGCGGGCCCGGCCCAGCGCGGCCGGCCAGCCCTCGTCGGACGGGTCCTCGATGCCGGCCAGGACGTCCTGGGCGCGGCCGCCCTCACCCATGTACGCGAACCGGTGGATGCCGCCGACCACGTGGTCCAGCAGCTGACGCAGCGTGAACTCGGTGCACGGGGTGGGCCGGTCGAGGTCGGCCGGGGTGATCGTGGCGAACAGCTTCTCCAACTGGTCGAGCGCGGTCAGGTACTGCGGGCGGGCATCCTGGACGGCGGACATCTGTGCTCGACTCCTCGGTGGCGGACGGCTTTTCCGGCTCGGAGCGCAATCTTCCGGTAAAACCTGACAACCGCCGTCAGGATTACTGGGATTCTTGGACCATGAAGGCCGACCGCCTGCTCTCGATCCTGCTGCTGCTCCAGACCCGCGGCCGGGTGCCCGCCACCGAACTCGCCGCGCGGCTGGAGGTGTCCGTCCGCACCGTCTACCGCGACGTGGAGGCGCTCTCCACCGCGGGGGTGCCGGTGTTCACCGAGCGCGGCCGGCACGGCGGCATCAGCCTGCTGCCGGGCTACCGCACCGACGTGACCGGGCTGACGGCGGACGAGGCCAGGGCGCTGTTCGTGCTCTCCGCCCAGGGCGCGCACAGCGACCTCGGGCTGGACGGCGCGCTCGGTTCGGCGCTGCGCAAGGTGATGGCGGCGCTGCCGGCCCCGCACCGCCCGGCGGCCGAGCGGATCAGCGAGCGGATCCTGGTCGACCCGGCCCGCTGGATGCAGGCCCCGGCCGGCCCGGTGGCCGGCCCCGACCTCGGAGAGCTCCAGTACGCCGTCTTCGCCGACCGGCGGCTGCGGCTGCGCTACCGGCACGGCGGCGCGCCCGCGCCGGTGGACTACACCGTCGACCCGTACGGGCTGGTGAGCAAGGCCGCGGTCTGGTACCTGGTGGCCGACCTGCACGGCGAGCCGCGGCTGTTCAGGGCCGACCGGGTGCTGGTCGCCGAGACCGCGGAGGAGCCGGTGCGGCGCCGGACCGGGATCGGGCTCGGCGACGTCTGGGCGGTGCTGCGCGAGCAGGTGGAGCGGCTGCCTGTGGACCTGCCGGTGCGGGCGCGGGTGCGGCGCGCCAGGCTGGACATGTTCCTGCGCATCCACGGCGGCCGGGTCACCGCCCCGCTGCCGGAGGTGGGTGCCGGGCCGGCCGAGGAGTGGGTCGAGGTGGCGATGGCGTTCCCGGCGCCGGCGGCCGTCCGCGCGTTGCTGACCTTCGGCGCGGACGTCGAGGTACTGGCCCCGCCGGCCGCCCGGCGCGAGCTGGCCAGGGCGGCGGCGGACGCCCTGCGGCTGTACCAGGACGAGCTCTCCTAGGGCGCTCGCAGGGGAACCGCCCTGCGGCGTGCGGGACTTCAGGAGCCGGGGCTGGTCCGGATCACGGCCTGGTAGCGGCCGAGCGAGATCGCCGCGAAGTTGCGCAGGCTGTCGGTGCCCTCGGTGAAGTAGCCGTTGTGGCCGGCCGCGCGTGCCGAGGAGATCTGCTCGGAGCCGAAGCCGCTCGCGGCCGGGTCGGCGCCGTGGCCGAGCCCGCCGACTTCCAGGAACGGCACGTTGCCGATCCAGTCGCTGGGGTTGCGGGTCGCCCAGACGTGCACGCCGGTGCCCAGTTCGGTGGTGTCCTGCACGCCCATGCCGGGGCTGCCGAAGACCACCAGGTCGGTGATGCCCGAGGTGTCGGACGGTGAGGCGGCCGCGCGGGGGATCTCGGGGGCGGCGGTGCCGCAGACCACCGAGCCGTAGGAGTGGCAGAGCAGCGACGGCGGCGCGTCCGGCCTGGTGGTCTCCCTGAGCCCGGCGAGCAGCCGCTCCAGCCGGGGCGCGGCGACGTCGGCGAGCCGGGAGGTGGCCGCGTCGGGGCCGAGGCCGGAGGGGGTGACGTAGCCGGTCCAGGAGATCACGGCCGTCCGGGTGCCGGGCGCCTGGCGCCGTTCCTCGGCGAAGAGGGCGCGGGCCATGCCGGCCGGGGAGCGCAGCGGTTCGGCCGTCTGGTCGTGGTGGCCGAGGTCGGCGTCCGAGCCGGGGACGAGTACGGAGATCCGCTCGGCGTCGGCGAGGTCGCCCCAGACCTCGGTGACCAGGCCGCGGCCGCGCGGGTCGAAGGCCAGGATCTGCCGGCCGGGGGCGAGCAGGTTCTCGGCGTCGTTGGCGCGGGAGACGGCCAGCGCGCGGGTGTCGGAGTCCAGGTCGCGGTCGGCGGCGCGTGCCCTGGCCCGGTCGCGCTCGGCGGCCAGGGCGATCCGGTTGGCGCGGTAGCGCAGGTCCGGCGGGGCGCCGTCGTAGTTGCCGACGACCAGCGGGTACTCCTGGATCAGCCGGTCCAGCTCGGTGGGCGCGAGCGAGGCGAAGAACTGCGCGGCGGCGGCCGGGGTGGTGGTGGCCGGGTCGGGCAGCGAGCGGTCGAAGGAGTGGTCCTCGACCCAGGCGGCGCTGCCGGCCGGAGGCGTGGAGATCGCCAGCTGTTCGGAGGAGACCGCGGCCGCGGCGGCGGAGGCTCCGGCGTCGGCGAGCACCGCGCAGCCGGCGAACGCCCCGATCAGTACCCGCTTCCAGCGCCGACGGTTGCGCACCGCACCAACTCCCTTGGGGCCCGTCACCGTTTCACGGGCGGTGCCCGGAGGGTGCGATAGCTCTGCTGACTTCCCTGCGCAAGCCTAGGGGGACCGACGGGGTGACGGGAACGCCTAAACTGTGGGATGGATCACATGAACCGCGGGTGTCCTTCCGGCGTCCCTGAGCGGCCGGTTCGGCGGCCCTATCCGGAGTTCCGGGCGTCGAATTCGCGGACCAGGCGCTTCGGCGCCGTCCGCCGCCAGGCCTCGGTGACCAGGTCGCTCAGTTCGTCCCGGTCCACCGGTCCGAGTCGGACGCTCACCCAGCCGTGCCGGCCGACGTACGGGGCGGAGGAGAACACCTCGGGCTCGGCGGCGAGCAGTTCGGCCTGGTCCTCGGGGGAGGCCTTGACGGTGACGCGGTCCCCGTCGGGAGCGCCCATCGCGAAGATCCGGCCGCGGACCCGCAGCGTCTCGATGTCCCAGGTCGGCTCCTGGGCGGCCTCCGGCAGGGCCAGCGCCATCGCGCGGAACTCGTCGAACGTCACCATGGCGGCAGGGTAGGGCAGGGCACCGACATCGCGCGCCCCGGGGCGCAACGGCCGAGGGGCGCGGACCGACCGGTCCGCGCCCCCTACGTGCCGTGGACGACGGCGCGCGTCACACCACGCCCAGCGCGTACGCCGCGAACAGTGCCGCCGCGGCCCCGGCCACCGCCTTGCCACCCCGGGACAAGGACGTCCACGGCCCGTCGAAGCGGCGGGTGAACCAGCCGATCGCCACCAGCGCGGCACCGAACAGCGGCAGCAGCGCCAGCCGGGCGGCCACCCAGCCGAGCGAGTCCGGCGAGGTGGTCAGCCCGGGGACGGCGCCCAGGCCGGCCGCTCCCGGCACCGCGACCGCGAGCATCGCGCTCTGGTGCCAGCAGAAGATCGTCATCGCCGACAGGTTGACCAGCACGACCGGCAGCCAGAGCAGCGGGCGGCGGCTCAGCAGCCGGCCCAGCCGCTCCCGCAGCAGCACCGCGGCACCGCACTGGAACGCCGCCAGGGCGAGCACCAGCAGGGACGGCGGGTGCGAGTTGGTCCGCGCCGCCCCGGGCACGCCGACCATGCTGGCCGGGTAGTGGAAGACCAGCAGCAGGGCGGCGAACACCGCGCCGCCGCCGAGCAGCAGCACCCGGGCCGCCGGGCGGCCGAGCCGGCCCTGCGCCCAGAGCACGCCCAGCTGGTAGCCGAACAGCCAGCCCGGCAGGATGTTCAGCAGGGCGACCCAGGACGGCACCGCCCCGGCCCACGGCCCGTACCGCAGCAGGTCGACGGCGGCGACCGCGAGCGCCGGCAGGCCCGCCGACCAGCCGCCCAGCCGGCGCCCGGCGGCCACGCAGAGCGGGGTGAGCGCGGTCAGCCCCAGGTAGATCCCGATGTACCAGAGCGGCTGCACCACCAGCGTGGAGCCGGTGCGCAGGGTGTCCGCGGGGACGCCGAGCGCGGGCAGCAGCGGGACCAGCGCCGCCCAGACGGCCGCCACCCCGAGTACCGGGCGCAGCAGCCGGACGGTACGGGCCCGCAGCCAGCCGCCGAAGGTGACCCCCTTGGCCCTGGCCCGCTCCAGCGAGCTGACCGAGGAGTGGCCGCCGACCAGGAAGAACACCCCGAGCATCTGGAGCACCCAGCTGAGCGGGGCGAAGAAGCCGAGGGTGGCGAGCGGGCTGGCGTTGTGCAGGGCGCCGTCGGGGGAGAGGGTCAGGCCGCCGAGCATCCAGTGGCCGACCGGCACGGAGAGCAGGGCGAGGGCGCGCAGCCCGTCCAGGGCGCGGTCGCGGGTGGCGGGGGTCCTGGCGTCGACCTGGTGGGCGGCGCGGCGCAGGGAGGTGAGGGGGCTGGCCATGGTGGTGCTCCTTCCGGTGCGGGAGGTCAGGCGGCGCGGCCGAGGGCGACGGCGGCGTAGGCGGCGAGCGAGGCGGTGCCGGGGGCGAAGTAGCCGTTGTGGCCGTGGGATCCGGTGGCGGGCAGCGGGCGGGCGCCGAAGCCGGGGGCGGTCGGGTCGGCGCCGTGGCCGAGGCCGAACAGCCGGACGTTGGGCACGTCGCCGATCCAGTCGGAGCCGTTGCGGGCGGTGGCCCAGAGCGGGACGTCCGGGTCGAGGTCGGCGACCGAGCCGATGCCCATGCCGGGCGAGCCGAGCACCACGACGCCGGATGCCTGGGCGGGGGTGGGGCGGGCCAGGCCGCAGACCACCGAGCCGTAGCTGTGGCAGAACAGTGTGGGCGGGGCCTGCGGGCGGGTGCTGACGGCGAGTCCGTCGAGCAGCCGGGTGAGCCGGGGGGCGCCGGCCTCGGCCAGGTCCTCGGTGGCGGCGTCCGGGCCGAGGCCGAGCGGGGTGGTGTAGCCGGCCCAGGCGATCACGGCGGTCTGCCGGCCGGTGGCGTCCAGGAGCGCGCGGGCCATGCCGGCGGGGGTGCCGTACGGGTCGGAGGCGCGGTCGAAGCGGAGCAGGTCGATGTCCGAGCCGGGGACGATCACGGCGGTGCGGCGGGCGGTGGCGAGGTCTCCGTAGACCTCGGCGACCTGGCCGCGGCCGCGCGGGTCGAAGGCGAGGATCCGCCGGCCGCCGTCCAGCAGGGCGCGGTAGCGCTCGGCGCGCTCGCGGGCGGTCTCGTGGTCCTGCGGGGTGAGGGCGGGGTCGGCGGCCCGGGCGAGTTCGCGGGCGCGTTCGGCGGCGAGCGCCAGGGCGTTGGCCCGGTACCTGAGGACGACCGGGGCGCCGTCCAGGTTGCCGACCACCAGCGGGTGCCGGGCGGCCAGCGCGTCCTGCTGTGCCGGGCCCAGCCCGGCGAAGAACGCCGCGACGTGGGCGGGGGTGGTGGCGGCGGGGTCGGGCGGCCGCAGGCCGAGCGAGGTGTCGGCCGTCCAGGCGGCGCTGCCGGGCGGCGGGCCGGTGACGGGGGTCTGGGTGTCGGCGGCCCAGCCGCCCGCGCCGAGTACGGCCGCCAGCGCCACCGCGGTGGCGGCGAGCGCCCTCCTGGCCCGAAACCTGCGCATGTCCCTGCCCTCCCTTGTCCGTTCGGCAGCCGACTCGGTTCGGCTTCCGACGGAGAGGAAGGTAGGAATGCGACGGCCCCGCGGACGTCACACCGCGGGGCCAACTCCCGGGTGCTACCGGGGTATCAGGGGGATGTCCCCACCTACTGGCCGGGGGTCACCAGGCCGGACTCGTAGGCCAGCACCACCGCCTGGGCGCGGTCGCGCAGGCCGAGCTTGGCGAGGATGCGCCCGATGTGGGTCTTGACGGTCTGTTCGGCGAGCACCAGTCCGGCGGCTATCTCCTGGTTGGAGAGGCCGCGGGCGATCAGCTCCAGCACCTCGGTCTCGCGCGGGGTCAGGCCGTTGAGCCGCACCTTGGGGTCGCGGCGCCTGGCCGGGCGGGTGCGGGCGAAGTCCTCGATCAGCCGGCGGGTCACCGAGGGGGCGAGCAGCGCCTCGCCGGCCGCGACCACCCGGACCGCGGCGATCAGGTCGGCCGGCGGGGCGTCCTTGAGCAGGAAGCCGCTGGCTCCGGCGCGCAGTGCCTCGTACACGTAGTCGTCCACGTCGAAGGTGGTGAGCATCAGCACCTTGGGCCGGTGGGCGCCGGGTACGGCCGGGTCGAGCAGCCGCCTGGCCGCCTCCAGGCCGTCCATGACGGGCATGCGGACGTCCATCAGCACCAGGTCGGGGTGGGTGCGGCCGTTGACCTCCAGGGCCTGGGCGCCGTCCGCCGCGTCCCCCACCACGTCGATGTCGCTCTGGGCGTTGAGGAGGGCCGCGAAGCCCGCGCGCACCATGGCCTGGTCGTCGACGATGATCACGCGGATGGTCATGCGGTGGTCTCCAGGGGGGCGTCGGGGCGGTCGAGGGGCAGGACGGCGGCCACCTTGAAGCCGCCGTCCGGCAGCGGGCCGGTGTCCAGCCTGCCATCGACCAGCCGGACGCGTTCGCGCATTCCGACCAGCCCCTGCCCGGTGCCCTCGACCGAGGCCTCCAGCGACTCGGTGCGCACCGGCGGGGCCGCGTTGACCACCGTCACCCGCAGCGCCGGGCCGTCCTCGGCCACCGACACCCAGGTCCGCGCGCCGGGGGCGTGCCGCACCACGTTGGCCAGCGCCTCCTGCACGATCCGGTACGCGGACAGGCCGACGGCCTGCGGCACCAGGTCCACCAGGCCGGGCTCCACGGTCAGTTCGGCCGGCACCCCGGCCCGGCCCACCGTCTCGACCAGCTGGGCGAGTTGGCCGACCCCGGGCTGCGGGGCCTTCTCCCCGCCGGACTCCTCGCTGCGCAGCACGCCGAGCAGCCGGCGCATCTCGGCCAGTGACTCGCGGGCGGTGCCGGCTATCGCGGTGAACTCCTCGGAGGCCTCGTCCGGTACGCCGGTGATCCGGTACGGGGCGCTGGCCGCCTGCACCGCGATGACCGACATGTGGTGGGCCACCACGTCGTGCAACTCCCTTGCAATCCTGGCGCGTTCCTCCAGCAGGGTGCGGCGTTCGCGCTCGACCTCGCTGATGTGCTCCTGCTCGGTGAGCAGCCGGCGCGCCTCGGCGCGGTCCCGGACGGCCCAGCCGAGCAGCAGGGCGGCGCCGCTGAGCGCGATCAGCAGCATGGTGGTGCCGTCGCCGGAGCGGGGCAGGCCCAGGGTGGTGGTGAGCGCGGTGAGCGCGACGGTGGCCAGCCAGACCGAGACCAGGGTGGCCCGGCTCTCCCGCAGCGCGAGGGCTGCCAGCAGGAAGACGTAGGAGAGGATCATCGGCGCGGTCCACGGCCAGGTGCCGCCGTCCTGCTCGTACCGGGCGGTGACGGTCGCGGTGGTGACCAGGGTGGCCGCGCTGATCCACCAGGCGGCCAGCGGCCGGGTGATGGCGAGCAGCAGCGGAACGGTCTGGGCGACGGTGAGCGCGCCGGCCACCGGGAGCACCAGGCCGAAGGAGCCGACCAGGACGCCGATCCCGCTGGGGATCAGCGAGGACATCATGGCCAGGGCGACGGCGTACGGCAGCCGGCGCAGCCAGGGCCGGGGCGACTCCCCGAGCAGCGGGGTGTGGTTGTCGCCCGGAACGGTGAGGTGCTGCCAGAAGGTGCGCAGCAGGCGGCGGACGTACCGGCGGAGGTCGGCTGAGGTGAGGTTCTTCATCGCGGGCCAGCCTAGGAGGGCGGGGCCGCCCGGGCGTCGCACTGGGGCCCGAACTTCCGGGTGCCACCGGGGTATCGGGTGATACCCCGGTATGACACGGCGGTTCCGCCGGGTACTACGCGGGGTCGCGCCAGTGGCCGGCCAGGGCCGGTCCGAGCTGGTCGAAGTGACGCTCGATCACCGTGACCATGCCCTCGGGGCCGGCCGGTTCGAGTTCGGCGCTCCAGGACAGGTGGGCCGCCCGCAGCAGGCTGCCGAAGACGGCGGCGAGCACGGCGGGGCGCAGGTCCCCGGCCGGGTCCAGGCCCTCGCGTTCGGCGAGCACCTGGACCACCAGCCGCTCCTGCTCGGTGACCCGGCGCAGGTGGGCGGCGAGCAGCGGGGGCGTCTCCTCGATCATCCGCATGAGTTCGAGGGCGCTGTGGATCGAGTGGGGGCCGGAGGTCTCCGCGCTGCCGAGGTCGCGCCAGGCCTTGACGATCGAGGCGCGCAGGGCCTGGAGCGGGGTCTCCTCGGCCGGGCGGTGGCGCAGGCACTCGATGAAGTAGTCCTCGGCCACGGCCATCACGGCGAGCGCGACCTCGTCCTTGTTGGCGAAGTAGCGGAAGAAGGTGCGCTGGGAGACGTCGACGGCGGAGGCGATCTCGTCGACGGTCGTGTGGGCGAAGCCCTGCCGGAGGAAGAGCAGGTGGGCGGCCTGGATCAGGGCGTACCTGGTCTGCTGCTTCTTGCGCTCGCGCAGCCCCGGGGTGCGTCCGGGGGCGTCCGGGGCGTCGGTGGTGCGGGGGGTGTGAGCGGCCATGGCGGGGGCCTTCCGGAGCGCTGGGAGCGGCGGGTGGGAGCACAACCTTAGCGCTCTGACAAATGGCAGTAATGGCCAGAAGTCACTGTTTGCCGAATGTCAGCAGCTGACATAATCTGCCGAGGTGGCGCCCGTCGGGCCGGGGCACCTGTGGGGACGGGTGGGCCGGGGCGCCACCGCCGTGTCCCGCACCGAGCCATGCCCCCGGAGGGCCCCAGATGAGCCAGTCCGTCGTCAAGAACTCCGAGGCGGACGCACCGCCGCCGCCGAATCCGCGGTCGGGGGGCGGCCTCAAGGGGCACCCCTGGCTGACCCTGCTGACCGTCGCGGTCGGCGTCATGATGGTCGCGCTGGACGGCACGATCGTCGCCATCGCCAACCCGGTGATCCAGGAGAAGCTGCACGCGGCGCCCTCCGAGATCCAGTGGGTCACCAGCGGCTACCTGCTGGCCCTGGCGGTCTTCCTGATCACCGCGGGCAAGATCGGTGACCGCTTCGGCCACAAGAACACCTTCCTGGTCGGCGCCGTGGGCTTCGCCGTCACCTCGGCCGCGATCGGCTTCGCCGGCAACATCCAGACCGTGATCGCCTTCCGGGTGCTCCAGGGCCTGTTCGGCGCGCTGCTCCAGCCGGCCGCGCTCGGCCTGCTGCGCGGGGCCTTCCCGGCCGAGAAGCTCAACATGGCGATCGGCATCTGGGGCGGCGTGATCGGCGCCTCCACCGCGGCCGGGCCGATCGTCGGCGGCCTGCTGGTCGAGCACGTCAACTGGGAGTCGGTGTTCTTCATCAACATCCCGGTCGGCCTGATCGCGGTGGCGCTCGGCCTGTGGATCCTCAGGGACGTCCGGGCCGAGAACGCCGCCAAGTCCTTCGACCTGCCCGGCATCGCGCTGCTCTCGGTCGGGATGTTCGCGCTGGTCTTCGGCATCATCAAGGCCCCCGAGTGGGGCTGGGGCGACGGGAAGACGCTGCTGTTCCTGATCGGCGCGGTGGTCCTGATGGTGCTGTTCGCGCTCTGGCAGGGCAAGGCCCGCGAACCGCTGATCCCGCTCAGCCTGTTCCGCTCGGTGCCGCTGTCGGCGGGCGTGCTGCTGATGGCGCTGATGGCCTTCGCGTTCTTCGGCGCGATCTTCTTCGTGACCTTCTACCTCCAGAACGTGCACGGGATGAAGCCGGTCGAGGCCGGCGTCCACCTGCTGCCGATGACCGGCATGATGATCGTCGGCTCGCCGCTGGCCGGCCTGGCGATCGGCAAGCTGGGCCCCCGTATCCCGATCGTGGCGGGCATGCTGATCACCACCACCGCGATGTTCGGCATGTCCACCCTGGACACCGCCTCCGGCAACGGCGTGATGTCGCTCTGGTTCGTCCTGATGGGCCTCGGCATCAGCCCCGTCATGGTCGGCGCCACCGAGGTGATCGTCGGCAACGCCCCGCTGGAGCTGTCCGGCGTGGCCGGCGGCCTCCAGCAGGCCGCGATGCAGGTCGGCGGCAGCCTCGGCACCGCGGTGCTGGGCGCGCTGATGGCCGCCAAGGTCGGCGACGTGCTGCCCGGCAACTGGGCGAAGGCCGGCCTGCCGCCGGTCGAGGGCGAGGCGGGCGAGGGCCTGAAGCAGGCCGCCCAGCTCGGCATCGCGCCGCCGGCCCCGGCGGGCACCCCGCAGCAGGCGGTGGACGCGATGGCCGGCGCCGTCCACGAGTCCTTCGTCAGCGGCATGTCGCTCGCCTTCGCGGTCGCCGCCGTGGTGGCCTTCGGCGCCGCCCTGCTCGGTCTGCTCACCCGCCGCGGCACCACCGACGCGGGCCCGGCCGTGCACATCTGACGGAATCCCGGGCGATCGGCCCGGCAGCGCCACGGCCCCGGACTCGCTGGAGTCCGGGGCCGTCGTGGTCGCCGGGGCGATCGCCCGGGCCGAGGGTCGCCCGGGCCGTGCCGTCCCCGTCGGGCACACCCGGTCACGCCCGGGCGGGGCTGCGCGGGCCCGGCGAAGGCGAAGGGCCGGACCCCCGTCGGGAGTCCGGCCCTCAGCGCCTCAGTGCCTCAGCGGCTGATCAGGCGTCGCCGCCGGCGGCGCCCGGGTCGGCCGCGGCCACGTTCAGCAGCTGGTAGCGGTCGATCGCGTCCTTCAGCGCCGAGCGGTCGATCTTGCCCTGCTTGGCGAGCTCGGTGAGCACACCCAGGACGACCGACTGCGCGTCGATGTGGAAGAAGCGACGGGCCGCGCCACGGGTGTCGGCGAAGCCGAAGCCGTCGGCGCCCAGCGACTGGTACTGGCCGGGCACCCAGCGGGCGATCTGGTCCGGCACCGCGCGCATCCAGTCGGACACCGCGACGACCGGGCCCTCGGAGCCCTGGAGCTTCTGGGTGACGTACGGCACGCGCTGCTGCTCCTCGGGGTGCAGCAGGTTGAACTCCTCGGCCTCCACCGCGTCGCGGCGCAGCTCGTTCCAGGAGGTCGCGGACCAGACGTCGGCCTTGACGTTCCACTCCTCGGCGAGGATGCGCTGGGCCTCCAGGGCCCACGGCACGGCCACGCCGGAGGCGAGGATCTGGGCCGGGATCTGGCCCGCGGTGCCCGGCGCGTACTTGTGCAGACCCTTGAGGATGCCCTCGACGTCCACGTTCTCGGGCTCGGCCGGCATCTTGATCGGCTCGTTGTAGACGGTCATGTAGTAGAACACGTCTTCACCGTGCGGGTGCTCGGCGCTGGAGCCGTACATCCGCCGCAGACCGTCCTGGACGATGTGCGCGATCTCGAAGCCGTACGCCGGGTCGTACGCGACGACGCCGGGGTTGGTCGAGGCCAGCAGGTGCGAGTGGCCGTCGGCGTGCTGGAGGCCCTCACCGGTCAGCGTGGTGCGGCCGGCGGTGGCGCCGATCACGAAGCCGCGGGCCAGCTGGTCGGCCATCTGCCAGAACTGGTCGCCGGTGCGCTGGAACCCGAACATCGAGTAGAAGACGTACACCGGGATCAGCGGCTCGCCGTGGGTCGCGTAGGACGAACCGGCGGCGATCAGCGAGGCGGTGCAGCCGGCCTCGGAGATGCCGTCGTGCAGCATCTGGCCGGTCGGCGACTCCTTGTAGGCCAGCAGCAGGTCACGGTCGACCGACTCGTAGGTCTGGCCCAGCGGGTTGTAGATCTTCGCCGACGGGAACAGCGAGTCCATGCCGAAGGTGCGGTACTCGTCCGGCGCGATCGGCACGAAGCGGTTGCCGATGCCCTTGTCCCGCATGAGGTCCTTGAGCACCCGGACGAACGCCATGGTGGTGGCGATGGTCTGGTTGCCGGAGCCCTTCTTGACCGCCTTGTACGCGTCGTCGCCGGGCAGTTCCAGCTTGCGCGGGCGGACCTTGCGGGTCGGTACGTAGCCGCCGAGCTCCTCCCGGCGGTCGTGCATGTACTGGATCTCCTCCGAGTCGCGGCCCGGGTGGTAGTACGGCGGGAGGCCGTCCTCGAGCTGCTTGTCGGTGATCGGCAGGTGCAGCCGGTCGCGGAAGCGCTTCAGGTCCTCGACCGTCAGCTTCTTCATCTGGTGGGTGGCGTTGCGGCCCTCGAAGTTGGGGCCCAGCGTCCAGCCCTTGACCGTCTGGGCCAGGATGACCGTCGGCTGGCCCTTGTGCTCGCGGGCCGCCTTGAAGGCCGCGTAGACCTTGGCGTGGTCGTGGCCGCCGCGACCCAGGTGCTGGATCTGCTGGTCGGTCATGTTCTCGACCATCTTACGCAGCCGCAGGTCCCCGCCGAAGAAGTTCTCGCGGATGTACGCGCCGGTCTCGGTCGCATAGGTCTGGAACTGGCCGTCGACCGTGGTGTTCAGCTTGTTCACCAGGACGCCGTCGCGGTCCTGCGCGAGCAGCGGGTCCCAGCTGCGGTCCCAGACCAGCTTGATCACGTTCCAGCCGGCGCCGCGGAACTGCGACTCCAGCTCCTGGATGATCTTGCCGTTGCCGCGGACCGGGCCGTCGAGGCGCTGCAGGTTGCAGTTGACCACGAAGGTGAGGTTGTCCAGGCCCTCACGGGCGGCCAGGGAGAGCTGGCCGAGCGACTCGGGCTCGTCCATCTCACCGTCGCCGAGGAAGGCGTAGACCTGCGAGTCGGAGGTGTCCTTGATGCCCCGATGCTCCAGGTACCGGTTCATCCGGGCCTGGTAGATCGCGCCGAGCGGGCCGAGGCCCATCGAGACGGTCGGGAACTCCCAGAAGTCCGGCATCAGCCGCGGGTGCGGGTAGCTGGACAGGCCGTAGGGGGCCTTCGACTTCTCCTGGCGGAACGCGTCGAGCTGCTGCTCGGTGAGCCGGTCCAGCAGGAAGGCCCGGGCGTAGATGCCGGGGGAGGCGTGACCCTGGAAGAAGATCTGGTCGCCGGACTCGCCGTCGGCGTCCTTGCCCCGGAAGAAGTAGTTGAAGCCGACGTCGTAGAGCGACGCGGAGGAGGCGAAGGTGGCGATGTGGCCACCCACCCCGATACCGGGGCGCTGCGCCCGGGAGACCATGACGGCCGCGTTCCAACGCGTCGCGTTGAGGATCTTCCGCTCGATCTCCTCGTTGCCGGGGAAGAACGGTTCGTCCTTGGTGGCGATCGTGTTGACGTAGTCCGTGCTGCGCATCTCGGGCACGGCGACACGCTTCTCGCGGGCGCGCTCGATCAGCCGCAGCATCAGGTAACGGGCACGCTCACGCCCCCGCTCGTCGATGGCCGCATCGAGCGACTCCAGCCATTCCGCGGTCTCCTCGGGATCGAAGTCCGGGACCTGACTCGGAAGGCCGCCAATGATGATCGGGTTGCGATCGGATCCGGAAGCCACGCTGTTCCTTCACTGTCGGTCGAAACTGAGGTGTGTCGCGCCGCCTCCATCGTGCTACCGCGCTCGGAGATCCGTCATCTCTACCGATCGGTAACCGGTCCGCCTGGTGGGCGGGCCGGTCTGGCGGCGCGCGGTGCGGGCGTCTTCGTCCGCTCCGCACACCCCCGGGTGTTACGAAAAGAGGTGGTCCGACCTGGTGTCCCGTCCGCCCGATGGCGGGCGGCCGGGGTGAGGGCCAACAGGAGACTCTACGCCCGCGCACGCGCGGACCCGAATGCCGTTCGTATCTCGGGCACGCGTACGCCCTGTGGGCCGGGACCACCCGAAGCATCCTTGTCCCACGCAGAGAAGGGCAAATCGGTGTGATTCCCGACACGCGGAACGGCGTGTCCCCCTGTGCCACGTCAACCTTTGGGGGGGATCGGGGGTCGGGTACTTGCGCGAACCGCCGCTCCCGTGTGGACTACGGCCACAGCCTCGGCATGGACGCCGGGCCGAATACTGGAGGTTATTCCCGTGAGCGCGACCGCGGACCCCGCGGACAAGTCCAACCCGGTGACCCGTCTCGGCTTCGAAGAGGGCCAGATCATCCAGGAGCTGGGGTACGACGACGACACTGACCAGGAGCTCCGCGAACGCATCGAGGAGCTCACCGGGACGGATCTCGTCGACGAGGACTACGACGACGTCGCCGACGCCGTTCTGCTGTGGCACCGCGACGACGACGGGGACCTCACCGACGCCCTCGTCGACGCGCTGGAGTACCTGGCCGAGGGCGGTCTCATCTGGCTGATGACGCCCAAGACCGGGCGGGACGGCCACATCGAGGCCTCCGACATCAACGACGCGGCCAAGACCGCCGGTCTCTCCCAGACCAGCTCGATCAACATCGTCAAGGACTGGGCGGCCACCAGGCTCGCGACCAAGTCCACCGCGGCGAAGTCGGGCGGCAAGCGCTGAGCGGGCTCTGAAACCCCCGCACCGGGCCCCGCCGGAGGAACCCCCTCCGGCGGGGCCCGTCGCGTCCCCCGGCGCCCCTGGGGGCCCCGGTGCCCGGCGCGGCCGGCCCGGGCACCGGGGGCGTCGGGGAACGCCGGAGGGGCACCCCGGGCGCCCCGCCGGAGCCGTTCGCGGAAGGCGAACGGGGACCGCCGCCGCGGCCCGGCTCATCCGTTCGGCGGAACGCCCGTAAGCGAATGGGAGGATGTGGCCCGCCGCGCCCGCCGCGCGGCGCGGTCTGCGTCAGAAAGGTCCCGCACATGGCCATCGAGGTCGGCACCCAGGCTCCGGACTTCGAGCTCGGCAACCAGCACGGCGAGACCGTCCGGCTCTCCGACTTCCGCGGCGCGAAGAACGTCGTCCTGCTCTTCTACCCGTTCGCCTTCACCGGCGTCTGCACCGGCGAGCTGGGCGCGGTCCAGCGCGGGCTGGCGGGCTTCCAGAACGACACCGTCCAGGTGCTCGGCGTCTCCTGCGACTCGCAGTTCTCCCAGCGGGTCTTCGCCGACCGGGAGGGCCTGGAGTTCCCGCTGCTCGCCGACTTCTGGCCGCACGGCGAGGTCACCCGCGCCTACGGCGTCCTCGACGGGGAGCGGGGCTGCCCGCTGCGCGGCACCTTCGTGATCGACACCGCCGGCCGGGTGCGCTGGAGCGTCGTCAACGGCCTCCCGGACGCCCGGGACGAGCAGGAGTACCTGAAGGTCCTCGCGGGGCTCTGAGGCCCCCGCCCGGGCCTCTGGCGGGGGTCCGGGCGCCCGCGCGGCACCCGCCGGCCGAGTGCCGCGGGGCCGTGTCCGGGCTGATCAGGGGTGCGCTCGGGAACCGCGTACTACGCTCGGGCCGTTGGCGGGGTGGGGTGCGGGAGCCGATGCGTCTCCCGTCGCCCAGGACCGCACCACCGGGGGCACCACTGGACGTGCCTCCCGATTCTTGGAGGACTAGTGGGAGTCAGCCTCAGCAAGGGCGGAAACGTCTCGCTCACCAAGGAGGCCCCCGGCCTCACCGCCGTGCTCGTCGGTCTGGGCTGGGACGTCAGGACCACCACCGGTGCGGACTTCGACCTGGACGCCAGCGCCCTGCTGTGCAACGCCCAGGGCAAGGTCGCGTCGGACGGCAACTTCGTCTTCTTCAACAACCTGAAGAGCCCGGACGGCTCGGTGGAGCACACCGGCGACAACCTCACCGGTGAGGGCGAGGGCGACGACGAGGCGATCAAGGTCAGCCTGGTCGGCGTGCCGGCGGACGTGGACAAGATCGTCTTCCCGGTGTCGATCTACGACGCCGAGACCCGCGGCCAGAACTTCGGCCAGGTGCGCAACGCGTTCATCCGGGTGGTGAACCAGGCCGACAACACCGAGCTGGCCCGGTACGACCTCTCCGAGGACGCCTCCACCGAGACCGCGATGGTCTTCGGCGAGCTGTACCGCAACGGCGCGGAGTGGAAGTTCCGCGCCATCGGCCAGGGCTACGCCTCCGGCCTGCGCGGCATCGCGCAGGACTTCGGCGTCAACGTCTGAGTCCTCGTCGGCGGCCTTCGCCGGCGGCCCGCGCGCCGTTCTCCCGGGGCGGTCCCGGACCTCCGTGGTCCCGGGGCCGCCCCGGCCGCGTTGCCGGGCTCGTTCCCGGCCGCGTTCCCCGGCGGGGGCGGGCCGCGGACCGGTTCGCCCGACCGGGTGCCGCGCCGGTGCGCCGCGCTGCGAGGATGTGAGTTCAGGAAGTTCAGCCGACCGGAGCCGGTCGGCCGGGGCCGCGGGGGATACACCTGGATGGCGCCCCGGGAGAAGCATGGGAGGAAGAACGTCATGGTGGTCACGCTCGCCAAGGGCGGCAACGTCTCGCTCACCAAGGCCGCGCCGAACCTGACGCAGGTCCAGATCGGCCTCGGCTGGTCCGCCCGTTCGACCACGGGCGCCCCGTTCGACCTCGACGCGAGCGCCCTGATCTGCGGTGGCGGGCGAGTGCTCGGCGACGAGTACTTCGTCTTCTACAACAGCCTCAAGAGCCCCGAGGGCTCGGTGGAGCACCAGGGCGACAACCTCACCGGCGGCGACGACACGGGTGACGACGAGGTGGTCGTGGTCAACCTCGACCTCGTCCCGGCACAGGCGGACAAGGTGGTCTTCGCGGTCTCGATCTACGAGGCCGAGGCGCGGCTCCAGAACTTCGGTCAGGTCCGCAACGCCTACATCCGGGTCGTCAACTCGCTCGACGGCCAGGAGATCGCCCGCTACGACCTGTCCGAGGACGCGTCCAGCGAAACCGCGATGATCTTCGGCGAGCTGTACCGCTACGCGGGCGAGTGGAAGTTCCGCGCGGTGGGCCAGGGGTACGCCTCCGGCCTGCGCGGCATCGCGCTCGACTTCGGCGTGAACGTACAGTAAGGGCGGAAATCGGACTCGTCGCACCCGACCCGATCATGAGAACCGAGGGCAGTGCGGGGGAGACCTGACCGGGCCGGGCCCGGTCAGGGCGTCTCGGGGACGAGGCCGCCCCCGACACGGCCAAAACCCGAAAGGTAGCCAACTCCCGTGTTCCTCCGCACATTCGGCTGGTCGTTCGCGATCACCGCCATCGGTCTGGTCGCAGCCGGACTGCTCTGGGGAGCCCAAGGCTTCGGCATCGTGCTGATCCTCTCCATCCTGGAGATCTCCCTGTCGTTCGACAACGCTGTGGTCAACGCCACGGTGTTGAAGCGGATGAACCCGTACTGGCAGAAGATCTTCCTGACCGTCGGTGTGCTCATCGCGGTCTTTGGCATGCGCCTGGTCTTCCCGCTGCTGGTCGTCGGCCTCACCGCGAAGCTCAACCCCGCGACGGTCATCGACCTCGCGCTGCACTCCGACAAGACCCACGACGGCCTCACCTACGGCCAGTACCTGGAGGCGGCCAACCCGGCCATCGCGGCCTTCGGAGGCGTCTTCCTGCTGATGATCTTCCTCGACTTCCTCTTCGAGGAGAAGGACCACAACTGGCTGGCCTGGATCGAGCGCCCGCTGGAGAAGGTCGGCAAGCTGGAGGCCTTCTCCAGCGTCGTCGCCCTGGTCTCCCTGCTGCTGGCCGCCAACTTCTTCGCCGAGGAGCACGCGGAGACCGTGCTGCTCGCCGGCGTCCTCGGCCTGGTCACCTACCTCACCGTCAACGGCCTCTCGTCGATCTTCGAGTCGGGCCTGGAGGCCGAGGAGGAGCGCGAGGAGGCGGCGGAGAAGTCCGGCAAGTCGATCGTCCAGGTCGGTGGCAAGGCGGCGTTCTTCCTCTTCCTCTACCTGGAGGTCCTGGACGCCTCGTTCTCCTTCGACGGCGTGGTCGGCGCGTTCGCCATCTCCAGTGACATCTTCATGATCACCCTGGGCCTCGGCATCGGCGCGATGTACATCCGCTCGCTGACCGTCTTCCTGGTCCGCAAGGGCACCCTGGACGACTACGTCTACCTGGAGCACGGCGCGCACTACGCGATCGGCGCGCTGGCGGCGATCCTGCTGGTCGGGATCAAGTACCACATCCCGGAGATCGTCACCGGCCTGATCGGCGTCGCCTTCATCGGGCTGGCGCTCGGCTCCTCGATCCTGCGCAACCGGCGCGAGGGCTCGGACGAGGAGCAGCCGGATCCGGTCGGCAGCGGCAAGTAACCGTCCGACGGACACACGCGCGACGGCCGCCCCGGGAATCCCGGGGCGGCCGTCGCGCGTTCGTGGTCCGCCGGGTCGCGGTCCGGTGCGGCCCGTCCGGAGCGCGGACCGGCCGCCCCGCTGCGGAGGCGGGGCCGGCCGCCCCGGGATGCTCCTGCGGACGTCAGCCGAGCTGCTGCTCGATCGCGCGCAGCTTGCGCTCCAGCGAGTCCAGCTTCGGCATCGACAGGGTGTCGTCGTCCGCGGTCAGGTCGACGGTCGAGCCGCTGCGGGACGACCCGGTGCCGGAGGCCGAGGAGTACGAGGAGGACGAGTAGGTGGAGGACGAGTAGGAGGAGCTGACCGCGGCGCGGGGGCGGCGGCCGGCGTCCAGGGCGGCCGGCTCGAGCGGGTCGGTGGACCGGAGCGAGGCCGAGTAGGACGAGGACGGGGTGGTGGCGTCGGATTCCGCGGCTAGGGCAGGCTCCGTAGTGCTCGGGCCGTCTCCGGCAGCCGTGAGGGCGGGCACCTGGCGGCCACCGCGGGCCCGGGCGAGCATGCCGCCCTGGCGGGAGATGGCCTTCAGCTCGGCCCGCTCGCGGCGGTCGGCGGTACGGGCGCGGGCCTTGGCGTCCAGCTTCGACTGGCGCTCCTCGCGGACCTCCTCGACCGCCTCGTCCAGGCTGCGGACGTTCTCCAGCAGCATCAGCGACCAGGCCGCGTAGGTCTCGCGCGGGGCGCGCAGCCAGCGGACGATGCGGATCTGCGGCAGCGGACGCGGCACCAGGCCCTGCTCGCGCAGCGCGGCCTTGCGGGTCTGCTTCAGCGCCCGGTCGAACAGGATCGCCGCCGAGATCGACATGCCGGAGAAGAACTCGGGGGCACCGTCGTGCGAGAGGCCGCGCGGGGCGTGCACCCAGTTGAACCAGGCCGAGGCGATCGCGAACACCCAGACCAGCAGGCGCGAGCCGAGGGCGGCGTCACCGTGGCTGGCCTCGCGGACGGCGAGCACCGAGCAGAACATCGCGGCGCCGTCCAGGCCGAACGGGACCAGGTACTCCCAGCCGCCGGACAGGCCCAGGTTCTCCTTGCCGAAGCCGACCAGGCCGTGGAAGGAGAGGGCGGCGGCGACACCGGCGCAGCAGAACAGCAGCGTGTACGAGGAGATGCCGTAGATCATCTCCTTGCGGCGGCGGCGCTCCTCGCTGCGCTCCCAGGAGTCGCCGGACTCGTCCTTCTTCGAGCTCTTGAAACGCAGCGTCGCCATCAGGACGGCGACGAACAGCAGGGCTGCGCCGCCGACGACGGTCCAGACCAGCTGTATGGAGGTCAGGTTCATTGCGGGTCGGGCCTCGGGTTTCCGCAGGGGACAGGTACACAGCGAGACACAGGCGGTCAGGACCGGCCGGGCGGGCATGGCCTGACGGTTCGTTCGTCGCCGCACGGCGTGCCGCCGCGCCCGCGCAGGGGCGGACGGGACACCTGTGCGGCTAGACGATATCGCGTCCGAGAGGGCGGCATGTTACGGGAGGGGGCTGGCTCCGGCCAATCGACCCGCCGGTCCGGCCGACCTGGGTAGCGGAAGGGCCGGACGGGGTATCGCCCGGCCGGGCCGATGCCCGATCATTGGTCGGCGGACCGTCAGACCGCCTGGCGGGAGCAGGGGGAGAGGACGGCATGGTCTCGATCTGGGAGTACCTGCGCGGGGACCGGAGCTACACCTTCGACAACCCCGGCGGTCAGCACAAGGTCACGCTCACCAAATCGTCCCCGCAGCACGCGATCACCGGGCCGGCCGCCACCACCGGCTACCTCTACGTCAACCTGCACTGGACGATGAGCTCCGGTGGCGCCCGGCCGAGTCCCGGGGACTCCTTCAAGCGGTTCTTCAGCCCGCGGATCCTGCGGCCGCAGGAGCCGGACTCGGCGCAGGGCACCGAGCCGATGAACGTCGACCTCGACCTGGCCTGCATGTACGAACTCTCCGACGGCTCCACGGGTGTGGTGCAGCCGCTCGGCGGGCTCTTCGGCGACCTCCAGAGCGCGCCGTACATCAAGCTCAGCGGCGACGACCAGTACGGGGCGCCGTCCGGCGAGACGATGTACGTCAACCTGGAGAAGAAGGACAAGTTCAAGCGGCTGCTGATCTTCGTCTACATCTACGACGGCACGCCGGCCTTCGAGCAGTCGCACGCGGTGGTCACGATCGTGCCGCAGACCGGGCCGCGGATCGAGATCAAGCTGGAGGAACGGGCCAGGGCGGCGCGGTCCTGCGCGGTGGTGCTGATCGAGAACGCGGGGGACAACCAGCTGAGGGTGCGCCGCGAGGTGCGGTACGTCAACGGGTTCCAGGCGGACATCGACCGGCTGTACGGGTTCGGGATGCAGTGGCAGCGCGGGTACAAGGGGGACTGACGCCGGTTGGTGACCGGCGGTCCTCGCGGCGGGGGCGGGGTGCCGTCGGACCCGGCTGGGTCGGGCCGGGTCGGGGTGGCGGGTGGTCCCGCCGGGGCGTCAGCGGGGCTGGAACTGCGGGCCCTGCGGCGGCAGCGCGAACTCCTCGCCGACGAGCGCCGGGGGCTGGGCCGTCGGCGACTGCGGCGGGACGGGCGGCTGCTGGCCGGTGCCGGACTGCTGCGGGTAGCCGTAGCCGGCGGGGCGCTGCGGCGGGGCGGGCCGGTCGGGCTGGGGGTAGCCGTAACCGCCCGGCTGCTGCTGGTAGGGCTGCTGGCCGGGGCCGGGCTGCGGGTAGCCGTAGCCGCCGGTCGGCTGCTGCTGGGGGTAGCCGTACCCCGTGCCGGGCTGCTGCTGGGGGTAGCCGTAGCCGGCGCCGGGCCGGTGGCCGGGGGGCACGGTGGGCGGCGGGGGCATGGTCGGCGGGGCGGCGGGCGGCGGCGGGGTCACCGGTGCGGGCGCCGCGGCGGGCGGAGCACCCACGGCGGCGGCCGCCTGGGGCCGGACCGGCTCGGGCGTCGGCTGCGGGACGGCCGGGGCCAGGGTGAAGGTGCCCGGCTCGGGGGTGGTCGAGCGCGGGTCCGGCAGCGGGGTGCTGCGCGGGTCGAGCGCGCCGGACGGGGAGGCGGCGGACCCGGACTCGGAGGCCGCCGCCAGGTCGGCCTCCGCCTCGTCGTCCACGGTGATGCCGAAGTCGGTGGCGAGCCCGATCAGCCCGGAGGTGTATCCCTGGCCGATCGCCCGGAACTTCCAGCCCCCGGCCCGGCGGTACAGCTCGCCCGCGACCAGCGCGGTGACGGTCTCGGCGTCCTCGATCCGGAACTCGGCGAGCGCGGGCGCGCCCTCGCCCGCCGTGGCGTCGAAGAGCAGCAGACGCAGCCCCGGCACCGCCCGGAACGGTCCGCCCTCGGAGGAGCCGGCCAGCACCACGCGGTCCACCTCGGCGGGCAGCTTGCCCAGCTCGACCTCGACCGTGTCGATGATCTCGGAGCCGCCGGAGGTCTGCTGCTTGGGCAGGTGGCGGACCAGGCCGGACGGGTGACGGGGCTGGTTGTAGAAGACGAAGTCGGCGTCCGAGCGGACCTTGCCGCCGGCGCCGAGCAGCAGCGCGGACGCGTCCACGTCCGGCGCACCGGGCGTGGCGCTCCAGCGCAGCACGGCGCGGACCGCCGCCGCCGGCAGTGCGATGTTGGCGCCCTTGGCCATCACGTGCGTCATAGCCGACCATCCTGCCTGTTCGCCACCCCTTCGGACAACGTGACCGGACCGGTCCGCGCCGGGTCGGACTTTGCCAAGACTTGCGCTTTCCGAGGTTTGCCGCCGTCGTTTCCGAAGTTCGCCGACGTCGCGCCCATGATCGTCCAAGTGGACCGGGATGTTCCGGGAGTTCAGTGCCGGGGAACCGGGAGCGGCCTGATCCCGTCCGTACGATGGGCGGTCGAAGGGTCCCCGGAGGGTTCGGCGGCAGGGCGTCCGGCGGAGGCGCGTCCGGGGAACCATGGCGCCCGGTCGGCAGGTTGACCAGGGTGTCGTCGGCAACGGGCCGGCGGTCGGTCCACTTCCTGGAGGAGAGCACATGCGCCATTTCGGCCACCTCGCCGAGGACGTACGCGGCCGGCTCTTCCTGGAACAGCCGCGCCCGTTCACCGCGCGCAGTGAACCGGCGGTGCTCGCCACCGCGCTCGGCGGCACCCTCTACAGCCCGGCCACCAGGCCCGCCCTGGCGGCCGACATCCGCAAACAGGCTGGTCGGGGCGTGGTGTCGATGGTGCTCTGCCTGGAGGACGCGATCGCCGACCACGAGGTGGACGCGGGCGAACGGAACCTGGTCGAGCAGCTGACTGACCTGGTCAATGATTTCACCGACTGTGCACAGAGTCACCCCCTCCTCTTCATCCGGGTCCGCACCGCCGCCCAGATCCTCGACCTGGCCGAACGCCTCGGCCCGGCCGTCGAGCTGCTCAGCGGCTTCGTGCTGCCGAAGTTCACCCCCGCCAACGGTGGCGCGTACCTGGCCGCGCTGGCCGCCGCCGAGGCCGCGACCGGGCGGCGGCTGTTCGCCATGCCCGTCCTGGAATCGCCCGAACTCGCCCACCTGGAGACCAGGCGGGAGCAGCTGTTCGGTCTCGCCGAGCTGCTCGCCGGGTACCGGGAGCGGGTGCTCGCCGTCCGCCTCGGGGTCACCGACCTCTGCTCCGCGTACGGCCTGCGGCGCTCGCCCGACCTCACCGCGTACGACGTCGCGCTGGTCGCGGCGGTGATCGGGGACGTGGTCAACGTGCTCGGCCGGGCGGACGGCACCGGGCACACCATCACCGGGCCGGTCTGGGAGTACTTCCCGGTGCAGGAGCGGATGTTCAAGCCGCAGCTGCGCCGCACCCCGTTCGCCGGGGCCGCGGTCGGCGCCGCCGCCGGGGCGGCCAGGGCCTCCGGGGAGGAGGTCCGCCGGCGGATCATCGAACACGACCTGGACGGGCTGATCAGGGAGGTCGAGCTGGACCGGGCCAACGGCCTGCTCGGCAAGACCTGCATCCACCCCAGCCACGTGCCCGCCGTGCACGCGCTCTCCGTGGTCACGCACGAGGAGTACTGCGACGCCCGCGACATCCTCCGGCAGGAGCAGGACGGCGGAGGGGTGCTGCGCTCGGCGTACACCAACAAGATGAACGAGGCCCGGCCGCACCGGGCCTGGGCGGAGCGGGTGCTGCTGCGTGCGGAGGTGTTCGGGGTGGCCAGGGAGGACGTGAGCTTCGCGGAACTGCTGTCGGCCTGCCTGTGCGGCTGATCCCGTGGGCGGGTGGCTGCCGTGCGGCCGGGTGTCGTGGGGCGGGCTGCGGTGGGGCCGGCTCCCCGGACTCCCTGTGCTCCCCGGACTCCCCGTGCTCCCCGGACGACCGCCGTACGACCGATTCTTCGCGCCGTCGAGGCCCGGCCGTTCCCTCCGGTTCCCGTAGGACGGATATGACGAACGCACCATCGCACCATCGAAGGCAGGACCAGCAGTGACAGCAACACCGCAGACGTGGACCGGCCGCTGGGTCGCCGACCGGGCCGGGATCGCGCTGACCGGCTCCGAGCGCCTCCCCGAACTCGTCGGCCTGGCGCTGCGCGCGGGGAACCCGAAGCGCGCCCACCTGCTGGTCTCCAACGTGCTCGGCAAGCACGTGCCGCAGCGGCCCTCGGTGGTCCACGGCACCGGGCTCGAACTCGGCCGCCGGGTCCGCGGACTGCTCGGCGCGCGGGCCGCCGCGCGGGCCGTCGTGCTCGGCTACGCGGAGACCGCCACCGGCCTCGGCCACAGCGTCGCCGACGGCCTGGACGCCCCCTACCTGCACTCCACCCGCCGCCCGGTGCCCGGCCTGGCCCCGGTCGGCGGCTTCGAGGAGGAGCACTCGCACGCCACCTCGCACCTGCTGCTCCCCGCCGACCCCGGACTCCTCGCCGGGGACGGCCCCCTGGTGCTGGTGGACGACGAGTTCTCGACCGGCAGGACGGTGCTCAACACCATCCGCGACCTGCACGCCAGCCACCCGCGCGGCCACTACGTGGTGGTCGCCCTGGTCGACCTGCGCTCCGCCGCCGACCGGCGCCGGCTCGACCGGGCCGCCGCCGAACTCGGCGTCCGGCTGGACCTGGTGGCCACCGCGAGCGGGGCCGTCGAACTGCCCGAGGACGTCGTGGCGCGGGCCGAGCGGCTGGTCGCCGAGGCTGCGCCGGCCGAAGCGCCCCCGGCGGCCGCCCCCGCGCCGCTGACCAGGGTCGGGCTGGACTGGCCCGCCGGGCTCCCGGACGGCGGCCGGCACGGCTTCACCGCCCACGACCGGGCCCGGTTGGACGCCGCGCTGCCCCGGTTGGCCGGGCAGCTGGCCGAGGCCCTGCCCGCCGGGGCGCGACGGGTGCTGGTGCTCGGCTTCGAGGAGCTGATGTACGCGCCGCTGCGGCTGGCCGGCGCCCTCGCCGAGCGGCTCGGCGGCGACCGCGTCCGGTTCTCCACCACCACCCGCTCGCCCGTCCTGGCGGTGGACGACCCCGGCTACGCCATCCGCACCCGGCTCGCCTTCCCGGCCCACGACGACCCGCGGGACGGCGGCTCGGCCGAGCGCTACGCGTACAACGTCGCGCCGGGCAGCGACCCGGCGCGGCGCTTCGACGCCGTGGTGCTGGTGGTGGACGACGTGGCCGACACCCCGGCGCTGCACGAGGGGGAGCGCGCGCTGCTCGGGCAGTTGCGGGGGGTGACCGACGGGGTGGTGCTCGCGGTGCTGCCCTCGCACCGGCCGGTGGCCGTGGCGGCCTCGCCGCCGGTGCCTTCTTCCCTGCCCGTGCCGCCCGTGTCGCCCGTGCTGCCTGTGCTGCCCGCGCGGTCCTCGCTGCCCGTGCCGCTGTACGGGCCGGCGTTCTCCTCGTACCGGGCCGAGGAGGTGGCCTGGCTGCTCAAGGACCTCTCCGGGGTCGCGCTCGAAGCCCCCACCGAGGAGCGCGAGGAGGCCGTCCAGAACGGCGGCGCGCACTACGCCGAGTCGCTGCCGGTGGAGTACCAGCCCAGCCCCGCCTACCAGGACCTGTTCCACCAGGCGCTGCGCGGCTCCGCCGGCCGGATCGCGCTCGCCGTCGGCACCGTCGCCGAGACGCTGCTGCGCGAGCGCGGCCCCGGGCTGGTGCTCGCCTCGCTGGCCAGGGCCGGGACGCCCGTCGGCATCCTGATCCGCCGCTGGCTGGCCTTCGCGCACGGCCTGTCCGTGCCGCACTACGCGGTCTCGATCGTGCGCGGCCGCGGCATCGACCCGGTCGCGCTGCGGTACCTGGCGGCCCACCACCGCCCGCAGGACGTGGTGTTCGTGGACGGCTGGACGGGCAAGGGCGCGATCACCCGCGAACTCGCCGACGCGCTGGCCGGCACCGGCTTCGACCCGGACCTCGCGGTGCTCGCCGACCCGGGCCGCTGCGTGCGGACGTACGGCACCAGGGACGACTTCCTGATCCCGTCCGCCTGCCTCAACTCCACGGTCTCCGGGCTGGTTTCGCGCACCGTACTGCGGGCCGGGCTGATCGGTCCGGACGACTTCCACGGCGCCAAGCACTACGCCGAACTGGCCGGGAGCGACGTCTCCGCGGCCTTCCTGGACGCGGTGGCCGCCCGCTTCGGCGAGGTCCGCGCCGCCGCCGTCCAGGGCGCAGGCCGGCTCTCCGCCGACCCGGACCGGGTGCCCGACTGGGCCGGCTGGGCCGCCGTGGAGCGGATCAGCGCCGAGTACGGCATCGACAACGTCAACCTGGTCAAGCCGGGCGTCGGCGAGACCACCCGGGTGCTGCTGCGCCGCGTCCCCTGGCGGATCCTCGCGCGGCGCGGCGCGGGTGCGGACCTGGACCACGTCCGGCTGCTCGCCGCCCAGCGCGGCGTCGGGGTCGAGGAGGTGGACGGGCTGCCGTACACCTGCGTCGGGCTGATCCACCCCCGCTACAGCCGCGGGGCGACCGGGGGAGACGGGCGGGCCGTGACCGACGGGTCGGCCGTGACCGACGGGCGGGCCGTCGCCGATGAGCGGGCCGTTACCGAGACTACGGGGAGGGATTCCTGATGGGTGTTCTGGTGGCCAGCGACCTCGACCGGACGCTGATCTACTCCGAGCGGGCCATGGCCCTGGGCGTGCCCGACCGGCTCGCGCCGCGGCTGCTCTGCGTCGAGCTGTACCAGGGGCGCCCGCTGTCCTTCATGACCGAGCGGGCCGCCGGGCTGCTCGCCGAACTCGCCCGGGAGGCCTGCTTCGTCCCGGCCACCACCAGGACGCCGGAGCAGTACGGGCGGGTCAACCTGCCGGGCCCGACGCCGGACTGGGTCCCCGCGTACGCGATCTGCGCCAACGGCGGACAGCTGCTGGTGGACGGCGTGCCGGACGGCGACTGGCGGGCCGAGATCACCGGGCGGATAGCCGCCGGCTCGGCCCCGCTGGAGGAGGTGGTCCGGCGGCTCGCGCTGTGCGCCGACCCGGAGTGGACCCACAAGCGGCGGGTCGCCGACGAGCTGTTCGCCTACCTGGTGGTCGAGCGCGCCGCGCTGCCCGAGGGCTGGCTGGCGGACCTGACCGGCTGGTGCGCCGAGCGCGGCTGGGCGGTCTCCCTGCAGGGCCGCAAGGTGTACACGGTGCCGGCGCCGCTCACCAAGAGCGCCGCCCTGGCCGAAGTCGTCCGGCGCAGCGGTGCGGACACCGTGCTGGCCGCCGGGGACTCCCTGCTCGACGCGGACCTGCTGCTCGCGGCGGACGCGGGCTGGCGCCCCGGGCACGGCGAACTCGCGGACAGCGGCTGGACGGCCCCCGGCGTCACCGCCCTGGCGGAGGTGGGGGTGACGGCGGGGGAGGAGATCGTCCGGCGGTTCCTGGCGGGGGCGACGGCCCTGCCGGTCGGGGTCTGACCGGGGGCCCGACGGCTACCCGCAGCAGCCGCCGCCGCAGCAACCGCCCCCGCCCCCGGCGGCGGGGGCCTGCTGGGCGCCGGCCGCGCCGGTGACGGCGACGGTGGACAGCAGCTTCACGGTGTCCTCGTGCCCCTGCGGGCAGACGGCGGGGTCGTTGGCCTGGGCCATCGGGCGGCGGAGCTCGAAGGTGGCTCCGCAGGAGCGGCAGCGGAAGTCGTAGCGTGGCATACCGGCAGGGTACCCAGTGGGGGTGTCCGCGGGCCGCCTGTTCTGTCCGGTCGTCCGGTCGTCCGGTCTTACTACCGTCTGCTCCGTCGCTACCGGTGGCCGCCGAGGTCCCCGCGGATCAGCCCGATCACCTGCGCCGCGGTGTCCCGTACCGCCGCGAGCTCGGTCAGGAAGTGCCAGTAGTCGGGGTGCCGGCCGGCCTCCTCCAGCGCGGCCACCGCGCGGTCGAGCCGGGCCACCGCCTCGTCCAGCGGCGCTGCGTGCCGCGGATCCGGCGCGCTGCGCCCGGCCATCGCCAGCCGCTGGGCGTCCCGGATGGCGAAGCGGGCGCGCTCGATCTCCTGGTGGGGGTCGTGCTGCACCTCGTTCAGCTGCCGCAGTCGGTCGTTCACCGCCAGCACCGAGCCGTCGGCGGTCTCCAGCAGCGCGCGGACCGTACCGATCGCGCCGGTGGCGTCCGCCCAGCGCTGCTCGTCCCGGGCCGTGGCGGCCTCGGCGAGCTTGCGCTCGGCGGCGCGGCCGGTCTCCGCGACCTGGTCGGGCACCCGCTGGAGGTCCTGCCAGCAGGAGGTGCTGAACCGGCGGCGCAGCTCGCTCAGGGCGGGCGCGACCGTCTCCGCCTTGGTCTCCAGCGCCTGGATCCGGGTCCGCAGGCTCGCCACCCGCCGGTCGATCTCCCGGGCCCGCTCCGGCAGCTGCCCGGCGTCGGCGGCGATCGCCTCGGCGCGCTGCTTCACGTCGTCCGCGCGCCGCAGGGTGTCCGCGACGCCGTGCCGGGCCGGGCCCTCGTTCAGCCGGCCGAGCTCGGGCGCAAGTTCCGCCAGCCGGGCCGCCAGGTCGTCCGCCCGCAGGCCGGCGCCGCGCACCTCGTCCAGCGCGTTGCTGGCCGCGAGCAGCGCGCGCTTGGCCTGCTCGACCGCCGGGGTGACCCGCATCAGCTGCTGCTCGGCGTGCTGGAGGGTCGGCTGCAGTCGGCGCAGGAAGTCGTTCAGCTCCGCCTTGGCCGAGCCGAGCTGTCCCTTGACGTCCTCCAGCTGGCGCTTGGCCTGCGCGGCGGTGCCCGCGTCCAGGGTCTCGCTGTCCAGGTTGTGGGCGTCGAGGGCGGCGAGGTAGTTCACGGTGACCTGATCGACCCGGCCGGAGATCGCCGCCAGGTCGGTGAGCGCGCCCTGCGCCGTCCGGCCGTCCGCGGCCGCGCGGACGGTCTCCACCGCGAGCTGCACCTCGCGCTGGGTCTCCTCCAGCTCGTAGAACGCCTCCTGGGCCGCCGCCCTGGCCTCCCGGGCCTGCGTCCGTCCGCCCTCACCGCCGCCGCGCCGGCCCCACCAGCCGCCGGTCCCGGCCGACGCCAGCCCGACCGCCGCCAGCGCACCGGCCAGCACCACCGGCAACACCAACGCGTCGGCCGGCGCACTCCCCGCCCGACGCCGCCCCCGCCCGCTCCCGCCGGCCACCGTCACTGCGCGCTCCCTGCTCCGACCCGCTGATCCGGCCTCCATTCTCCCCGATCCCCCCGCCGGCCCGTCACCCCCTCCCACCCCACCGGCCCCGCCCCGCCTCCGCCCCACCGGGCACCTGGCCCCCACCACCCCCCTGGACCAGGTACCCTGGGCTCTCGTCGTGCGCCCACCGGCCCACGACGGGGGGCGCGTAGCTCAGTGGTAGAGCGCTGCTCTTACAAAGCAGATGTCGGCGGTTCGAAACCGTCCGCGCCCACCCATAACGGACATATTTTCAGGTTGAAACGGACAATCGGGGCGCGTATTCTTCGCCCTCGCACTTGTGGCAACGTTGGCCCTTGTTCTGTATCGCCGCAGGTCAGAGCCACTTTGGTGCTCATGATGACATCTGCCCCCAGAAGGCGGCACTCAGGCCCGAATCAGGGCTTCTCGTTGGAGAAACAGCAGGTCAGGGTAGGTCTTCTGGTCAATTGACCGCTCTGTGCGACCTCTGCTCACGCAGACTGTGGGTCGCCTCTCTGGCCCTATGTGAAGTCGCAGGTCAGGCTGGGCGCAACAGAAGATGCGGGGGCCTCCAGCACGCATTCAGCACACACGGCAACCGATCACGGCGACTCCCACGCCTGTTACGGTGCCGGCTTGCTGTCCTCGCCGGCGCCCTCGCCGACCGCGACACCACTGCCCTGCTGGCCGCCTCCCCGAATGTGCCTGACCCGCCCTCACAGCAGCCCTGTGCCGCGCTGAGACCGCTGGCTACGGGCCCGCCGCAAGGTTGCGCCAGCTGCCGAACGGCGTCGCTCACTATCGCCGACAGCCTCAGCCAGGTTCTCGCACGGCATATCGGCTGCCACCTGGCCACGACGGCCCCAGAGGTGGCGAACCCACGCCTGAACCCCCTCAAGGCCATCGAGAACACCGGCGCCACTTCGGAGACCGCCCTCGCCGAGGTGACCGGCCGCACTGCCCTGCCCGAACTGTTCCAGCACGCCCAACAGCAGGTCCTCGTCCACGCCCGCGGCGCCGGACCGGATCAGCTCCGTGCCGCGCTCCACTGCGCCCAACCCGCGCCACCAGACAGCGCCGCCCTGATCGCCGACCGGCTCTCCTGCCCGCCGACCGGACCGTGGAGACCCGCCCGGAGTGTGGAGCCTGACCCTCGGAGTAGCTTCGCAGGAGCCCAACCAGCGCACCCAACGGCAGCAAAAGCTCGCCCTCGTCGCCGCCTACCGCGACCAGTGCAAGGTCACCGACGAAAACGTCGCTCAGCCCGCTGGCCCCTACATCGAGGAATCCAGCACTAGTAGGGCTTGGTCAGGTTTGTATGGATGTGGGTATGTCGCGGTGGCAGGTGGGGCAGGCGCCGGCCCAGGTTGCGAGGAGGAACTGCATTTCGCGGACGACCTGGTAGAGACTCAGGCCGGTGCTGTTTCTTTTGGGGCACGGGCCAGCCTCCGCAGGGTGCAGAAGGCGTGGGCGAGGGCGACGAGGGTGACATGGTGGTGCCAGCCGTTGAAGGTGCGGCCCTCGAAGTGGGCGAGTCCCAGGGCCTGTTTCATCTCCCGGTAGTCGTGCTCGATGCGCCAGCGGAGTTTGGCCAGGCGGACCAGGGTGGTCAGCGGGGTGTCGGCGGGCAGGTCGCAGAGCCAGAACTGCACCGGCTCGGGCTCCTTGGCGGGCCACTCGGCCAGCAGCCAGCACTCGGGCGGTTCCGCACCGTCGGCCCGGTCGCGGATCTCCCGTCCGGCGGGTCGCACCCGCAGCGCGACGAACCGCGAGTACATGCGCTTGCACCCCGTGCGACCCCTGCCCGGGCGTGAGCCCTCGCGCCAGGACACCGGCCTGGCCGCACCGCGTCCCGCCTCGATGACCAGCGCCTTCACGCTCTTCGCCGGATCGGGATACCGGGCCACCGGCGGCCGTCCGGTCCCGCTGTAGGGCGGGGTGAGGGGCCGGGCGGAGCCCGGCTGGGCGCTGAGGGTGGTGGAGATGCCCACGACGTAGTTCATCCCGCGCTCGTTCACGCCCAGCCGGAACGCGGCCGTGTCGCCGTAGCCGGCGTCCGCGACGGCCAGCGGGACATCCACGCCCCAGGAACGGGTCTCGTCGATCATGTCCAGGGCGAGCTGCCGCTTCTCCACATGCCCCAGGTCCGCCGGGATGCCGCACTGCTGGCGGCGGGCCACCTTGAGCGG
Source organism: Kitasatospora sp. NPDC036993 (assembly GCF_055607525.1). Lineage (NCBI taxonomy): Bacteria > Bacillati > Actinomycetota > Actinomycetes > Kitasatosporales > Streptomycetaceae > Kitasatospora > Kitasatospora sp. NPDC036993. The sequence goes on along the minus strand of NZ_JBVJRP010000009.1, from coordinate 165,488 downwards.
ATCGGCCTTGTCGGAGGCAGGATCCCAGGACCTGGGGAGGAACAGCCGCCAGTCGACGGCGGAGGAGGCTTGGTCGGTGGCCAGGTGCAGCGAGACGCCCACCTGGCAGTTGGTCACCTTGCCCGCGGTTCCGGTGTACTGCCTCGACACGCACGCGGAGGCGTCCCCGTCCTTGAGGAACCCCGTGTCGTCGATGATCAGCGCCGTCGGCTTCAGCTCGGCTTGCATCCTCCAGGCCAGCCGGGCCCGCACATGCGCCGGGTCCCACGGGCTGGTGGTCACGAAGTGTGCCAGCGCCTGCCGGTTGCCGTCCTCACCGAGCCGCGCGGCCATCGGCTCCACCGACTTGCGCCGCCCGTCCAACAGCAGTCCCCGCACATACGCCTGCCCCCAGCGATGCTGATCCGCGCGCGTAAACGCCTCGAACATCTCCGCCGTGAACGCCGCCAGGTCCTCCCGGACCCCGGCCATCTCCTCAGGTGTCACACACTACCAACGACACAACCCACCAACAGACACGCCACTACCGCACAAACCTGACCAAGCCCTACTAGCAGCGTGGCGGACAGCCCACCCGGACCGCCAGCCACGGACTGTTGGCCCGCCTATCGGAGGCCGTTCAGAACAAACTAGCGCAGGTCCGGGCGGGTCGGGCTCCGACCAGCACGGAACGCTCCCACCCGGCCCGCATGACCCGTTTGACATCATCCATGCCCGGTAGGACGTCAGCAGTCGGATTCACCCCCGATCCGGCCTGCCAGCCGTCGATCGCCGTGGCCAGGGTCGCGGAGGTGGTTGCTGCGGCACGGCGCTCCATAAGCACCGCGGCCGCTTGTGCGGTGAGGAGAGACTGCGAGATCCGCCCCCCGTACTGGCTCATTGCCACAGCGATGGCCTCCCGCCGACGGGAGTTCTCCGCGATCCAGCTGCCGGTCACCACCAGACAGCCCGCCGTGGGAACGACCGAGCCCCCCCGGAAACGGGCACCAACGAGGTTGCCTACCTCGGCAAGCGGCCCTGCCCCGTGCAACAGGAGCCGGGCGACGAGCTGCACCGTCTCGGCGTCGTCCGGGGTTTCCAGTCGGAGCGGGACACCGACGAACACCCGGCAGTCGGCTCCGGGCACGTCTCCGCTTGGCCAGGGTAGGTCGTCCCCGGGAGCGTGAACCGCAGGACTAGTTGCCAGACCATACGGCATCACGGCGTCGACCAGGGCGGGCCATTCCTCCGCCGGCCTCGGACCGACGATCACCAACCGCTCGGGAAGAGCAGCTGCCCGACGGGCGGCGTGTGTGCGAAGGTCCGTCGTCGCTATGGCTGAGCTGGCTCCGATGCGGCACTCGTCGAACCTGGCTGGCCCGGGCCTCTGCGTGGCCAGAGCCGCAAGCTTATGGCCAGCGAGAAGCAGCGGGTTGCCGAACCACTCCGACAGCTCGACGTCGATCGCGCGGCACTCCCTCATCCGGATGCCCTCGTCGACCTTTCCAGCCGCAAGCAAGCGAGGAGTCTCGGCCAGCGCCCCCACCAGCTCCTGGTCCGCGTCCGACAACACCGTCGCCGAGATGGACATCGTGTCTGCACGGGTTTGTGCCTGGACCACCACTGGGGTGGTCATGAGCCCGCGCAGCGTCGCCAAATAGAGGTGTTCGTACAGATGGGCCAAGCCCGGTGCGTGGGAGGGGTCGTGGCCGAACCCGAGCCCGTACGTCGCGATCACTGAGGTCGTCGTCCCGGGTCTGCACACGACGATCGTTCCGCCGCCCAGGCTCGGCAGACGCAAGACATCACCATTCACGAATGGCCTCGCGCACTCTCGCAACAGTCCCTTCGGGGAGTCGGCCGATCACCGCGACAGCGGGAACGGCTGGTTGGACGGGTCGATCCTCCGCCTGGCGGTCGAACGGACCGCTCGACGGATGGACGGCCTCGTAGAGCTCGGCACTGGCCCGCAGGCGGTGTAGTTCCTGGGCTGGCATCCCGGACCGCCGAAGGCATCGGAGCACGTCTCGCACGGCCTCCAAGAGCCCGACCACATGGTCCGCTACGGTGCTGAGGCCGATGCTGAGGCACGGGACGCCGTGCTCCACGACGGGCGTTGCCGCGGCCGCGTAGTACGGCACCTGGCGTTGCGCGAGCACTTGGACGAGGCGACCGGGTGCGCCCACCCGCCCCAGGTAGGTCGCCGCGATCAGTGCTGACTCCCCGTCGGACGGCTCCGAGGGCCAGGGCATCTGCACACCCATCGCGACCCGGTGGTTGTCACGGGCGCCGTAGTACAGTCCACCGCGCCAGGTCAGCGTGTCCGAGCTCGTGACCAGCCCCACCCCGCTGGCGAGGAACTCCTCCACCGCGCGAGCGTGTTCCACGATCTGCCGGTCCGTGATCGCCGCCGCCGCGGCCTCACCGGGAATCGCGTCGAGGCAGGCCTCGCCCCAGGCCACCCGGTGAAGTGCGCGCCGGACCAGCCAACCCCTGTCACCCAGCCTGTGAGCCCTTTCAGTCACGAGCGTGCGGCGAAGTGCGCCGAGATCGACGTTCGCCAGCCGCCGGTCTGGCAGGACCCCTGCCGGTCCTATGGGCCTGGTGATCCCGGAGCACCGGTGCCCGACCCGGAAGGTGTCGGTGCCGAAGAGCGCGGCACACGTCAGGGCTGTCAGTCCGGGTGCGTCGGGTGGCTCGGTGGCCACACCCCACGGAATCCAGTCCACTATGGGAGGGGCGGGCGGCAGGATGCTCACCCGTCCCAGGTGCACCACGCTAGTCACCTCTGGCACTCTTGCTGTCACTGAGATATGGGGCCAACAACAGAGTGCTGACCACGAGGTTAACCACGCCTGCGACCAGCAGTACCGTTGCCGGGTGGGCGGTAAGCTCCCCGGCGAACGGAACGACGATGTACGACACCGTCATGAGCAGGTTGAGCATCGCACGGCGGAACGCGAAGATACGGCCGATGACCTCGTTGGACGTCAACTCCTGGTAGACCACGGTCGACGCACCGGCGATCATCACGTTGCCCGCGCCGCCGAGCAGACCGACCACGACGACGGTGGCCCAGCTCCAGGAAGAGCCGCTGAGCACCAGCGCGGCGGTCGCCACCGTGGACACCGCCGCGCCGGCCCAGATGACGAGGGGCTGCCGATTGAATCTGCGAACGACCAGGGACGACCCGGCGATCCAGCCTATCCCGGCCAGCGTCTGGTACCCGGCCGCCGCAGCGACTCCCACCGATTGCTTGAAAACAGCCAGGGCTATGACCACTTCGGAGCCCAGGAAGAGGAAGTACGACGCTTCGGCGAGCGCGACGCGTCGCAACCGCAGGCCGATGCCGCTCCAGCGCAGGGGTGCCACCCGTCCCCGTGGTCGGTCGTCGGTGCGGGGCAGAGCAGGGCTCTCGGCTCCAGGTCGCCGAAGCGCCAGCGCGAGGATCCCGGACACCAGGAACGACGCGAGGTTGACCCACAGCGCCCCTTCGATACCGACCCCGTCCGCGAGTGCCGCACCGACCAATGGGCCAAGGCTCATAGCACCGCCGAATACCACTTCGAACTTCGCGATGACCGGGCGGGCCTGGTCAGCGGGCACCCGCTCCTTGAGCAGCGCCTGCACCGCAGGAACAGATGCGCTGCCGATGGCCTTGAGGAGGGCCGAAGTGACGTAGACGACAGTCAGGTTCTCTGCGCGCACTCCCATGACCATGACCAGGACCAGCGTCGCGCAGAGGAGCTCGCAGGCGATGAACACCCGGAGCCGGTCGTATCGGTCGACGATGCGACCCGCGAGCGGTGCGCAGAGGACCACGGGAAGGGTGCCGACCGCGAAAGTGACGCCTGTGGCGGTGTAGGAACCGGTCACCGACAGTACCCAGAGTGGCAGCGCGAGGTTCTGCGCGTAGTTCCCCAGCAACGAGCACGCGTTCGCCAGCAGGAGGATACGCCAACTCTTCCATGGGCCCAGCGTGTGCTTCTGGGACTCAGCCGCGAGCACCTGACTCTCAGTAATCATGATCGAGTCCACCCCAGACGAGCGGCGGCCAGTTGCGGCTTCGTCGCCTGCGTGGCCGGGAGCGCGAAGTGCGAAGAGAATGTTGCGGCCACATCCGCCAGCACGGCCAGGTCAACTCGGCTCGCCTGGTTCGCTTCCAGTTCCACCACCACAAACGCGTCCACCGGTCGCGACGCCGGATCCCGCAGTTCCACCGCGTCACAACTGACGGCGATGAGCGCTCCGTCCTCGGTGAGCAACGCCGCCTTGGTCCGTCGCTGGGAGAGGTAGCCGAACACACGCAGGTCCCCCAGCGTGGGAACCCGGCGGGACAGGTACTGTCCCGGCCGGCCGGCGAGGACCTCTGTACCCGCCAGGTTCTTGGTGTCCGGAACGTACTCGGTCATTTCCAGCACGTCGCGACGCCCGTCGACCCACTGGACGGTCTCCTTCGCCACCAGCCAGGACGGCCCTCGGTTCGTGTTCACGAGCATCGTCAACGAGCAGTTGGCGCTCGACAGCGACCACCTGGTGTCGTCGAGGCACAGTGTGTGCTGCGAGACGACGGCCTGATCCGAGAGACGCAGTCCGGACATCTGGACCAGTTGGTCGCGCAACGTGTCGTGAGTGGCCGCGTCGGCCGACGAATCCGCTCCCATCACCCATCGGTACTCGTGTTCCACCCCGACCCGGGGTATTCGCAGGACGTGCTCGAGGTTGTTCATGGTGTCGCTTCCACAAGTCGATGGGTGGAACCGGCGTACTCCTGATCGGACAGACCTCCCACAGTGAAGACGTCGATCCGATCACCCGGCACCGAGAAAAGGTCCGTGCACACGTCGCGTACGACAGCTTCCGTCGAGGGCGGCGGACGGAAGTGACCGGACTTGGTGTTCGCCACGATGGCATGGACGTGCGGGAATCCGATCAGGACGATCTCACCCGCCGTACGGACCCGCAGCCGGTCGGGCACCAGCATGGGGTGGGCGACCGGAACACCGTCGATGTGTGACTTCGCGCGCCCGAAAATGAGCTCACGGAAGTTGAACCGGCGTCGCCAGATGAGCAGGCGTCCCAGGTCGTCTATCACGAACATGTGCGGTGCACCCGTGGCGAAGTCGGAGGGCACCTCGGCGCCACGGACGTGCCAGGTCTGCTCGACCGCAGTACGGGCCACCCCGGCGTAACGGCCCTGGAACACAGCACGATCGAACTCGATGACTAGCGGGTCCTCACCTACTACACGAGTGGGATGCTCGTGTCGAACCGTGAGTTCACGTGCATATGCCGCGCGGATCTCCGCAGCGGCACAGGCCAGCCGTTCACGCAGAGCGGGGACGGGCCCGACGCTCAGGTGAACGTGCCACAGACGGATCAACTCCTCGTACTTGAGGAAGACCACCGCCTGCGAGGAGGGACCATATCTGACGGCTGCCTGCTCGGCAGCGGCCATTAGCCTGTCGGCCTCGGTGAGGTAGTGGTGGTTGTCACCAGCCATTGTTTGAGCGCTCCTTGACCGTGAAGGAGGCACCCGGCCCGCGAGGGGCCGGGTGCCAGTTAAGACCTGAACCTCGATCTCAGCTCCAGGTCTCGCCGGCCTGCACGGACGTCAGCGCGTCCAGGCCGCCCTCGGTCTCCTCGAGGGACTCGATGACCTCGATGATCTCCACA
>NZ_JBVJRP010000009.1:0-159735 GCF_055607525.1 Kitasatospora sp. NPDC036993 | reverse complement strand
AGGTCTCGCCGGCCTGCACGGACGTCAGCGCGTCCAGGCCGCCCTCGGTCTCCTCGAGGGACTCGATGACCTCGATGATCTCCACAACGTTCTCCATGGTGACTGCTCCCTTCAGAGCCATAGGAACCAACCGATTTCGAACGAACCCCGTGCGGGTTCCCCCCCAGGTGCTCCGCCCTCTCGGCCTTGCTGATTTCAGCTTGCTCTCAGCTTGCATCCGATCGTCATCCACCTTTCATCCGCTGCCTCTGACCTGGGCGGATGCCTTTGACGAGGAAGTGCGCGAGCCGATCAGGTTCCAACGGTGCGGGTTCACTCAGGCCGGTGAGCGCCCACCAGTCCTTCGACCAGACGCTCCATGTCGGCCTCACCGGTTGAGTCGTCGTTCTGGCGGTAGACCTCCTGGGCCTTCCGGAACCACTCGGCTGCGAGGGCCCGGTCTCCGGAGCCGAGCACGGCGTGCCCGATCCGGGCGAGGGTGTCCGCCTCCGCGGTGCGGAACCCGGACCGTCGCATCAGCACTAGTCCTTCGTGCAGGTGAGTCAAGGCCTCCGCATGGTCCCGCTTACGGATGAAGACCGCTCCGATGCTGCTGAGGATCGCGGCTTCGTGGTGCCGCAGGCCATGCTCCCGAGCCAGCTCTCGTCCGGCCCGCAGCCGTTCCAGGCCGGCATCGACGTCGTCGAGGGCCAGCAGAGCGTCCGCCGTGTTATTGAGGGCGTGCACGACGAGCGTGGTGTTCTTCGCCGCCTCGGCGAACGCAAGCGCCTGCTCGTGCTCGGCCAGAGCCTCGTGATAGCGCCCCTGCAACTCGAATACGAAGCCGAGGCCAAGGCGTGAGCCAGCCGCCCCGTTCAGGTGCCCTTCCCCCTCGTAGAGTTCGGTGGCGAGTCGGAGGCGTTCGACGGCGCCGTCGTGGTCGTGGGTGACGGCGAGAGCGCCGCCTAGGGCGTGGAAGAGGTGGGCCCGGTGCAGTGGCAACTGAATCCTGTGCACCTCTTTCTCGCACTGCTTCCACGCGTCCACGTCGGCGGACGAGAAGCCGGACCGTACGAAGTAGCTGTGCAGGTGGTAGATCAACTCCACCGCTCGGTCGGTGTCATGAAGAACCGCGGCCGTGGTGACGGGTGCCAGATTCTCCTTCTCCTGATCGATGAACTTGATGGCGTCGAGATCCTTGGCGAAATTCTCGACGAAGGTCTCGATCGGCGGCTCACAGTCGGCGAAGGCGTCGCGGTCCGGCCGCAGTACGCCGCCAGCCATGGCTGCCACTCCCAGGTACCACTCCAGGAGGCGATAGACCGCCTCGGCTGGCCTGTCGTCCCGGGCATGGGCGTCGAGACGCTCCGCGGCGAACGACCTGACCAGGTCGTGCATGGTCAGGTAGTGGTCGCCCGACCGGCTGATGAGGTGCAACGCGATCAGCCGGTCGAGGCCGCGCCGTACGGCCGGTGGTGAGGTCGCAGCGATCGTCGCCACGGACTCGATACGCAGCCGCCTTCCGGGGTGGACCGCCAGCAGTCGGAAGAGCCGCGCGTCATCCGCCGACAGCGCCGCATAGGCGTTCGTCAGTACGGATCGCACGCTGCGCCCGCCACCGTCGATGGTGAACCCGTCGAGCAGTGCGCTGTCACGGGAGAGGTCGGCGGCCAGGTCCTCCGGTGTCAGGGCCGGATCCGCCATCATCCGCGCGGCGAGGATACGCAGGGCCAACGGCATCCCGTCACACAGGTCGAGCAGGAACTCCAATGAAGGGCCGGAGTTCTCCAGTAGTCCCGCCCTGGCTCTCACGAGGATGGAGCGGCTCTCAGTCCGGCTGAGTCCGCCCATGGCCAGCCCGGCTGCCGCGACATGGGTGTAAACGGCCGCGAGGTTGCTGCGGCTGGTCACGACCAGTTGTGATCCTCCGCTAGTCGGTACGGCCGGCAGAATCTGATCGATCGAGCCGGCATTGTCCAGAACGATCAGCATCTTCTTGTCGGCAATGGTCGAGCGATACAGCCCGAGCCGCTTCTCCGGATGCCCGGGGATCTTCTGCGGCGGAAGGCCCAGGCTCTCCAGAATGTGTTCAAGCACGCCGTCCACCGAGACCCTGCTTGTCGCGCTGTGCCCGCGTAGGTCGAGAAAGACGTGTCCGTCTGGGAAGGAATCCCGGACCTGGTGCGCCCACTGCACGGCGAGTGACGTCTTGCCCATGCCCGCCGCACCGGTGACCACGAGCACCTGTGTCTGTCCGCTGTGCTGCGAGAGCAGCGCCAGGTCCTCCCACCGTCCGACGAAGGAACCGTCCTGCGGCGGGAGCTGGCTCGGTACTGAGAGCGAGGGCGTGGAGACGACGGGCCGCCGGGTAGCTGGGACTGTCACCGTCCCGGTCTCGGGCGCTGTCCGAACCAGCAGAGCCGGATCGTTCCGCAGGATCTTCTCGTGGAGCTCCTGCAGGACGGGACCAGGGTCGATGCCCAGTTCGTCGCCCAGACGGTCTCGCAGTTGCTGGTAGGTCTGAAGTGCGGCCGTCTGCTGGCCCGTACGGTACAGCGCCGTCATGTAGTGGCCAGTGAGCCGCTCGTGGAAAGGGAACTCCGCGATGAGTGCGGACAGTTCGGTGACTACACGACCGTGCTGACCGACCTCCAGCTCCAACCGCATGCACTCTTCCCAGGCTGCGGGCCGCTCCTCATTGATGAGCACGGAGTTTCTCTGGATCACCTGACTCTCGACCCCAGCGAAGGCCGGGCCGCGCCACAGTTCCAGAGCTTGCCGGATTGTTCTGATCGCGCGATGCAGATCACCTGTCCGGGCGAGGCCTCCGGATTGGGTGACCAGTTTCCGGAAGACATGGAGGTCTATGCTTCCCACTTCGACGTTGAGGGAGTATCCGGCTCTGCCCGTTCGAATAATCTCGTTCGCCTCGGACACGCCGGCGGTCAGCCAGGCCTGGCGCAGCTGCGACGCCACGTTCTGAACCTGTCGCTCCGCGGACGCGGGTGGGTCACCGTCCCACAGGGCCTCGGCGAGCGCACTGATGGAAACAAGCGTGTTAGGACTCAATACCAGACGGGCGAGAAATCGTTCGTGGCGAGGGCGGATCGGGGGAAGGAGGCGTTCATGATCCCGCATCTCCACATTCCCGAGCACCTGAAATTCCATTGGTCCTGCCTTCGATGAATGAACCCGACAACGTTGTTACGTAGGAATTCACTGATCGGGTCCTGCAGTCTCCCAGCGATGGTCCCGATTCCCCACGCGCATCGAAGTCGGCGAAACGCCTACCAGCCGCGTGCCCGCCACTCGGAAAGTGACGGACGCTCGGCACCGAGCGTCGTGTCCCGGCCGTGTCCGGGGTAAATCCACGTGTCATCCGGCAGTGCATCGAAGATTTTGGTCTCGACGTCTTCGAACAGCGTGGCGAAGGCTTCGAGGTCGCCGAAGGTGTTCCCCACCCCGCCGGGGAACAGCGAGTCGCCGGTGAACAGGTGCGGATGGCCGCCGGGGTCCTTGTACAGCAGAGCCACACTCCCCGGAGTGTGGCCGGTCAGCCGGATCACCCTCAGTTCGAACGCGCCGCACGTGATGACATCGCCGTCGTGCAGCGGCACGTCGGTGGGCACGGTGATCCCCGCCACGTCGGGCGCTCCTGCATGGGTTGTGGCGCCAGTGGCGGCGACCACTGCGGGAAGTCCGTGTTCCCAGTGGTCCCAGTGCTGGTGCGTGGTGACGACGGCGGCCAGGCGGCGGTTGCAGAAATCGAGCAGAACCTCCGGTTCATTCGCCGCGTCGATCATCAATTGCTGCCCGGTCGAGCGGCACTTCAATAGATAACAGTTATTGTCTCCAGGGCCAACCGAGATCTTGCTGATGATCAGCTCGGAAAGCTCACGAACTCCAGGGGCGGTACCCGAGTATGGCGTCATCCTTTGATCATAGACGATCAAAGAGGAAAAGCCAGCTCTGCTTTTCGGTCGGGTGCGCCGCCCGGAAAGAGGAATGAATTGTCTCAAAATTTACAAAAGGTATAAATCGGCGCGTTCACATTTGCCTTTCGTGGCCATCGTCGACCGACTCACCCTCGGCGGCACCATCATCGCGACGGGCGCCGGCCACTACCGCCTGGCCAGACTGCGAGCGCGAACCGACGTGTTCAGTCTCCGCTGCCCGGCAGCGCGGTGCCGGGCGGGTTGGTCCGGGTGGCGTCAGGGAAGGTCGTTGGGACAGTCTCAGCGACGCGGGTCCACGTGCCGAAGCTCGTAGTACGCCCGCCCGACGCAGCCATTCCGGCCGAGCTCGGTCATCGGTGCCGCGCCGTCGGTCAGCTGCCCAGCATCCCAGCTGGTGACGTCCAGTAGCAGCCCGTTGAGCGGGCTACCGACCAGCTCTCAGTAGACATGGCCGAGCAGCGGGCCGGAGTCCGGGGCCTAGTGATCCGTCCCCTGCATCCGGCTCCGCAGCAGCACCTCGTCGTCTGTGTCGAGCAGCCTTTCGGCGGGCACCGATATCACGAACGCTGGCCGGAGTGCCCGAGGGCCTGCTTGGTTGCGCCGCCACGCGAGTGGGATGCCGGAATGAGCCTGCTGACAGCCAGTAGGTCGACGCTTGGTGCGGTCGGGATGGACGGGTGTGCGAGTAGCCGTCTGCCCAGATCGGTGTGGCTCGCTACTCGCGAACGGGTCTGGCCGAACGTTCGCGTCGCATGGGGTGCGAACGTTCAGCAGGTCTAAGTGCGGGGCAGAAAGTGTTGGGTAATTGATCAACTTCGTGGCGTGATGCACTGGTGGTGATCGTCGCGGGCGAGGCATCCGCGACGATCACCGCCATGTGTGTCTGTTTGTGCAAGCCGTCCTATGAATCGTCGTTGACGGATGCTCAGTGGCTGGTCATCGAGCCGTTGCTGCCGGAGCGGGATCCGCGTCGGGGTGGCCGTCCGCTGAAGTTCCCGCGCAGGCTGGTCGTGGACACCGTGTTGTACGTGCTGGTCAGCGGGTGTTCGTGGCGGCTGGTGCCGCACGATCTGGCGCCGTGGGACGTGGCCTACCGGTGGCTTCGCGCCTGGACGGCCGACGGCACGTGGAACCGGGTCCACGACGTGCTGCGTGAGCGGGTCCGGGTGGCGGACGGCCGGGATCCGCAGCCCTCGGCGGCGGTGCTGGACTCGCAGTCGGCCCGCAGCCATCAGGGCGGCGAGGCGATCGGCTACGACGCGGGCAAGCGTGTGCGGGGCCGCAAGCGCCACCTGCTCGTGGACACCTGCGGGCTGGTCTTGCGGGCGGTGGTGCACTCGGCCTCGGTGCAGGACCGGGCGGGCGCGAAGCTCGTCCTGTCCGGCATCCGTGAGCTGTTCCCGCAGGTCGGGCTCGTCTGGGTCGACGGCGGCTACGTCAACATCGTCGATGCGGGCCTGGTCGGCTGGGCGGCGGAGCACGAGAATCTGGAGATCGTCGCGGTGCCGCGCAACGCTGATGTGAAAGGCTTCCAGGTGCTGCCCCGCAGGTGGGTGGTCGAGCGGACATTCTCCTGGCTGGGACGGTGCAGACGGTTGGCACGGGACTACGAGCGCAAGACCGCGCATGCCGAAGCGATGATCAAGGTTGCCATGATCCGGCTCATGGCCGCCCGCCTCGCCGGCGAGGAGGTCGAACCGCGCGGCCCCATCGAGACCGAAGCCGCCCGCCGCCTCGCCGACGACCTCAAGAACGAGTGATCACCCGATTACCCAACACTTTCTCAGCCGCGTCGGTGCAGCATCGCCTTGGCAAGTGCCGTGCGACGGGCCAGGACAAGTGGGCTGTCCGCGGGCTCGGAGCGGCGCAGCGCGGTACGGCTGATGATGGTGAACGCGCACACCACCGTGAGGAGCACGAGGGCCCCGGCGATGCAGGTGGTGAGGACGAGGGAGTTGCTGGCCATGATCGTGGTAGCGGTGCGGGCAGGCCGCTACACCGCGTCCCTTTAGTAGACGTAACTGTGTGATGGAATTCTCTGGAACATTCCCTGATATTTCGGGGTGAAATGTCTACATTCAATCGAATCGCATTAATTTAGCGAAATATGCGGCTTTTGGTGTTCTGTAGTTTTTGAAGTCTCAGAATTTGTTCAGGCAATTTATGCAAGGTGTTGTTGTGGCGCAGCTCGGTGCGATGATGAGGACCGCGATCCTCCGCGTGGGCAGTGTCCGGGCGGTGATCACCCTGAAGTGGCCCGAAACCATCACCATCACCATCGCCAGCACCGGCGGCCGTCCCGTCTGCCCGTAGCCGAGTGGGACGTCCACCGCCGGGAACCACAGATCGCACTGCGCGAGCTCGCCCGGCTGATAGACCGTCCGCGACACCGGGCCGGCCGTAACTCCCGCACCCGTTCCCGCAGGACGGTCAGCCCGCGCTTCCAACCGATCCGCTCGGCGATCACCGTGACCGGCATCGTCGGCGTTTGCTTCAACAGCTCCCGGACCACAGGCTCGACCGCGTCTACCGCCGAGCCCTTCCCCGGGAAACTCCAAGCTCACGGGCCGCCGCCCGCGCCGACAACCCCTCGCTCCGATATAACCGTCGAATCTCGGCCCAGTCCTCCACGCGGATCACCCTCGCTTCCTCCCGGCTCCAGCACCGCTGAACCCAGGACGATCACGAGACCGCCCACCGGCCCTCTTTTGATCCGCTGTCCGTGGCCCTCATTTCACCCGTTGCCGACAGGGCGTCCATGATTAGCTGACTAGTAGTCTGCGGTCATGCCTGATCCCGTCCCCTTCGCCATGCCCATCCGTTTCGACGGAGCCCGAGATCGTGTCGCAGTTGTCGTTCCAGGTGTCGGATACTCGCCTGCCAGGCCCCTGCTGCACTTCGCCCGGGGTGTCCTGCTCCAGCATGGCTGGACGGTCCAGGAACTGTGGTGGCAGATCCCCAGTGACTTCGCGCAGTTCACGCTGGACGACCGGATCGCATGGGTGGAGCGTCAGGTCACCGAGGCCATCGAAGCCGAGGCGGGGGCTTGTCGGCTCGTCGTCGGCAAGTCCCTGGGTTCCCTCGCCTGCGGCATCACAGCTGACAGGAACATCCCGGCAGCCTGGCTCACCCCGGTCTTGACCATCGACCACGTTGCCGCGGCTCTCCGGCGAGCCATGGAGCCGACCCTCCTCATTGGCGGAAGTGCCGACAGGGTCTGGGATTCACGAGTTGCTGCGTCCCTGTGGCACGATGTCCTGGAGGTGCCCTCGGCGGACCATGGCCTGGAGCTTGCGGACGATGCCGCAGGATCGGTTGAGGTCCTGCGGCAAGTCGTCTCTCGCCTGGACCGCTTCATCGGCTCACTCTGCCACTGAGGGCTAACAAAGTCGGCTGGCCTTCTCTGGGTGGCTCTTCGTTCATCCAAGCTCAGGGCCGGTGGTGACCAACTCTGGGAATGGCTGCTCATCGGGTTGTCGGTCCAGCGCCTGCTGGCTGTGGTAGCCACCCACCGTGCCGCTGGGAAAGGATGCCATGAAGGGTTCATCTGGACTGGTGCCGACGTGCGGTCAGAGGCTGCAGAGCACGGCGACGACGCGTCCCAGGGTGGTCGCCTGATCGGCTGGCCAGGGTTCGCAGGCCGAATTGGCGGACCTCCGTGAGTAGCAGCCACAAGGCGCGGTGAGTGACAGGAATGGTCGCGTCCGAGAGCAGTTTGTCGAACCGCCCGAGGGTGATGGTGTCGATGTGCAAGGTCAGCTTCTTGGTCACGTTCCGTGGAAGTTGGGGTGGGCGAGGAGGCGCTTCCGCCCGCAGGTTCGCAGTGATCTCCAGCCCGTTCGGTGCCCGCGAGGGAGCGGTGGGCCTGCGATACTTGGAGGGCCGTTGAGCGGCCGAGCAGCGAGGCAGTCGGCGGCGGTGGGAAGACCGGCGGACCACTTCAAGGCACGGAATCGGCACACATGAGGCCGAGAAACGCGGAGAGGTCGCGAGAGCCCCAGAGAGGCATCTTCGCAGGTCAGCGGCCAGGTGGCCGACGTTTCAGCAGGTCAGAGGCTTGCCTGGGGAAAACTTACAAAGCAGATGTCGGCGGTTCGAAACCGTCCGCGCCCACCAGCACCGAGGGCCCCTAGTCGATCTTGGCTGGGGGCCCTCGGCATGCCTGGCTGACATCAGTGGCGCCGCTTGAGCAGCCGGTCCATGTTGCCGATGGCCTCCCGCTGGGTGTCCTGGGTGACGTGGGTGTAGACGTTCATCGTCAGCCCGATCTGGCTGTGGCCGAGGATCTCCATCACCACCCGCGGCGGCACCCCGCACGCGACGAGCAGCGTCGCGCACCCGGATGGCCGGGACCTCGGCGGCCTTGGACACCCGGACGAACGAGCGGTAGAGGTTGGTCGGCTCGATCGGCCGGCCGGACCGGGTGGTGAAGATGTACCCGGTCTCCTCCCACTTCTCCCCGGCCGCGCGCCGGGCCTCGTCCTGCCGCATACGGTGCCAGCGCAGCGCCGCCACGCAGATCCGAGGGAGCGGCATCGGCCGGCGCTTCCCGCTCTTCGTGGTGTCCGCGTACAGCTCGCCCCGGACGCGCTGCACCTGCTCGCGGACGACCAGGACCCGGTGGTCGAGGTCGACCTCAGAGCAGCGGAGCCCGACGATCTCACCGCGCCGCATGCCGAGCGTCCACGGCTTGATCTCACGGCTCGTCACCCGGGGCGGCGGGACCAGCATCGCGACGTTCCGCACGATCAGCTCGTCCCGGCACGCGGCGCTCAGCGCCGAGTGGAGCACCCGGTGCGACTCCTTCGCGGTCGCGGCGCTGGACTGCTTGGTGACCTTCGCCAGGAACGTCCGCACGTCGCGCGGGCTCAGCGACTCCAGCCCCTTGGAACCGAGCAGCGGGACCGGGTAGCGGCGCACGTGCGTCTCGTACTTGGCTGTGTGGTCTTCTTCCGGTCGGCGGCGATGAATTGCTCCAGCCAGTACGGCAGTCACTCAGCGAGCTTCGCCGACCGGGTCGGGGTTGCGATGCCCGGCTTGGCACGCTCCACCAACTCCTTGCGCTGGCCGTTGCACTCGTCCCACGTCTTCCCATAGACGAACTTGCAGGCTGACGTGCCGTCCGGCTGCGGGACGTAGACGGCGGCCTGGCAGCGGCCGTCCATCGGTGACGCTGCCCGCGACCGTCGAGGCCGAGGAAGCTGCCGGCACCCCGACGATTGGCTACGCAAACAAGCCCGGAAAGGGCGCCAGACTGGCCGCCGTTGGCGCTGTGCTGATCGTGGAGTCGATGGAGCTCATTGCAAACGCCATGACCTAGCGCGTGCCTGATACTCCTTGGAGTACCAGGTGTAGACCGATTGATTCCCTGTGGCCTAAGTCACTTTTAGCATGAGTATCGAATGACCCTCGGCAGTTGTGCAGCCGAGGGCCATTCGGCGGGGTCGACTAGTTTTGGGCTCAGTGGGCCTGAATGAGGCCTGTTTCGCAGAGTCGTTGCCATGCAACGTCGATGTGGTCACCTGTGAATAGGTTCTTTTTTCGCGTATTCCATGCCTGAATGCAGGATGTTACGCTCTCTAGATTTGCAGGCGGATTGACGAGGTCCTCGGCGGCGTACAGCACGGTTGCAAGTAGCTCCATGCCAAATGGGTCTTCGAAGCCGGATGCCAGGCTTTCGAATCTTTGAATCGCCCTCTGGTAGTCAGGGGCGTTCTGGAGTCTTTCCTCGGCTTCGTGGGCAGCATCCTTGTTAATCTCAAGGATGGCCTGCGCGCCACTGGTGCCGTCTCCGTAGCCCAAGATGAAGTGGCCCTCCATGGCGGAGACCGCTCGATCCAGTGGCTGCGAGTATGGCCCATATAGACCCTTCTCAAATCTAAGCCCAAGGTCTAGGTCAAGCTTTTGCAGGAAATACATCACCTTATGGGCTTCAAGGAGAGAAACGCGCGGTTCGAATGCAAGGCCTCGTGCGATGCTTCCTTGGATGTATCGATTCAGCGCGGCAAGAAAAATGCCGCGCTCCCGAGTGATCGGCGGCGGTGGCGTACTCACCGGCATTGACGATGGGGCGGGTGCGCCCGTGGGGGACCAGACTCTCACTTCAACGCCCGGAATTGTCCCGAGAGCTTGGTTGATCATGGGTTCGACGTCTCTCCAGGAGAGTCCGCCATTGCCACAGCCGAGCGGTGGAATTGCAACGGACTTAATTCCTCGATGAACGATCTCATCCCGAAGCGCAACGAGGCCGGATGCGATGTCCTCGATGCGCGAAGGTGAGCGCCAGTGGCGCTTCGTTGGAAAGTTGATGATGAAGCGCGCGCCCCCGACCTGAGAGACCTCATGAACATGCATCTGGCCGACGCGGACTTCTCCGCGCTCGCATGCTTCCCTGTAATCCTCGTAATTATCGGGATAGGCGCGCTTGAACTGGAGGGCGATGCCTTTGCCCATGATGCCCACGGTGTTCACCGTGTTAACAAGGGCATCGACATCTGCAACGAGCAGGTTGCCGGTGCCGCGCGTGATCATGTCAGTCCTTCCGTTGCTCTCTAGCCAGTGTGCACCCGTCAGAAGTACCAGTCACGTCTGACAGTTACGCTGAGGTCGATGCCGCTCGCCTGTAGTAGTTGCTCAACCGCGCGCTTTCGAGCTTGATCGTAGGTGCCGATCTCCTGGATGGTTCCGATGGGTAGGAACTCGTGTACCAGGAACTCGGCCATCCGCCGACGCATGCGGTCGCCATCTGCCGCGGTGTTGGCCCAGGTGCGGGCCTCGATCACCGACCAGTCGACTCGTCTGTCCAGGTCGTCAAGATCACTAAAGTGCTTGGTGATCGCGCTCGCGCAGTTGCCGTCACTGAAGACGAACGGCCGGCCCGAGTGGCGAACGCTGTCGATCGAGGTGATCAGGTAGACGAGGGGCTGTTGGCCATCCTGGTACGTGGGCACGCCGCCTTTGTTGATCTTGTAGAGCATGGGCGATCGCGGGGCGAAATAGAAGGGGACGTAGTCCGCCGGGACACCTTTTGGCGCAGTAGTGATCGGTCTCGTGCGCCGCTCCGACTTGATGGCAGTGTCACCGCACTCGACGAGTACGCCCCCACGGCCCTGCATCGTGGTGTCGGAGACGAGCCGCCCCTCGTTGAAGATGCTGGGCAGGTTCCTCATGTGCGTGAAGTGGAACAGCTGCCGTCCCCCTGCGATTGTCACACGTAGTGAGTATCACACGACCCAATGGTGTCGCCAGGTTCGGCCAGGCAGCGCAGGCGGTTGAGCCGCAAGGCTGTTGGCGACGGGGGTCTGCCCTCGTATGTCGTTCCATCCTTGGACGTTGGCTTCACATTGGACCTACGCAGGATGGTCTGCTCGGCTGAGTGCTTCAGGGCTGGGGCGGGTGTTGTCATCAGCGGGTGACATCAACACAGGCGGACGCCCGGAGAGGGGTGACGCATGCTCGTGGACGACGCTGTGCCGGCGCTAGTGTGTTGCTGGAGCTCGGGTGGTCAAAAGAACTTACAAAGCAGATGTCGGCGGTTCGAAACCGTCCGCGCCCACCCTTCGAATGGCAAGAACCGAGGCTGCGGCCCAGGTCGGGAGCATGATCCCGACCTGGGCCGCGGTCGTTCCGGCAGGCCTGCCGCAGCCTCGGACGGCCTCGCCGCGGCCTTGGTGCGTGGCAGGGCCGCCTGAATTTCGCCCAAATGATCATGTGATTGAGCCGGGCATCGGTGCCGGCTGTGCCCCGTCCGTCGGGTGCCGTGGGCCCGGTGGTAGGCAAGGGGGGTGGTGACCGGGGCGTTCGATGCGGTGCTGTGCGATGTGGACGGGGTGATCCGGTTCTTCGACGAGGGCCGGGTGGCGGAGCTGGAGCGGGCGGCGGGGGTGGCGGAGGGGAGTACGGCGGCGGTCGGGTTCGCGCCGGAGAACGATCTGCCGCTGCTGCTCGGGCGGATCGGGAGGGCGCAGTGGGCGGACTCGATCGCGCGGAGGCTGGCCGGGCTGGTGCCGGAGGCCGAGGCGCGGGCGCTGGCGGAGGCGTTCGCGAACGCGCCGTTCCGGGCGGACGGGGACGTGGTGGGGCTGCTGCGGCGGGTGCGGGAGCGCTGCCGGGTGGTGTTGGTGACCAATGCGCCGGCTGCTGGGGCTGACGGACCTGGCGGACGAGGTGGTGAACAGCTCCCTGGTGGGCAGCGCCAAGCCGGACCGGCGGATCTACGAGATCGCCGCCGAGCGGGCCGGGGCGGCGCCCGAGCGGTGCCTGTTCGTGGACGACCGGCAGGAGAACGTGGAAGCGGCGGTGGCGCTGGGCATGACCGGGGTGCGCTACCGGGGGCCGGAGGATCTGCGGCGGGCGCTGGCCGCCGTGCTGGGATAGCCGGTCAGCGGGTGCCGTGGGGGCCGCCGTTGAGCCGAGGCGCCGGGTGCGGGGGGACGTGGGTGGCGGGGCCGCGGGTGGCGGGCGAGGATCGGGGGGACCGGTCGGACCCCTGAGGGCGGTGGGCGGATGACTGAGCAGGTCGGGGAGACGCGGGCGGAGCTCTCCTCGCGCCTGAACTGGCTGCGCGCCGCCGTGCTGGGGGCCAACGACGGCGTGGTGTCGACGGCCGGCCTGGTGACCGGGGTGGCGGGCGCGGAGGGCTCCCGGACGGCGCTGCTCGCGGCCGGGGTGGCCGGGCTGCTGGCCGGGGCGATGTCGATGGCGGCCGGGGAGTACGTCTCGGTCAGCACCCAACGGGACACCGAGCAGGCCGCGTTGGCGCAGGAGCGGCGGGAGCTCGCGGAGGACCCGGAGGGTGAGCTCGACGAGCTGACCGACTACTACCGGGGCAGCGGGCTGGAGGACGGCCTGGCGAGGGAGGTGGCGGTGGCGCTCACCGAGCAGGACGCGCTGGCCGCCCACGCGCAGACCGAACTCGGCATCGACCCCGACGTGTTGACCAATCCGTGGGAGGCGGCGCTGGCCAGCGCCGCGGCGTTCACGCTGGGCGCGCTGGTGCCGCTGCTGGCGGTGCTGCTGCCGCCGGAGTCGTGGCGGCTGCTGGTGACGGTGGGGTCGGTGGTGCTCGCGCTCACCCTGTCGGGCTGGACGAGCGCCCGGCTGGGGGGTGCCGGCCCCGGCCGGGCGGTGATGCGCAACGTCGCGGGCGGGCTGCTGGCGATGGCGGTGACGTACAGCGGCGGTGTGCTGCTGGATCAGGTCACCGGGTGACCGGGTGACCGGGTGACCGCGGGGCCTCGGGCCGCGGACGGCTCCGGCCACGCCGGGTGACGGCCCCGGCCGGCTCGACAGGCGCGGCGGTGCGGCCTGTGTTTGTGTGGCTGCAAACCGCTTGGGAGAGGTGAACTGCCGTGACCATGCCCCCGTTCGGATCGAACGATCCGTTCTCCGACCTGCTCAGCCGGTTCTTCGGGATGAGCCCGCTGGCCTCCCCGCCCGCCGTGCAGCGGGTGCCGATCGGGCGGCTGCTCAGCGAGTCCTCGCAGGAACTGCTCGCGCTGGCCGCGCAGCGGGCGGCCGAGGACGGCTCCAGCGACCTCGACACCGCGCACCTGGCCTGGGCGGCCACCCGGGTGGACCCCTCGCGCCGGATGCTGGAGCGGGCGGGCATCGACCCGGACCGGCTCTCCGGTGACCTGGAGCACGCCCTGCCGTCCGGCAACCCCGACGCGGTGGACGGGCAGCCCGCGCTCACCCCCTCGGCCAAGCGCGCGCTGCTCGCCGCGCACGCCCGCTCGCAGGCGGTCGGCGCCTCGTACATCGGCCCGGAGCACATCCTCGGCGCGCTGCTGGACCAGGAGCGCTCGGGCGCCGGCGTGGCGCTGCGCAACGCGGCGCCCTCGCAGGAGGCGCTGAAGTCCGTGATGGAGGGCCGCGGTACGGGCGGCGAGCGCAGCAGCACGGGCACGCACCCGAGCGAGACGCCGACGCTGGACGAGTACGGGCGCGACCTCACCGAGGCGGCGCGCTCGGGCCGGCTGGACCCGGTGGTCGGGCGGGCCGAGGAGATCGAGCAGACCGTCGAGATCCTCTCCCGGCGGACCAAGAACAACCCGGTGCTGATCGGCGAGCCCGGTGTCGGCAAGACCGCGATCGTCGAGGGGCTGGCCCAGCGGATCGTCTCCGGGGACGTGCCGCAGAGCCTCAGGGGGAAGCGGGTGGTCACCCTCGACCTGACCGCGCTGGTGGCCGGCTCCAAGTACCGGGGCGAGTTCGAGGAGCGGCTCAAGAACGTGATCGACGAGGTCACCGCGGCCGAGAAGAGCGTGATCCTCTTCCTGGACGAGCTGCACACCGTGGTCGGCGCGGGTGGCGGCGAGGGCTCGATGGACGCCGGCAACATCCTCAAACCGGCGCTCGCCCGCGGCGAGTTGAGCGTGGTCGGCGCGACCACGCTGGACGAGTACCGCAAGCACGTGGAGAAGGACGCCGCGTTGGAGCGCCGCTTCCAGCCGGTACTGGTGCCCGAGCCGAGCGTCGAGGAGACGATCGGGATCCTCCAGGGGCTGCGCGACGCCTACGAGGCGCACCACCAGGTGCGGTTCACCGACGAGGCGCTGGACGCGGCGGCCACGCTCTCCGACCGGTACGTCAGCGACCGCTTCCTCCCCGACAAGGCGATCGACCTGCTGGACCAGGCCGGAGCGCGGGTCCGGCTGCGCAGCCTGAGCGGGTCCACCGAGGCGACCGGGGTGCAGGACCGGATCACCAAGCTGAAGCGGGAGCTGGACGAGGCCGTCGCGGACGAGGAGTTCGTCCGGGCCGCCAACCTGAAGACCGAGCTGCGGCAGACCGAGGACGAGCTGGCGGCGATCGCCGAGTCGCGCGAGGAGGTCGTCGACGTGACGGCCGACGACATCGCGCAGGTGCTCTCCTCCCGCACCGGCATCCCGGTCGCGGAGCTGAACGCGACCGAGCGGGAGCGGCTGCTCAAGCTGGAGGAGCACCTGCACGAGCGGGTGATCGGCCAGGACGAGGCGGTCACCGCGGTCGCCCAGGCGGTGCGCCGCGGCCGGGCCGGGATGGGCGACCCGGAGCGGCCGACCGGCTCCTTCCTCTTCCTCGGGCCGACCGGCGTCGGCAAGACCGAGCTGGCGAAGGCGCTGGCGGCGCTGCTGTTCGGCGACCCGGACCGGATGATCCGCTTCGACATGAGCGAGTTCCAGGAGAAGCACACCGTCTCCCGGCTGGTCGGCTCCCCGCCCGGGTACGTCGGCTACGAGGAGGCCGGCCAGCTGACCGAGGCGGTGCGCCGCAAGCCGTACAGCGTGCTGCTCTTCGACGAGGTGGAGAAGGCCCACCCGGACGTCTTCAACCTGCTGCTCCAGGTGCTGGACGACGGCCGGCTGACCGACTCCCAGGGGCGTACGGTCGACTTCCGCAACACCGTGCTGATCATGACCAGCAACATCGGCTCGCAGCGGATCCTCGACCACGCGGGGAACGTGGACGAGATCCGCGACGACCTGTTGCGGGACCTGCGCGGGCAGTTCCGGCCGGAGTTCCTCAACCGGATCGACGAGGTGATCGTCTTCCACGCGCTCACCCGGAAGGACCTGCTGTCGGTGGTGGACCTGCTGCTGGAGCGCAGCCGGCGCCGGCTGCGGGCCCAGGACGTCGGGCTGGACGTCACCGAGGCGGCCAAGGAATACCTGGTCAACCGGGGGTACCAGCCGGAGTTCGGGGCCCGGCCGCTGCGCCGGACGATCCAGTCGGAGCTGGACAACCGGGTCTCCAACCTGCTGCTGGACGGGACGGTGCGGGAGGGGGACACGCTGATCGCGGACGTGAGCGACGGGGAACTGGTGGTCACGCTGGCGCGGCCGGAGGCGTCGGCGACCTTCGAGGAGGCGGAGGCAGCCGCCGCTGCCGCGGAGGGCTGACGGCGACCGGGTCCTGCCGGCGGCAACCGCGATCCGCTGAAGGCGACCGCGTTCGGGCGTACTCCAGCGGGAGTACGCCCGAACGCCACTGGCGGAGGACGCGGGAGGGCGGGCCGCGGGTCTAGCTTGTGGGCATGATGCCGCCCATGTCCCCGCCGACCGAGCCGCCAGCGCCGTGGCATCCGCCGTGGGTGCGCGCGGCCAAGGCGGGGTACCCGCTGGGGCTGGCCGCGGCGGCCGCGGTGGTCCAGGTGGTCGGTTCGACCTTCGCCGCGCACAACCAGCACGGGCGGGCCCCGCTGGACGCCGTCGGCTACCTCCTGCTGCTGCTCGGACCGGCCCTGCTGGTGCTGCGGGTCCGCCGGCCGGTCGCGGTGGTGGCCGGCACCTCGGCGGTCACCGCCGGGTACCTGGCCGCCGGGTACCCGTACGGGCCGGCCTTCCTGAGCTGGCTGATCGCCTGCTGCGTGGCGATCGGCACCGGGCACCGCCGGGCGGCCTGGGCCGGGGTGGCCGGGGTCTACCTGGTGCACCTGCTGGTCACCTTCGTGCTGCCGGCGGGCTGGCAGCGCGCGGCGCCGCCGTCCGGCAGCATCTGGCCGGGGGAACTCGTGCTGTCGGCCTGGCTGCTGCTGGTGATGGCGGGGGGCGAGCTGGTCCGGTTCAGACACGAGCGGATCGCCGCCCACCGGGCCTACCGGCAGCAGCTGGAGGAACGCCGGGCCAACGAGGAACGGCTCAAGATGGCCCGGGAGTTGCACGACATCCTGGCGCACAGCCTGTCGCTGATCAACGTCCAGGCGGGGGCCGCGCTCGCGCTGTTCGACCGGCGGCCCGAGGAGGCCCGCAGCGCGCTGGTCACCATCAAGTCGACCAGCAAGGAGGCGCTCGGCGAGGTCCGCCAGGTGCTCGCGACGCTGCGCGGGCCCGGAGAGGCGCCGCGCGGGCCGGCCCCCGGGCTGGACCGGCTGGACGAACTCACCGAGCAGGCGGACCGGGTGGGCCTGGACACCGAGGTGTACGAGCGCGGCGAGCGGCGCGCCCTGTCCGCCACCGTCGACCTCACCGCCTTCCGGATCGTCCAGGAGGCGCTCACCAACGTCGTCCGGCACTCGGCGGCCCGGGAGGCGGTCGTGGTGCTGGACTGGACGGACCCGGCCGTGCTGGTGGTCCGGGTGGAGGACCCGGGGCCCGCGGTGCCCGGTGACGCGGGCGGTTCCGGCAGCGGGCTGGTCGGGATGCGGGAACGCGCGGCGGCCTCCGGTGGCACCATCACCGCGGGGCCGCTGCCGGACGGCAGCTTCCGGGTCCGGGCGGAGCTGCCGACACCGAAGGTGGAGAGCGATTGATTCGGGTACTGCTGGCGGATGACCAACTGCTGGTCCGGGCGGGCTTCCGGGCCCTGCTGGACCTCCAGGACGACCTCACGGTGGTCGGCGAGGCGGACGACGGCGAGGCCGCGCTGCGGCTCGCCCGTGAACTCGTGCCGGACGTCGTGCTGATGGACATCCGGATGCCGCGGATGGACGGGCTGGAGGCGACCAGGAGGATCGCCGAGGACCCGGCGCTGTCCTCCGTGCGGGTGGTCGTGCTGACCACCTTCGAACTGGACGAGTACGTCTTCGAGGCGCTGCGCTCGGGAGCGGCGGGCTTCCTGGTCAAGGACACCGAGCCGGCCGACCTGCTGCGGGCGATCCGGGTCGCCGTCGCGGGTGACGCGCTGCTCTCGCCGGGGGTCACCAGACGGCTGATCGGCGAGTTCGCCGCCCGGTCCAAGGGGCCGGAGGCCGTGCCGGAGGGGCTCTCGGACATCTCGATGCTGACCGAGCGGGAGCGCGAGGTGCTGGCGCTGGTCGGGATGGGGCTGTCCAACGAGGAGATCGCCCGGCGTCTGGTGGTCAGCCCGCTGACGGCGAAGACGCACGTCAGCCGGGCGATGCTGAAGCTCGGGGCCCGGGACCGGGCGCAACTGGTGGTGCTGGCCTACGAGTCGGGGCTGGTGCGGCCGGGCTGGCTGGGCTGAGCCGCCCCTCCGCGGTGGGGCCGGTTCTGTGCGGCGGGTCCGGCGTGCGGCCGGTTCGGAGGCGTGCGGCCGGGCACGAGTGGTGGCCGGCCCGGATCGGCGCCGAGCTACTCCAGGACCGGCGTGTCGCCGGAGGTCCGTACTCTCCCGGGAGTACCCCGACTGCCGCTGCTGGTAGGACGCGCGATGAGGCCCCTCGGCGGGAGGCTCTGGACATCTCGGGAACCCCCCGAGGTCCTGGAATCCCTCCACCGAGGAGTTGAACCACCATGTACACGCAGTTGGCCGACTGGCACGGCCCCGGCCCGTGGATCCTGCTGGTCCCACTGGTCTGGATCGCCGTGGTGGTCCTGGTGATCACGGTGCTGCGCCGCACGGTCTGGCGGCGGCACGGCTGCGGGTTCGGCGCCGGTTACGGAGCCGGTGCCGGAGCCGTGACGGAGCACCCGTTGGCCGTCCTGGGCCGCCGCTACGCCGAGGGCGACATCGACGCCGAGGAGTACCGCGCCAAGCGGGCCGTGCTCAGTGAGTCGCCGAGGGGCGACGCCAAGGGCGGTGGCGCCAGGTGACCACCCTGGACGTCGTACGGGACGCGGCCGCCCGGGTCGCCGACGCCGTGAAGATCCACGGCGTCGGCGGCACCGAGGTCCGGGCGCTGGACCACGTGACGGTGGAGTTCCCGGCCGGGCGGTTCACCGCGATCATGGGCCCGTCCGGATCGGGCAAGTCCACCCTGATGCACTGCGCGGCCGGGCTGGACACGCTCACCGCGGGCAGTGCCTGGATCGGTGACACCGAGCTGGGCCGGCTCGACGACCGGCGGCTCACGCTGCTGCGCCGGAAGCGGATCGGCTTCGTGTTCCAGGCCTTCAACCTGGTGCCCACGCTCACCGTCCTGGAGAACATCACCCTTCCGCTCGACCTGGCCGGGGCGGCCCCCGACGAAGCCTGGCTGGCGGCGCTGATCGAGGTCGTCGGCCTCGGTGACCGGCTCCGGCACCGTCCGAGCGAGCTCTCCGGAGGTCAGCAGCAGCGGGTCGCGGTGGCCCGGGCACTGGCCGGGCGGCCCCAGGTGGTCTTCGCCGACGAGCCGACCGGCAACCTCGACTCCCGCAGCGGCGGCGAGGTGCTCGGCCTGCTGCGCCGGGCGGTGGACGAGACGGGCCAGGCCGTGGTCATGGTCACCCATGACCCGACGGCGGCCGGCTGGGCCGACGAGGTGCTCTTCCTCGCCGACGGACGGCTGGTGGACCGGATGCGACAGCCCACCTCCGCCCAGGTGCTGGACCGGATGAAGGCCTTCGAACGGGGGCGGTCGTGAGTGCGGGGAGGGCCGGGCGCGGCACGAGGGCCATGCGCGTGAACACGGTTCCCCTCCGGCTCAGCCTGCGCTCGCTGAGCGCCCACCGGCGACGGCTGGCCGGCACCCTGCTGTCCGTCCTGCTCGGGGTGAGTTTCCTGACCGGCACGATGGTGCTCGGCGACACCCTGCGGGCCAACTTCGACACCCTCTTCGCCGACGCCAACGCCGGCACCGACGCCGTGGTCCGCAGCGCCGACGTGCTGGACTCGGCCGGCACGGTCGGCGGGGTGCGGGCACCGGTGGCGGCGGCGCTCGCCGACCGCCTGCGCACGGTGCCGGGGGTGGCGGCCGCCGAGCCTTCCGTCCAGGGCGCGGGCCAGCTCATCGGCGCCGACGGCAAGCCGATCGGCGGTCAGGGCCCGCCCACCCTGGCGGGCAACTGGCTGACCGACGGCCGGCTCAACCCGTACCGGCTGGCCGAGGGCCGGGCGCCGGCCGCCCCGGGCGAGGTCGTGGTGAACCGGGGCGCGGCCGAGGCGGGCGGGCTGCACCTCGGTTCGACCACCGTGCTGCGCACGCCCGATCCGGTGCCGGTCACCGTCGTCGGCATCGCCACCTTCGGGGCGAGCGCGGACGGCATGGGGCCGAGCACCTTCACCGCGATGACCTTCGCGGACGCCGAGCGGTACCTCACGCCCAAGGGGGAGGGGCAGGCCGGTTCGATCCAGGTCCGCGCGGTGGACGGGGTCTCCCAGCGCGAGCTGGTCGACCGGATCACCCCGCAGCTGCCCGCCGGCGTCCAGGCGATCACCGGCGCGGCGGCCACCCAGGAGTCCACCCAGCTGGTGTCCGGGCGGTTCCTGACCATGTTCACCACGCTGCTGCTGGTCTTCGCCGGGATCGCGCTGCTGGTGGCGACGTTCACCATCCACAACACCTTCGCCATCGTGGTCGCCCAGCGGACCAGGGAGAACGCGCTGCTGCGGGCGCTCGGCGCGGGGCGCGGCCAGGTGCTCGGGGCGACGCTGGCGGAGGCGCTGGCGGTCGGCCTGCTGGCTTCGCTGGGCGGGCTGCTGGGCGGCATCGGGGTGGCCGCCGGGCTCAAGTCGCTGTTCTCGGCGCTCGGTTTCGCCCTGCCGACCGGCGGCATGGTGATCAGCACGGCCGCCGTCCTGCTGCCGCTGCTGGTCGGCACGCTGGTCGCGGTCGGCTCCGCGTTGCTTCCGGCCGTCCGGGCCGGGCGGACTGCCCCGCTGGCGGCCCTGCGGGAGACCGGTGTCGACCGGGCGGCGCAGGGGCGCTCGGGCACCGTCCGGGTGGTGCTCGGCGGGCTGCTGTCGGCCGGGGGCGTGTCGGTGGCGGTGCTCGGCGCCACCGACGGCCCGTCCGTGCTGCTGACGGCGGGCGGGGCGCTGGCGGTGTCGGCCGGCACGGTGGTGCTCGGCCCGGTCGCCGCGGCCCTCGCGGTGCGCGCCCTGGGCGCGCCGCTGCCCAGGCTGCGCGGGGTCTCCGGGGTGCTGGCCCGGCGCAACGCGGCCCGCAACCCGCGCCGGACGGCGGCCACCGCGAGCGCGCTGATGATCGGGGTCGCGGTGGTCACGCTGTTCACCGTCTTCGGCGCCTCGATCAAGGCCACCCTGGACGACACGGTGGACAAGTCCTTCGCGGGCGATCTCGCCGTCACCACGGCCTCGTTCGGGGCCGGTGGCAGCGGGATCAGCCCCGCGGTGGCGGACACCCTGGCCGTCCTGCCCGAGGTGCGGCAGACGGTCGGGCTCGGCCGGGGCGTGGCCCGGATCGACGGGCACGGCAGGACGCTGGACGTCACCGACCCGGCCCGGCTGGCCGGGATCGTCGACCTCGGCCGGGTCGACGGCTCGCTGGCCGCCCTCGGTACGGACGGGCTGGCGGTCTCCCGCAGCGAGGCGGGGCAGCGCGGCTGGCGGCTCGGGCAGTCCGTCACGGTGGCCTTCACCGACGGCGCGAGCGGCCCGTTCACCGTCCGCGCGCTGTACGAGGGCGGCGGACTGGCCGGTGACTACCTGATGACCCGGCAGGCCTGGGCCCCGCACCGGGGGCAGGACGCCGACACCATGGTCGCGGTCGGGCTGCGCGACGGCGTCCCGGTGGCGACGGGCAGGGCGGCGGTGGAACGGGCGCTGGTCCGGTACGGCAGTCCGCAGGTGCAGGACCGCGCCGAGTACGCGAAGAGCGCGGCCTCCGGCGTCGACACGATGCTGTCGGTGGTCTACGCGCTGCTGGCACTGGCGGTGCTGATCGCGCTGCTGGGGATAGCCAACACCCTGACGCTGGCGGTGCACGAGCGGACCAGGGAGCTGGGGCTGCTGCGGGCGGTCGGCCAGACGAGGGCTCAGTTGCGCGGCATGGTGCGCTGGGAGTCGGTGCTGGTGGCGGCCTTCGGGACGGTCGGCGGGCTGGGGCTCGGCGCCTTCCTCGGCTGGGCGCTGGTACGGGCCTCGGACAGTGCGGGGACGGGATCGTTCGCGATGCCGCCGGGGCAGTTGGCCGTGGTCCTGGCGGCCGGGCTGCTGGCGGGCGCGGTGGCCGGACTCCGCCCGGCGGGCCGGGCGGCGCGGCTGGACGTCCTGCGGGCGATCGCGGCGGAGTAGTGGAGTAAGTGGAGTAGCGGACTGGCAAAGCGGCGGAGTGGTGGATTGACGGAGCGGGCGACCGGAACGAGCGGTCGGGCCTTCGCGGAGTTGCTCCTGGGAGAAGGAGAGAGGAGAGAAGCACGCATGGGACAGCCGAAGGGGGCAGCCGTCCGGTGGCGGCGGGTCCTACCGGGCTTCGACGGGGGCCGCGGGCTGACGGAGCCCCGTGCGCGCACGGCGAGCAGGGCGATCAGCAGGGTCGGTGCGAGCAGCAGTCCGAAGGCGGCGCCGTAGCCGACGAGTTCGGACGCGCCGAGCCCCAGGACGGTGTTGAGCACGGCGGAGAACAGCGCCATGACGGTGATCTGGCCGAGGTTCTGGTTGGTCTGCATCGCGCTGCTCGCGTAGCCCTGGCGTCCGGCCGGGCTGTGCGAGAGCGACAGCACGGTGAGGCACGGGTCCAACAGGCCCATGCCGACGGCCGCGAGGGGCATGGCCGCCGCGGCGGCGAGCGCCGGCACCCCGCGCAGGGCCCCGGCCGCGGCGAGCACGACCGACGCCGCCATGATCCCCGCGCCGACGGAGACCAGCCGGTGCCGGGGCACGTCCTGGAGCAGTCGCCCCTGGACCCAGGAAGCGCCCGCCCACACCACGGCGGAGAGCGTGAACGCCACGCCGACCACCACGGCGGCGGTGTGCCGCTCGGTGATCAGCATCAGCGGCAGGAAGGCCTCGACGGTGAAGTACGTGCCGGAGGCCAGACCGCGCAGCAGCACCGTGGCCGGCAGGCCACGGGCGGCCCGCCAGGTGCCCACGGGCAGCAGCCGCGGCGCGAGGAGCACCAGCAGGACCAACCCGGCGGCCACGAACAGCAGATGGCGGATGTCCCAGCCCGAGACGCCGTACTGCCCGAGCGCCGCGCCGAGGCTGAGCGCCGCCGCGACCAGCAGCGGCGGGCGCGACGGGTGGTCGCCCGACGGCGCGGGCGCCTCCGCCGGGGAGCGGCCGCGCAGCACGACCACCAGCGCGAGCGCCGGCAGCAGGGACAGCGCGGCCAGGCCGTAGAACACCACCCGCCAGGACCACCACTCGGACACCAGTCCGGCCAGCGGGGGGCCCACCAGGGACGGGATGATCCAGCTCGTGCTCATCAGGGCCAGCATCCGGGGGCGCAGGTGCTCCGGATACGCCTGGCCGATGGCGGTGTTGACGGACACCGCGACCATGCCGGCCGCGAGCCCGTCCACGAACCGGCCCGCGGCGAGCTGCCCTATGGAGGTGCTGGTGGCGGAGACCAGCAGGGTGACCACCGACAGCACCATGCCGGCCGCCAGTGGCCGGCGGGCCCCGGAGCGGTCGGCCCAGTGGCCGCCCAGCACTCCGCCCAGCAGGCTGGCCGCCACGAAGCAGCCGGCCACCACCGGGAACAGGGAGACCCCGTCCAGGGCCCGGGCCGCCGTCGGCAGGGTGGGGACCACCGCCAGGGCGGCGAACCCGGTCAGGAACATCACCGCGGTGAAGGTGGTCGTGGCGGCCGCGTACTTCCGGGAGAACATCCCGTCCTCGGAGTCCGCGGGCCGTTCCAGGGTCTGCTCGGGCATCGCTTCCCAACTGTGGAAGACCGGTGCTGCGGAAGACCGGTGATCGCGTCATGGGTGTCACAGCCGAGCCGAGCCGAGCCGGACCGAGCCGAGCCGGACCGAGCCTGCCTGGGCCACGGTGCGAGGGCGTGCGGGCACTCGGCCGCCCTTCGGTTCGGCGTCCGTCCGGCGTTCGTCCGGCGTCCGTCCGGCGTTCGTCCGGCGCCGGTTCCGGCGGGCGGTGCGCCCGGAGGTCAGCCCGTCGCCTGCGGGAAGACCTCCCGCAGCAGCGGGTCCGGCAGCCCGCGCTTGCGCCACTCGCGCGGGTAGCCGAGCGAGACCTCGGTGAACGGGACGCCGTCGTAGGCGGTCCGGCGCGGGATGTGGAGGTGGCCGTAGATCATCGCCGCGGTGTTGAACCGGGTGTGCCAGTCGGCGGTCAGCTCGGTCCCGCACCACTGGGCGAACTCGGGGTACCAGAGGATCTCGGTGGGCTGCCGGACCAGGGGGTAGTGGTTGACCAGGACGAGCGGGACGTCCGGCTCGCAGGACGCCAGCCGCTTCTCGGTCAGCCGGACGCGCTCGCGGCACCAGGAGTCGCGGTCGGGGAACGGGTCCGGGTGCAGCATCCGCTCGTCCGCGCAGACGATGCCGCTCTCGTAGGCGGCCGCCAGGGAGGCCTCCTTGGTGGTCGTGCCCGGCGCGCGGAAGGAGTAGTCGTAGAGGAGGAAGAGCGGGGCGATGCGGACCGGTCCGCCGGCGCCCTCCCAGAGCGGGTACGGGTCCTCCGGGGTCACCACGCCGAGCCGGCGGCAGCGCTCCACCAGGTGCTCGTAGCGGGCCACCCCGCGCAGCTGCACCGGGTCCTCGGGGTGGGTCCACAGCTCGTGGTTGCCGGGCACCCACACCACGCGGGCGAAGCGCTCGGCGAGCAGGCCGAGGGCCCACTCGATGCTGGTGGTGAGCTCGGCGACGTCGCCGGCGACGAGCAGCCAGTCACCGGGGTGGGAGGGCTGGAGCTTCTCCACCAGGTCGCGGTTCTCCTGGTAGGAGATGTGCAGATCGCTCACGGCGAGCAGCCGTCCGCCCGTCGGGGCGGTCCGTTCCGGCTGTGCGTCGCTGCGGTTCTCCGTCGTCACTCCTGCCCCCTGAGGTCGCCCGGCCGATGGGGCCCACCCTACGTGGCGGGGCCAGGGTGTGGGGAGGGTTGGCGGGATCAGTCGTTCGAGCCGTCGGCGCGGCGGCCAGGGGCTCCGGGCGGAAGCGGGTGCGACGTCAGGAACCGGGCTCGGCGGGAGAGTTGGACCAGGCTCAGGAACGGAGGTCGATGAGCACCCCGTGCGAGGTGGCGGTGGTGACGGCGAGGATCGCCAGTGAGGCGATGCCGAGGGCCAGGCCGAGGACGGCGCGGCCGCGTCGGCTGGTGCCGCGGAGCAGGGCCAGGGTGGCCAGGGTGATGGCGATCGGTCCGAGGACGATGTTGAACAGCAGCAGGCCGGGGAGGCCGAGGAGGAAGGAGGCGACGGCGAGGCCGTCGGCCTCGGCGATGTCCTGACGGTCGGCGCCCCGGCGGTCGGTGCTCTGACGGTCGGCGCCCCGGCGGTCGGTGCTCCGGTGGCTGATGGCCTGACGGGCGGTGACGGTGCTCATGGTGGTGCGGGTCCTCTCTGTGGAGTGGCCGCGGGTGCGGTCCGGGCAGTGGCAAGTCAGTGGTGCCGGAGGTGGGCGATGCCTTCGCGGGCGCCGAAGGCGAGCAGCCAGGCGGTGATGCCGGCGGAGGCGGCGAGGAAGACCGGGAACGAGGTGTGGGCGGCGGTGCCGATCAGGACGCCCATGGCGACCAGGGCGGAGAACAGGATCACGGCTTGCTCCTTCGGCTGTGGGCTGGAACCGCGGGCTGGAACCGCGACTGAGGCTGAGGCTGCGCCGATTTCGGTTGACAAGTGTTCACTGACTTCGACTCACCTTACGCCCGGCTGGCCAAGTTCGGCAAACAACTGTTTACTGAATGGCGTGAGTCACACCGTTGGGGTCAGACAGGCCCAGAAGCAGCAGAGCCGGCGGGCGCTGCTGGACGCCGGGCTGCACCTGTTGGCCGATCAGAACCTGGCGAGCCTGGGTGTCCGCGAGGTCACCCGCGAGGCCGGGCTCTCCCCGGCCGCCTTCTACCGGCACTTCCCGGACCTCGCCGCCCTCGGTGTGGCACTGGTCGAGGAGTCGCTGGCCAGCCTGCACGTCATGATCAGCTCGGTGCTCGCCGAGGCCGGCGACGCCGAGGAGCTGATCGACCGCGCGGTGGAGGTGATCGAGCGGCACGTCCGTGAACACCGTGCGCACGTCCGCTTCCTGGCCCGCGAACGGCACGGCGGGGTCCGGCAGGTGCGTGAGGCGATCGCCGCCGAACTCGGGCGCTTCGCCGCCGAGGTGGGAACGGCGCTGGAGCCGCAGCCGGGATCGCGGGGGTGGAGCGAGCAGGACCTGCGGATGCTCGCCGAGCTGTACGTCGACCACATGGTCTCCACGGCCGCCGCCTTCCTGGAGGCACTGGAGACCGACCCGGGCCGCGAGCGGCGGATCGCCGCCACCGCGCGCCTCCAGCTGCGGCTGATCAGCCTGGGCCGGGCGCACTGGCAGGGGAGCTGACGCGTCGGGGGCCTGACCGCATCGGCGCCTGGCTGCACAGGCGGGCTGACCGCATCGGAGGGCTGACCGCATCGGAGGGGGTCCGGCGCCCCCGGTGCGAGGGGCGGTCGGTCCTCGGTGCCGCCGGCGGCGGTAACCGGCCAATGCGTCCTGGACGGTTTCTTGGTGATGCTTTGACTCTTGACAGTGGGTCATGTCCGCGACAGCTTTGGTGGACCCCCACCCGTGGACCCCCACACCGAGAGGTCTCTCATGAAGAAGCCGCTCATAGGCACGGCCGCAACGCTCCTGGTCACCGGGGCTACCGCCCTGGTCGGAGCCATTCCGGCCCAGGCCGCAGCCCCCGCCGCCGAGTCCGCTGCCAAGCCCGTCGCCGCCGTCACCTTCGCCGGGACGGTAGCGCTCAGCAACTGTTCCGGCTCGCTGGTGCGGATGCCCGGTTCGGCCGCGAGCGACCCGGCCCTCATCCTCTCCAACGGCCACTGCCTGGAGACCGGCATGCCGGGCCCGGGCGAGGTGGTCCTCAACCAGGCCTCCAGCCGGACCTTCACGCTGCTCAACTCCACCGGCGGCGGCGTCGCCACGCTGCGCGCGACCAAGGTGGTCTACGGCGCGATGACCGACACCGACGTGTCGATCTACCAGCTGAACACCAGCTACGCCTCGATCCAGTCCCGGTACGGGATAGCCCCGTTGACCGTCGCCGCCACCCACCCGGTCCAGGGCAGCTCGATCCGGGTCGTCTCCGGCTACTGGAAGAAGATCTACTCCTGCTCGGCCGACGGCTTCGCCTACCGGCTGAAGGAAGGCGACTGGACCTTCAAGGACTCGCTCCGCTACACCTCGACCTGCAACGTGATCGGCGGGACCTCCGGCTCGCCGGTGGTCGACGCCTCGACCAACCAGGTGGTCGCGGTCAACAACACGATCAACGAGAACGGCGAGCGCTGCACCCTGAACAACCCCTGCGAGGTCGACCAGAGCGGCAACGTGACGGTCCGCCGGGGCATCGGCTACGCCCAGGAGACCTACGGGATCCCGGCCTGCTTCGCCGCCGGCAACCGCTTCGACCTCACCCTCCCCGGCTGCACCCTGCCCCGCCCGTAGCCGGACGGCCGCAGGCCGGGACCGCAGGCCGGACCGTCGACCCGGAGCACCCGACCGGACCGTCGACCCGGAGCACCCGACCGGACCGTCGACCCGGAGCACCCGACCGGACCGTCGACCCGGAGCACCCGACCGGACCGCAGGCCCGGAGCACCCGGCCGGCAGCCACCCCAGAGCGAGCAGGGCGACCCCGCTGACCAGCACTTTTCTCCCGATGGGCCATCCGCGAACCGCGGGTGGCCCATTCGGCCGTCCATCGGACGGCCGCCGAACCACCCGCGCCGCCCGGTCGCACCGACCGGCGGCAGCCATATCCCGTGAAGAGATGGAGAGTCGATGACCACCACCGTGAGAAGGCTGCTGGCTTCCACACTGCTGATACCGCTGCTCACGCTCGGCGGCCTGGTGAGCCCGGCCGCAGCCGACCAGGGAGCCCAGGGCGCTCAGGGTGCTCAGGGCGCGCAAGGGGACCAGGGCGCGCAGGGGGACCAGGGCAGCGGGTCCCGCCACGGCCGGAGCCCCGCCGACGACCCGAACGCCGACATCAAGGACCGCCTGGCGGCGATCCCCGGCGTGACGATCACCGAGGAGAAGCCGACCACCACCGGTCACCGCTACTTCGTCGCCACCTACACCCAGCCGGTCGACCACAACCGCCCCTGGCTGGGCACCTTCCAGCAGCGCTTCACCCTGCTGCACCGCGGCTACGACCACCCGACCGTCTTCTACACCAGCGGCTACAACGTGGGCACCAACCCGTCCCGCACCGAGCCGACCCGGCTGGTGGACGGCAACCAGGTGTCCATCGAGTACCGGTTCTTCACCCCCTCCCGCCCGGCCCCGGCGGACTGGTCCAAGGCCGGCATCCGCCAGGGTGCCGCGGACTCGCACCGGCTGGTGACCGCGCTCAAGCGGATCTACCAGCAGGAGTGGCTGTCCACCGGCGCCAGCAAGGGCGGCATGTCCTCCACCTACTACCGCCGCTTCTACCCGGACGACGTGGCCGGCACGATCGCCTACGTCGCGCCGAACAACACGGACGTCAACGACTACGCGGCCTACAGCGAGTTCTTCCGCACCGTCGGCACCCCCGAGTGCCGGGCCCGGCTGAACGCGGCCCAGCGTGAGCTGCTGGTGCGCCGCGACCGGCTGGAGGCCCGCTACGTCGCCGACAACCAGGCGGCCGGCTCCACCTTCAACACCCTCGGCACCCCGGACCGCGCGTACGAGGCCGGCGTGCTGGACGTCATCTGGGGGTTCTGGCAGTACAGCCTGGCGTCCGACTGCGCCAAGGTCCCGGTGGCCGCCACCGCGACCGACGACGAGCTGTACGCCTGGTTCGACGCGCAGGCCGGCATCACCGGCAACAGTGACCAGTCGCTGGCGAAGTACACCGCGTACTACTACCAGGCCGCCACCGAGCTGGGCGCGCCGTTCTTCGACGTCTCGCACCTGAACGGTGTGCTGCACTACGACTACAAGGAGACCTACTCGGTCCGCAGCTTCGTGCCGAAGGAGATCCCGACCACCTTCAACCGCAACGCGATGCCCGACATCGACCGCTGGGTGAAGCGCGAGGGCGAGCGGATCATGTACGTCTACGGCGGCAACGACCCGTGGGGCGCCAAGCCGTTCCACCTCGGCCGGGGCAGCGAGGACAGCTACGTCTACACGGTGCCCGGGGGCAACCACGGCTCCAACATCGGGCAGCTGCCCGCCGCGCAGTCGGCGGAGGCCACCGCCAAGGTGCAGGAGTGGGCCGGTCTGGGCCAGCCGGACGCCGCCCGCTCGCTCGCCGCGTCGCCGCGGTCGATCCCGGAGTTCGGCCCGCTGGACGTCGAGGGCCGCCGGCTGGAGCAGGAGCGCCGCCCGCTGTAGCAGCCGCTCCGCACCGCGAGCACCGCAGACACCGCGAGGGCCACAGACACCACAGGCACCACAGGCACCACGAGCAGGCCGAGGAGGCCGCCCCGCGTTCCGGGGCGGCCTCCTCACGCGTTCCGCACGGCAGGACCGGCCGCCGCCACCCCTCCCCGAAGCAGTGAATCAGTGCTTCAATGCTTCCATGGCCTACCGACGCACCCCCGCCGTACAAGCCCGCCTCGACGCCCAGCGCGAAGCGGTGCTCCAGGCGGCGGTCGGCCTGCTCGCCGAGCGCGGCTACGGCGGCTGCACGATGGCCGCCGTGGCGGACCGCGCCGGGATCGCCACCGGCAGCCTCTACCAGCACTTCGCCAACAAGGCCGAGCTGTCGGTGCAGCTGTTCCGCAGGGTGGTCACCGGTGAGATCGAGGCGGTCAACGCCGCCGTCGCCCTCCGGGACACCCCGCGGCAGCGGATCGCCGCCGTGGTCGAGACCTTCGCCGCCCGCGCCCTGCGCGCGCCCCGGCTGGCGTACGCGCTGCTGGTCGAGCCGGCCGACACGGTCGTGGACGGCGAGCGCCTGGTCTTCCGGCGGGCGTTCCGGGACGTGATCGCCACCGAGATCGCCGCGGCCGTGGCGAGCGGCGAACTGCCGGGCCAGGACCCGGTGCTGACCGCGGCCGCCCTGGTCGGCGCGGTCGGCGAGGCGCTGGCGGGGCCGCTCGCCGCCCTACCCGAAAGCCTTGGGGTCACCGACCCCCGGGAGGCCACCGTCGAGGTGGTCCCCGCCCTGGTCTCCTTCACCCTGCGTGCCCTGGGAGGACGCGATGACAGCGACGCATGAGGTCACCAACCAGGTGCCCCTGCCGTACGGACACGACACCGCCGCCGACCCCACCCTGCTCGACGCCCTGCGGCGGGCCGACGCCGGCTGGGCCGAGCCCGAGCTGCGCGAGCTGGGCCGGCTGGCCGGCTCCGAGCAGGCCGCCGAGTGGGGGCGGCTGGCCAACGAGAACCCGCCGGTGCTGCGCACCCACGACCGCTTCGGCCACCGGATCGACGAGGTCGAGTTCCACCCGTCCTGGCACGAGCTGATGCGCACCGCCGTCTCGTACGGCCTGCACGCCGCGCCCTGGCGCGACGAACGGCCCGGCGCCCACTCCGCCCGCGCCGCCGGGTTCTTCGTCTGGGGCCAGGTCGAGGCCGGCCACACCTGCCCGGTCTCGATGACCTACGCCGCCGTCCCCGCGCTGCGCGCCGACCCCGCCCTGGCCGTCGAGCTGGAGCCGCTGCTGGCCGCGCGCGAGTACGACTACGGGCTGCGCGAGCCGGGCACCAAGCGCGGGCTGATCGCCGGCATGTCGATGACCGAGAAGCAGGGCGGCTCGGACGTCCGCACCAACACCACCACCGCGACCCCGCAGCCGGACGGCACCTACCGGCTCACCGGCCACAAGTGGTTCACCTCGGCGCCGATGTCCGACCTCTTCCTGACGCTCGCCCAGGCCCCCGGCGGTCTCAGCTGCTTCGTGCTGCCGCGCGTCCTGCCGGACGGCGAGCGCAACCGCCTGCACCTGATGCGGCTCAAGGACAAGCTCGGCAACAAGTCCAACGCCTCCGCCGAGCTGGAGTACGACGGCGCGGTCGGCCGGCTGGTCGGCGAGGAGGGCCGGGGCGTCCCGACCATCATCGAGATGGTCAACATGACCCGCCTGGACTGCACCGTCGGCGCCGCCTCCGGCATGCGGTACGGCGCCACCCGCGCGGTCCACCACGCCCTGCACCGGCGGGCGTTCGGCAAGGCGCTGGTCGACCAGCCGCTGATGCGCAACGTGCTCGCCGACCTGGTGGTGGAGTCCGAGGCCGCCACGATCGTGGCCATGAGGCTCGCCCGGGCCACCGACCTGACCCTGGCCGGGGACGGGAACGAGGCGCTGGTACGGCGGCTGGGCCTGGCGGTGGCCAAGTACTGGGTGTGCAAGCGCGGTCCCGCGCACTCCGCCGAGGCGTTGGAGTGCCTGGGCGGCAACGGTTACGTGGAGGAGTCGGGGATGCCCCGGCTCTACCGAGAGGCGCCGCTGGTGTCGATCTGGGAGGGCTCGGGCAACGTCGCCGCGTTGGACGCGCTGCGCGCGATGGCCAGGAGCCCGGAGAGTGTCGAGGCCTTCTTCGGCGAACTCGACGCCGCGGCGGGCGCGGACCGCCGGCTGGACGCGGCCGTCGCCGCGCTGCGCAAGGAACTGGCCGACCAGGGCGACCTGGAGTACCGCACCCGCCGGCTGGTCGAGTCGATGGCGCTGGCCTTCCAGGGCTCACTGCTGGTCCGGTACGGCAGCCCGGCGGTGGCCGACGCGTTCTGCGCGAGCAGGCTGGGCGGCGACCGCGGCGCTGCCTTCGGCACCCTGCCGGTCGGCGCCGACACCGCGGCGATCATCGACCGGGCCCGCCCGGTGACCGCATGAGCGGTCAGGAGGAGGACGGCGTAAGGAAGTTCTGGCAGGACCTCGGCCTGCCGGGGCTGATCGACGTGCACACCCACTTCATGCCGAAGAACGTCCTCGACAAGGTGTGGGCCTACTTCGACGCGGCCGGCCCGCTGGTGAACCGCCCCTGGCCGATCACCTACCGCGAGGCCGAGGAGCAGCGCGTCCGGCGGCTGCGGGACTTCGGCGTCCTGGCGTTCACGTCCATGCTCTACCCGCACAAGCCCGGCATGGCCGGCTGGCTGAACGGCTGGGCCGCCGACTTCGCCGCCCGCACCCCGGAGTGCCTGCACACCGGGACCTTCTTCCCCGAGCCCGAGGCGCCCGGCTATGTGGCCCGCGCGATCGAGGACGGCGCCCGGGTGTTCAAGGCGCACCTCCAGGTCGGCGGTTACGACCCGGCGGACCCGCTGCTGGACGAGGTCTGGGGGCTGCTCGCCGACACCGGCACCCCGGTGGTCGCCCACTGCGGGTCGGGGCCGGTGCCGGGCAAGTTCACCGGCTCCGGCCCGATCGGCGCGGTGCTGGAGCGGCACCCGGGCCTGGTCCTGGTGGTCGCCCACCTCGGGATGCCCGAGTACCGCGACTTCCTCGACCTGGCCGAGCGCCACCCGGCCGTCCGGCTGGACACCACCATCGCGTTCACCGACTTCGCGGAGGCCGACACCCCGTTCCCGCGCGAGGAACTGCCGCGCCTGCGCGGGCTCGGGGACCGCGTCCTGCTCGGCAGCGACTTCCCCAACATCCCCTACCGGTACGTCCACCAGCTGGAGGCGCTGGCCGGGCTGGGGCTGGGGGAGGAGTGGCTGCGGGCGGTGTGCCACGACAACGCGGCCGCCCTCTTCGGACTGCCCGCCGGGGCGGCCGGCTGACCAGGGCGGCCGTCGTCGGCCGTCGGCCCCCGGGCTGCGAGCCGACCGCCGACCGCCGTCAGCCGCCGGCCACGGTCAGCCGACCGTCCGCAGCACCTCCAGCGCCCGGCCGTGCAGCCCGGGCGCGGCGGCGAGGAAGCCGTCGGAACCGGCCGTCCAGGCCGATCCGGCGGCGTCCGTCACCGCCGCGCCCGCCTCGCTCGCGATCAGCGCGCCGGGGAGCAGGTTGCCCGCGTCCGGGCCGTACTCCCAGAACAGCGCCAGGTGCCCGGAGCCGACCTGGG
This sequence comes from Kitasatospora sp. NPDC036993, assembly GCF_055607525.1. Classification (NCBI taxonomy): domain Bacteria; kingdom Bacillati; phylum Actinomycetota; class Actinomycetes; order Kitasatosporales; family Streptomycetaceae; genus Kitasatospora; species Kitasatospora sp. NPDC036993. Next base: position 127,148 of record NZ_JBVJRP010000009.1, on the reverse strand, counting down.
CCACCTGGAGCGCGGTCGGGCCGAGGTTGCGCACGGCCAGGACGGCGCCCGCCATCGCGGACAGCGACTCGCCGGCCCGGCGCAGTGCCACCGGGTCGGCGGCCACCCGCGGCGGCTGGCTGGTGGCGGCGACCGTGGCCGCCAACTCCCGCTCCAGCGGCGCGATCGGCCGCCCGTCCAGCTCGGCCCCGCCGCCGAGCACCGCCCGGTAGGTGCGGCCGTCCTGCTCCGGGGCGTGCACCACGGCCAGCACCGCGGCGCCGTCCCGCACCAGCGTCGCGGTCACCGCCCAGTGCGGCTGCCCCAGCAGGTACTGCACCGCGCCGTCGGTCGCGTCGCACAGCCACCACTCGCCCTCGGCGGGCACCGGGCCTTCCAGGTCCTCCGGTGCCCAGCCGGCCCGCGGGCGCAGCGCGGTCAGCCGCTCCCGCAGCAGCGCGGCCGCCGGGCCGTCCAGTTCGGCGAAGCGGGCCGCCGCCTCCTCGACCGTCCGGGCCGCGACCGGGTCGGCGGACCGGCGTGCCGCCAGCCCCGCCCCGACCTCGCGCACCGCGGCCGTCACGCCTTCCGCCAGCGTCCACAGCTCGTTCGTCACGGTGGTCCCTCCTCGCTCGGGGCCGGGTCCGCGCCGGCCGGCCGGGACAAGGAGTACCGTCAGGGCTGCCGAACAGGACGCTCCAGCCGCCGGAAGTGACGGAGATCGGACACCGTGGACCTCTCGACCGCCGATCCGGACGCCGTACTGGACACCCTCGACCGCCGCCTGGTCTGCGCCCTCCAGCTGGACGGACGGGCCGAGCCGGGCCGGATCGCCGAGGTGCTGGGCGTCTCCGCCCGGACGGTCACCCGCCGGCTGGCCCGGATGCGGCAGGCCGGGGTGCTGCGGGTGGTCCGGCTGCCCGATGTCGAGGACGCCGCCGTGGGCGCGCTGCTGCTGCGGGTCCGGGTGCTGAGCGGCCGGGTGGACGCCGTCGCGCAGGCCCTCGCGGACCGTCCCGACGTCCCGTTCGTCGACGTGATGCTCGGCGGCCACGAGGTCGGTGCCGTGATGCTCACCGACGCCGCCTCCAGGGACCGGTTGCTGTACGGGCAGTTGCCCGCGACCGGCGCCGTCACCGAGACCACCACCCACGCCGTGCTGCACGCCTTCGCCGACGCCGGGCAGTGGCGGGCCGGGTACCTGACGGAGCAGGAGGCCGCCGCGCTCGCCGGGCTCGCAGCCCCGCGTCCCTCCGCCCCGGGCCCCTCCGCCCCGCGGCATTCCCTCTCGCGGCCCGCCGCCGCCCCGCGCCCCGCCGGGCAGCCGCCGCTGGACGGCCTGGACCGTGCGCTGCTGGAGCGGCTGGGCGAGGACGCCCGGCAGTCCCACGCCGCCCTGGCCGCGGCCGTCGGCGCGCCCGAGTCCACCGTGCGCCGCCGGCTGCACCGGCTCGACGGAGCCGGGCTGCTGCGCACCCACGCCACCGTGGATCCGCGGCTGCTGGGCATGGCGGTGGACGCCAACCTCTGGCTGGACCTGCCGCCCGGCCGGCTCGCCGAGGTCGGCACGGCGCTGGCCCGTCACCCGCAGGTGCACGGGGTGTTCGCCACCAGCGGCCCGACCAACCTGCTGGCCACGGTGTTCTGCGCGGACCACACCGAGCTGTACCGCTTCCTCACCGACACCCTCGGCCCGCTCGGCGCCGCCAGGGTCGAGACCACCATCACCGCCCGCGCGGTGAAGCGCGCGGGCGTCCTGCTCCGGCAGCCGCCCCGGCGGCCGTAGCGGGTCGGCCGGGATCCGGGGCGCGGGCCCTTACCCGCGGGGTAATCGACGCCCGCCGCCCCACCGGGCAGGGTGGAGGCACCCGGTGAGGCCGTCGAGGCCCCGGGCTCCCACCCCCGACAGGAGGCGATCCGTCATGTCCGCCCACGCGAACACCCTCACGCCCGCCCGGCCCGGGTCCGTCCTCTCACCGTGGACGGTGCGCGGCGCCCTCGCCCTGGACGCCCTGGTCACCGGCGGCAACGGCCTGGCCTACCTGGCCTTCTCCGGCCCGCTCGGCGAGCTGCTCGGCGCCGGCCGCGCCACCCTGGTCGACGTCGGGCTCCTCCTCCTCGGCTACGCGCTCGCGGTCGGCGCGCTGGCCGTCCGCCGGCGGCCCCCGGTGGCCGGGGTGCGGGCCGTGATCGACGTCAACCTGGCCTGGGTGGTGCTCAGCCTGGTCGCGATGGGGCTGTGGCTGGAGCCGACCACCGCCGGGTTCGTCTGGATCCCGGCGCAGGCCGCGGCGGTGGCCCTGTTCGCCGGCCTCCAGTTCACCGCCCTGCGGCGGGAGGGCCGGGAGCGGGGCACGCCGTAGGGTCGACGCACCCTAGCGTTCGGGACCGACCACGGACTGCAGGAACCGCACCGTCTCCGCGTCGGCCGGCAGGAAGGCCTCCAGGGCCAGCTCGGAGACGGTGACGTCCAGCGGCGTGTTGAAGGTCGCGATGGTGGAGAGGAAGGAGAGCACCCGCCCCTCGTGCCGGATCCGCATCGGCAGCGCGAACGGGAAGCCGTCCGCGGCCGGCGGGTCCCCGTCCGGCCCGTCCGCCGGGTCCCCGGCGGGCTCGGGGTAGCCGCGGACCTCCTCGTACAGCCGCCGCAGCGGCTCGGCGCGGACCAGCTCCAGCTGCTGCTCCATCCGCTCCAGCAGGTGCCGCCGCCACTGCCGCAGGTTGACGATGCGCGGCGCCAGCCCGTCCGGGTGCAGGGTGACCCGGATCGCGTTGAACGGCGGCTCCAGCAGGTGCGGGGCGACGCCGTCCACGAGGAGCCCGAGCGCGCGGTTGGCCGCCAGCACCCGGAAGGACCCGTCGACCACGACCGCCGGGTACGGGTCGTGGGCGGCCAGCAGCCGCTCCAGCCCGCCGCGCAGCGCGGCCATCGACGGGTCGTCCAGCGGCGTCTCGGGGTAGTGCGGGGCGTAACCGGCCGCCAGCAGCAGGGTGTTGCGCTCGCGTACCGGGACGTCCAGCTGCTCGGCCAAGCGCAGCACCAGCTCCCGGCTCGGGCGGGAGCGGCCGTTCTCGACGAAGCTGAGGTGGCGGGCCGAGGAGTCCGCCCGCAGTGCCAGTTGCAGCTGGCTGAGCTGCCGTCGTTCCCGCCAGCCGCGCAGCAGCGGGCCGACGCCGGTTCCCGTCGGGCTGCCCATGCCCGCCATGATCGTCATGGCCCAGGACGGTACTCGAACGGGACGGGTCGGCGGGAGGGGGCGCGGGCGGTGGGAGGGGCGCGGGAGGGGAGGACCGGGGGATCAGACCCCGGTGCTCGACCCCGGGCGGATGACCATGAGCACCACGACCACGGCCCACAGCAGGTTGAACACCCCGGCGGTCATCGGCAGCAGCTTCAGGCCGCCGACGGCCTTGGTGTGCCGTTCGTCCGACGGGTCGAGTCCGAGCGCGTCCACGGCGGCCTGCTGGCCGGGCAGGACGAAGAGCAGCAGGGAGAGCGCGGCGAGCGCGGTCAGGACCATCGAGACGATGATCCAGGACTGCCCGAGCACGTCCATCACCTGGGCCAGGCCGATGCCCAGCAGCGGCACCGCGACCCCGAGCAGTGCGTAGACCTGGGTGATCCGGTGCAGCACGCGCAGCACCCCGGCGTCCGAGGCCTGGTCGGGACCGCCGGCCAGGGCGGCCTTCGCCCGGCGGGGGAACATGCTGACGGCCACCGCGACCGGGCCTATGAACAGGACCGACACGAGGACGTGCAGGCTCAGCAGGAACTTGGCCATGGCGGGGCACCCTCTGGATCCGGTGGGCAGCTGGGGAGTCGGCGGGCACGCGTGTCGGCGTGCCCACGACCAGGCACGCTAACACCGCTTATCCGGCGGACCACCGCGCGGGTGGGCCGCCGGAGCCCGCTCCTCCCAGGTGCTCAGCCCGCCGTCGTGAGCTCCACGACCCGGGGCGGGGCGGTGCTGACGGCCGCGACGGCGGCGGAGTGCTCCGGGGCGGTCCAGTCGAGCAGGTGCAGGTCCTCGTAGCGGCTGCGCAGCGGGGCGCCCGGCGGGACGGTCAGCGGCAGGGCGGAGAGGTCGACCCTGCGGAGGGTCTCCAGGGAGGCCCGCCCGATCTTGATCAGTGACTCCTTGCGCACCCACAGCCGCAGGAACGCCCGCTCCGGCTCCGGGTCGGCCTCGACCAGGGCGAGCTCGGCGGGGGCGAGCACCCGGCGGGCGACCGCGCGCAGCGAGCCGCTCCTGGCGGACAGCTCGACGTCCACCCCGACCGGCTGGAACCCGGCGCCGGCCGCGACCACGCCCTGGGTGTGCGACAGGCTGACGTGCACTCCGGGGTGGTCCGGCAGGTACGGCTTGCCGTGGTCGGCGAGCCCGCAGTCGGGGCACCGCTGGGCGAGCACCAGGCCGGCCACGGGAACGCCGAGCAGCCGGGCGGCGCAGAGCCGGACCAGCAGGTGCCCGGCGGTGAACTCGGTCCGCCCGGACTCGTGCCGGAAGCGCGCGGCGCGCTCCCGCTCCAGGGCGGTCAGCAGGTGCTCGCCCACCTCGGGGTGGCGCAGTACGGCGTCGACGGACGTGACGGCGACGAGCGGCGCGCTCTGGTCCTGGGCCTCGGTGGTCATGTCTCCAACCTAGGCCCTGGGTCGTGGCCCGCGAACCCCTGTCCGACCCGTTCGGCCGTGCCCGCCTGGCAATCGACTGCTCCGTTCGAATGAATTTCGGATTCGATCTGAGGCTCTGTAGGGTGCGAATAGTCCGTTTTGGGGTTGGATATCCCAGATCTGTGGGGTCGCCAGCAGATATCACGGAACGTGACAGGTCGTCCAGACCTGCACTCATTCTCATGCGCGGAGGATTGTCGATGGGTCAGGCCACCGGTTCGCCGGATCACAGAACGACCACCGTGAGAACGCCCGCCACCCGCGGACGCCGGGCCGTCAGGGTCGCCGTGGCGACGGCCCTCACGGCGCTGCCGCTGGCCGCGGTGCTGACGGTCGGTTCGGCCGCTCCGCTGGCCCCGCCGCTGGGCGCCTGCTCGGGGCCGGACTGCCCCGCCACCTGGCCGCCGCCGAACAACGGCGACTTCCCCGGCCGCGATGCCAGCATCAACGTCTTCACCGGTGGCAACTACACCGTGAACGGCCGCGCCGCCGAGGCCGAGGGCAAGATCGTCGCCCTGGGGAACCTGACCGTCGACAAGAACGGCGGCGGCATCTACAACATGGGCGTCGTCGGCGTCGGCTCGCGCGTGGTGCCGCCGAACGGCAGCGACTTCGTGACCACCGGCGGCAACGTCGACGTCGTGGCCGGCAACAGCATCCTGATCGGCGGCAGCGACTCGACCGGCCCGGCCTTCGGCAACCTGCGCCACGCGGGCACCGTCACCGGCACCGTGAACATCGACCCGACCGGGGAGTCGATCCAGGACCCGAACGCCGCCGCGCCCTACCAGACGGTGCTGACCCAGATCGAGGAGATCTCCGACTGCGTCGGCCGGGCCACCGCGACCGGCACCGTCGCCGTCACCGCCAGCGAGGCCACCTTCACCGGCGACGGGACCAGCGCGAAGCAGGTCTTCAACGTCACCCAGAACCTCGCCTCGCCGACCGGCGGGCAGATCGGCCTGGTCTTCAACAACATCCCGGCCGGCGCCACCGTCGTGGTGAACATGCTCGGGGACAGCCCGGTCATCAACACCTACACCGGCACCGGCCTGGCCGGGGACCAGACCACCGAGATGCGCTCGAAGCTGATGTACAACTTCCCGACCGCGACCTCGGCGCAGATCCTCGGCAGCGCCCAGTTCCAGGGCTCGGTCATGGCCGGCAACCCGGGCGGCACCACGACGATCGCCCAGCCGGGCATGAACGGCCGGGTGTACCTCGCGGGCAACCTGATCCACACCGGCACCGGCGGGTACGAGATCCACAGCTATCCGTTCGACGGTGACCTGCCGGACTGCGCCGTGACGCCCAGCCCGTCGCCGACCTCGCCGACGCCGTCCCCGACGCCGACGTCGCCGAGCCCGACCTCGACCTCGCCGGCGCCGACATCTCCCGCTCCGACCTCTCCCACGCCGACCTCGCCGGCTCCGACGTCTCCCGCCCCGACGTCCCCGGCGCCGACCTCTCCCGCGCCGACCTCGCCGTCGGCCGGCGCGACGACATCGAGCGCCGGTCCGGCCCCGACCAGCCACCACCCGACCAAGGAGCCGACCAGCCACCACCCCGGCGGTGAGCTGCCCTCCACCGGCGCGGGCAACACACCGGTGATCTTCGGCCTGGCGGGCGTGGGCCTGCTCGGTCTCGGCGGTCTGGCCGTGCTGGCCGCCCGTCGCCGCGGTCGCCACAGCTGACGGTCCGTACGGGCCGGAAGGCCGCGGACGCGATGAGCTGACCAGCCGAACAGCGGCGCAGGCCGCCCGAGTCGATCCGACCGGGCGGCCTGCGCCGTTTCCGTCACCGGCCTCCGCGCCCGGGCGCCCGGTCTTCGGCCGGGTAGCGGGCGAGGCCGGAGGCGAGCAGGCCGAAGGCCCGGTCCACCGCCGCCTCGGCCCGGGCCCGTACGGCCTCGGTGGGCTCCCCGGCCACCACGGCCCGGCGGACCTCGCCGAGCACGGCCCGGTGGGCCCCCGCGACGGCGCCGGCCACGATCCGGGGGAGCGGGTCCTCCGGGGCGGCCCCCGACTCCTCGGCCAGGGCGGCCGCCAGCGAGGCCTCGGCCCGCTCGCCGAGCTCCAGCAGCCGCGCCCGCAGTGCGGCGCTGCCCTCGACGATCCGCCAGAACGCCGTCATCCCCGGGTTCAGCCCGACCGTCGGCTCCCCGCTCGCGAAGGCCGCCAGCAGGTCGGCCCGGACGGCGTCCACGGCGGAACCGCCCGCGGGGCGGTGCCGGACCACCTCGGCCAGGTGGGCGACCACCTCCTCCTGCCGGTCGAAGAACAGGTCCTCCTTGGTCGGGAAGTAGTTGAAGACCGTGTTCGGCGAGACCCCGGCGGCCCTGGCGACCTCGACCACCGTGACCCGGTCGAACCCGCGCTCGGCGAACAGGCCCATGGCGGTGTCGGAGAGCAGCTCCCGGGTCTGCTGCTTCTTGAGTTCGCGAAGTCCCATGGCCGGATCCTACCCATGGAGCATGGTGTGACTCCAAATTTGCGGTGACACCAAAAATATCGGCTACCGTGACGGCATGACCTTCACCTTCGGCATCTACCCCGGCGGACCGGTCGGTGACGACACCGGCGTCATCGCTCCGGTCCGCCCCGACGACCCCGCCAGGATCACCGCCGCCCTGCGCGAACTCCAGGGCGGCGCCACCGAGTTCCTGGTCCGTGCCTACCGCTCGTACCCGGGCGGCGAGCACGCCCCCGAGCGGCCCGGGCAGTACGCGGCCGAGGGGCGCAGGCTCGACCTGGTGCTCCAGTACCGGGAGCGCGGCGGGAAGACGGCGGGCTGGCTGGACTTCGTCCGGCGGACGGTCAGGGCCGAGGGGCACCGGCTCGCCCTGCTCCAGATCTGCGAGGAGCCCAACCTCGACCTCCCGCCCGTGGACGGCAGCATCCCGAACGTCCGCCGGGCGCTGGTCGAGGGCGTGGTCGCGGCCAAGGAGGAGGCCCTGGCCCACGGGTTCGACGACCTGGCCGTCGGCTTCAACGCGGTGCCCTCCTTCGACCCCGCGGACACCTTCTGGGCCGAACTCGGCCGGCTGGCCGACGAGCGCTTCCACCGTGCCCTGGACTACGTCGGCCTGGACTTCTTCCCGGACGTCTTCCGTCCCGTCCCGCCCGGGCAACTCGCCGACGCGGTAAGGGCGGTGGTCACCGGATTCCGCCGCGACCCGCTGCCCCTGGCCGGGATCGGGCCCGGCGTTCCGCTGCGGATCTGCGAGAACGGCTGGCCCACCGGCCCCGGGCGGAGCGAGGCGCGGCAGGCCGAGGTGGTGGCGGAGGTGGTCCGGACGGTCGCCGGGCTCGCCGCCGAGCTCAACGTCACCGGCTACGCCTTCTTCGCCCTGCGGGACGCGGACAGCGCGGGCGCGGGGCTGTTCCCCCACTTCGGCCTGCTACGCGACGACTACACGCCCAAGCCGGCCTTCGAGGTCTACCGCCGGCTGGTCGAGGAGCTGACGAACTGACCTGCCGCACGGGCTGGTTCGATTCGAAGAACCGTTCCACCGTGCGGCCCTGGGCGGCGACGGCGTGCACCGGCTCGCCGATCACCCGGCCGGCCAGGGCGACGGCCGGCCCGCCGACGTCCCGGCGGAGCAGGGCGGTCGCGGCGGTCAGGGTGCGGGGTGCGTGCCCGTGGCCGGCTATGTCACCTCGCCCCGGCGGGAGAAGCGCTCCGCCCGCCACTCGCCGCTCTCCAGCACCTCGGCCAGCTGCCGGGCCGCGTCCCAGACCTCGGTGTACGACAGGTAGAGCGGGGTGAAGCCGAAGCGCATCAGGTCCGGCGCGCGGAAGTCGCCGATCACCCCGCGTTCGATCAGCGCCTGCACCACCGGGTAGCCGTCGGCGTGCCGCAGCGCGACCTGGCTGCCGCGCCGGGCGTGCTCGCGCGGGGTCACCACCTCGACCCCGTCCAGGCCCTCGGTCAGCGAGACGAACAGGTCGGTCAGCGCCAGGCTCTTGGCCCGTACCGCCGCCAGGTCGGCCCGCTCCCAGACGTCCAGCGAGGCGCCGAGGGCGGCCTGGCCGAGCAGCGAGGGCGAGCTGGTCAGGAACCGGCCGATGCCCGGCTTCGGGTCGTACCCGGGCTCGAAGGCGAACGGCCGGGCGTGGCCGAACCAGCCGCTCAGCGGCTGGAGCGGGCCGGCCGCCAGGTGCCGCTCGGCGACGTACAGGAAGGCCGGCGAGCCGGGGCCGCCGTTCAGGTACTTGTAGGTGCAGCCGATCGCGAAGTCCGCTCCGGCGGCGCCGAGTCCGACCGGCAGGGCGCCCACCGAGTGGCACACGTCCCAGATCATCAGCGCGCCCGCGGCCTGTACCCGGGCGGTGATCCCCGGCATGTCCAGCAGTTCGCCGGTGCGGTAGTCCACGTGCGAGAGGACGACCGCGGCGACGTCCCCGTCCAGGTGCCGGTCCAGCTCCTCGGGGCGGATCAGCACGCTGCGCGCGCCCTCGGCCAGGCCGGTCACGCCCTCGGCGATGTACAGGTCGGTCGGGAAGGCCTCGGCGTCGCCGAGCACCGTGCCGCGGCCGGGGCGCAGCCGCAGCGCGGCCGACAGCACCTTGAACAGGTTGACCGAGGTGGTGTCGCAGACGACCACCTCCGCCGGCGTGGCCCCGACCAGTGGCGCGATCCGCCGCCCCAGCCGGTACGGCTGCTCGAACCAGCCGGCGTCGTTCCAGCTGCGGATCAGCTCCCGGCCCCACTCCTCCTCGACCACCCGGCGCACCCGCTCGGGCGTGCGCGCCGGCAGCGCGCCCAGGGAGTTGCCGTCCAGGTAGATCACCCCGTCCGGCAGGGTGAACTCCTCGCGGAACTCCGCCAGCGGGTCCACGGCGTCCAGCGCCGCGCACTCCTCGCGCGTGGTCATGCCCGTCCCTCCCTCGTCCTCGGTGTGCACCGCTCGTCCCGTCCCGCTCGTCCCGCTCGTCCTGGCCGTGCCGCTCATCCCGGTCGTGCCCGCCGGGGCCCGGCCCGTCACAGGCCGTCCCGGATCGTCCACAGCTCGGGGAACACGTCCTGCTCGGCCGACCTGCGCAGCCAGGCCAGCCCGCTGGAGCCGCCCGAGCCCGGCTTGGCGCCCATGGTCCGCTTGACCGTCGAGAGGTGGCGCTGGCGCCACCTGGTGACCCGCTCGGCCACGTCCAGCAGCGCCTCGCCGAGCGGCTGGAGCCCGGCGAACTCCGGCTCGGTGTAGACCCGCCGCCAGGCCGCCTCGATCTCCGCGGACGGCTGGTAGCGCTCCTCCGAGGGGGTCCGCCGCGGGGCCACGCCGCGCCGCGCCAGCAGCGCCAGCGCCTCGTCGTACAGGCCGGGGGAGCGCAGCGCCTCGGTCAGCTCGGCCTGCGTCCGCGGCATGCCGTCGTACATCTTCAGCAGCGCGGCGTTCCGGTTGCCGAGCAGGAACTCCAGGTGCAGGAAGGCGGAGGACTGGAAGCCGGAGGCCTCGCCGAACAGCGAGCGGAAGGAGTTGAACTCGCGCGGCGTCATGGTGGCCAGCAGGTCCCAGGACTCCACCAGCACGTCCTGGGTGTGGGTGCTCCGGCGCAGCGCGGCCAGCGCGGCGGTCAGGTCGTCCTCGCGCAGCGCCCGCAGGGCGAGCGTCCACTCGTGCCGCAGCAGGTCGAACAGCAGCTCCATCACCTGGGTGGTGACGATGAACGACAGCTCGGACGGCTCCTCGCTGAGCGGGTGCTGCAGGCCGTGCAGCTCCTCCAGGCGGGCGTACTGGGCGTACGGGGTGCCCCGGCCCGGTGCTCCGTCCCGACCGAACGACAGGTTGGGCGTCTGCGCCGTGTCGTGCCCCATCCCGATCCCTCCTGATCCCTCCGGGCCGCGTCGCCCGGTCTCCGGTGAACCAGACGGACCGCCGGGTTCCACCGGTGCCCATTGTGCGGCGGCGGTGCCTCCCGCTTGAATGGTCGACGGGTATCGCAACCGCCTTCCGAGCTGTCGTTCGCAAGGCGTTCCGCCGATTCGCCTTGTGAATGGAAATCCGTTGGTTCCGACCACCCGGGAGGCCGTCCTGGACGCCGTCGACCGTCGCCTGCTGGCCGAGCTCCAGGCCGACGCCCGGCTCTCGTACAACGAACTCTCCCGCCGGGTGAGCCTGTCCGCACCCGCGGTGGCCGAACGGGTCCGCCGGCTGGAGTCCGAGGGGGTGATCAGCGGCTACCACGCCCACGTGGACCTCACCAGGGCAGGGCTGCCGATCACCGCGCTGGTCCAGATCCAGTGCTACGGCCCGCGCTGCGTGCTGCGCGACCCCGACGTGCCGACCTGGCCGGAGGTGGTCCAGCTGCACCGGGTCACCGGCGGGGCGTGCTGCGTGCTGCTGGTCGCGGTGTCGACGATGGCCGAGTTCGAGGCGGTGTGCGACCGGCTCGGCGGCTACGGCCAGCCGTCCAGCTCGATGATCCTGTCCAGCCCGGTGCCCTGGCGCCCGGTGGTGCCGCCGCGCTGACCGCCGGTGCCGCGCCGACCGCTGCCGCGTCGTCGCCGACTGTCCTTGACGCGGACGTCAGGGAGTAGGTTCCGGGCATGCCGAACGATCGCCACATCCTGCTGCTGCCCGGAAGCCTGCGGGCCGGCTCCACCAACGAGACCGTGCTGCGCACTGCGGCCGCCGTGGCCGCGGCCACCCCGGGCCTGCGGACCACGTACTACGCCGGACTGGCCGGGCTGCCGCACTTCGACCCGGACCAGGACACCGATCCGCTGCCGGAGCCGGTGGCCGCGCTGCGGGCCGCGATCGAGGCGGCCGACGCGCTGCTGGTCTGCACCCCGGAGTACGCCGGGACGCTGCCGGGCGCGTTCAAGAACCTGCTGGACTGGACGGTCGGCGGGACCGAGATCTCGGACAAGCCCGCCGGCTGGATCAACTCCGCCGGCCCCGGCCGCGGCCTGGGCGCCGAGGCCACGCTGCGCACCGTGCTCGGCTACACCGGCGCGGCCGTGCTGGACGAGGCCTGCGTCCGGCTGCCGCTGGAGCGCGGGGCGGTCGGCGGGGACGGGCTGGTCGCCGACCCGCGGGTGCGCGAGCGGATCGGCGAGGTGCTGGCCCGTCTGGCTGCCGGCTGAGCGGCCGAGGGGCTGAACCGTCGGAATCCGGTCGCCGGGGAGCGGCTCAGTGCCCCTCCGGCAGGTGCACCCCGAGCCCGGCCAGGCCCTCCAGGAACAGCTCGACGCCGACCGCCGCCAGCAGCAGCCCGAGCAGCCGGGACAGCACCTCCAGCGAGGTGCGGTGGGTGCGCCGCATCAGCGGGGCGAGCACGGCCACGCAGAGGTAGTTGATCACCGCGACGGCGACGTACGCCCCGGCGACGGCGGCCTTCCAGCCCCAGTTGTCCTGGTTGAGCGAGGCGACCAGGACGGCCGTGATGGCGAGCGGGCTGGCGATGTACGGCAGCAGCAGTTCGCGGATGCCGTCCACCAGCGGGTTCGCCAGGTGCTCGTCGTCGTCGCCGTCCGAGCCGAGGTGGACGCCGAAGACCAGGGCGACGGCGTAGACGAAGAAGATCGCCCCGCCCGCGAGCTGGAGCGACTGGTCGCTGATGTGGAACAGGGTGGTCAGCTCGTCCGCCCCGAAGCCGAGCACCAGGCCGATCACCGCGGAGATGACCGTGCTCAGCGCCGCCAGCCGGCGCAGCTCCAGGTTGCTCCTGGTCCCGGCCAGCCGGGCGAAGGACAGCAGGGTCTTCGGCGGGCCGACCACGGCGAAGAAGGTGATGAAGGCGCTGGCCAGGTTGAAGACGAACATGGGCCAAGCATGACCGCGGGGCCCCACGCGGCCGGTCCGCCACGCCCCGCGGCCGGGCGTGGCGTGAATCTCCTCGCCCGGCGGTTCATTCCTGGTCGCGGGCGAATTCGCCCGGATGGCGGCCCCGGCTCGAAGGGGCGGGCGCCCTCGGTTCCCATGGAGGCAGGACTGCCTCCCGGCAGGACCGCTCCGCCGCGGAAACGAGGATTGCGACATGTGCCTGAACCGTAAGGACCTGGGCCTGCTGGCCCTGCGCAGCGCGGTCGGCGGGGTGCTGATCGCGCACGGCACCCAGAAGCTGTTCGGCTGGTTCGGGGGCGGCGGCCTGGAGGGCGCCACCCAGGCCATGGAGCACATGGGCTTCCACCCGGCCCGGCAGAGCGCGCTCGCGGCCGGCCTCGGCGAGGCGGGCGGCGGCGCGCTGCTGGTGGCCGGGCTGGCCACGCCGGCGGCCGGCGCGGTGGTGGCGGGGACGATGGCGGGTGCGGTGTCGGTGCACGCCCCGGCCGGCTTCTTCGCCGTGTCCGGCGGCTACGAGTACCCGGCCTTCCTCGGCGCGACCGGGCTGGCGATCGGTCTGGCCGGCGCGGGCCGGTACTCGCTGGACCACCTGACCGGCCACGTCCTCGACCGCCCGTGGGTCGGGCTGGCGGCCTTCGTGGCGAGCGCCGCCGGGGCGTACGGCGTGGTCGCGCGGCGCCGGCACGTGGTGCGGCTGCGCGAGGAGCGGGCCGCGGTGGAGACGGACACCCAGGAGGGCTCGGGGCTCTCGTAGGGCTGCCCCAGGGCCCGTTCTCGCACGGCCTGCCGTCCTGCGCCCCGGCGGCCGCTTCACCCGGAGGCAGCAGCCCTGCTGGCGGCGGTCCACCGCCCCTCGGAGGGTGGGCGGGGAGGCGTGCCGGGAGGCCCGGCGCCGACCGGAAACGAGGGACCGCATGGACCGCCAGCCGCTCACCCGCGCCAGCTCCCCGACCCCGCCGAGGGCCACCGCGCAGGACCTGGACGCACCGCCGGTGCGCAGCCGACGACGGGTGGCGGCGGGGGTGGTGGCGCTGGCGGTGCTCGGCGCCGCGGTGCTGGCCGGCTGCTCGTCCGGCAAGAGCGCGAGCACCGTGGCCTCCGAGGCGGCGGCCGCGGTGGAGAAGGGCGCGAGCGCCGCCGCCTCCGCCGCCTCGGCGCTGGCCACGGCGGCCGGCGGGGCGGGCGCGGCGATCGCCTCGGCGGAGGCGAAGGCCTCGGCGGCGGTGTCGGCGGCCTCCTCGGCCGTCGCCGGGATCAAGGGCGGGCTGGACGCCAAGGGGGACGTCACGGCCGGGGCGGCGACCACCGGTTCGGACGGCAAGGCGGAGGTGCCGCTGACCGTCACCAACCACGGCCAGCAGTCGTACCGGTACGTGATCCAGCTGAACTTCACCGACGAGTCCGGCAAGGTGCTGGACGCGACCGCGGTGACCGTCCAGGACGTGGCCGCCGGGCAGAGCGCCCAGGCCACCGCGCACGGCAACCGGGAGCTCACCGGCACGGTGAAGGCCGAGGTGGCCAACGCCGTCCGCTACTGACTCAAGCCGAAACCGCCCAGCTCAGCAGGGGGTTGGAACCTTAAGCGGGGCTCAAGGCCCAACAGGACCCCTTGACGGGGCAGTTGGTCTAGTCCATTTTTATTGCCCAGGTGCAGGGAGCCCCTGAACCGGCGTCAGCAGCCTTGTGCTGCTGACGCCGGTTTGGCACATCCCGGTAGTCCGTCATGGTCTGAAACCGCTCGATTCCCCACCCATGCCTGTCATGTCCCGGTCGTCCGGCCCCACCCCGGACGCGTGCCCCCGGGGCGACGGGACCCCCCACAACCAGGAGTCACGCACCCATGCTGCGCTCACGCATTGAAAGGGCCGGGACCCCGGCTCCGCAGGAGGGCCGGCGCCGCCGTCCCAAGAGCCTGGCCGCCATCGCGGCCGGCACCACCGCCTCCCTGCTGCTCGGCGCCGGCCTGGCGCTGTCCGGCGGCGCCGCGGCCAACGCCGCGACCACCAACTCCACCGGTGCGGCCGCGAGCAGCGGTGGCATCAAGGTCGCCTACTTCGACCAGTGGTCGATCTACGCGAACGCGTACTACCCCAAGACGATCCAGGACACCGGCGTCGCCAAGAACCTGGACTACCTGATCTACGACTTCGCCAACATCCACCCGACCGACCTCGGGTGTTTCCAGGCGACCAAGGCCGCCGACACGAACGACAACAACCCCAACGCGGGTGACGGCGCGGCCGACGCGTTCGCCGACTACCAGAAGAGCTTCGGCGCGGACATCTCGGTCGACGGCGTCGGCGACGTCTGGAACCAGCCGATCGCGGGCAACTTCAACCAGCTGAAGAAGCTGAAGGCGAAGAACCCGAACCTCAAGGTCCTGCTCTCCATCGGTGGTTGGACCTACTCCAAGTACTTCTCGCCGGCCTCCGCCACGGACGCCTCGCGCAAGCACCTGGTGTCGTCCTGCCTCGACATGTTCATCAAGGGCAACCTCCCGCAGGAGGGTGGCTTCGGCGGACCGGGCACGGGTGCCGGCGTCTTCGACGGCATCGACATCGACTGGGAGTACCCGGGCGGCGGCGGCCACACCGGCAACATCTCCAGCCCGGCCGACAAGCAGAACTTCACGGCCCTGCTGAAGGAGTTCCGCACCCAGCTGGACGCCCAGGGCAAGACGGACGGCAAGACCTACGCCCTGGCGGCGGCGGTCGGCGCCGGCCAGGACAAGATCATGAACGTCGAGACCGACAAGATCGGTCAGTACCTGACCTTCCTCGACGTCATGACCTACGACATGCACGGTGGCTGGGACCCGCAGGGTCCGACCAACCACCAGGCCGCGCTCTACTCCGGCCCGAACGACCCGTCGGGTCCGGCCAAGCCGGGCAACGGCAAGTACTCCATCGACAACGCCATCAAGGCGTGGACCGTCGGTGACAAGGAGTACGGGATCCCCGGGGGCTTCCCCGCCAACAAGATCAACATGGGTGTGCCGTTCTACTACCGCGGCTGGACCGGGGTGAAGGACAACGGCAAGCACGGGCTCTTCCAGCCCGCCACCGCCCCCGCGGGCGGCGCCGCGAACTCGGGCAACGTCCCCGGCATCCAGATGTACAAGGAGCTCGCGGGCTTCGTCGACAACCCGGCCAAGACCTTCTGGGACGACGAGGCGAAGGCCACGTACTTCTACGACGGCAACACCTTCTGGAGCGGTGAGGACGCCAAGTCGATCCAGGCCAAGCTCGACTACGCGCACTGCAACGGCCTCGGCGGCGCCTTCGTCTTCTCGCTGTACGACCTGGGCACCAAGACCGCGCTGTGGGACAAGGTCGTGAGCGCCACCAACGGCTCCGCCACCGGCTGCCCGGCCCCGCCGACCGGCACGCCGACCCCGACCCCGACCGACACCCCCACCGGGACGCCGACCGGCACCCCGACCGGCACCCCCACGGGCACGCCGACCGGCACCCCGACCGGCACCCCGACCGGGCCGGCCTGCCAGGCCGCGCCGAGCTGGGACACCAACACCACCTACGCGACCTCGACCAAGGTCTCCTGGAAGGGCCACTACTACACCAACAAGTGGTGGACCAAGGGCGACGACCCGAGCCAGAGCGGCCAGTGGGGCGTCTGGACCGACAACGGTCCCTGCTGACGGTCGACGGACCGCCGAGGGCCTGACGGACCCTCGCAGCACCTGACGTGACGAGTCCGGCCTGCCGGGAGGTTCATCCTCCCGGCAGGCCGGACTCATGCGTTCTCCCCGGCTGTGCGCCCCGGATGTTCTCCGGGCTCCCGGGTCGCTCCCAGGGCGGCTCCCCGTGTCGCTTCCGGGGCCGCCTCCCGCGGGCTACGCCGGGTCCGAGGCGCGTCCGGGCGCGTCCGGGCGGCTCTCCTCGATCCGCCGCAGCATCCGCTCCAGCATCGAGGAGAGCACGGTCCTGTCCTCGGCCGGGACGTCCTGGAGCAGCTCCTCCTCGAACACCGCCGCCATCCGCATCGACTCCAGCCACTTGTCGCGGCCGGTCTCGGTCAGCTCGATGATCACCCGCACCCGGTTGCTCTCGTCCCGCTCCCGGGTGACCAGGCCGTCGGCCAGCATCCGGTCGATCCGGTGCGTCATCGCCGCCGGGGTGAGCCCGAGCCGCTTGGCCAGCTCGCCGGGGCCGAGCCGGTACGGGCTGCCGGAGACCACCAGCGCCTTGAGCACCTCCCACTCGGCGGAGGTGATTCCGAGCACAGTCAGCTGCCGGTCGTACGCCACGCCCATCCGCCGGGAGACCCGGTTGAGGGTCTGCACGATCGTCTCCACCTGGGGGTCGACGGTGGGGAACTCCCGCTGGTAGAGGGCCACCTGCTCGGCGATGCCGAACTCCAGGGGGGTGGCCGGGGCGGGCTTGCCGGTGGCCGGCCGCGGCTTGTCCGTAGTCATGCGGACCAGTGTCGCACGAGCGTGCACTCCTTAAGCCTTTGACTCCACACTCTTCCGGTGCTAAGACTTTATCTCGTCAAACTTTAGCTCTGAACTCTTCTGGATCTAAGAGTATCCAGTCGAAGCCAGGAAGGGATGTGCACGGTGACCGGCACGGTGAAGCAGCAGAGGCAGCAGCGGCGTGGAGCGGGCGGCCCGCTGCGCCGCGTCCAGATCGGCAACGCGCTCAGCGCGTTCGGCAGCGGCTTCACGATGCCGTACATGTTCGTGTACGTGGACCAGGTGCGCGGGCTGGGCTCGCTGGCGGCCGGGATGGTGTTCACCGTCTTCGCGCTGGCGGCCCTCGCCGTGCTCCCGTTCATCGGCCGCGGCATCGACAGGTACGGCCCCCGCCCGGTGCTGCTGGCCGGGACGGCGCTCGCCGCCACCGGCGCGTTCGCCTTCGGCCACGCCACCGGCACCCCGGCCCTGCTGGTCTCCTCCTTCCTGTTCGGCGCGGGTGTCACCACCTGCCAGCCGGCGCTCGCCACGATGATCGTCCGCTGCTCCACCGCGGCCACCCGCTCGCACGCCTTCGCGCTCCAGTTCACCCTGGTCAACCTGGGCATGGGCATCGGTGCGCTGGTCGGCGGGCAGATCGTGAACGTGTCGGACCCGGCCAGCCTCACCCGGCTGTTCACCATCGAGGCGGCCACCTTCCTCGGCCTCGCCCTGGTCACCGGCACCGCCCGGATGCCCAAGCTCCAGCTGAGCGTCGTCCAGGAGAAGACCGAGGGCCCGACCGGCCTGCGCGCCCTGGTCGCCGACAAGGCGATGCTGCGGCTCTGCCTGCTCGCCGGGCTGATCTTCTTCACCTGCTACGGCCAGTTCGAGTCCGGTGTCGCGGCCTTCGCCACCGACACCGTCGGCACCGCGCCCTCCACCCTGGGCTTCGCGATCGGCGCCAACGCGCTGACCATCGTGGTGCTCCAGATGTTCATGGTGCGGATCACCGCGCGGCGCCGCCGCACCACCGCGATGGCCGCGGCCGGCGTGGTCTGGCTCGGCGCCTGGGCGATGGCCCTGGTGGCCGGTCTGATCAGGACCGAGACCATGGCCGCCACGGTCGCCATCGTCTCGATCTACGCCCTCTTCGGGGTCGGCGAGTCGCTGCTCGCGCCCACCATGGGCCCGATCGTCGCGGACCTCGCCCCGGCCCGGATGCTCGGCACCTACAACGCCGGGTACGCCCTGGTGAAGCAGATCGCGATCGCGGTCGGTCCGGCCGTCGGCGTGCTGCTGGTCGGCTCCGGCACCTGGCCGCTCTACCTGGCGGCCATGGCGGGCTCCACGGTGCTGATCGTCGTCATGGCGATGCGGCTGCGTCCGTACCTCACGCCGGAGCAGGACAACGCGGCCCCGGCCGTGGTCCACACGGTCCCGGTCCGGGAGCTCCAGACCGCCGCCTAGCGGAACGGCCCCGAGGGGCGTCCACGACGGGCGCCGACCAGGTCACCTGGTCGGCGCCCGTCGCGCTTGGCTTCGCGAGCACCGCCACATAGTGTCAGTGGCTGTTGACCGCCGACCCGGCCCCGGCCGGCGCGGCAGGCCCCCGGGGCGAGCCAAGCGCCGGGCAGAGCCAGGACACAGGCAGAGCAGACAGGCGAATCGGCGAGGCTATGACGCAAGCGGCGCTCACGCACCCACCGGCGGCCCCGGCCCCCGCCGCCCCGGCACCGGCCCCGCGCGGGGGCCTGGTCCGCTGGGCGGCCGACCGCTCCGGCTGGCTCGGACCGATCGGCGTCGCGCTCTTCGCCGGCCTGCTGCGGTTCTGGAACCTCGGCTATCCCCGTGCCTTCGTCTTCGACGAGACGTACTACCCCAAGGACTCCTGGTCGCTGCTCCGGCAGGGCTACGAGGGCACCTGGCCCGACCATGCCAACGCCGACATCCTGAGCCACCCGCAGTCGATCCCGCTGAGCTCCGCGCCCGAGTTCGTCGCGCACCCGCCGCTCGGCAAGTGGGTGATGGCGATCGGCGAGCAGCTGTTCGGACTGACCCCCTTCGGCTGGCGGTTCATGACCGCCCTGCTCGGCACCGTCACCGTGCTGATGCTGGCCCGGATCGGCCGCCGGCTCCTCGGCTCCACCCTGCTCGGCTGCACCGCCGCACTGCTGATGTCGGTGGACGGCCTCCAGCTGGTGATGAGCCGGGTCGGCCTGCTCGACGGCATCCAGATGTTCTTCGTGCTCGCCTCCTTCGGCAGCCTGCTGATCGACCGCGACCACGTCCGCGCCCGGCTGGCCGCGGTTGTCGACGGCGACACGGTCCGGCTCGGGTGGCGCCCCTGGCGGATCGCCGCCGGGGTGTTCGTCGGCGCGGCCTGCGCGGTCAAGTGGAACGGCGCGATGATCCTCGCCGCCTTCGGCATCCTGACCGTCCTGTGGGACCAGTCCGGCCGCCGCGGGGCAGGGGCCCGCCGCCCCTGGCGCTCCATGCTGCGCCGGGACGCCGTCCCCGCCTTCCTCGCCATGGTCGGGTCCGCCTTCGTGGTGTACGTCGGCTCCTGGAGCGGCTGGCTGGCCACCGGCGGCACCGGCGCCGACGGCGGGGGCGGCTACGACCGGCACTGGGCCGACGGGCGCGCCGGCCTCTCCCCGGACAGCGTCCTCGGCGTCCCGCTGCCGCAGGTCCCCATGAGCTGGGTGCCCGCGCCGCTGCGCAGCCTGTGGCACTACCACGCGCAGATGTACGACTTCAACACCGGCCTGAGCACCCCGCACACCTACCAGTCCAACCCGTTCTCCTGGCTGGTCGACGGCCGCCCGGTCTCGATGTACTGGGAGCAGATCCCGGACGGGCAGCGCGGCTGCACCTCCTCGGGCGGCTGCGCGGCCCAGATCCTCGGCCTCGGCACGCCGTTCCTGTGGTGGACGGCCTGCTTCGCGCTGGTCTACCTGCTGTGGCGCTGGTTCTTCCGGCGGGACTGGCGCTCGGGCGCGGTGCTGTGCGCGGTGGCCGGGATCTACCTGCCCTGGTTCCAGTACCAGGAGCGGACGATCTTCTCCTTCTACATGGTCGTGCTGGTGCCGTTCCTGTGCCTGGCCGTCGCCCAGATGCTCGGGGCGATGCTCGGCCCGGCCGGATGCAGCCCGGAGCGCCGCCGGATCGGGGCGATCGGGGCCGGGGCGATCGTGCTCGCCATCGTCGGCTGCTTCGCCTTCTTCTACCCGCTCTACACGGCGGAGGTGATCCCGATGTCGTCCTGGCAGGACCGGATGTGGTTCACCAGCTGGATCTGACGGGCCTGGCCGATGGGCTGGATACGTGACGTGACGGGCCGGAACTGATGGGCCCGGTGGGCCTGGCGGCGGCCGGGGGCCAGCTGCTGCCGGTCACCCCGGTGCTCGGGGTGGTCACCGCGGTGCTGTTGCTGGCCGCCGTCGCGGTGGCCGGATGGTGCCTGCTCGGCCACGGGCACGCGGTGCTGCGGGCCGGGCTGCGCGCGGTGGTGCAGCTGGCCGCGGTCGCCGCGGTGATCACCTGGGTGGTCGGTTCGCTCTGGTGGTCGGCGTTGTTCGTGGTGCTGATGTTCACCGTCGCGGTGCACACCGCGGGGCGTCGGATGACCCCGGGGCCGGACTGGGTCCGGGCGGCCGCCCCGATCGGTGCCGGGGTACTGCCGGTGCTCGCCCTGCTGCTGGGCGTCGGGCTGCTGCCGCCCCGGGGCCTGTCCGTCATCCCGGTCGCGGGCATCCTGATCGGCGGCGCGCTCAGCGCGACCTCGCTGGCCGGCCGGCGGGCGCTGGACGAGCTGCGGCTGCGGCACGGCGAGGTGGAGGCCGCGCTGGCGCTCGGCTTCGAGGAACGCGATGCCCGGCTGGAGATCTGCCGGACGGCGGCGGCGACCTCACTGGTCCCGGCGCTGGACCAGACCCGGACGGTCGGCCTGGTCACCCTGCCCGGGGCGTTCGTCGGGATGCTGCTGGGCGGGGCCTCGCCGGTCCAGGCGGGGGCGGTGCAGCTGTTCGTCCTGATCGGGTTGCTGGCGGTGGAGTCGGTGGCCATCGTGGTGGTGCTGGAATTGGTCGCTCGCGGGCTGATCGCGGTCGAGCCGGGCGGGGGCGGCCGGTAGGCGGAGCAGCCTCCGGGGACCGGCTGGGTTCCCGGGGCGGGGCGGTCTCCCCTGGCCGGCAGGGTTTCCGGAGAGGCGGTTGACGCCGTCCGGTACGCTTGGGCCCGTTGAAGGGGAGTAGCCCTCCACCGGACCGTCGACATACTGGCCCCCAGGGGCCCGGCGCCCGGGGCACCGTCCGAAGGGCGGCGCCGGCGAGACCTTCGGCCGCAGTGCTGTGACCATGACCAGTGCTGTCGGGCCGGAGCGTCCCCTGACGGAGCCGCGGTGGCCGGGCAGCCCGACCGAGGAAACTTCTGATGAGTCTCACCGTTGCCGCGTTGACCTTCGGCATCATCTTCCTGGCCGAACTGCCGGACAAGACCGCGCTGGCCAGCCTGGTGCTCGGCACCAAGTACCGCGCGAGTTACGTCTTCGCGGGCATCGCCGCCGCCTTCGCCCTCCAGGTGGGCCTAGCGCTCGTCGCCGGGCACCTGCTCACGTTGCTGCCGCACCGCTGGGTGGAGGGCGTCACCGGCGCGCTGTTCCTGGTCGGCGCGGCGATGCTGCTGTTCCACGGAGGTGGCGACGAGGACGAGCACGCGGCCAAGGAGCCGTCCTCGAACAGCTTCTGGAAGGTGTCAGGGGCGAGCTTCGTGGTGGTCGCGATCGCCGAGTTCGGCGACCTGACCCAGATCATGACCGCCAACCTGGCCGCCAAGTACGCCGACCCGCTGGCCGTCGGCATCGGCTCCTGGCTGGCGCTGTGCGCGGTCGGCGGGATCGCCATCGTGGGTGGGCAGAAGCTGCTCAAGCACGTGCCGATGAAGCTGATCATCCGGGTGGCGGCGACGATCATGGTGGTGCTGGCGGGCATCAGCATCTTCGGGGCGATCACCGGCTGACGCGGGCGGTCACCGGCTGACGGGGGCATCACCGGCTGACGGCCCGCGGTCAGCAGCTGTTGCGCTTGTCCAGGGCGGCACGGGTGTTGGGGCCGAAGACGCCCCGCTTGTCGCCCTTGATGTCCCAGATCCACTGGACGTAGCCGACGGTGTTCACGGTGGTGTCGTCGTACTGGCCGGTCACCGGCACCGTCGCCCAGCAGACGACCTTGGCGAGCTTCTGCTGGAGCGCGGTGACATCGGGGCCGCTCATCCCGTACTCCAACACCCGGGGGGCCGGGTCCACAGGAGAGGTCGGGGCGGCGGTGGGCGTCTGGGCCGGGGCCGGGGTGGGCGTCGGGGTGGGGGTCGGCGTGGGCACCTGGACCGGGGGCGGGGGCGCGGAGGGGGCCTCGGCGGTCGGCGGGGGTGTCGGCGTCGGGGCGGCCGTCCTCGTCGGGCTCGGCTTGCGGGTGGGTGTCGGCGTCGGGCTGGGTGCCTCGCTGGTCGGCGGCGGCGTGCTCGGGGTGGACGTCGCCAGGGCGGGCGGGTCCACCGGAGCGGGCGCCAGGGTGGTCGTCGGCAGTGGCTGCGCCTGCTTGGCCGACGGCTCGTCGGAGGGCGTCACCGCGTACGCGATGCCGATGGTGAGCGCCACCAGGGCGGCGCCGACTCCGGCGAGCAGCCCCTTGCGCCGGGCGAGCGGGTGCTCTTCGGCCTGCTCGGCCGCCCGTCTGGCGGCCCGGCCGCCGCCGGCCTCCGGCGCGGGCGCGTCCGGGCCCTGTCCGAACGGGAAGAGGCCGATCTCGTTCCCGTCCGGCGTCGGAGACGGCGTCCGCGGCTGCGTCCGTGTCTGCTGCTGTGCCTGTGGCCGCATCCGGGCCCGCGCGGCCGCCGGGTACCCGGGGGCCCCGCCCGGCCCGGCGGGCGGGACCGGCGGCAGCACGGTGGTGGCGTACGCGTCCGGGTGGTCGCCGGTGCCGGGCCCGAACGGGGCCTGGTCCGGGCCGACGGGCGGGAAGACGGTGGTGGCGTACGCGTCCGCGTCCGGGCCGAGCGGGGGAGAGGCCGGCGGACCGGGCAGCCCCGGGGGGACCGGCGGCAGCATCGTGGTCGCGAAGGGGTCCACCACCGGGGCGCCAGGGTGGGCCTCGTCGGCCACCTGTCCGGCGGTCTGCGGAACGTACGGGCGGACCAGCGGCGGGCCCTCGATGTGGGGCAGGACGGCGGTCTCGGTGAGGCTCGGGTCCGGGACGCAGCCGCACCCGGTGGAGCGTGCGGTGCCGCACGTCGGGCAGTGCTGGTCCGGCATCGGCCGGTCCTCCTCGGTTTCGCGTCGATTCCGCGGGCGGGTGTTTCGGTCGTTCGGCGTACGTTCCGAGCGGGCCGGGCGCACGATCGCGCCTGATTATGCAGGACTGTCCGGAGGGTGGACAGGGGCGTCCGTCCCTCGGCGGGGATGTTGTGCCGGTTGGTGCCGGTTGGCTCCTCCGAGAACGCCCGGGGCGCGGCGGTTGTCCCCGGCGCTTACGCTCGGCTCAACCCGATGGAACATATCGGGACGAACCGACCAGCGCGGTGAGCTGGGAGTGATC
Source organism: Kitasatospora sp. NPDC036993 (assembly GCF_055607525.1). NCBI lineage: Bacteria > Bacillati > Actinomycetota > Actinomycetes > Kitasatosporales > Streptomycetaceae > Kitasatospora > Kitasatospora sp. NPDC036993. The sequence continues at coordinate 103,704 of NZ_JBVJRP010000009.1, read as the reverse complement.
ATCCGCACGGCCCGGCCGACGGGCCCGCGACCCCATGGAGACGCCATGACGGATCCGCGCGCCGCGTCCGGGAGTCCCGCGGGCGGCAGCGCCGCGGGCGGGAACGGCCCGCCGGCGGTCACCGTCCCCAACCTCTGGGTGCCGATAGGGGCCCTGCTGCTGGCGATGCTGCTCGCGGCCCTCGACCAGACCATCGTCTCCACCGCGCTGCCGACCATCGTCAGCGACCTCGGCGGCCTCGACCACCTCTCCTGGGTGGTCACCGCCTACCTGCTGGCCTCCACCGCCGCCACCCCGCTGTGGGGCAAGCTCGGCGACATGTACGGCCGGAAGCGCTTCTTCCAGGCCTCCATCGTGATCTTCCTGCTCGGCTCGGTGCTCTGCGGGATCGCCCAGAACATGGGCGAGCTGATCGCCTTCCGCGCCCTCCAGGGCCTGGGCGGCGGCGGGCTGATGGTGCTCTCCCAGGCGATCGTCGGCGACCTCGTCGCCCCCCGGGACCGCGGCCGTTACCAGGGCCTCTTCGGCGCCGTGTTCGGCGTCACCAGCGTGCTCGGACCGCTGCTCGGCGGGGTGTTCGTCGACCACCTCAGCTGGCGCTGGGTCTTCTACATCAACCTGCCGATCGGCATCGTCGCCCTGGTGGTGATCGCGGCGGTGCTGCACGGGACGGAGGTCCGGCGCGAGCACCGGATCGACTACCCGGGCACCGCCCTGATCGCCGCCGTCGCCACCTGCCTGGTGCTGATGACCTCGCTCGGCGGGACCACCTGGGCCTGGAGTTCCTGGCAGATCGTCGGCCTCGGCGTGCTCGGGCTGGTACTGCTGCTCGCCTTCGTCCTGGTCGAACGGACCGCGGTGGAGCCGGTGCTGCCGCTGCGGCTGTTCCGCTCGCGGACGTTCAGCCTGGTCGCGGTGATCTCCTTCGTGATCGGCTTCGCGATGTTCGGCGCGCTGACCTACCTGCCGACCTTCCTCCAGGTGGTCCAGCAGGTCTCGCCCACCATGTCCGGCATCCACATGCTGCCGATGGTGCTCGGGATGCTGCTCACCTCGATCGGCTCGGGACAGATCGTCGCCCGCACCGGCCGCTACCGGGCCTTCCCGATCGCCGGGACGGCCGTGACCACCGTCGGGCTGCTGCTGCTCTCCCGGCTGGACGAGCACAGCAGCACCGCCGAGATGAGCCTCTACTTCCTGGTCTTCGGCCTCGGCCTCGGCCTGGTGATGCAGGTGCTGGTGCTGATCGTGCAGAACTCGGTCGGCTACGAGGACCTCGGCGTGGCCACCGCGGGCGCCACCTTCTTCCGCTCCATCGGGGCGTCCTTCGGCGTCTCCGTCTTCGGGACGATCTTCGCGAGCGGACTGCGCAGCCGGCTCGCCGACGCCCTGGCGGGAGTGCCGCTGCCGCCCGGGTTCCGGCCGGAGGTCATCACCTCCGACCCGCGGGTCATTCCCCAGCTGCCGGCCGCCGTCCAGCCAGGTGTCTACCACGCGTACGCCGAGTCGATCACCCGGGTGTTCCTGTACGCGGTGCCGATCGCGGTGGTCGCCTTCGTGCTGTCGCTGTTCCTGCGCGAACAGAAGCTGCGCTCCACCGTCACCGCGCCGGACCTGAGCGAGTCCATCGGGGTCAACCCGGTGGAGCGTAGCTCGCTGGACGAGATCGCCCGCGCGCTCGCCGTGCTGAACAGCCGTGAGGCCCGGCGCGACCTCTTCCGGCGGATCACCGAGGCCGCCGGGCTGGACCTGCTGCCCGCCTCCAGCTGGCTGCTCCTCCAGATGCACCAGCACGGCTCGGTCGAACCGGCCGAACTGGCCGAGCGGCGGGTCGTACCGGTCTCCGTCATCGAGGAGGCAGTCCGGGAGGTGGAGGGCCGGGGGCTGGCGGCGCGGGCCGGCCGGCTGCCGCTGCGGCTCACCGAAGCGGGCGAGGAGGCGGCCCTGCGGCTGGTCGCCGCCCGGCGCACCCAGCTCGCCGAACTGCTGGGGGACTGGGACGAGCAGCGGTACGCCGAGCTCGCCGGGCTGCTGAACCGGCTCAGCTCCTCGCTCTGCGCGGACCGGCGCGACCGGCCGGACCCGGCGGGGCCGGAGGCGCCGTACCGTGGGGAGGGGCGGTCGTTCTGACGGCCCCCTCGCCGTGTCGGGGAAGGATGGTGCGGCCATGCCGCTCGAAATCGAGCGCAAGTTCCTGCTGGGTGCCTTCGAGCCGCCGGAGACGGCGGTGCGGCAGCACATCGAGCAGGGCTACATCGCGATCAAGGACGACGGGACGGAGGTGCGGCTGCGGCGGATCGGCGGCAGCCGCGTCCTCGGCGTCAAGCGGAAGGCCTCCTCGGCCGGCGCACCGGTCCGGATCGAGGTGGAACGCGAGCTGGAGGAGCGGGAGTTCACCGAACTCTGGCCGGCCACCGAGGGCGCCCGCCTGGTCAAGGACCGCTACACCTTCGACGTGTCCGGCGTCACCGTCTACGCGGACGTCTACCAGGGCGAGTTGGCCGGGCTGCGCACCGTCGAGGTCGAGTTCGGCTCGGAGGCGGAGGCGGCGGTGTTCTCGGCGCCGGAGTGGTTCGGCGCCGAGGTCACCGGTGTGAAGGCGTACAAGAACCAGACCCTCGCGACCCGCGGACTGCCCGACTCCTGACGCCGGCGCGGGGCTTACGGCGTGCCGAACCAGCGCGGGGTGTCGAGGCGGAACGGGTCCCCGGGGGCGAGCCGGCGACGCCCGCACCCCCGAGGGCGCCTGCGGCCTCGCCCCGCGCGACGACCAGCGCGTCCTCCCGCCGTGGATCGCCTGAGCCACGGCTTGTGAGGTGTAGCAGACTGCTCCCCGTAAGCAGTCACCGGAGCAGAAGGAGTGTGCGCCCATGTCCGTCGTCAAGATCAACGTCCTGACGGTGCCGGCCGAACAGCGCGAGGTGCTGGAGCAGCGCTTCGCCTCCCGGGCCGGCGCGGTGGAGAACTCGGACGGCTTCGAGTGGTTCGAACTCCTCCGCCCCGTCGAGGGCACCGACCAGTACCTGGTCTACACCCGCTGGCGCAGCGAGGAGGACTTCAAGGCCTGGATGGAGGGCCCGATGAAGTCCGCCCACCAGAACGGCGCCTCCGGCGAGGCCCCCAAGCGCCCCGCCGCCTCCGGCTCGACCCTCTGGTCCTTCGAGGTCGTCCAGTCCGCGGGCCCCAAGGCCTGACGCCGCGCGGTTCGACGGTCCGCCGCCGGCCGCCCGTGGGGTGGCCGGCGGCGGATTCGTGCCTAGCGGGTCAGTGGGCTGGTGGGGGACGGGAGCCGGGGGTTCGGGAGGGAGCGGGCCACCAGGCGGCGGAGGTGCGGGGTGAGCGGCTTCTCGACGAAGCGGTAGAGCAGCCAGGCGCCGAGGAGCATCGCCGTGGTGACGGAGACCAGCGTCGTCCAGGCGCCGAGGCGCTCGTTCCAGCGCCAGATCAGTCGCACGCCGACCGACTGGTGGATGAGGTAGAGCGGGTAGGAGATCGCCCCGGCGACGGGGAGCCAGCGCCACTGGATCCTGTCCAGCTTGCCCAGCGCCACGAGGAACATCAGGCCGTACATGGCGGTGATGACGGTCAGGCAGGCCTTCCAGTCGATGCCGTGTCCCTCGGCGGCCATGACCGCGGGCAGGTGTTGCTGGACCAGCAACCAGGACAGGACCAGGATGCCGAGCGTCTCGCCCGTGATCCGGCCCTCCTTGCGGAGCAGGAAGAAGGCCACGCCCGCGATGAAGAACGGCGCCCAGTCGGGGAAGAGGAGCGTGTCGAGCAGTGGAATGCCGGCCTTCGGCACGAACACGCCGGCCAGTGCCCAGCACCAGCAGAAGGTGGAGACCCGGCGGACGTTGGTGCCCAGCAGGACGACGACGGAGAAGATGATGTAGAAGCGCAGCTCGATCCAGAGCGTCCAGGAGACGGTGTCCACGTGCCGTACCCCCAGCGGTTCGTGGAGCATCGTCAGGTTGGTCAGCATCTGGCTGAGCGTGATCCGTTGTTCGCCCGGGGGGTGGGGGCCGTAGCGGTTGGCGAGCGTGCCGATCACGACCGCGGCCCAGTAGAGCGGGAACAGCCTCAGGACCCGGCTCTGCCAGAACTTCTGCAGCGACTTGCCCCAGCTGGACATGCAGATGACGAAGCCGCTGATCATGAAGAAGAACACCACGCCGAGCCAGCCGAACCCGGCGAGGCGGTGGAGCCGGGGGAAGAGCTCCGTCGAGGTCCGCTGCCAGGGGACGGTCTCCGCCCCGGCCAGGTAGTGGAAGCCGAGCACCGACACGGCGGCGACGAGGCGCAGCCCGTCGAGCACCAGGATGCGCGGCGGGCGTGCGGCCTTCGGTGCGAGGCCCGGTGCGCCGGCGGCCGAGGCCGGGTGGTCCTGGCGAAGGGGGAGGACGGTCGTGCCGCCCGGTGGTGCGGGCGCCAGGGGGAGTCCCCCGACGGGTGTGAGCTCTTCGGTCATCGTGTTCTCTGGAATTTATGCGGCGCCCACGGCGCCGATGGTCTTTCGGTGAGGGTCGAACCTCGTGATCCTAGAGGAACGGGGCCGATCCTGGCATGGCCGCGACCGCGGCATCGCGCAGGCTCGGGAGGGGTTCGTGGTCGGTGCGCCAGAGGAGGCGGAGGTGGAGGGGCGGGGGGTCGAGGGGGAGGCGGGTGAGGGTGCCGGCGGTGAGGTGGTCGTGGACGGCGGAGGCGGGGAGGAGGGCGACGCCGAGGCCCTGTTCGGCGCAGGCGCGGGTGACGGGGACGGCGCCGGTGTGGAGGCGTCGGACGTGGTGGCCGAGGAGGTGTTCGCCGGCGAGGTGGTAGGAGCAGGCGGGGGAGTCGACGAGGAGGCGGTGGCCGCGGAGGTTCTCGCGGGTGAGGGTGGTGGCGCGGGCGAGGGGGTGGGTGGGGGCGGCGACCAGGGCGAGGGGGACGTGCTGGAGGTCGCGGTGGTCGAGCGGGGCGGGCGGCAGGGGAAAGCCGAGGGCACCGAGCGGCCCGGGGAGGTCGAGGATGAGGGCCGCCTCCAGGGCTCCGGCGGCGACGCCGGCGAGGAGGGCGTCCCTGGAGGGCTCGGTGTGGAGGGATATGTCCAGGCCGGGCCGTCGGTCGGTGAGGCGGGCCAGGGCCGCGGGGAGGTGGGTGGCGGCGATGGCCGCCAGGACGCCGAGGCGGAGGCGGGCCCGGGTGACGACGACTTCGCGGCGTGCCTGTTCGGCCTGGTCGAGCAGGCGCCGGGACCACGGCAGCAGCCGTTCCCCGGCCGAGGTGAGGGTCATGTCGCGCCTGGCCCGGTCGAACAGGTCGGTGCCGAGGCTGAGTTCGAGGGTGCGGACCTGTTCGGAGACGGAGGACGGGGCGAGCCCGAGCGCCACGGCCGCGCCGGTGACCGTGCGGTGGGTGACGACGGCCTCGAAGACGCGCAACTGACGTAGTTCCACTGGCTCCCCCGAACGCCTTCGTTCCCGGTGCTGCGGGACAGCGTACGGGGACGCGCCCCGTCCTACCCGGCCGCCGCCTCCGCCAGGGCCCTGCCGGTGAGCGAGTCCGTCCGGCGGGCCAGTTCGGCCGGCGGGCCGGTGAAGAGCAGGCGGCCGCCGTCCGAACCGGCGCCGGGACCGATGTCGATCACGTGGTCGGCCTGGGCGACGACGCGGAGGTTGTGCTCGACGACGACCAGGGTCGCGCCCGCGTCCACCAGCTCGGCGAAGAGCCCGTCCAGGCGTTCCACGTCGCCGGGGTGCAGGCCGGTCGTCGGTTCGTCGAGGACGATCCGCTCCTCGGCGAAACCGGCGGAGGCACTGAGGTGCCGGGCGAGCAGGAGGCGCTGCTTCTCGCCGCCGGAGAGGGTGTCGAGCGACTGCCCGACGGCGGTGTAGCCGAGCCCGACGCGCTCCAGCCACCTCATCGGCTCCGCGATGTCCGGGCGGCCGGAGAAGAGGCCGGCCACGGAGCCCGCCGTCATCCGCAGGACGTCCGCGATCGTGTGGCCGTCGAGCTTCGCCTTCAGGGCCGTGGAGTTGAAGCGTTCGCCCCCGCAGGCGTCGCAGGGGGTGGCGACGTCGTCCAGGAAGGCGAGTTCGGTGGTGATGTGGCCCTTGCCCCGGCAGGCGGGGCAGGCCCCCTTGGAGTTGAAGCTGAACCAGGCCGGTTCGAGCCCGGACGCGGCGCCGAACGCCTCGCGCACTCCGTCGGCGACGCCGAGGACGCTCAGCGACATCGACCGTACGCCGCCGCGCAGCGGATCCTGTCCGACCACCGTGAACTCGCGGTGCTGGCGCGGGAGTTCATTGGTGGCGAGGGAGCTCTTGCCGGAGCCCGCGACGCCCGTGACGGCGGTGAGGACACCGATCGGGATGTCGACGTCGAAGCCGGTGAGGTTGTGCGCCGAGGCGCGGACGACCCGGACGCGGTCGCGCGGCTCGCGGACCGTGCGACGCACCTCCAGCGGGGTGGAGAGCAGCCGCCCGGTGACGGTGTCGCTGGTGCGCAGTTCCTCCGGCGTCCCCTCGAACCGTACGAGGCCGCCGTCCGCCCCCGCGCCCGGCCCCATGTCGACCACGTGGTCGGCGACGCGGACCACCTGGGGGTGGTGCTCCACGACGAGGACGGTGTTGCCCGCGTCGCGCAGCCTCAACAGGAGCTGGTTGAGTCGCCGCACGTCGGCGGGGTGGAGGCCGGTCGAGGGCTCGTCGAAGACGTAGGTGATGTCGGTGAGGGCGCTGCCGAGGTGCCGGACGATCTTCACCCGCTGGGCCTCGCCGCCGGAGAGGGTCGACGACTCGCGGTCGAGCGAGAGGTAGCCGAGCCCGACCGAGAGCAGCGCGTCCAGCGTGTGCCGGATGCCGGCCAGGGCCGGTGCCACGCGCGGATCGTCCACCGCGTCCAGGAGTTCGCGCAGGTCGGCGACCGACATGGCCGACCAGTCCACGATCGAACGCCCGTCGACGAGGCTGGCGCGGGCGGCGGCGTTCAGCCGGGCGCCGTCGCACCCGGGGCAGACCCGACGGGTGGTGAGGCGTTCCAGTTCCTCGTGCACCTGCGGGGACATCTTGGTCGGGCGGTTCTTCACGTAGACGTCGCGCATCCGGGTGATGACGCCGTCGAAGCGGGCGGTCTTGGGGAATTGCGGATCGGGGTTCGGCAGTTTGTACCGGTCCGCGTAGAGGAAGAGCCGCATCTCCTCGTCCGTGTAATCCCGCAGCGGCTTCTTCCGGTCGAACAGTCCGCAGTGGGCGAAGCGTTTCCAGCGGTAGACGCCGGGCCGGAACTGGCTGAACCGCACGGGCCCTTCGTCGATGTTCAGGTCCGGGTCGATCAGCTCCTCGACGTCGATGTCGACGACGGTGCCGAGGCCCTCGCAGTCGGGGCACATGCCCGCCGGGTCGTTGAAGGAGTACGCGGGAGAGTACCCGGCGGAGGGCTCACCGATCCGCGAGAACACGAGCCTGAGCAGCGGGGCGATGTCGGAGGCGGTGGAGACGGTCGACCGGGAGTTCCCGGTGAAGCGGCGCTGGTCGATGATCGCGGTGAAGGTGAGGCCGCTCATCGACTGCACCTCGGGCGCCGGCATGTGCGGCAGCCGGTTCCGTACGAAGGAGGCGTACGTGTCGTTCACGAGGCGCTGCGCCTCGGCGGCGACGGTGTCGAGCACGAGTGAGGACTTGCCGGATCCGGAAATTCCCGTGACGACGGTCAGGGCTTTCTTCGGCAGGTCCAGGCTGACGTTTCTGAGGTTGTTGACGGCCGCTCCCACGACACGGATGACGGATTCGCCGGTGGAATGCTGAACGCCCATGTCCGCCATCATAGATTTGATCGGCGATTTGCCCGGTGATTTGCTCGGCTGTTTGTTCGGCCGGGATCAGCCGGCGAGCGTGGCGTCCGGGTACGCCCGCACCGACGGGAACACGGGGTGCGGTGCGGTGTCGACGCCATCTTGACCCCGGGCCGGGGCCCCGGTCGGCAGGGCTCCACCGGCCGCGTGTCGCAGCGGGTGCGGGCTACCGGTGCGCCGGGCCGTAGAGCGCGGACGGCGCGCCGGTGGCCAGCGCCCAGTAGCGGTCCCCGTACGACCAGTGCCACCACTCGGTGGGGTAGTTGACGAGCCCGGCGCCGGTCAGGACGTCACTGAGCAGCCGCCGGTTGGCGCGGGCCCGGGCGCCGATGTTCTCGGCGTGGGTGTAGCAGGCTCCGGCGCTCTCCTCCGGGCTGGCGTTGACCCTGGTGCCGAGGTCGAGTTCGCGGCCGTCGGCGTCGACCAGGGTGAGGTCGACGGCGGCCCCGGCGCTGTGCGGCGCGATCTCCGGCGGCGAGACGTAGCGGCTGGCCGCCGACCTGATCCGCCCGTCCGGCCAGCCGGGGTTCGCGGCCCGCAACTCGGCGGCGTACTCGTCGAAGTAGCGGCTCTGGAGCGCCGGCGGCCGGTAGCCCTCGACGAACAGGAGCCGCAGGCCGTCCGGCAGCGCCGCCTGCGCGTCGAGCAGCCGGTCGAGCACGCCGGCCCGCAGGTGCGCGAAGGCCCCGGTGCCGTCCTGCTTGCGTTCGTCGACCGGCAGCACGGCGCCGCTCCGGACGTCCAGGAGCCGATCGCCGCAGTCCTCGACGGGTATCGCGGCGACCTTCGGGTCGGACATGAGGACGATCTCGCTCAACACGCCTCCTGGGGAAGGGAACCGGCGCTGTGCGAGGGGCGCGCTCCCGTGCGGGTGATGGGCGCTCAGCCTACCCGCAGGCGTTCCAGGAACTCCGGGACGCCGTCGACCCGGCGGTAGCGCTTGAACGCCGGTGCGAGTTCGCGGACCAGGGCCGCGCAGCGGGGTGCGCCGATGCGGGTGGCCAGGTCGAGCGACTCGCCGGTGACGGCCAGGGCCTGCTCCACGTCCCCGGCCTTCAGGCAGCTCCTGGCCTGGTACGTCAGGAAGATGCCGCGGGTCTTGTCCCTGGCGCGGGGCAGCAGGGCCACCCCTTCCGCGATCCTGGCACGGGCGTCGCCCGCCCGGCCGAGGTCCAGAAGGCACCGGCCGGAGTCCACGGCGAGGTCGGCCGGGCTCATCCACGCGCACCACCCGGGCGCGGGGTCGGCGGCTTCGACGGTGAGGGTGGATTCGGCGTCGGACAGGTCCCGGTAGCAGGCGGAGCGGTCGCCGAGTACCGCGTGGGCCCGGGCCCGGCGGAGGAGGAGCAGGGACCGGGCGGTGGGGTGCGAGACGCCGTGCAGCGCGTGTCCGAGCTGCTCGACGGAGACCTTCGGCTCCCCGAGCCAGGTGGCCTGGTAGGCGAAGTCGGACAGGACTCCGGCGCCGTGGTCGCGGTCGCCCGCGGCGTGCGCGGATTGCAGGGCGGCCTCCCAGAACTTTCCGGCCGCCCAGTGCCGGCCCTGGTCGAAGCGGTGCCAGCCGCAGGTGGTGGCGAGCGAGGCGGCCAGCCGGTGGAGGCGACGTCCCGTCGTCTCGTTGTACCGGCCCTCCGCGATCAGGTCCGTGACGGTGGCCAGGTGGGCGTCCATCAGGCGGATGGTGTGCTGGCGCTGTTCGGTGGGCAGGGCGGCCAGCTTCCCGCTGGCGTCCTCCAGCCAGTCCACGAGTTCGCCGTCCACGCGCTTGCCGGTCAGGGCCGAGGTGAGGTGTTCGGGCCGGGCGGCGGCCCACTGGGCGGCCAGGCCGGTCAGGGAGATCGCGCTGAAGGTCATGAAGCTGCGGCGGTCCATGGCAGCCCTCCGGGTGTCGTGGAGTGCGTGAACGGTGTGGGCGGCCCCCAGCGGCAGCGGTTCGTCGCGCCCGGGCAGCCAGTGGGGCCAGCCGTACGCCTCCAGGTCCGAGGCCGGGACGTCGAAGGCTTCGGCGATGAGGAGTTGGGAGTCGGCGTTCGGCGTCTTGCGCCGGTGCTCCCAGCGGCTGATGGCCGTCTTGTCGGCACCGGAGAGGAGCCCGTGACGGCGGGCGGCCTTGTCCAGCTCCGCGACGAGGTCTCCCTGCGACCAGCGGCGCAGTTCGCGGGCGTAGGCGAGGGGGTGTCGGATCGGGTCGTGCACGGGGTCAATCCCATCATCGACAGTGACCGGAAGCTTACTGTGGGCGAGGATGGGACAACCCCGGGACTACCGGCAATGCCTGTTCGGTGACGGCTCCTTGGGCTGTACTCGACTCGGGCCGGCCGGGCTCCTTCGCAGACAGGGTCGGCTGCCCGGCCGTCTTCCGTCTTCAGCCTTGAGAGGAGCACGCCCATGTCCTGGCCCGAGCCGAAACCGCCCCCGCCCAAGCCGATGGGCCCGCGCACGCCCCGTCCACCGGACCGGCGGAGCGGTGGACCGACGACCACGATCTTCAGCACGTTCGAGAGGAGCAGGACATGGGCAAGCACGGCGGAGGGCCCGGCACCGACGGGCCCGGCCAGGCGGGTGGGGGCAAGGGCGGCAGCCACTCCGGGAAGCCGGACACCGCTTCGCAGGACGGCAAGCGGGACGCGCCGCCGACCAACCTGCCCAAGCCGTCCAAGCCTTGAGGAGTGACGACCGCATGAGGTGGAGCGCGCTCGCCGATGCCCTCCGGGAGTCCGGGGCGCTGTCGGCCGACTGGGAGCCGGCGTTCCGGGCCGTGCCCCGTGGGCTGTTCGTTCCGGACCGGATCCGCCGCGGGGGTGGGTGGATCGACCGGGCGGAGCAGCCCGCCGAATGGGGGGAGGCGGTCGCCTCGGACATCCCGCTCGTGACCCGGCTGGACGAGGACGGCAGCACGCCGTCCTCGTCCAGCTCGATGCCGACCGTCGTGGCCCGGATGCTCTGGCACCTCCAAGTCGCCGACGGCATGCGGGCGCTGGACATCGGCACCGGTTCGGGCTGGACGGCCGCGTTGCTGGCCCGCCGGCTCGGGGCGGAGAACGTCACCACGGTGGAGCTGGACCCCGAACTGTCCGCTGCCGCGCGGTGCCGGCTGGTGGCGAACCGCCTGCCGGTCGGGACCGTGGTCGGCGACGGCATGCTCGGCCACCCGGCGGGTGGGCCGTACGACCGGGTCCACGTCACCGCCGCCGTGCAACGCGTCCCCGGGATGCTGATCGAGCAGACGGTGCCCGGCGGCGTCATCGTCGTCCCGTACGGCACGGCGTTCTGCAACGGCGGGCTGCTGAGGCTCACCGTCGCCGACGACGGCCGTTCCGCGAGCGGGCCGTTCGTCGAGGACGTCGCCTTCATGTGGGTGCGGGACCAGCGGCCAGGGAGCGGCGAGTTCGAGATCGAGGACGTCCGGTACGGCCCGTCCGCGCTCGACCCCGCCGCCGTGGCCGAGCACACCGACGCGGCCTTCGCGATCGGGCTGCGGCTGCCGGGCCTGTTCCGGCAGGAGGTGTGGGCGGGCTACGACCGGTTCGGTACGGGCCGGTTGGAGGTGTGGGACGGGGTCTCGTACGCCCACTGCCGCCTCGCCGACCGGGACGGCCGGCACGCCGTCTCGCAGTCCGGCCCCCGCAACCTGTGGGACGAGGTGACCGCCGCCCACGCCTGGTGGCAGCGCCAGGGCGAGCCGGGCCTCGACCGCTTCGGCCTGACCGTCACCGCCGCGGGCGAGCACCGGGTGTGGCTGGACCAGCCGGAGCGCGTGATCGGTTGACCGCTGGATCGCGAGGCGCGCCCACGGCTCACGCGCCGGGGGCGCGCCTGGCTGTGCGCGTTTGCGCCGCCTAAATGAGTGATGTGGGAGGGAGTTTGATGGGGCGTTACAGCATTACGGTGAAGATTGCGATGCCGGGTGCTCGGAAGGGGCGCTCGGCGATCGGGCAAGAGTTACCCCGGCGGTGCGCCAACACCCCGGGGTTCGACACCAGGAGAGAGAGCCTCCACGATGCAGATTCATCGTATCCCCAAGCATGCTCCCGGGTACACGATCCTCGACAACGGCCACGTCGTCCGTAAGCACGCGCTGAGTTGGGCCGCGCGCGGGCTGCTGAGCTACCTGCTCAGCCTGCCGGACGGGGCGCGTGAGGACGTCCGGACGCTCGCCGCCAAGAGCGTCGAAGGGCGGACGACCGTCGCGAGGGCGCTCAGGGAGCTGGAGGCGGCCGGGCACTATGTGCGGCGGACGCAGCGCGATCCGCTGCCGGGCAGGTGCGGACGGTCGTCTCCGTTCACGAGGTGCCGGTGACGTCGGGGAAGGCTGCGCGTACGGTGCCGCCGCCTCCCGTACCTCCGGCCGCCGGTGCCCCAGCTCCAGGCGGGCCAGGCGGCGGGAAGGCGGGAAGCCCGTCCAAGGAACCGGAAACGAAGGATGTGGAAGAACCTTCCGTCCGTCCTTCCGGGAAGTTGACGGCGGGCATGGCGCTGCTGCTCGAACTCGGCCGCCGGGAGCCGAGGATGGCCCTGGCGGGCAAGCCGCTCAGCGACCAGGCCGCGCGGGTGGAGGGGCTGCTCGCGGGCGGGTGGACGCGAGACGCGCTGGCGGGGATCATCGCGGCGCCGCTGCCGGACAGGGTCACGCACAGCGTCGGCGCCATCGTGGCGGCGCGGATCGCCAAGGTGCCGATCGTTCCGGCACCCAGGCACGAAGGCGGCGGGCCGCGCCGGCACGAGTGCCCCGGGCGGGGCGGGATGTGCGGGCGGCCCGTCGCCGGGGCCGGGCAGGTGTGCGGGGCGTGCCGTTAGGGCTCCGGCGGGCGGAAGGTGACCGGGGCGTCGAAGGCGGCGCGGCGGGTGGTGCGGCGCAGGGCGCGCAGGACGGGGGTGCCCAGGGTGAGGCACAGGACGACCGTGAGGACGGCCCGGGGCAGGTCCCAGCCCAGCGACGTGGTCAGGCAGTACACCGCGAAGCGGACCAGGTTGGCGGGCAGCGGGTCGCCGGGGACGAAGGAGACGGAGCCGGCCAGGCCGCCGATGTACGGCCAGCCCTGGAGGTTCATGATCGTGCCGTACAGCAGGGACGCGACCGCTCCGTACCCGGCGAGCAGCAGGAGTTCGCGGCGGCCGCGCAGGGAGGAGGGCCCCGGCAGCAGCCCGGCGCCGAGGCAGACCCACCCCATGGCGAGCATCTGGAACGGCAGCCACGGCCCGACCCCGCCGGTCAGCAGCGCGGAGGCGAACATCGACAGCGAGCCGAGCACGAAGCCGAAGCCCGGGCCGAGCACCCGCCCGGACAGCACCATCAGGAAGAACATCGGCTCCAGCCCCGCCGTCCCCGCGCCGAGCGGACGCAGCGCCGCGCCCGCCGCCGCCAGCACGCCCAGCAGGGCCACCGACTTGGCGTCCAGGCCGGGAGCCCCGCCGCCCGCCGAGCGGCCCTCCGAGATCTGGGCGATGACGACGGCGAGCAGGAGCGGCAGCAGCAGGGCGAACAGCCACGGCGCGTCCGCCGAGTGGCCGACCAGCGCCGATCCGGTGGAGGCGAGCAGCGGCCAGCCGAAGGCGGCGACGCCGACCAGGGAGACCGACAGCAGTGCCGCGACGGACCGGCGTCCCAGCGGGACGGGACGAGTACTCATGCGCCCGGTGCCTCCGTACCCGGCGCCCCCGTGCCCAGTGCCTCCGCGACCTGCCGGACGGTGAGCCACGGCCCCGGCGCCAGCACCTTGGCGACCTGCGGGGCGAAGGCGGGCGAGGAGACCACCACCTCCGCGGTCGGGCCGTCCGCGACGATCTCGCCCTCGGCCAGGATCACCGTGCGGTGGGCGAGTTCGGCGGCCAGCTCGACGTCGTGGGTGGCCAGCAGCACGGCGTGGCCCTCGGCGGCCAACGAGCGCAGGATCTCCACCAGCCGGGCCTTGGCGGCGTAGTCGAGGCCGCGGGTCGGCTCGTCCAGGAGCAGCAGCGGGGGCCGGGCGGTGAGTACGACGGAGAGGGCGAGGGTGAGCCGCTGGCCCTCGGAGAGGTCGCGCGGGTGGGTGTCGTCGGCGATGCCGGGCAGCAGGCGTTCGACCAGGGCGCGACAGGTGCCGGCGGCGGCGCCCGCGTCGGTGTCGGCGGCGGCGCACTCGGCGGCGACCGACTCGCCGTACAGCAGGTCGCGCGGGTCCTGCGGGACGAGGCCGACCTCGCGGATCAGGTCGGCGGGGCGGGTGCGGTGCGGGGTGCGCCCGCCGACCCGGACGCTGCCGGAGGCGGGGGAGTGCAGGCCGACCAGGCTGCCCAGCAGGGTGGACTTGCCGGCGCCGTTGCGGCCCATCAGGGCGGTGATCTCGCCGGGGCGCAGTGCGAGGTCCACGCCGCGCAGCGCCGGGACGGGGCCGCGCCGGACGGCGAGGCGGCCGGCGGTGGCGATCGGCTCGCCGGACGCGACGGCGGCGGCGGCCGGTGCCCGGCCGTCCAGTTCGGCACGCAGCGGTGCGGCCCTGCGGCGTGCGTCGCGGACGGAGAGCGGCAGCGGCCGCCAGCCCGCGAGCCGGCCGAGGCCGACCACCGGCGGGTGCACCGGGGAGTGGGTCATCACCTCGGCGGGCTCGCCGAGGACGGGCGGGGCGCCGGGGGTGAGCAGCAGCACCTGGTCGGCGTACTGGACGACCCGCTCCAGCCGGTGCTCGGCCATCAGCACGGTGGTGCCGAGGTCGTGCACGAGGCGTTGGAGGACGGCCAGCACCTCTTCCGCCGCACCCGGGTCGAGTGCCGAGGTGGGCTCGTCCAGCACCAGGACGCGCGGGTGCACGGTGAGCACCGAGCCGATCGCGACGCGCTGCTGCTGGCCGCCGGAGAGGGAGCTCAGCGAGCGGTCGCGCAGGTCGGCGAGGCCGAGCAGGTCGAGGGTCTCCTCGACGCGGCGGCGCATCACGTCGCCGGGCAGGCCCAGCGACTCCATGCCGTAGGCGAGTTCGTCCTCCACCGTGTCGGTGACGAAGTGCGCCAGCGGGTCCTGCCCCACCGTGCCGACCAGGTCGGCGAGTTCGCGCGGCCGGTGTTCGCGGGTGTCCCGGCCGCCGACGGTGACCCGGCCGTGCAGCACGCCGCCGGTGAAGTGCGGCACCAGCCCGCTGACCGTGCCCAGCAGGGTGGACTTGCCGGAGCCGGACGGGCCCACCAGCAGGCAGAGTTCGCCCTCGGGGACGGTGAGGTCGACGTCGCTGAGCGCGGGCGCGGCGGAGTCCGCGTACCGGACGGAGACCTGCTCGAAGGTGATCACGATGCCCTCCGGGGCGGGGTCGGGGCGGCGAACGCCGGTACCAGGCCGAGCAGGACGGTCAGCACGGCGGCCAGCGGCAGCGCGGGGACGGTCGGCGGGACGACGGTGGGGGCGAAGGCGGCCGGGTCCTGGGCGGCCAGGTAGGTGGTGAGGGCCGCCACGGCCGCCCCCGAGCCGGCGGTCAGCAACTCCGGCAGGGCCCAGGGGTCGGGCCGGTAGCGGCTCCTGACGGATCGTCGGCTGCCGAGCAGCAGTCCGGCGAAGGCGGCGGCCAGGCCGGTCAGCAGGACCGGCAGTGCCCAGCCGGCGCCGCCGGCCGTCAGCAGCCCGTACGCGGCGAGGCAGACCCCGAGCAGCCCCGCCAGGGTGAGCGCGGCGGTCGCCCTGGCGAGCCGGCGCGGGACGTCGGCGGTGCGGCCGAAGCCCCGGGTGTCCATCGCCGCGGCCAGTGCGATGGACCGCTCCAACGCGCCTTCCAGCACCGGGAGTCCGACGCTCAGCACGGCCGCGACGCCCTTGTCGGTGCGGCCGCGCAGGCGCCGGGCGGCGCGCAGCCGGCGGACGTCGGCGACCAGGTTCGGCGCGAAGGTCATCGCCACCACCACCGCCACGCCGGCCTCGTAGAGCGCGCCGGGCAGGGCGCGCAGCAGGCGGGCCGGGCTGGCCAGGGAGTTGGCGGCGCCGACGCAGATCAGCAGGGTGGCCAGCCGCAGCCCGTCGTACAGCGCCGCGAGCAGCCCCTCGACGGTGACCCGGCCGCCGATCCGGACGCCCTGCGCCCAGGCGGGCAGCGGGATTTCGGGCAGCGTGAACAGCACGTGGGTGCCGGGGACCGGTGAGCCGAGGAAGACCGCGAACACCATCCGGATGCCGAGCACCAGCAGGCCCAGCCGCAGGAACGCCCCGTACGAGCGGGACCAGGGCGCGTCGCCGCGCCGGGCCGCGACCACGTATCCGGCGACGGCGGCGAGTAGCAGCAGGATCGCCGGGTTGGTGGTCCTGGTCGCCGCCGCGCCCAGCCCGAGTGCCCACAACCACCAGGCCCCGGGGTGCAGTTGACGGGGGCCGGTGGGCGGCCTGGTGCTACGGACGGCGGTGCTGCTCACGGTGTTTCCTGGGTGGGGGCTACGGGGGGCACGAGGGGCCAACGGGGCGGGGGCTAGGAGTGACGGCGGCGGCGCGCCTGCCAGACCGCGCCGCCGGCGAGGACGGCGACCAGCGCGCCACCGGCGATCAGGCCGACGTCCGGGCCGCTGCCGCCGTGGTCGGTGGACCCGGCGTCGGTCCCGGCCGCGCCGGCCGCGCCGATCTGGTCGCCGCAGCCCGCCTTCGGGTACCCGGCGATGGCGCACAGCAGCCCGTTGGTGTCGTAGCGCAGCGGCGGGGCGACGGCGGCCAGCACCTCGGCCGAGGTGGCGCGGGGCGTGACGGCGGCGCAGGCGGTCCGCTGCCCGGGCTCGGGGGCGGCGGACGAACCGGCGTCCTCGGCGGTCCCGAAGTCCAGCACGACGGCCACCCGCTTGTGCCCGTCCTGCGCGGGCGTGTCCGCGCAGATCTCCGCGAAGCTCCCGGCCGTGCGCGGCTTGGCGGCGTCCTGCCCGCCGTCCGGGCTCAGCGCGAACCGCCAGCCGTCCACCGAGCCGTCCGGCGGCACCGCGACGGCGGGGCCCTGCTGCTGGTACGTCCAGGCTCCGCCCTCGGCGCCGCGCCAGAACGACCAGTAGCGGTACCCGGCGGCCTGCGCGGGGGCGGCGGAGGCGAGCACCAGCACCGCCCCGAGGAGGGGCGGGAGCAGCCGGGCGACGGTCCGCCCGGGCCTGCCGGGCCGGGTGCCGCCCGGGGCCGGATGGGGTGCGGGCCGCATCAGAGGTGCGGGTTGCGCTTGCGCTGGAGGCTCAGCAGGAGGCCGCCGCCGACGCCGACGAGGAGCCCGACGCCGATCAGCCAGTACTGGCCGATGCCCCCGTCCTTCTTCTTCGCCGGGGTGGCCGTCGCCGAGGCGGCGGCTCCGGCGGCCTTGGGGGCCGGGCCGAGGGCGGTGAGTTCGCCGGTCAGGGCGGCGGTGTCGCGGTGGGCGGCCTGGGAGACCAGCAGGAGGGTGGCGGTGGCGCCGGCGTCGGTTCCGCCCTTGGTCCAGCCGGCGCCCTCCTTGGCGAGCCAGTCGACGGCGCCGGCCGCCTGCTGGGGGTGGCCGCTCTGGACGAGGGAGAGGGCGGCCCAGGCGGTGGCGGTGTAGTCGGGGGTGGGGGCGGCGCCCGGGGTGGTGAGGCTGAGGTGGTCGCCGTTCGCCGCGAGCTGGGCGGTGAGGTAGGCGCCGACGGCCTCGCCGGAGTCCGCGTGCGCAACCGGGGCCCCGGCGGCCGTGGCGTCGGAGGCGCAGGTGAGGGCCTTGGGGGCGGCGTCGGAGCGCACCGAGCCGGAGACCGGCAGGTGGCCGCCGCCGGCGGCGAGCGCGGCCTGGCCGCTGGCCAGGGCGTTCGGGGCGGGGGCGCCGCCGACCCCGTCGGGCTGGTAGGCGAAGGCGCCGCGCTGGTCGGCGGGGGCCGCGCAGCCGAGCTGGAACAGGGCGAGCCCGTCGAAGGCGGACCTGCCGGCCTTGGCGACGCCGGCCGGGTCGGTCTTCGCGGCGAACAGCGCGTTGACGGCGAGCCCGGTGGAGTTGGCGTCGCCGGGGTTGCCCGGGTTGTAGGCCCAGCTGCCGTCGGCGTTCTGGTTGGCCTTGAGCCAGGCGACGCCCTTGTCGACGGCGTCCTGGTGGCCGCCGAGGGCGATCAGGGCCTGGACGGCGACGGCGGTGGCGTTGCTGTCCTCGAACTTGGTGTCGCAGGCCGCGCCGGCGGCCCGGTAGGAGGGCCAGCCGCCGTCCTCGCACTGCTGTCCGGTGAGCCAGCCGACCGCCGAGTCGGCCGGGGTGACCTTGGCCGCCGTCAGGGCGGTGAGCGCCAGCGACTGCCGCCAGACGCCGTCGTACGTCGGGTCGCTCTTGCCGTACAGGCCGTCCGGGACGGTGGGGGCGGGGACGTCGGCGAGGGCCGGTCCTGCGGCGAGGCCGGTGAGCAGCGCGGCGGACAGGGCGGCGGCGCCCAGACGGGCGGCGGTCAGCATGGTGCGGGTGTGCCTTTCGGTGAGCGGTGGTGGCCCGGGCGGGCCGTTCCGTAGACCTCGACGGTGCCGGGCGCGTGCGCCTGGTCCGGCCGCTCGCCCCTCCCCGGGTGCTCCGACTCGTCCGGGCGGCCGGGGCACGGCGCCGGACTCACGGCTGCGGGTCAGCGCCGGATTCGCACCGGCTTTCCCCGGGAGAGGAACGGGATGGAGTTGTCCTGCCCGTCGACTGTAGCCGCCGGAGCGCACCGGCGGCCCGGGCCGTGGCAGGAACACGTTCCAGTCGGGAAGGACTCACGGCGGGATCCGGGAAGGGCTCAGGGAAGGGCTCAGGGCAGGGTGAGCAGCCGGGCCGCGGTGTGCAGGTCGGCCCGTACCTCGGCGATCGAGGCGCGCCCGGAGAGCCAGGCGACCAGTGCCGAGTGCCAGGTGTGCTCGATCACCCGGACGGCCGCGCGCTGGCTCTCGGTGGGGGGCCCGGACTGGCCGATGGCGTCCAGGATGAGCTGTCCGGTGGCCGCGCTGACCCGGTCCACCTCGGCCCCGACCGAGCGGTCCGCGAAGGACAGTGCCCGGACCATCGCCTCGGCCAGCAGCGGTTCGCGTTGCAGCGCGTGGAAGGCCCGGGTGAGGGTGTCGGCGACCCGGGGCGCCGCTTCGGCGTCGGTCGGCGGGTGCCGCCGGATGTGCTCGTGGAGGCCCTGCAACTGCTCCAGCATCACCGCCACCAGCAGGTGCACCTTGGACGGGAAGTACCGGTAGAGCGTGCCGAGGGCGACCTGCGCGCCCTCCGCGACCTCCCGCATCTGCACCGCCTCGTACCCGCCCCGCACCGCCAGCGCGGTGGCGGCCCGCAGGATGCGCCGGCGCCGCTCGGCCTGGCGTGCGGTCAGCGGCGGCTCGCCCGGGGGCGGGACCGGCGGCAGGGGCGAAGGAGAGGGCGGCGACAAGGGTGCTCCCGGGCGGGCGAGAGTGGCGGCGTGCTCCACATGGTCGGCAGGATTCGGCGTGGCGGGAATCACCAGCCCTGGCTCCTGAGGGAAAGCTACGGGCCGGTATCTTCGAGGTCTCTCGTTGTTCACGTGGTCGATGACGAGTTCCGCAGCCACTGAAACCTGATCTACTTTAGCGACCGGAAGACACGACCGGCAGCACCGATAGCAGCTAGAGAAGAGGGCCCAGGATGACCGCGCAGCCGCTGCGGATTGCCCTGTTGTCGTACCGCGGGGACCCCTTCTGCGGCGGTCAGGGCGTGTACGTACGGCACCTCTCGCGCGAGCTGGCCGGGCTCGGCCACCACGTGGACGTGATCGGCGCCCAGCCCTACCCGGTGCTGGACGAGGTCGAGGGCCCCGGCTCGGTGCGGCTGGTCGAGCTGCCCAGCCTGGACCTCTACCGCGCCGACGACCCCTTCCGCACCCCCGCCCGCGACGAGTTCCGCGGCCCGGTGGACGTGCTGGAGTTCGCCACCATGCGCACCGGCGGCTTCCCCGAGCCGCTCACCTTCTCGCTGCGCGCCCGTCGCTACCTGGCCGCCCACAAAGGCCGCTACGACGTGGTGCACGACAACCAGACCCTCGGCTACGGCCTGCTGGGCCTGGCCAGGCACGGCTTCCCGCTGGTCACCACGATCCACCACCCGATCACCGTGGACCGGCAGCTGGAGCTGGACGCCGCCACCACCCGGGTCAAGCGGCTCTCGCTGCGCCGCTGGTACGCCTTCACCCGGATGCAGCGCCGGGTCGCCGCAAGGCTGGACCGGGTGATCACCGTCTCCGGCACCTCGCAGCGCGAGATCGCCGGGCACCTGGGCGTCGCGCCGGGCGCGATCTCGGTGGTGCCGATCGGCGCCGACACCCGGCTCTGGTCGCCCTCGGCGGAGGTCGCGCGGGTGCCCGGCCGGATCGTCACCACCTCCAGCGCGGACGTCCCGCTGAAGGGCCTGGTCTTCCTGGTCGAGGCGCTCGCCAAGGTCCGCACCGAACGGGACGCGCACCTGGTGGTGGTCGGCAAGCCGCAGAAGGAGGACGGGCCGGTGGCCGAGGCGGTGCGCCGCTTCGGGCTGGCGGAGCACATCGAGTTCCGCAGCGGGCTGACCGACCGGGAGCTGGTCGACCTCTACCGCTCGGCCGAGGCGGCCTGCGTCCCCTCGCTGTACGAGGGCTTCTCGCTGCCCGCCGCCGAGGCGATGGCCACCGGCACCCCGCTGGTCGCCACCACCGGCGGGGCGATCCCCGAGGTGGCCGGTCCCGACGGGGAGTCCTGCCTGGCGGTGCCGCCGGGGGACGCGGACGCGCTGGCCGCCGCGCTCGGCCGGCTGCTGGACGACCCTGAGCTGCGGGCCGGCCTGGGCGCCGCCGGACGGGAGCGGGTGCTGGCCCGGTTCACCTGGGAGCGGGCCGCCGAGCTGACCGCCGAGGCCTACCGCGCGGCGATCGCCACCGGCGCCGGCGCCCGGGCCCGCTCGGGGCCCGGCTGGCGGTACGTGGCCTAGCCGCCCGGGACGGCGGGCCGAGTCTCCCCGGCGAGGCGGGGTGAGACGAGGCCCGTCGTGGCGGACAGAAAGCGTGACGAAGCGTCAAGGACGCTTGGTAGCAATAGGAATGGGAGTCCAGCAGTGCTGACCGTCGATTTCTCGCGCTTCCCGCTCGCCCCCGGCGACCGGGTGCTCGACCTGGGCTGCGGCGGGGGCCGGCACGCGTTCGAGTGCTACCGCCGCGGTGCCAACGTGATCGCCCTCGACCAGAACACCGAGGAGATCGCCGAGGTCAGGAAGTGGTTCGCGGCGATGGAGCAGGCCGGTGAGGCCCCCGGGGGCGCGTCGGCGGTCGCGATCGAGGGAAACGCGCTGGCGCTCCCGTTCGAGGACGACCACTTCGACAAGATCATCATCTCCGAGGTGATGGAGCACATCCCGGACGACAAGGGCGTGCTCGACGAGATGTTCCGGGTCCTCAAGCCGGGCGGCCTGCTCGCCGTCACCGTGCCGCGCTGGCTCCCGGAGAAGATCTGCTGGGCGCTGTCCGACGAGTACCACGCGAACGAGGGCGGCCACATCCGGATCTACCGGGGCGACGAGCTGCTCGACAAGCTCAGGGACGCGGGCCTGGAGCCGTACGGCACCCACCACGCGCACGCGCTGCACTCGCCGTACTGGTGGATCAAGTGCGCGGTCGGCGTCGGCAACGACAAGGCGCTGCCGGTCAAGGCCTACCACCAGCTGCTGGTCTGGGACATCGTCGGCACCCCGGTGATCAGCACCCTCACCAAGGCCGCCGAGCGGGCGCTCAACCCGGTGATCGGCAAGAGCTTCGTCGCGTACGCCTCCAAGCCCAACCGCGCGCCGGGCGGGGCGGCATGACCGCCGCCGTCCCCGAGGCGCTGCTGCTCGACGGGGTGCTCGACGCCGAGCAGGCCGCCGACACCGTGCGCAGCATCCTGGCCGAGCAGCGCCCCGACGGCGCCATACCGTGGTTCGCCGGCCACCACCTCGACCCGTGGGACCACACCGAGGCCGCGATGGCCCTGGACACGGCCGGCCAGCACGCCGCCGCCGAGGCCGCCTACCGCTGGCTCGCCGCCGCCCAGAACCCGGACGGCTCCTGGTACGCCGCCTACACCGACGGCGTGGTCACCGACCGGGCCAAGGAGAGCAACTTCTGCGCGTACGTCGCGGTCGGGGTCTGGCACCACCACCTCAGCACCGGCGACGACACCTTCCTGGACTGGATCTGGCCGACGGTCCGGCGCGCCCTGGACTTCATCGTCGGGCTGCGGCTGCCCGGCGGCCCGATCGCCTGGCGGGTCGACGAGGACGGCACCGCCACCGACGAGGCGCTGCTCACCGGTTCGTCCAGCATCCTGCACGCGCTGCGCTGCGGCCTGGCCGTCGCCGACTACCTGGAGGAGCCGCAGCCCGACTGGGAGCTCGCGGCCGGACGGCTGGGGCACGCCGTCTCCCGCCACCCGGAGCGGTTCCTGGACAAGGGCCGCTACTCGATGGACTGGTACTACCCGGTGCTCGGCACCGGCCTGCGCGGCGACGCGGCGGTGGCCAGGATCGAGCGGGACTGGGAGCGCTTCGTCGTGCCCGGCCTCGGCGTGCGCTGCGTCAGCGACCGCCCGTGGGTGACCGGCGGGGAGAGCGCCGAGCTGGCGCTCGCGCTCTGGGCGATCGGCCAGTCCGACCGCGCGGTGGACATCCTGCGCTGGTTCCAGAAGCACCTGCGGCACGAGGACGGCTCGTACTGGACCGGGTACGTCTTCGAGGACGACGCGATCTGGCCCGAGGAGCGCACCACCTGGACGGCCGGGGCGCTGCTGCTCGCGGTGGCCGCGCTCGGCGGCGACCCGGCGACCGTCGCGGTCTTCGGCGGGGAGCAACTGCCCGCCGGGCTGGTGGTCCAGGACTGCTGCTGAGCGCGGACGCCGCGAAGGGCCGCGGACGCTGCGAAGCGGCACGGCCACGGCGAGTGGCCGCGGACACGGCGAAGGGGCGGGACCGGAGAACCGGTCCCGCCCCTTCCGCGTGTGCGCCCGGGGGCGTCAGCCGCGCTGGATGCCCGTGGTGTCGGCCAGCACGCCCTGGCTGCCGTCCGGCAGCTGCGCGACCAGCGCGGCACCGCGCTGCTCGACGGCCAGGTACCAGGTGCCGGGAACGACCTCGCCGACCGGGGCGCCGGCCGGGTTGTCCTTCGGGGCCAGCTGGCGCGGGGCCGGGACGGCGAACCAGAAGGGCTGGAAGTCCGCCGCCGGGGCCGCCTGCTGCTGCGCGACCGGGGCCGCCGGCTGCGGGGCCGGGGTGCCGGCGTCCTGCGGCTGGGCGGGCGGGACCGGCTGGCCGGGCTGCGTCTGACCGGCCGGGTAGCCGTAGCCGGCCTGGGCGGCCTGGGCGCCGAACGCCGGGTCGTGGCCCTGGGCCGGGTAGCCGTACTGGCCGGGCGCACCCGGGTGGCCGGGCTGGCCCGGGTAGCCGTACTGGCCGGGCTGGCCGGGGACGGCGGCCGGGCGGTCGGTGACCAGCGGGGCCTTCAGCGCGGGCACCACGGGTGCGGCCGCGGCCGCACCGGCGAGCGCGAGCAGCGCGATGAAGCCGAGCCAGGCGCCGAAGCCGTGGCTGACGACGGAGCTGGAGGTGCCGCCGCCGAGCGCCCAGACCGACGTCCACAGCGCCGAGACGGAGAAGCCGATGCCCCACTGGTCCAGGCGCAGGCCGAGCACCTGGCGGTTGGCCGCGGCCGCACCCTGGAAGCGCTGCACCAGGATCAGCACCGCGGCGGCGATGCCGAGGAGGTAGATCGAGGGCAGGATGGGGAACAAGTCCGTGCTCCACGCGTTCTGCGACGAGGGGCAGTACCGGCTGCCACCGCAGTCCACGGTCCAGTAGGGCAGGAAGGAGGCGATGAAGAGCAGGACGGCCGCGCCTGCGACGGCGGCGTCTCCCCTGGTGAGAGCGCGCAGATTCACTAACGTTCCCCTCGTTGACGTGTCGTGGACGGTGGTTCGCGCGGTCGGGTCGACCGGCCGAAACTCCCGAACGGATCAGAAGCCTAGGCCCAACCCTCCTGCCGGTGCACGGCGGGACCGGGAATGGGGCGAAGTCGTTGCAAACCGTGCGGTCCGGGCGGACCGTCGCCCCCCGGGGGGCACGCGGTTCAACTCCCGTGTCGCTCTTCGGTCTTCTCTTGGGTCGTCAGGAACGCGGTCAGTGCGTCGGCGATCCCCTGGGCCGCCTGCTGGCGCCACTGAGGGTCCGTCATCCGCTTCGCGTCCGTCGAGTTGCGCATGTTACCGCACTCGATGAACACCTTGGGGACGGTGGAGAGGTTGAGCCCGCCCAGGTCGGAGCGGGTGTCCAGGCCCTCCTCGGCGGTGTAGTCCGCGTACGGTTCGCCGGTCGCGGCGTGGAACCGGTCACGCAGCAGGAGGCCGAGCCGGCGCGAGGGGGCGACGATCGCCGCGTTGTCCGCCTTCCCCGCCACCACCCTGGCGGGCATGATCACGTGGAACCCACGGCCGGCGGCCGGGCCGCCGTCCCCGTGCACCGAGAGCGCGACGTCGGCGTGCGCGTCGGCGCCCGCGCGGGCGCGTTCGTCGATGCACGGGCCCCAGGGGCGGTCGCCGTCCTGGACCAGCACCACCTTCGCGCCCCTGGCGGTCAGGATGGCGCGGGCCCGCCGGGAGACGTCCAGGGTGTACTCGGCCTCGGTGTAGCCGGCGTTGGTCTCCGTCCCGGTGGTGTCGCACTCCTTGCGGGTGTTGCCGATGTCCACCTGGCGGTTGATCTCGGCGGTGTGGGCGGAGTTGCCGGGGTTGTGGCCGGGGTCGAGCAGGACCGTGCGGCCGGTCAGGTCCGTCGCCGCGGTGGGCGTGGCCGGGGGCGGGGTCGTGGCGGGTGCCTCGGCCGGGGCGCTGCCGGTGGGCGGCGGTGCGACCGGAGGGGTGAGCGGTGTGCCGGTGGCGGTGTCGGCGGTGCCGGGATCGGCCGGGGGCGGTGCGGCCGGAGGCGTCGTGGCCGAGGCGGCGGACGCTGCCGCCGTGGCCGGGGCCGCCGTGCTGCCGGCCGGGCCGGCGTGGTCGAGGGCCCGCCAGCCGAACCAGCCCGCCGTACAGAGCGGAACGGCCACCGCCGCCGCCGTGGCGGTGCGCAGCAGGGCGGAACGACGGGGCGGTCGAGGGGCGGAACCGGTCACGGGTCGGTCAGATCCTGTCCTGGGTGCGCGGAGTCAGACCGTAGTTCTTCGCGATCGGGTTCCACTTGTTCATGAAGTCCGTCTTCGCCTGGGTGGCCTGCGGGTTGAGCTCGTCCGCGCGCTTCTTGTCCTGGTTGGCCGGGGCCCTGCCGGTGCAGCCCTGGGCGGCGACGGCGCGCGCCCAGCTCGCGTACGCCTTGTCGATGTCGGCGGACAGCTGCCAGGCGGACTTCAGCGAGTTCACCGCGTCCGCGCCGCCCGGCACGTCCGTGACGCTCAGCTGGGAGAGCTTGGTCAGCAGGGCGGCCCGCTGGCTCGCGCCGCTGTCGAAGACCTGGGCGGCGCTCTCGATGTCGGCCTTCGGCGGGCAGCTGGTCACCTTGGCGACGGCGCTGCCGATCGGGGCCTTGGCGCTCTCGCCCTCGCTGAGCAGGCCGTCCAGCGCCTGGGCCTGCGCCTGGGCGCCGGGGCCGGGGCCGGTCGCGGTCGGGGACGGCGTCCCGGTGGGCGCGCCGGACGCGCTCGCGGAGGCGCTCGCCGCGGCGTCCGTCCCGGTGGGCGCGGGGGTGGGCGGCAGGTTGTCCGAGCCGGTCGGCGGGGCGGTGACGGGCGGGGGCGCGGCCTGCTCGCCCTTGTCGCCGCCGCCCCGGGCGGCGAACAGCAGACCGCCGCCGATCGCCAGCACCAGGAGCAGGGCGAAGCCGATCAGCAGCGGGGTCCTGCGGTCGGCCGGCCGGTCCTCGTCGTCCCCGGGGCCGGTCGGGTAGTCGGGCCGGGCGCCGTACGGGGGCGGCGGTGGCGGGGCGACGGGCGGTTGCAGGTGGTAGTCGTGGCCGGCGGTCTCGTACGGCGGGGCCGGGGTCCGCGGGTCCGCGTGGGAGGGGAACGGCGCGGCCGCGGGCGGTGCGGCCGGGGGCGGCGGGGTGGGGCCGGGGAACAGCCGGGCGGTCGGCGGGTCGTAGCCGGGTGAGCCGGGCCGCGGCGCTCCGGGGGCGGGGGCGACGGGCGCTCCGGGGGCGGGCTGCGGGTCGGCCGGGCGCTGCGGGCCGCGCACCCAGCCGCCGGCCCCGCCGCGCGCGGTGGGGTCC
Organism: Kitasatospora sp. NPDC036993; assembly: GCF_055607525.1. Lineage (NCBI taxonomy): Bacteria > Bacillati > Actinomycetota > Actinomycetes > Kitasatosporales > Streptomycetaceae > Kitasatospora > Kitasatospora sp. NPDC036993. Next base: position 77,733 of record NZ_JBVJRP010000009.1, on the reverse strand, counting down.
CAGACCGCCGGAGCGCTGTTCTGCTGGTCCGTCATGTCGCTGCTGGCCCCCACCGTCCGCCGATGCCCTGCCTGGTGCTGCGCGGCCACCGTACCGTTCGAACCCCCGACCGACAGCCCCGGCACGACGTTAGAGCATCGGTGCCGGGCCGTGGGGCTGCTCGGCGGATCGACCGGTCCGGAGGTCCGGCGGCAGGTGGGGACGGACGGGTGAGGGAGCGTCAGCGGGCGGCGCGGCGCAGGACGCGCAGCGAGCCCGTCACCGAGACCTCCTCGAAGCCCTCGGCGAGCGCCCGCAGGTACACCCGGTACGGGGCCTGGCCGCCGTCCGCCGGGTCGGGGAAGACGTCGTGCACCACCAGCAGGCCCTCCGGCGCCAGGTGCGGCACCCAGCCCTCGTAGTCGCCGGTCGCGTGCTCGTCGGTGTGCCCGCCGTCGATGAACACCAGGCCCAGCGGGCGGCCCCACAGCGCGGCGATCCTCGGCGAGCGGCCGACCAGTGCCACCACGTGCTCCTCCAGCCCGGCGGCGTGCAGGGCGCGGCGGAAGCGGGGCAGGGTGTCCATCAGGCCGACCTCGGGGTCGACCAGGGTCGGGTCGTGGTACTCCCAGCCGGGCTGCTGCTCCTCCGAGCCGCGGTGGTGGTCGACGGTCAGCGCGACCGTCCCGGCCTCCCGGGCCGCCGCCGCGAGCAGGATCGCCGAGCGGCCGCAGTAGGTGCCGATCTCCAGCACCGGCTGCCCGGTGCTCCGGGCCGCCGCCACCGCCGCCGCGTACAGCGCGAGGCCCTCGTCCGCCGGCATGAACCCGGTGGCCGCCTCGAACGCCGCCAGCACCTCGGGCGCCGGTTCGGCGCTCAGCAGCAGGTCGGACATGAGGTGCTCCTCGGGGTCGGGCGTGGGCGGACGTGCACGGACCCTACTCGACGGTAGCGGGGGAGCCGTGGCCGGGCCGGTCGGGGCCGGGGCGTCCGCGGTGGTGCCGACCCGTGGAGGTGTCGGCCCGACCGGATCGCGGAGCGGCCCGGCGGCGGACGGACGGCGGGTTCCCACAGCTCCGCGGGCCGGTTCTCTGTGGAACGCGTTCTAGTCCGGCCGCTCCGCCCGTGCCAGAATCGGCGCGACCGTCGATCCGAGGCACCCCGGGAGCAGCACCATGCGCGCAGCCGTCCTGCACGAGACCGGCCAGGAGACCCTCGACGTCCGCGACGACGTGACGGCCGTCGGATTCGGTCCCGGCACCGTACGGGTGCGGATGCGCGCCGCCAGCCTCTGCCACTCGGACCTCTCCGCGATGAGCGGCGTGCTGCCGCAGCCCGCGCCGTTCGTCCCCGGGCACGAGGGCGCCGGGGACGTGGTGGAGGTCGGCGAGGGCGTCACCGGCCTCGCCGTCGGCGAGCGCGTGGTGCTCTGCTGGATGGCCCCGTGCGGCCACTGCGACCACTGCCTGCGGGACCGCGGCCACCTGTGCGTCGCCAGCCTGCGCGGCCTCGGCGCCCCGGGCTTCCTGATCGCCGAGGGCGGGCTGAGCGCCTCCGGCTTCTACGGCACCGGGGCCTTCGCGGAGGAGGTCGTGGTCGCCGCGAACGCCGTCATCAAGGTGCCGGCCGACCTCCCGTACGAGGCCGCCGCGCTGATCGGCTGCGGGGTGACCACGGGCGTCGGCGCCGCGGTGCACACCGCCCGGGTCGAGCCCGGCGCCTCCGTCGCGGTGATCGGGGCGGGCGGGGTCGGCGTGGCCACCGTGCAGGGCGCCCGGGTCTGCGGCGCCGGCCGGATCACCGTCGTCGACCCGGTGGCCTCGCGCCGCGAGCGCGCCCTGACCTTCGGCGCCACCGAGGCGATCGCGCCCGAGGAGCTGAAGGCGGCGGCCAGGAAGCTGCCCGGCGGCGGCTTCGACCACGTCTTCGAGGCGGTCGGCCGCGCGGCCACCGTCCGGGCCGGCTACGAGGCCGCCCGACGCGGCGGCGCGGTGGTGGTCATCGGCGCGGGCGCGCAGGACGACCTCGCGCAGTTCACCATGGGCGAGCTGTTCTTCAACGAGAAGCGCCTGCTGCCCTCGCTCTACGGCGGGGCCACGGTGGCGCGCACCATCGGGCTGGTCGTGGACCTCTGGCGGGCCGGGCGGATCGACCTCGACGGCATGGTCACCCACCGGGTGGGGCTCGCTGAGGTCAACGAGGCGATCGCGCAGATGCGCAGCGGCGAGGCGCTGCGGACGGTCGTGACGATGGACGCGTGACGCCGGGTCCGTTGCGGCGGGCTCGTCCCGACGGGCTTGTGCCGACGGGCTTGTGCCGAGGGCCCGCCGGGGGAGTCCGTGCTCTCCCGGCGGGCCCTCGTGCGGGTGCCGCTGTGTCCTGCCGGTGGGGTCAGCCCCAGGCCCCGGCCGCGCGGTGGCGGCCGTGCGGGTCGGTCTCCGGGCTGTCTTCGGCGGCGGAGCGGCCGCGGTGGCGGCCGTGCGACGCGAAGTCCGCGGCCGTCTTCTCGTCGGCGTCGGTCCCGGCAACCGCGGGTCCGGTGGTGTCGGTGAGGGTGTCGGACATTGAGAATCGTCTTCCGTGCGGAGGGTGCAGGTCATCGGCGCCCGGCCGGCGCCGGTGGCGCACGGTCGGGTCCCCGATCGGGCGCTCCGTACGCGCCCGTAGCCGGTGATCGCGGCCCGTGCCCCGGCCACCATAACGGCCGGGACTGACGAGATCCTATCGACATCATGACGCGCGTCCGGTGCTGCTCCGGGGGTGCGGAAGCGGGCCGGGACCACGACCCGGGGCGGGGGCGGGTTGGTCCGGACCAACCCGGGCAACCGGAGCCCACCTGCGGAGAGTTCACCCGGATCGCCCAGCGTGGTGCGGGGCCGGTGTCGGGGCGCGCCCCGGGCAGTTGCCCCGGGGCCTCGGTGGGCCGGTCCTGCGGATCAGCCAGGACGGCCGGTCCGCAGGAACGTGCCCAGCAGCTCGTGCAGCACGGCGGCGCCTTCCTCGGCGAGCACCTCGTGCCCGGAGCCGGCCGCCTCGACGTACCGGAAGTCCTCGCCCTCGACCCGGCCGATCCGCAGCAACTCGTGCCGCAGCGAACGGGACTGGCTCACCGGCACGACCTCGTCGCGGTTGCCGTGCACCACCAGCAGCGGCGCGCTCAGCCGGTGCGCCAGTTGCAGCACGTCGCGCGGTCCGCGGGCGTCGGCGATCGGCTCGCCGCCGCCCAGCCGGGTGGTCAACGCCCGTACGGGGGGCGCCGCTTCGGCCAGAAGCCGGCCGCCGGACAGGAACGGCGCGACCACCGCGCAGCGGGAGACCTGCCCGGCCGGCGCGTGCGCCGCCGCCAGCAGGGCCAGGAACGCGCCGTAGCTGACCCCGAACAGGGCGGGCGGCTCCAGGCCGAGCGCGGCGCGCTGGCCCGCGATGCCGTCCAGCAGGTAGAGGACGTCGTCCAGGTCGGGCCCGCCCCAGGAACCCCGGATGGCCAGCGCGTGCGTCACGCCGTAGCCGGTGGAGCCGCGCTGGTTCGGCGCGACCACCGCCAGGCCCTCGGCGGCCATCCGTTGCAGCGCCGGGTCGAACTCCAGCCGCCAGGCGTCCGCCGGCCCACCGTGCAGCGCCAGCACCAGGTGCGGGCTGCTCAGCCAGGCGTCCCCGCCGTACACCACGGCTTCCAACGGGCCTGCCGGGCCCGCGAGTTCGAGGCTCTGCGCCGGGTGCCAGCGGCCGCCGTCGCCGGGCGGGGTGCTGCCGTCCAGCCGCCAGCCGGCCGGCGCGGTCCGCACCGGGCGCACCCCGCCGGGCTGCCACGGCAGGACGGTGTCCCGCCACGGACCGGGCAACCCGGAGGCCAGCGGGGCGAGTTGCAGGGGCAGCGGCATCGGCCCCGAGGCGGCCGGCAGCGGGCCGTGCGCCAGCAGCGCGTCCACGTCCAGGGTGGCCAGCGCCGTCGGATGGTCCGGTGAGGAGTACGGCAGCCGCAGCCCCGCCTCGCCCCAGTGCCCGACGGAGCCGAGCCGCCCGGGCGGGATCGGCAGCGGGTCCAGCCGCCCGGCCGAGGGTCGCCACAGCGCGAGCGCCGAACCCGCGCCGTGGTCGATCTGCACCGCGACCCGGGGGCCGTCCGCCGCCACCCGCAGCGCGACCGGCCGCAGGAACATGCCCGCGACGTGCAGGCACTCGGGGAACCGCACCGGCTCCCCGGCACCGAGGACGCCCCAGCCGAGCCGGTCGGTGCCGGGCGCGTCGCTGCGCACCATCGCGAACCGGCTGTCCGGGTCGAACAGCACCAGCCGGTCGTTGCTGTGCGGGCCGATCTCCAGCAGCGGGGTGGCGCCGCCGCTGCGCAGGTCGAGCACCACGCTGCGGACCATGCCCGCGTTCACCCGGTCCAGCGCGAGCAGCGAGCCCGTACGGTCCAGCCAGGTGCCGCCGCCGTGCAGCCCCGGGATCTCGGCGACCCGTTCGGGCTCGCTCCCGTCCGTCCGCAGCAGCCAGGCGGTGGTCGCCGGGCGGGTGTCGCTGCCGAGAGCGAGCGCCACCGGCGTGCGCGGGCCGGCCCCGGCCGGCCGCGGGAGCGGCAGCACCCGCAGCCCGGTCATCCGCAGTGAGCCCGACTGCTCTTCCACGGTGGTGTTCCCGCCGGCCGAGAGGCGGACCAGGTCGTGCCGTTCGCCGTCGTGCCGGCAGACCAGCACCGAGCCGTCGGGCAGCGCGACCAGCTGCGAGCGCAGGCTCTCCGAGCGGTTGCCGGACAGCGGCAGCGCGGTGGGGGTGGCCGGTCCGCCGTCGGGCGGCAGCCGCCAGCTCTCCGCGTACCAGCCGCTGTCGGCGGAGGAGGCCAGGCAGGCCGCGTGGCTGCCGTCGGCGGCGAACGTGAAGCTCAGCCGGCGCAGGGCCTGGGTCATGGTCCGGATGGCCACGTTCATGCTCCGCTCACCCCTGTGGTGCTGGACGGGCTGGTGATGCCGGCCGGGCCCGTGGTGCCGGCCGGGAGTCGGTGTGCGGGCGGCGCGGCACCCGGGGGCGTCCGGGCGGTGACCCGGTCCGTCGGGGCCGCACCCTGACCGGGCGGGGCGTGCCGGGGCGGCGGGACGGCGGCGGACCGTACGGCACCCGCGCCCGGGCCGTCCTCGCGCAGCGCCGCCCGTACCCGGGCCACCCCCCACCGCTGCCCCGGCTCCTCGGCCCGCAGCCCGAGGATCACCGGCGCCAGCCGTCGCGCGGTCCCGCCGGTGCGCGCCGCGAGGGCGAGCCAGCGGCCGAGCCGTTCGGCGACCGGGCGGGCCCGCGGGAGGTCCTCCGGCAGCAGCGGCTCGTACCCGGTGGCCAGCAGGAAGAGCAGCCCGCCGAGGGCGTACAGGTCGACGGCCGGGTCGGCGACGCGGCGGTGCGCGGGGGCGAGCCGGCCGGGTCCGTGCTCGGGGGCGCGGTAGCCGGGGGAGCCGGCCGGGCCCGCGAGCCGTCCGGTCTCGGCGGTGAGTCCGAGGTCGACCAGCCGCAGCGTGCCGTCCGGGCGGACCACCACGTTGCCGGGGGAGAGGCCGCGCAGCACCAGCCCCTGGGCGTGCACCCGCTCGACCAGGTCCAGCAGACCGTGCACCACCGTCCTGGCCTCGGCCCAGTCGACGTCGGGGCTGCTGTCGCGCCGCAGCCTGGCGGCCACCCAGTCGCCCAGCGGCTGTCCGGCGATTCGTTCCTGCACCAGGAGGACGGAGCCGTCCCCCTCGATCAGTTCGAGGGCGCGCGGCACCAGCCCCCGTCCCTCCAGCCGGACGAGCAGCGCGGCCTCGCGGCGCAGTGCGTCGCGGGCGTCGGGGCCGGCCCGGTGCTCCTCTCCCTCTCCGCGCGCGCGGGCCTGCTTGACCACGACCTCGGCGCCGCTCGACGCCTCCCGCCCGAGGAACACCCCGCCCCGCGCGCCCTGCCGGACGGCGGTGGTCACCGTGTACCGGCCGGCCGCCCGGACCCCGTCTCCGCCCCCGCCCCGGCGCCGGCCGGAAGCCGCCCGCGGGGCACCCGCCCCCGGGCCGTCGAACGGGTCCGGCCGCCACCCCGGCGCCCGGTGCGCCTCCTCGGTCCGCTCCCCGGCAGGTCCGCGCGGCGCCGAGCGGCACCCCCCGTCGTCGCCCGGCTCCGCCGCCGGCGCGAACGCCCCGTACCGGTAGTGCACCAGGCTCCCCGGCCGGTACGGCCGGGCGGAGCGCAGCACCGGCCCCGGCAGCCCGGCGGTGGCCCGGTCCAGCTCTGCCGCCAGCCGCCGGAACTGCGCGTCGTCGGCCGGGTAGACGGTGATGAACGTGCCCGCCGGGCCGCGGTCGCGGTCACGGTCGCGGTCACGGTCGCGGTCACGGTCGCGGGAGTCGAGTCCGTCCGGCCGTTCCCGCGCGGCGGCGAAGGTGAAGCCGCACGGGTCTGCGGCGAGCACCCGGACCACCGCCGAGAGCACCGCCTCGCCCGCCACCGCGGCCGCACTCACCTGGAGCTTCCACCCCCGCTCCGGCAGCGGTACGGCCGTGGGCGGCCTGGCCGTGCACCAGGAACCACCGACGGTGACGTCCCAGTCGCCGCGGCCTCCCCGCCCTCCGGCGCCGGCCAGTACCGCCCGCGTCGCCTCCGGCCACGGACCCGCCGCACCGGCTCCGCACCCCGGCGATCCCCCGTCCCCGGCCGTACGCGGCGATCTGCCCGCCTCCATTCGCCACCCCATCCCTTCGCCCCGGCCGCCGCCACCGGGTGCCCACTGCTCGCGGCGCCCGGGGCAACTCCCGTTCGCAGGACTGAAGTTAGTTTCGAGAAAACCGGCAGCTCAACGCAGAGCCGGTCACTTCACTCTTAAGGGTGATCCGGCGACGGTTTCGAATTCGTACGAGCCCACTGATGTGAGCAGTGGGACCCCGGCGCACCGGCGTGCACGGCCCGCGCGGGGCCGTCCGCGTGCCCTCCGCCGCAGGCCGGCTCAGGTCCGGCCACGGGTTGACGCGCATCCGTACGCCCTCGGCACCCCCGTCCGAACGTCGCCGGCGCCCCGGTCCGGCCCACCGGTGGCCCACTGGCGATCCGGCCGCGAGGAAGGGAGACGAGCAAGGGGGAGGGGCAGCGGGCGCGGAGCAGGAGGCGGGCAGGCCACGGACGGATCGGACGCCGCCCGGCCGGGGCGCACCCCGCGGCCCGGCCCGGCCCCGAACGGCCGAGGCCCGACCGCCCCCGCGCGCACGGTAGTCTCGACAGGTGCCGAAACTGTCCGACGTCATCACCGCGCTCGAAGAGGTCTACCCGCCGCAGTGGGCGGAGTCCTGGGACGCCGTCGGCCTGGTCTGCGGAGACCCTCAGGCCGAGGTCGACCGCGTGCTGTTCGCCGTCGACCCCGTCCAGGCGGTCGTCGACGAGGCCGTGGAGTGGGGCGCCGACCTCGTGGTCACCCACCACCCCCTCTACCTGCGCGGCACCACCAGCGTCGCCGCCACCACCTTCAAGGGCCGGGTGGTGCACTCGCTGATCGGCAACGGCATCGCCCTGCACGTCGCCCACACCAACGCCGACCACGCCGACCCGGGCGTCTCGGACGCGCTCGCCGAAGCGGTCGGCCTGCGGGTGACCGGTCCGCTGGTGCCGGACCCGACCGACCCGCTCGGCCGCCGCGGCACCGGCCGGATCGGCCTGCTGGAGCCCCCGCTGACCCTCTCCGCCTTCGCCGCCCGGGTCGCCGGGGGCCTGCCCGCCACCGCCGCCGGCGTCCGAGTCTCCGGCGACCCGAACCGGCTGGTCAGCCGGGTCGCGGTGTGCGGCGGCTCGGGCGACAGCCTCTTCGCCGAGGTCAGGGCGGCCGGCGTGGACGCCTACCTGACCGCCGACCTGCGTCACCACCCGGCCTCCGAGGCCACCGAGGCGGCGCCCGTCGCGCTGATCGACGCCGCCCACTGGGCCACCGAGTGGCCCTGGCTCACCCTGGCCGAGCGGGCCCTGCTGGCCGCCGCGGACAAGCGCGGCTGGGCCGTGGAGACCAAGGTCTCCCACCGGGTCACCGACCCGTGGACCGCGCACGCCCCCATGTCCTTCACCGCCTGACCCGATTCACAGGAGCTCTCCGCTTGAACGCCGCGCCCGCCGACCAGATCCGCCTGCTCGACCTCCAGGCCATCGACTCGAAGCTCGACCAGCTGGCCCACCGGCGCCGGAGCCTGCCCGAGCACGCCGAGATCGAGAAGGCCACCGCCGACCACACCGCGCTCAAGGACCTCGTCGTCGCCGCCGAGGCCCAGAAGGGCGACACCGCCCGCGAGCTGACCAAGGCCGAGCAGGACGTCGAGCAGGTCCGGGCCCGTGCCGCCCGCAACCAGCAGCGCCTCGACTCCGGCGCGATCACCTCGCCGAAGGACCTGGAGAACCTCCAGCACGAGATCGGCTCGCTCGCCAAGCGCCAGGGCGACCTGGAGGACGTCGTGCTGGGGATCATGGAGCGCCAGGAGAGCGCCGTCACCCGGGTCGAGGAGCTGTCCGCCCGCCTGGAGCACTCCACCATCGTCCTCACCGAGGCCGAGGGCCGCCGCGACGCCTCCTTCGCCGAGATCGACGCGGAGGCCGACAAGGTCAAGCGCGACCGCGAGGCCGTCTCCGCCGTGATCCCGGCCGACCTGATCAAGGTCTACACCAAGCTGCGCGAGACCCAGGGCGGCGTCGGCGCGGCCCGCCTCTACCAGCGCCGCTGCGAGGGCTGCCGCACCGAGTTCTCGATCACCGAGCTGAACGCCATCAAGGCCGAGCCGGCCGACAAGGTCGTCCGCTGCGAGAACTGCTCGCGGATCCTGGTCCGCACCGCCGAATCGGGCGTCTGAGCCGGTGGCGGCCCGCTTCATCGTCGAGGCTGACGGCGGGTCCCGGGGCAACCCGGGGCCGGCCGGCTACGGCGCGGTGGTCCGTGACGGGGACACCGGGCAGATCGTCGCCGAGGCCGCCGAGTTCATCGGCCACGCCACCAACAACGTGGCCGAGTACAAGGGTCTGATCGCCGGGCTCAGGGCGGCCCGCGAGCTGGACCCGGACGCCTCCGTCGACGTCCGGATGGACTCCAAGCTGGTCGTCGAGCAGATGTCGGGGCGCTGGAAGATCAAGCACCCCGACATGCGGCCGCTCGCCGCCGAGGCGCGCACCGTCTTCCCGCGCGCCCAGGTGGCGTACACCTGGATCCCGCGCGAGCGGAACAAGGACGCCGACCGGCTGGCCAACGAGGCGATGGACGCGGGCAAGGCGGGGCGCCAGTGGGAGCCCAGGCCGAAGGCCCCGGCCGGCACCGCCGACGAGCCGCCACCGGAGACCGCCGCCCCCAAGGCCGGCTGGGCCGCCCCCGCCGACCTCGGCACGCCCACCACCTTCGTCCTGCTGCGCCACGGCGAGACTCCGCTCACCCCGGAGAAGCGTTTCTCCGGCAGCGGCGGCAGCGACCCGGAGCTCTCCGACAAGGGCCGCTGGCAGGCCGAGCGGGCCGCCGAGGCGCTGGCCGCGCGCGGCAGCGTCCAGGCGGTCGTCGCTTCCCCGATGCGCCGCACCCGGCAGACCGCCGAGACCGTCGCCGCCCGGCTCGGCCTGGAGGTCCGGTACGAGGACGGGCTGCGCGAGGTCGACTTCGGCGACTGGGAGGGCCTGACCTTCGCCGAGGTGCGGGAGCGGTACCCGGACGACCTGACCGCCTGGCTCGGCTCCGCCAAGGCCAAGCCGACCGGCGGCGGTGAGAGCTTCACCACGCTCACCCACCGGGCGGGTGTCGCCCGCGACAAGATCCTGGCCAGGTACGCGGGGAGGACCGTGCTGGTGGTCTCGCACGTCAGCCCGATCAAGACCCTGGTCCGGCTGGCGCTCGGCGCCCCGCCGGACTCGATGTACCGGATGGAGCTGTCCGCCGCCTCGATCTGCGCCGTCCAGTACTACGCGGACGGCAACGCCTCGCTGCGGCTGCTCAACGACACCTCGCACCTGCGCTGAGCCCGGTACGCCGGGCCCGGCGCACCAGGCCCGGCCGCCCGGCTCAGTGCACGTCAGTGCACCTCGGTGACCACCACGTCCAGCTGCCACGGCTTGCGCGCCGTGCCCTCCGCCGCCGTCTCCACCCGGTGGCCCAGCTCCAGCAGGGCGTCCCGCAGCTCGCCGGGGGTCTTCGGCTCGGCCCCGGCGACCAGCAGGTCCCGGACGATCCGTCCCTTGGTCGCCTTGTTGAAGTGGCTGACCACGGTGCGCCTGCCGTCCCGCTCCTGGAGCACCCGGACGGTCGCGGTCCTGGAGACCACCTCTCCGGCCGGCTTCCAGGCCGCCGCGTACGCGGAGCTGCGCAGGTCCAGCACCAGCCCGTCCGCGACCTCGGGGAGCACGGGGGCCATCGCGCTCCGCCAGTACGCCCCGAGCGCCCCCAGCTCCGGGAGCCTGACGCCCATCGAGCAGCGGTAGGACGGGATCCGGTCGGAGATCCGCACGGCGCCCCAGAGGCCGGAGAACACCAGCAGCGAGCGCTCGGCCCGGTCGTACGCGGCGGCGTCCAGGGTGGCCAGGCCGAGGTTGTCGAACAGCACCCCGGTGTACACCTCGCCCGCGGGACGGGCACCGGCCGTCGGCAGCCCGGCGTTCTTGGCGATCTCGCCGCGCAGGCCGGGGGAGAGCCCGAGCACGTCGGCGGCGGTGTCCTCGTCGCCCCGGCACAGGCCTGCCAGCGCGTCCAGCACCGCGCCGCGCGCCGCCGTCAGCCCGGGCAGCGACAGCCGGTCCAGTGCCACCGGCCCGCCGTCCCCGGACCCGGCCTTGCCCTCCGAGGGCGGCAACAGCACCAGCACAGCGGACTCCTCGACGATCTGTGGCGGACGAACCCAGCCACCCTACTGCGCCCGCCGCACGGCCCCCGCCCGCGCGACCGCCGCGGCCCCCGCCCCCAGCGCGACGCACAGCGGCGAGTAGTACCGGGCGTTCAGCCGCCGGAACCGCTCCGAGCGCTCGTCCACCCGCCCGAACAGCACCGGACCGGCCACCCCGCGCGCCAGCAGCACCCCCGCCACCGTCCGCACCCCGGCCCGCCGCAGCCGCCGCGGCCCGACCGCCGGCAGCACCCCGGCCTCCGACCCCACCAGGTACGCCCCGGCCCCGAGCGCCCCCGCCACCGCCAGACACGCGGCCGCCGGGGGCACGCCGTCGCCCTGTCCGACCACGCTGTCCGCGAACTCCTCCGCGGAGCCGAACGGCCACGGCGTCACCGCCCACACCGCGTGCAGCACCCCGGTCGCCGCCAGCGCCGCGGCCACCACACCCCCGGTCGCCCTCGTCGCACCCATCGCCCGAACCCCCTTCGCAGCCGGTCAGTCGATCCCACCGTACGAGTGCTTACACCGCCGCCGGCCCGCCGGTCCGCAACCACCCCCTGGTCGACCGCAACAAGCGCACCGCGTTCGAGGCGATGCTGCTGTTCCTCGACTACAACGGCGAGCCGTACACCGACCCGCACCCGGACGAGGCCGTGGCGTTCGTGCTCCGCCTCGCGACCGGCGGCTACGACGACGCGATCGCCCTGGCGGCGAAGGACCTGAAGTCGCTGTCGGGACGCTGAGCCTCCGTCCGGAACCACCCGGTCCCGCTCTACCCTGGCGGGCATGCCTCGCCGAAAACTGCGCGTCAAGGCCGTCGACTCCGCCCGGATCAACACCGAGCTGACCGAGCTCCGCACCCGCCTGGAGATCCACACCGAGTGGCCGCGGGCCGTGCTCGCCGAGGCGGAGGAGGCGGCCGAGCGGCCCCGGCTGCCCGAGTACGACGCCACCGACCTGCCGCTGTTCACCGTCGACCCGCCCGGCTCGCGCGACCTCGACCAGGCCATGCACCTCACCCACCGCCCAGGCGGCGGCTACCGGGTGCACTACGCGATCGCCGACGTCGCCGCCTTCGTCCGCCCCGGCGGCGCGATCGACACCGAGGCCCGCCGCCGGGTCGAGACCCTCTACTTCCCGGACCACCGCGTCCCGCTGCATCCCACCCGGCTCTCCGAGGACGCCGCCAGCCTGCTGCCCGGCGAGCCCCGCCCCGCCCTGCTCTGGCAGCTCGACCTGGACGCCGACGGCGCCGTCGTCCTCGCCGACCTGCGCCGCGCCGTGGTCCGCTCGCACCGCCGCCTGGACTACGCCGCCGTCGAGCGCGCGGTCGGACTCGGCGGCGCCGACGAGCAGCTCGCCCTGCTCGCCACCGTCGGCGGGCTGCGCGAGGAGCAGGAGCGCGCCCGGGGCGGGATCAACCTGCCGGTGCCCGAGCAGGAGGTCGAGGAGACCCTGCACGGCTACGTCCTCGGCTACCGCGCCCCCGGCCCCGCCGACGGCTGGAACGCCCAGATCTCCCTGCTCACCGGCATGGCCGCGGCCGAGCTGATGCTGGACGCCGGCGTAGGCCTGCTGCGCACCCTGCCCGCCGCGCCCGCCGCCGGGTACGAGCGGCTGCGCCGGATCGCCGCCGCGCTGGACGTGGACTGGCCGCAGTCGGTGCCGTACCCCGAGCTGATCCGCTCCCTGGACCCGGACGCCCCGCTCGACGCCGCCTTCCTGACCGCCTGCACGGGCCTGCTGCGCGGCGCCGGCTACCACGCCTTCGACGAGTCCCGCGGCCTGCCCGTGCCCGCCGAGCCCGACCACGCCGCGCTCGCCGCCCCGTACGCGCACTGCACCGCGCCGCTGCGCCGGCTCGGCGACCGCTTCGCCCAGGAGGTGTGCGCGGCGGTGGCCGCGGGGGAGGACGTGCCGGACTGGGCGCGCGAGGCGCTGCCGGCCGTCCCGGCGCTGATGGCGGGCGGGGACCGCCGCGCCGGCGAGGTCGAACGGGCCTGCGTGGACCTGGTGGAGGCGGAGCTGCTGGCGGGCCGGGAGGGCGAGGCCTTCGCCGCGGTGGTCGTCGACGTGGACGAGAGGCGGCCGGGCTCCGGCACCGTCCAGCTGCGCGACCCGGCCGTCCGGGCCCGCTGTGACGGAGCCGGGGCCGGGGCTGGAGCCGGGGCCGGGCTGCCGCTCGGCCGGGTGATCGACGTCCGGCTGACGACGGCCGACCCGGCCACCGGGACCGTCCGCTTCACGGCGGTGTAGCCGCCCGCCACCACTGTCCGGGCCCGCCGCCGCTGTCCGGACACGCCACCCGGACGCGCCGCCCACCCGCCCCGGCCCGTCCCGCGGTGGGAGGATCGGTCCGTGCCCGCCCCCCAGCCCCGCGCCGCCGCTCCCGCGCCCGCCCCCGGGTCCGAGCCCGGGGCCCGCCGCCGTCTGCTCGTCCTGGCGGTCTGCTGCCTGAGCCTGTTCATCGTCGGCCTCGACAACACCGTGGTGAACATCGCCCTGCCGGTGATCCAGCGGGACCTCGGCGCCCCGGCGTCCGGGCTCCAGTGGATCATCGACGCCTACACCCTGGTGCTGGCCTCGCTGCTGATGCTGTTCGGCTCGGTGGCCGACCGCTTCGGCCGCCGCCGGGTGTTCCAGACCGGCCTGGTCTGCTTCGCGCTCGGTTCCCTGCTGTGCAGTCAGGCGCCGAGCCTGGGCTGGCTGGTGGCGTTCCGGGCGCTCCAGGCGGTGGGCGGCTCGATGCTCAACCCGGTGGCGATGTCGATCATCACCAACACCTTCACGGACCCGAGGGAACGGGCCAGGGCGATCGGCGTCTGGGGCGGCGTGGTCGGCATCTCGATGGCGCTCGGCCCACTGCTCGGCGGCTTCCTGGTGGACGGTGCCGGCTGGCCGTCGATCTTCCTGGTCAACGTCCCGGTGGCGCTCGCCGCCATCGCGCTGACCGCCCGCTACGTCCCGGAGTCCCGCGCGCCCCGGCCGCGCCGGCTGGACCCGGTGGGGCAGCTGCTGATGATCGTGCTGCTCGGCTGCGGCACCGCCGCGATCATCGAGGGCCCGGGCCACGGCTGGACCTCCCCGCTGATCCTGGCCCTGGCCGGGACCGCGGTGGCCGCGCTGATCGCGTTCCCGCTCTGGGAACGGCGGGTGGCCGAGCCGCTGGTGGACCCGCGGTTCTTCGCGAGCGCGCCGTTCGCCGGGGCCACCGTCACCGCGGTCTGCGCCTTCGCCGCACTCGGCGGCTTCCTCTTCCTCAACACCCTCTACCTCCAGGACGTCCGGCACTACGGCCCGGTCGAGGCCGGCCTGTGGACGCTGCCGATGGCCGGGATGATGCTGGTCTGCGCGCCGCTGTCCGGGCGGATCGTCGGCAGCCGGGGCCCGCGCCTGCCGCTGGTCGCGGCCGGGCTCGGCCTCGCCGCGAGCGGGCTGCTGCTCACCAGGCTCGCCGCCGACTCCCCGCCGGCCCTGCTGCTGGTCGCGTACGCGCTGTTCGGCTTCGGCTTCGGCATGGTGAACGCGCCGATCACCAACGCCGCGGTCGCCGGCATGCCGCGCGCCCAGGCGGGGGTGGCGGCCGCGGTCGCCTCGACCAGCCGTCAGGTCGGCCAGTCGCTGGGCGTGGCGGTGATCGGCACGGTCGTCACCTCGGCGGTGGCCGGCCCGGTCGCGACCGGCTTCGCCCCGGCCAGCCACGCCGGCTGGTGGATCCTGGTCGGTCTCGGCGGCGCCGTCCTCGCCCTGGGCCTGGTCACCACCACCGCCTGGGCGAGCGCCACGGCCGCCCGGGTGGCCGCCCGGCTCGGCGCCGAGCCGCCCGCCGTCCGGTCCCGGGTTCGGGAGGCGCCGCCCGAGCGGCTACCATGACCACTACGGCGGAAGAGTCGGCCGGGCGGTCGCGACGGGTCCCAGACCCGCCGAGGAACGTCCGGGCTCCACAGAGCATGGTGGTGGGTAACGCCCACCCGGGGTGACCCGCGGGACAGTGCCACAGAAAACAGACCGCCCACCGCTTCTCGCGGTGGGTAAGGGTGAAACGGTGGTGTAAGAGACCACCAGCGACCGGGGTGACCCGGACGGCTAGGTAAACCCCACCTGGAGCAAGGTCAAGATCGGTGCCCTCGGGCACCGTGCGCGGACGTTCGAAGGCTGCTCGCCCGAGTCCGCGGGTGGACCGCACGAGGCTGTCGGCAACGGCAGCCCTAGATGGATGGCCGCCTCCCCGGGCCGCGCAAGCAACCCGGGAGACAGAACCCGGCGTACAGGCCGACTCTTCCGCCGCCTGGCTTGAGTGAGGCCCCTGATCTGCAACTTCGCAGATCAGGGGCCTTTTCATGTCTCGAAGATCTGTAATCGCTTGCCGACTCTTCGCGCCTACTGCAACCTGTTTCTGGGTGTGCGGTGGCGATCGTGTGGCGGTGAGAACGGTCGAAGCAGCGTCCAAGAGCCCCCGGTAGCCTCGTTGCAGCTAGCCGGCCAGCGCCTCTCCGAGCAGCGCGTACGGCCGACCGGTGAGCCGGCGATGCAGCGTCTCGGTGCGGGATCGGATCAGGCCCTCACGGTAGGCGGCCGGCAGCCGCTCCCACACTCCGGACGCCATCTCGGCCGCACCGGTCGGGTCGCCGTCGACGCGGAGGCATGCGGCGGTGTCCACTGCCAGCAGGGCGCGCGCCATGACCGACGGAGAGTCTGTGAGCGCCAAGGCGTCCTCCTGCGCCTGGTAGGCGCTGCCCGTGTCGCCCAGCAGTGTGTACGCCTGCGACAGGTGCACGTGGTGCTTCTGCTCGGGGTAGCCGAACCAGGTGTCGGCCGCCTCGGCGCCGTTCAGGCGCTCCGCCAGATTCCGCGCGTCGTCCACCGCTCGCCGGGCGCCTTCGAGGTCGCCGGAGGCTGCCAGAGCACGCGCTGTGACGGCCGCAGCGAGCGCTGCGGCCGCCGTCGGGCTGCTCCCCGCCTCCCGCCGGGCCTGCTCGGCGACCCGAGCGGCCGCCCCGGGAGCGCCGTAGTTGAGCGGGACCATGGCGTGCCGGGCCAGCACCCACGCGATCATCCGCTGATCACCGGACTCCCGCGCGGCCTGCTCGGCGGTGGCGAACCAGCGGTAGGCGTCGCGCTGGTCACCGCGGTCGTGCTGGACGATGGCCACCAAGCCCGCGATGCCTGCCGCCGTCCGGGCGAGGTCCGCACGGGTACGCGCCGGGTGAGGTCGGTTCAGCACCTCTCCCAGCAGATCGAGATCACCCATCATCTTGGCCAGCACCGCCCCCGGTGCCCGGCCGCGGTAGCCGCCCCGGTGCTGCTCGAACGCCGACTCCAGGTAGGCGAGATCACCCTCTCCGGATGGCCTGAGCGCTGCGGTGATCCCCTCGTGGGCCTGTGCGATGCCGGGCAGCGCGACGAGGCCGGCGGCTGCTCCTATACCTGCTCCGATGAACTTCCGCCTGTCCACGCTGTTGCCCTTCGTGCTGCGCCCACTCCGGTACCGCCGGGAGGCGGCGGCGGCCTCGGACACCTGGCCCACGGTCAGACCGTAGGCGTCGGCGATCCCCTGGTACGAGGGTTTCTGCGGAATTCGCCTCTCGGTTTCCCACCGCTTGATGGTCTCCCAGTCGCACCACTCGCCACTTGCGGCGGCGACCAACTCTGCCTGCTCGGCGCGCGTCTTCTTCGGATGCGCCTCGCGGATCTCCCGCAACAGTCGGCCGATCCCGTCCAGGCTGACACCGCTCACCTGCGGCCCCCTAGCTCATAGTTGACAGGGCATCAATTCTGGCCTCCCGGTGGTCTCCTGGTGGAAAACGCACCCCTTCGTGGCCCCTCTCCTACGGCATGCCCGCGCCGTTCAATGACTAACAGCCACCCGGTGCGAGGAATGACCGATCCTCTTCGGTCCCGTGGACGAGCGCCGGGCAGCCCCTGACTACCGGAGGCCGCCCTGACGGCCATGACGACGCTGCTGCTCACCGAGCGCGGCCCGATCCATGCCGACACCGACGAGGCAGAACCGCTCGGCGAAGGAGGGGAACACGTGCACGACCTGATCGCCAGTCCGTTCCTGGACGAATACCTGTTGGTGCGCCCTGGTGGCCGGGGCGGTCTCCGGCTCCCGCAGGCCAACTACGAGGAGCTGCGTGCCCACGACCCCGCCCGGACAGCTCCCTCGTGGCTGGCGGATGCCGTGCGCGCCCAGTGGGCCGACCTGGACGTGACCGGCCGTCCTGCGGGTGACGTCCTGCTGGTCCGGCAGCCCTCCACGTGGGGCTACTCGCGAGCCAGCTGGGAGATCAACCTCGGCTGCAACTACACGTGCAAGCACTGCTATCTCGGGCTCAAGGTCAACTCGGGTATGCCGCTCGCGGACAAACTCACCTGCCTGGGCATCATGGCCGAGGCCGGCGTTCTCTGGATCCAGATCACCGGGGGCGAGCCCACCGTGGACCGGGACTTCATGCCCTCGTATCGCCGCGCGTTCGAGCTGGGCATGATGATCACCGTCTCCACCAACGCCTCGTTGCTGTGGCGGGAGAACCTGCTGGAGATGTTCCGCGAGCGCCCGCCCTACCGGGTCACGGTGTCGATGTACGGGGCGACCAAGGCCGGCTACGACGAGCTGACCCAGCGGCAGGGCGCCTGGGACCTGTTCATCCAGGGCATGAACGCCGGCCGCAGGGCCAAGCTGCCGCTGCGGATGAGCATCATCGTCACCGAGGACAACGCCACCGAGGAACAGGCGATGATCGCCCTGTGCGAAGGCTGGGGGCTGGAGTACAACGTCTTCACCAACATGACTCCGACGATCTACGGCGGGGCGGAGTCGCTGACCGCGCAGTCCAAGGAGCACCTGCGGATGCGCAAGCCGTTCGGCGGCTGCAACGCCGGACACACCTTCTTCCACACCGACCCACACGGGCTGGTGTCCATCTGCAAGATCGGCCGTGACGACCAAATCAGCCTCCCCACCGAGGGGATCGACGGCCTCGCCCGGCTCGGCGCCATCGCCGACCGCCTCATGCTTCGCACCGGTGGATGCTCCGGCTGCCGGCTCTCCGGCGCGTGCACCGTGTGCCGGCCGCTGGCCAAGCACTACCAGGAGGCGAAGGCACCACTCGCAAGTTACTGCCAGCACGGGATCAAGAAAGCAGGGTGACATGACTGCTGTAGCTGTCGAACTCTCTCCGAGGCGTCCGCTCCAGGACGACGGTCCGGCCCAGCGCCTGCCGTACCTCACGCGGCCGATCGCGGCCCCGACCCCGCCCGTCATCGAGATCATCGCCGTCGGCGACCTGGACGACGTCATGGACAGCGTGAAGTGCTCGTGCAACGCGGGCGACGACAACCCGCACTGAACCACCCGCTGATCGCACCTGATCAGTAACGCTCAGGCCCCGGTGCTCTCCGCGTCGGGGCCTGAGCCGTGCAGGGCCGGCGAGTAGGGTGCGGGTATGGATCTGCGCTGGGACTTGCTGCGCCCCGTGATGTGCGTCCCGTATCTTCCGACGCTCGGGCCACTCCACCCCGACGCTGTTTCCGCTGAGCTTCTGGCCGAGGTGTTCGCCGTCGCCGGCACTGGAGAATTCCTGCCGCACGACAAGGACCGGCGGTGGTCCGACCACAAGGACGAGCAAGTCCTGGTGGACGCCGTCGTTCAGGACCAGGCGCGCACGCTGATCCCCACCATCACCGGTCGCGGCATCCTGCGCGTCCATCTCTACGGCGCCTGCGAGCACCGGCAGGAGGCCGAGGAGCTGGCCGCCAAGCTCGCCGCCGGGCGCGACGCGTCTCAAGCCCGTGTGGTGTGGTTCCAGAACGCCCCCGACCCAGTGGCCGCCTCTACCCGTGTACAGCTCCGTACCTTCGACCAGGACGCACCGGCCGTCGAGGGAATCGAGGCCCTCGGCCAACAGCCGGAAGCCATCCGGACCACCTTCCCCGAGTTCGCCGAGAAGTTGGCCGGCGAGGGCTTCGTGTTCCTGCACTCCCGGATCGACAGCGTCGGCCCCGTGCTGGTCGCCGTCCGGGACGAGCACGTAGTAGGCGCGATCGGCCCCATGGAGACCATGGCCGACCCCATCGGCAGGCGACGACTCCTCCCGCAGTACTTCGGTGTTCTGCCGGAATACCGCGGTCTCGGCCTCGGGCGGCTCCTGTGGCGCGCGGCGATGCACTGGGGCAAGGAGTACGACGCCGACTACCAGCTCTTGCAGACAGCTGCCGGGGGCGCATCCGACCGGCTGTGCCGGAGCGAGGGCCTGGCCGACCTCGGATTCGTCTGCACCACCACCGTCTGACGAAGCCCTCTGAAGAAGCCGGCTGAGTGGCGGCCCCCGGAGGTGTGGCGATTGCGCGGCGACCGGACTGCCGGGGACGGCGTTTCCGCAGGTGGCTACCCTGGGGCGCTGCCCCCGGAGGGGCCTCCGACCCGCGTCGGAGGCCCCTTCCGGCCGTTCGGGGCAGGCCCGCTCGGGCGGGCCGCCGCTCCCCTCGTCCCGTCGGGTTCCCGCAGTCACGGCCCCGGGTGCGGAGAGGCCTCCGGCCCGTCCCGCTCGGACAGCAGCCGGGAGACCAGGAGGCGCTTGAGGACCTTCCCGCTGGGGCCCAGGGGCAGCGAGTCGGTGAACTCGACCCGGCGGGGGTACTTGTAGCCGGCCAGGGCCTCCCGGCTCCAGTCGATGATGTCGGCCGCCAGGTCCGGGGACCGCGCGGACTCCGGCCGGGGCACCAGGACCGCGCAGACCTCCTCGCCCAGGCGGTCGTCCGGAACGCCGATCACCGCGGCCTGGGCGACGGCGGGATGCCGCAGCAGCACCTCCTCGACCTCGCGCGGGTAGACGTTGTAGCCGCCGCGGAGGATGACGTCCTTCTTCCGGTCGACCAGCCGCAGACGGCCGTCGGCCTCCAGCACGCCCAGGTCGCCCGAGCGGAACCAGCCGTCGACGAGCACGGCGGCCGTCTCCTCGGGGAGCCCGAGGTAGCCGGACATCACGTTGTGGCCGCGGACGACGACCTCGCCCACGTCCCCCGGGGGCAGCAGCGCGACGCGGCCCTCGACGTCGGCCCGGGCGATGGCGACCTCGACACCGTCGATCGGTGTCCCGACCGTGCCCGGTCGGACGGGCGACCCCGGCATGTTGTAGGCGACGCAGGGGGAGGTCTCGGTCAACCCGTACCCTTCGTACACCGGGCAGCCGAACACCTCGTTGACCCGGTTCAGCACCGGTACCGCCAGCGC
This sequence comes from Kitasatospora sp. NPDC036993, assembly GCF_055607525.1. Classification (NCBI taxonomy): domain Bacteria; kingdom Bacillati; phylum Actinomycetota; class Actinomycetes; order Kitasatosporales; family Streptomycetaceae; genus Kitasatospora; species Kitasatospora sp. NPDC036993. Next base: position 57,681 of record NZ_JBVJRP010000009.1, on the reverse strand, counting down.
CGAACCGCCGCTGTACGCCCGCCGCAGCCGCGGCGCGGGCACCCCGTCGGCGACGGCCGCGAGCAGCGCGTGGTACATCGTCGGCACGCCCATGAACACGGTGCAGCCGTGCCGGGCCATCAGTTCGAGCGCGGGCACCGCGGTGAACCGGGGCATCAGGACGACGGTGGCGCCGACGTGGAACGCCGTGCCCATGAGGCAGGTCTGGCCGAAGGTGTGCGACAGCGGAAGGGCGCAGAGCAGCACGTCGTCGGGCCGCACGTCGAACGGGGCCGCGGCCGTCACCTCGATGTTGGTGACGATGTTGCGGTGGGTGAGCACGGCCCCCTTGGGGCGGCCGGTGGTGCCCGACGTGTACAGGATCGCCGCGACGTCGTCGGGGGAGCCGGCGAAGTGGCTGGGGACGGGCGGGGCCGGATCACGCGGGTCGAGCCGTACGGCGTCGCGGTGACCGGCCCCGACCGTGAACAGCGTGACGCCCGCGGCGGCCGCCGCCGTCGCCCCCTCGTCCGCCGTCGCCTCCGCGCAGACCAGTGCCCGGGCGCCACTGTCGGCGAGCACGAACTCGATCTCGCCGGACCGCAGTTGCGTGTTGAGCGGGACCACGGTGGCGCCCAGGGCGAGCGCGCCGTAGTAGACGACGGGGAACTGCGGCGTGTTGGGGAGCAGTAGCGCGACCCGGTCGCCGGGCCCGATCCCGTGCCGCCGCAGCTCGGCCGCGCAGGTGCGGGCCCGCTCCCACAGCAGCCCGTAGGTGACGGAGGAGGAGTCCCAGATCAGCGCCGGCTCGTCCGGCCGCCGTGCCGCGGTGTCCGCGAGCACGGCGGCCAGTGGCCGTGTCACCGTGTGCCCCCGGCGACCGGGGGCGATCCCTTCCGCTCGGAGGCGCCCGGGATGCCGAGGTCCAGCCAGATCCCCGCGAGCGCCTCCGCGAACTTCCGCACGTCGGCCGTGCTGTGGGTCGCCGACGGCGCGATCCGCAGCAGCTCCTCACCCGCGCGCACGCTGGGGGCGTTGATCGCCTGCACGTAGATGCGGTGCTGGTCGAGCAGCCGCGCCGACGCCTGCTTGCACAGGGCGTCGTCGCCGACGACCGCGGAGACGATGTGCGAGTCGGAGGACCTGAAGGGGATGTCGGCGTCGTCCAGCAGGCTGTGCAGCAGCTGGGCGTTCTCGGCGAGCCGCAGACGTTCCGTCTCGTCCACCCGCAGGTGCCGCACCGCGGCCAGCGCGCCCGCCGCGACGGCCGGCGGCAACGAGGTGGTGAAGACGAACGCGCGGGAGACGGCTCTCACGTGACCGATGAGGTCGCTCGGGCCCGCGATGTAGCCGCCCACCGTGCCGAGCCCCTTGGCGAGGGTGCCCATGACGACGTCGAACCGGTCCGCGATGCCTTCGCGCGCCGCGATGCCGGCGCCCTGCGGCCCGTACATGCCGATCGCGTGCACCTCGTCGAGGAAGGTGGTCGCACCGAAGCGCTCCGCCAGCTCGGCGATCTCGGCGAGCGGCGCGACGTCGCCCGACATCGAGTAGACCGACTCCAGCACGATCAGCTTCGGCAGCTCCGGGTCGGTCTCGGCGAGCAGCCGCGCCAGGTGCTCGACGTCGTTGTGCCGGAAGATCCGCTTGGTGGCGCCGCTGTGCCGCAGCCCGTCGATGATCGAGGCGTGGTTCAGCTCGTCCGAGAACACCACCGTGTCGGCCGGGGTGCCCGCGAGCACCGTCAGCGCGCCGTCGTTGGCGGTGTACCCGGAGGTGAACAGCAGCGCCGCGTCCTTGCCGTGCCAGTCGGCGAGCTCCCGCTCCAGCTCGACGTGCAGGTGGTTCGTGCCGCCGATGTTGCGCGAACCACCGGAACCCGCACCGAACCTGGCCACCGCCTCGTGGACGGCTTCCAGCACCCGCGGATGCTGGCCCATGCCGAGGTAGTCGTTGCTGCACCACACGCTGACCTCGGTGTCACCGGTGGGGATGCGTGCCACGGCGCTGGGGAAGTCCCCGGCGCGCCTGCCGATTTCGAGGAACTCACGGGAAGGTGTCCGGGTGGGCGTCAGGTCGGTCGTGAAGTGCTCCAGATGCGTGGGCATGCTCTCCGCTCCATGGTGGGTTGGGCTTGCTGTCAGACGTGCGACGTGTGCTCCAGCCGCAGGCGTGGCTTGTCGGGCTTCCCCGCCCCGTTCAGGGGGATCTCGTCGAGGACGTGCATCCGCTCGGGGGCGTGCGCCGGCGACAGGATGTTGCCGAGGTGTCCGCGCACCTCGTAGAGGCTCACCGAAGCGCCCCGGCGCAGGGTGAGCGCCGCGTGCAGGTGCTCCAGACCGTCCCGGCCCAGGAAGCCGTAGACGACCGCCTGCGAGATGCCCGGGATCGTGAGCATCGCGCGCTCGACGACCGTGGGGTACACCTTGACCCCGTCGATCTTGACCATGTCGGCGACCCGGTCGAGCAGGTGCAGGTAGCCGTGCTCGTCGAGGTGGCCGATGTCACCGGTGTGGTACCAGCCGTCGCGCAGCACCCTGGCGGTCAGCACCTCGTCGAGGTAGCCGTCCATGAGGTGCGGGGACCGGACCCGCACCTCGCCGACCAGGCCGTCGCCGAGCGGGGCGCCGGTCTCCTGGTCGCTGATCCCGATCTCGACACCGGGGAACGGCCGCCCCACCGTCGTCACCAGCTTCGGGTCGGCGTGGTCCTCGGGCGTCAGACAGCTGATCCTGGCGCTCTCGGAGGTGCCGTACTGCTGGAAGAGGTGCGGACCGATCAGCTTCACGGCCTCGGCGAGGCGGGACGGCGCCGCCGGGCTCCCGGCGTAGTCGACGCGGCGCAGTCCGGCCAGCGCGGCGACCGCCGGATCGTCCGGGCCGAGGTCCGCGAGCCGGTCGAGGACCCGGTACAGGTGACTCGTGGCCATGAAGGTACGGGTCACCGCGTGCTCGCCCACCGCACGGATCCAGGGGTCGGGCGCGAACTCCTCCAGCAGGACCAGCCGGCCTCCGTCGATCAGCGCGGCATCGGCGAGCTGGGCGACCGTCTGGCTCAGCGGGGTGCCGACCAGCGCCGTGATCAGCTCGGCCTCCCGGCCCTGGGCGATGGTCCCGTGGACCACGCTGTCCCAGGACCGCCGGGACTTCCTGATCCCCTTGGGCCGCCCGGTGCTGCCGCTGGTGAACGCGATGGCCGCCAGGTCCTCCGGCGACCAGGGGACGGGCCGGGCCGGGCCCGGGTCGTCGCCGGGCACGACCCGCCCCGGGCCGGGCACACCGGGGCCGATCAGTGGCAGGCCGGCCGCCCGGGCGAGCCCGGCCGCCCGGTCGCCACTGTCCGGATCGGCGTAGAGCACGGCGGCCCCGGTGGTCCGGAGGATCTCCAGCTGGTCGTCGACCGCCAGCATCGCCGCGCTGGATCCCGGGTTGGTGGAGCGCAGGTGCCCGACCGCCGCCCCGAGCAGGTGGGCCGCGTGCCGGACCGCGAGGATGTCCGGGCTGTTCGACGCGGTCAGCACGCCGACGACCGTGCCGCGGGCCACCCCGGACGCGTGCAGCGTCCGGTGGATGCCGGTCACCGAGCGCAGGTGCTCGCCCCCGGTGATCCAGGAACCGCGGTAGTGCAGCACCGGTTTCCCGGGGTCCCGCGCGAGAACGGTCAGCAGTTCGGCGGTGTATCCGCCCGCTGCCGTCCACCACTGTCGACTGTCGGTTGCCATGCTGATCTCTCCCACCGGCCCAAGGGGTTCAGGCGGTCAGGACCCCCGGATGAGGTCGCCGCTCTCAGTTGCCGACGTACTCGGCGCGTACCAGCCAGCTCCGCGAGGGCCCCTTGCGGTCGCGGGGCTGCACCTGGAACGGCCAGTCGTCGTGCGCGGTGCTCGGCTCGCCGGGTTCCTTGACGTCCCGGGCCTTCCAGCCGATCGAGGCCAGGTACTCCTCGGGCTCGTCGGTGCCGAACAGCCAGGGCGTGCCGTCCTCCTCCAGGCTGCGGCGGAACTCCTGGGAGAACGGGCTGCGCAGCAGCGCCTGGCTGACGAAGTCCACGCCCAGCCAGCTGCCCGGTGCCGAAGCCGATCCGAGGACCCGGAGCAGGCCGGTCGCCTGCTCGGGGGTGAGGAAGAACAGCAGGCCCTCGGTGATCCACAGGGTGGGGCGGGTGCGGTCGAAGCCGGCCCGTTCGAGCTCGGGCAGCCACTCCAGGCGCAGGTCGACGGCCACCTCGTGGCGGGTCACCCGCGGCTGTGCGCCGAGCCCGTCCAGCCGGCGGCGCTTCTCCTCCAGCAGCCCCGGGAAGTCGACCTCGTACACCGTCGCGCCGTCCGGCCAGTCGAGCCGGAACGGGCGGGTGTCCATGCCGGCGGCGATGAACACGATCTGCCGGATGCCGTCGTCCGAGAGGATCTCCCTGATGCTCTCGTCGAGGTACCGGGTGCGGATCGCGATGAACGGGGCGAGCCCGCTGCCCCGGTTCTTCTCCAGCAGTTCGAATCCGCGCGGCGCGGCCAGCGCGCGGGCGTAGGGGTCCTGAAAGGTCGAGCTGTCGCCGCGTTCGGTCTCCAACGCCCTTGCCGCGGCTGTCCACTGGGCCGTGTAAGAGACGGCTTCCATGAGTTCCTCCTTGGTCCGGTACGGATCAGGCCGCGACGAAGAACGCCTTCTCGATGGCGGCCAGGGTCTGGAAGTCGCTGATGACGATGTTGTCGAAGTCGATCTCCACGCCGGTGGCGTTCTCGATCACGTAGACCAGCTCGACGAAGGTCAGCGAGTCGACCAGGCGGGTCTCGATGAGGTTTTCCTCGGGGTCGATGGTCTGCCGCTCCGGATGCCGCTTCAGGATCCAGCTGCGGACTTCGTCGATGCTGCCCGTCGTTGCCATGGGTGCTCCTGTTGTCTGGGTTGCGGGCCGTGCACGAAGGGGGGTCGTGGGTGGGGCTCACCGCGAGGCGGCCGGTGCCGGCGGGCCAGGCGGGTTCAGCGGTTCAGGTGGGTCCGGCGTCACGGGATGCGCGGGGCGGCCTCCCGGACCGCCTCCAGCGCCCGCGTCGCGCTGCCGTGCGCGTCGGTCAGCACGGCCAGCCAGCGCTCCAGGCCGAAGGCCACACAGCTGGTGAAGGCGTGGCCGGGTGCGTCGGTGAGCCGGATGCGGCAGCGTTCGCCGAAGAAGTTGCGGTGTGTGTTGACCGACGCGATGGCCAGGTCACCGGCCTGGAACTCGTACTTGACCGGGCTGAGCCTGGACATCAGCGCCCGCGCGCCGTCGTTCTCGAAGAACGGGTCCGCGGCGGCTTCCCGGTCCAGGCCGAGTCCCAGGGCCGCGCCGAACGCGGTGATCCGCCCGGTGAAGTCGGCCAGCACCCGCTGGGTGTGCTCGTAGGACCCCAGGGCCACGATCTCGCGCATCTGGAAGCTGGTCAGCCGGCGCAGCGGGACGTAGTGGTCCTCGTTGCGGAAGCACCGGTTCACCAGGGTCACCAGGGTGTCCTCGCCGAGTTCGGCGCCCTCGAAGAACAGGTAGGCGCCGAAGCAGGTGGCGTGCGGCAGGCCGAGCCGGGGCTCCTGGAGATCGGCCGCGGTGAACCGGCCGTCGGCCGGCTTCGGCGGACCGTCCGTCAGGTCCAGCGGGGCCGCGACCAGGGCGAGGTGCGGGAAGTTCGTGTAGACGTCGAACTTCTCCAGGTCGGACACCGGGTACATCGGCGGCGGCAGGATCTCCCGGGCGCCGGCCGCCCGGCCCCAGCCCGTGAAGACGCGGTCCAGTTCGCGCAGCAGATCGGTCTGGTCGGGGTCGAGGATGGCGAGCGCGCCGGTGTGGGCGGCCCGCGCGGAGCCCGCGGCCATCAGATGATCCCGATCTTCTCGAGGAACCTGGAGGTCTTGCGGAAGACGCTGTGCTCGAACTCCGCCCGGGTGGGCGCGGCCAGCAGCTCCTCGCGCACGGCCAGCGGGTCGGCGAGGCCGGCGTCCCGGTAGACGTGCGGGTTGTACAGCGACTCGAAGCTGTACGTCAGGTACCGGCGCAGGTAGCCGGCGATGTCGGCCAGCTCCTGTTCGGTCGCGTTGCGCTTCACGTCGCCGAACAGCGCGGTGACCAGCTCGCGGCCGAACGCGATGTGCCTGGACTCGTCCTGGTGGTGGATCCGGTTGATGCCCCGGATCGTCTCGTGCAGCCGGTCGTCCAGCGCCATCCGGGAGTTGAAGTGGTCGACCAGCTCCTCGAAGATCAGGATCCGGGCGAAGACCAGCAGGCTCTCCACGTCCGACCTCGGGATCTCGGCGGCCGCCCCGGCCGGCTGCCGGTAGATCTTCCCGCCGTAGCGCAGGCAGAACTCGGCGAAGAACCACATGTGCTCGTTCTCCTCACCGATGAAGTGGTGGAAGAACTTCGACGGCGTCTCGAATCCCCTGGTGTGGATGCGGCGGGTGACCTCGATGAGGAGCTCCCGGATGCCGTGCACGTTCAGGCTGTAGAAGTTGATGCTCTCGGCCTTGGAGAGCGCGTGCAGCTGCTGCTCGGTCAGGCGCCCGGCGAGGGAGGTCCCGTGCGTGGTGGTCAGCTCGGGGCTCATCCACCACATGTCCTCCGGCAGGCTGTCGGGCCACTCGAAGAGCCGGTAGGGGTTGTAGTAGTCGTCGATCGACTTGTTGGTCAGCCGGTCGAGGATGTCCAGGAATCGCTGGTCGGAATTGATCAGGTCGCTGACCATGGTGTGCCGCTCCATTCGGGACGTTTCATGCGGGGACGCCGCCGGCCGCCGATCCGGCGGTGGCCGGTGACCGGTCGGGAACCGGCTTCCCGGCCGCCCGGTCGCGGTCCGCGTCGACCAGGCGCGGGGGGTACAGGATCCGGAGCGCCGGTCCGGTCATCACGGTGGTCAGCACCGCCATGAGCACCATCAGTGAGTACAGCCGCTGGTCCACCAGGCCGAGTTGGAGTCCGGTGGTGAGAATGATCAGTTCGGTGAGCCCCCTGGTGTTGACCAGCGCGGCCAGTACCGCGGAGCGGCGCCAGTCGAGCCCGGACCACCGGGCGCCGGCCGTCGCGCCGAGGTACTTCCCGCCGACCGCGACCAGCATGATCGCGCCGAACTCGGCCAGGCCGGACACCCCGAGCCGGGACAGGTCGACCTGCGCGCCGGCCACCACGAAGTAGACCGGCAGCAACAGGTACTCGGCGAGCAGGCCCAGCCGGTGGCCGGCCGGCTCGTCCAGCCCGCCCGGGCCCGAGGGCATCACCAGGCCGAACAGGAACGCGCCGAAGATGAAGTGCAGGCCCAGCCACTCCGTCGCCGCGCCGCAGCCGAACAGCCCGATCAGGGCCACCACGAACGGCTCGCGGAGCCGCCCCTGCCGCGTCCGCCGGCCGGCCCACCGGGCCAGCAGCGGCCGCAGCACGCCGAACACCAGGGCCAGCATCGGAATCATCAGCAGCAGCCGCCACTGGGTCTGGCCGGAGGCCACCATGACCGTCACGGCCAGCGCGGACCAGGCGATCAGGTCCCCGATCGCGGCGCTGGCCAGGGCGATGCCGGCCACCGGGGTGGCCAGCATCCCGCGGTCCTGGACGATGCGGGCCAGCACCGGGAACGCCGTCACCGACATCGCGGTGCCCATGAACAGCACGTACCCCGGCGATCCTCCGCCGGACGGCACGACCACGAACGCGGCCAGCAGGCAGGCGAGGGCGAACGGCACCACGATCGAGCCGGCCGTGGTGGCGAGGACGACCCCGGTCCGCCGGCGCGGCGGATGCCGGGTGAGCTCCTGGCCGATCAGGAACAGGAAGAGGGCGATCCCGAGGTTGCCGAGCGCGCGCAGCACCAGGTGGATGTCGGCCGGGAAGAGGGCGCGTTCCACCGCGTCGGGCATCAGGGTCGGGCCGAGCAGGATGCCGGCCAGGATCTCCCCGATCACCGAGGGCTGGCCGAGCCTCGTGGCCAGTGAGCCGAGCGTCTTGGCCACCACCAACACCACGGCGAGCACCAGCAGGAGCGTGATGCTCTGGCTGGAGGTCACTCCGCCCCGACGGCGGGTTCGACCAGCCGCCGGATGCGGAGCTTCGGCTTCAGTTCGAGGTACAGCCCGCCCACGGCCTTGTCCGGCGACGAGGGCATCGAGTTCATCGCCTCGTTGTGGCCCGCGAGGATGCCGCCCTCCGTGTCGAGGTCGCCCTGGGAGCGGATGCGGTCGGCCACCTTGTCCAGCGCCGCGGTGCCGTCCTGGCTGTCGTCCAGGTCCTCGACGCCGGTCACGATGTGCAGGAACGACTCGTACAGGTTGAGCATGTGCCGTTCGCGCCGGGTCAGCTTGTCCGCCTCGAAGAACTGCGACTGGCGGTTGTAGCTCTTGTAGAAGAAGGACACCACCACCAGCAGCCGTTCGTACGCCTGCCGGTACGCCTTGGAGAAGAACGCCTCGGCCTCGTCCTCCGACAGCTCGCCCGCCACGACGGCGGAGATGGACGCGGCGGCCAGCAGCGCGCTGAAGGTGGCGAGGTGCACGCCCGTCGACAGCAACGGGTCCAGGAAGCAGGCCGCGTCGCCGATCATCATGTACCCCGGGCCGGTGAAGCGGTCCGAGATGTACGAGTAGTCCTGCTCGACCTTGAACTCCGGCAGCCGCTCGGCGCCCTCCACCATCTCGGCGACGCGCGGACACTGCGAGAGGGCGTCGAAGTAGAGCTCCTCGATGCCGCCCAGCCGCTCCCGTTCGGCGGCGAACGCCGTGCGCTTGGCCACCAGGCCGATCGAGTGGGTGCCGTCGTGCAGCGGGATCGCCCAGAACCAGCCGTAGGGCACCGAGCAGACCGCGATCGCGCCGGCCGGACCCTTGTCCAGCGGCTTGACCCCCCGCCAGTAGGACCACACCGCGACGTTCTTGAAGGCTTCCTGGTAGCGGCGGTTCTTCAGGTACTTGGTGGCCATCACACCGGACCGGCCGGACGCGTCGACCAGGAAGTCGAACGCGATCTCGCCGGTGACCGACCGGTCGTCGGTGGAGGCCCAGTGGGCCTTCACGGGCCGTCCCTGGTCGAATTCTATCTCGGTGACCCGCACGCCCTGCCGAACGTTCACGCCGAGTTCCTCGGCGTTGTTCAGCAGAATGTGGTCGAATTCGGACCGGATCACCTGGTAGCTGTACCGGCCGGCGCCGCTGAGGTGGTCGAAGTTGAGGTCCCAGTTCTCCGGGCCCCATTCGAAGTACGCGCCGTCCTTGCGGACGAAACCGTGGTTGTCGACCTTCTCCCGGACGCCGAGCAGATCGAGCACGGGAAGCACCGAAGGCAAGATCGACTCACCGATGTGGTACCGCGGGAATGTCGAACTCTCCAGCAGGGTCACCTGGATTCCCTGGCGCGCCAGGAGTCCGGCGGCGGTACTCCCGGCCGGCCCGCCGCCGATGACCAGAACCTGAGTTTGCTCCCCCATTATCCGCTTCCTCGTCTCGAATTCGACGTCAAACTTCGGACGTGGCTGACGCTAGGCTTCGGCCCTCGCCGATCGCAACAGCCGGAAGCGGGTGGCCGGAGGTGGCCACCCTCCGCTTTTCCGGGCGATCGGCAAAAGCCCTGACCGGGGGGATATGGTGAGCGGCGGCGACCGGTATAGCGATGGGTTGCCCCGCGCCGGCCGAATGCGGTCGGCCACTTGCGGCCACCGCCGGCGAAGGCCCTCCCCCCGGTGCGCGGAAGACGGCGGACCAGCGCCGGGAAACGAATCCAGAAAGGACCGTCATTGAGCACGCACGAGAATGCGGCGAAACCGGCTCTGGTCACCACGACCTCGGGCGTCGTCGCGGGAAGCGTCCATGCGGGAGTCGTGTCGTTCAAGGGGATCCCGTACGCGGCGGATCCCTACGGTGCCAATCGTTTCGAGCCGCCGCAGCCGCCGCAGCCGTGGGACGGAGTGCGTGAAGCATTCGAATACAGTGCCTGCGCGCCGCAGCCCAACACCTATTCGCTCGTGGACGCCACACCGCTCTACCCGTGGGACACCGACTGCCTGACCCTCAACGTCTACACCCCCGACCCGGGGGCGGCCCGGCTGCCGGTCATGGTCTGGATACACGCGGGCGGTTACGTCTCCGGCAGCGCCGCCACCTCCCGCGCGGACGGTTCGGTCTTCGCCCGCGAAGGTGTCGTCGTGGTCGCCATGAACTACCGGCTCGGCGTGGACGGATTCCTCTCCGTTCCGGGCGGCACCACGAACGCGGGAATGCAGGACGTGGTCGCCTCGTTGCGCTGGGTGCGCGACAACATCGCGGCCTTCGGCGGTGACCCGGACGCCGTGACGGTGTTCGGCAACTCCTCGGGCAGCGCCATCATCGCGGCGATCGCCGGGACGGCGGCCGCCGAGGGGCTCGTCCACCGGGCCATCCTGCAGAGCCCCTGCCCGTCGCTGGTGGTCGGGGCGGAGGAGGGGGCCGCCGTCGCCGAGCGCGTCCTCGCCGACCTGAACGTCGACGGCGACGTGCGCGACATCCCGCTCAAGGAACTGCTGGGCCGGCGCCACCGCGCCCTGGACGTCCGCTTCCGCGACGCGAACCGCTGGCACCCGTACACCTACTGGTTCAGTCCCTTCATCCCGGTCGTGGACGGCACGCTGTTCCCCGACGCCGACCTCGGTGCGCGCATCCCGTCCTCCGTCGACCTGCTGATCGGCACCAATCGGGACGAGTCGCGCTACTTCCTCATGCGCAACGGGCAGTTCACCTCCGCCACCGAGCAGGACCTGCTCGACGCCCAGCGCGCGTACGACGTCCCGGAGGAGTGCCGCGCCGCCGCCCGCTCCCTCTACGGGCACCTGCCGCTGGGAGAACAGCTCGCCGAGACGGTGACCAACTGGATCTGGCGCGGCCCCACCATCGAACTCACCCGGCTGCACGCCGAGTCCGGCGGCAACACCTTCGCCTACGAGTTCGCCTGGCAGGGGTCGCCGGCCTTCGACGGCCACTACGGCGCGGCGCACTTCCTGGAGGTGCCCTTCCTCTTCGACCAGTTCGACGACCCCGCCTTCGCCCCCCAGGTCGGCCCCGACGCCCCCGTCGAGCTCGGGCGCGCCCTGCGCGACAGCTGGATCGAGTTCGCCAGGAGCGGCAGCCCGGGATGGGCCCGCTACGACGCCGCGGAGCGCTCGGTCATGACGTTCGACACCACCTGCCGCGTGGAGACCGATCCGCGCGAACAGCACCGTGCCGCCTGGGACTCCCGACTCGCCGTCCCCGCCTCGTAGATGACCATGCCGACGCCGAGGCCCGGCGTCCCGTCCGGAAGTGTCCTGATGCGCAGCCTGATCATCGACAACTACGACTCGTACACGTTCAACCTCTTCCAGCTGATCGCCGAGGTGAACGGGCACGAGCCCGCCGTCCTGAAGAACGACGACCCCGTGCTGACCACACTCGACCTGGCGGAGTTCGACAACATCGTGATCTCGCCCGGGCCGGGAAGCCCGCGGACCGCCCGCGACCTGGGGCACGTCAGGGAGGTCCTGGAGCGGGCCGAACTGCCGGTGCTCGGAGTGTGTCTGGGCCACCAGGCGATCGCCCACGGAGCCGGGGCGACGGTCGACCGCGCGCCGCAGCCGCGGCACGGGCACCTCACGAAGGTCCGGCACGCGGGAGACGGACTGTTCAGCGGCGTCCCGCAGGACTTCACCGCCGTGCGCTACCACTCGCTGCGGGTCGAGGAGCCGCTGCCCGAAGCGATCGAGGCCACGGCCTGGGCGGAGGACGGCGTCGTGATGGCGATCCGGCACCGCACCCGCCCCCAGTGGGGAGTCCAGTTCCACCCCGAGTCGATCGCCTCGGAGTACGGCCGCGAGATCATGGCCAACTTCAGGGACCTCACGCTCGCCCGGGCCGGGGCGTCCGGCGGCCCGGCCCGCCGGCCGGTGCGGGAGTCGACGGTGTCCGCCGCGCCGGCCTCCCCGGCGGGCCCGGACGAGGACGCCTACCAGCTCCTCGCACTCACGCTGCCGGGCGCCGTGGACACCGAGGCGGCGTACACGGAGCTGTTCGGGCTGTCGGAGTACGCCTTCTGGCTCGACAGCAGCCGGGTCGAGCCGGGGCTGTCCCGGTTCTCCTTCCTCGGTGACGCCTCGGGCCCGCTGAGCGAGGTGCTGACCTACCGGCTCGCCGACCGCGCGGTGCTGGTGCGGAACGCGGCCGGCAGCCACCGGGAGAGCGGCACCGTCTTCGACGTCCTGGAGAGCCGCCTCGCCGAGCGCAGGCTGACCGACCCGGGGCTCCCGTTCGGCCTCACCGGCGGGTACGTCGGCTACTTCGGCTACGAGCTGAAGGGCGACCTCGGCTCCGTCAACCGGCACAGTGCCGAAACCCCCGACGCGGCCTGGATGTTCGCCGACCGCCTGATCGCCGTCGACCACGAGCACGGGGCCACCCACGTGGTCGCGCTGCACCGCGGCGACCCGGAGACCAGGCGGTCCGCGCGGAAGTGGCTCGACAGCACCGCCGCCACCCTGGCCTCGCTGCTCGACGGGCCCGACGCGGCGGCGGAGACCCCCGACGCGGCCGGCGACGGCACCGATCCGGCCCCGTGGCTGTCCCGGGAGCCGGACGGCTACCTCCGCGACATCGAGGCGTGCCGCGACGAGCTGGTCGCCGGTGAGAGCTACGAGATATGCCTGACCAACAAGGTCAGGATCCCGTTCGCCGGCGACAACCTGACGTACTACCGCAGGCTGCGGGCCGCCAACCCGGTGCCCTACGGGGCACTGCTGCGGCTCGGCGAGGTCACCGTCCTCAGCGCCTCGCCCGAGCGCTTCCTCAGGATCGACGCGGATCGCGTGGTGGAGACGAAGCCCATCAAGGGAACGGCGCCCCGCGGCACCGATCCCGCCGATGACGCGCGACTGGCCGCCGAACTCGCGAACAGCGCCAAGACGCGGGCCGAGAACCTCATGATCGTCGACCTGCTGCGCAACGACCTGGGCCGGGTCTGCGAGGTCGGCGGGGTCGAGGTCCCGAGGTTCATGGCCGTGGAGTCCTACGCCACCGTGCACCAACTGGTCTCCACCGTCAGGGGGGTTCTGCGCCCCGGGGTCGGCGCGGTGGAGTGCGTGCGGCACTGCTTCCCGGGCGGCTCGATGACCGGTGCGCCGAAGCTGCGCAGCATGGAGATCATCGACGGTCTCGAAACGGAGGCGCGGGGGATCTACTCCGGTGCGCTCGGGTACCTCGGGCTGACGGGTACGGCCGATCTCAGCATCGTGATCCGCACCGCGGTACGTCACCGCGACGAGCTGAGCATCGGCGCCGGCGGGGCCATCGTCCTGGACTCCAGCCCGGCCGACGAACTCGACGAGATGCTCCTCAAGGCCCGGGCCTCGTTGCGGGTGCTGCCGCCGCAGCCCTCGGACAGCGGACGGCGCCGACCGTGACCGACCCGCTGACCCGGCGCTGGCGGTGGTCCGAGCCGGACGGCGTCCTCCTCGCCGAGCCGGCCGGCGGGGGAGTGGACGTCATCGACTCCTGGCTGGTCACCGACGGCAGGGTGGTGGCGCTGGACGCCCACCTCGACCGGTTCACCTCCGCCTGCGCCGCCCTGTTCTCCGTACCGGAGCGACGCACCGCGGCCTTCCTGCACGCCGCCGTCCGGCGCGTTCCGGCCGTCGGCCGGTGGTTCCCCCGGGTGGAACTCACCCTCCTCGACGGCGAGCCGGGGTTCCACCTGTGGCTGCGGCCCGCACCGGTCCGGGGCGAGGCCGTCCGGCTCTGGGCGTACGACGGCCCCGATCGGCGGCGGCGGCCGGCCGTGAAGGGGCCCGACCTGGACTGGCTCGCGGACGTCCGGGCGGCGGCTCGGCGCCGGGGCGCCGACGAGGCGCTCATCCTCTCCGCGGACGGCAGGCTGGTCGAGGGGACCACGACCAGCCTGCTCTGGTGGGACGGTGACACCCTGTACGCCCCCGACGCGGCCCGTCCGGACCTGCTGCCGAGCGTCACCCGGAGGACCCTGCTGGGGCTCGCGGCCGCCTCCAGGACCCGGGTCGCCCACGCGTGTCCCCGCCCCCGGGAGCTCGCCGGGCTCGAAACGTGGGTGGTCAACGCGCTGCACGGCATCCGGCCGGTGCGGGAGTGGGTCGGATCCACCGCGGTGGCCGGGCCGGCACGACGGGCTCCGCTCTGGCAGGCGCGGCTGGACGCGCTGGCGTCCGCCGTGGGCCAGAGCCCGGCGGTCGACTGAGAACCGTCCGCCGATCGGACCCAGGACCCTTGCTGCGCAAGGCGGAGGAGGCAATTGTTCGAAAGTCCCGAACTATCGAATTATGTGCTACGTTCATCCACATGAGACCGCTGCCCGAGCCGGCATCCGAGAAACTGACCCTCGCGTCGGTGCTGTACGCGCTCGGTGATCCGGTCCGTCTGGAGCTGGTGGCGTGCGTCTCCACCAGCCCCGGGATGGCCTGTTCGGGCGCCGGCCTGGAAGTGCCGAAGTCGACGCTGACCAACCACTGGCGCATCCTGCGCGAGGCGGGCGTGGTCAGGATGGCGGTCGACGGCCGATGCCGTCGCGTCTGGCTGCGCACCGACGTCCTCGGCACCCAGTTCCCCGGCCTGCTCGACATGGTCCTGCGTCTCACCGAGAACGAATCCACACCCACCGCCGTTCACTGACGGCGACGCGCAACGCACTTGCCTACCCACAAGGCTTGACGGGGGTCTTGCCATGGATTTCGCAGTGATCGCAGCCACACCGGAACGAGACCACCAGCCGGACTGGCCCGACGGGGCGGCGGTCCGCCGGGCCCGGGACGCGCTGGCCGGGGCAGCCCCGCTGGTCACCGCCCCGGACATCGACCGCTTACGCTCCCGGCTCGCGCAACCGGCGTTCGTCCTCCAGGCCGGCGACTGTGCCGAGACCTTCCGTGACAACACACCGGCGTCGGTGGCGGACCGGGTCGCGCTGCTGCGCGCCATGGCCGGGGAGATCGCGGGAGGATCCGGCCGGCCGGTGGTGACGGTCGGCCGGATCGCCGGCCAGTACGCGAAGCCCCGTTCGGCGCCGACGGAAGGCCGCTCGGGGATCACCCTGCCGTCCTACCTCGGCGACGCCGTCAACGGCGAGCACTTCTCGGCGGCACGACGGACCCCCGATCCCCGGAACCTGGTCCACGCCCACGAACACTCCAGGAAGACCCTCTCCTACCTGGCGGGCTCGGGGGTCTTCACCTCCCACGAGGCGCTCCTGCTCGACTACGAGCGGCCGCAGACCCGCCCCGCCACGGCCGAGGGCCGCTTCTACGACCACTCGGCCCACCTGCTCTGGATCGGCGAGCGCACCCGGTCGCTGACCGGACCCCACATCGACTTCGCCGCCGGCATCGCCAATCCGATCGCGGTGAAGATCGGGCCGACCGCCACCCCGACGGTCCTGACGGGCCTGCACGCCGTGCTCAATCCGGACAACGTTCCCGGCCGGCTGGCCTTCATCTTCCGGATGGGCCACCGCCGGGCGTACGACCTCCTCTACGCCATGCTGAGCCGGATCACGGCGGAGGGCTGGACGGACCGGGTCATCTGCGACCCGATGCACGGCAACACGGTCGTCAGCCCGGCAGGGGTGAAGACACGTGTGGTCACCACCGTCGAGGCGGAGACCCGCGCCTTCTTCGGTGCCTGCAACGACACGGGAGTCACCCCGGGTGGGATCCACCTGGAGGTGAGCGGCGAGGACGTCAGTGAGTGCGTCGCGACGGACATCGACGACGCCTACCTCGCCACCGACTACCGCAGTGCCTGCGACCCCCGGCTGAACCCGGGGCAGGCTTCCCGTCTGGCCCGGCTGGTGGGCGAACTGCTGTCGCCGCACCGGGAGTCCACTCCGCTCAGGGAAATGGCGATGTCCGGCACGTAGGCGTCCGCGGCGGGCTCAGGAACCGCCTCCCCGATTTCCACGCTCACGGCGAGGCGGACACCGCCTCGGCACGGGTCTCGTCGGGCTGCCCGCTTCCCGCGGGCGTCCGGCGGGAACCGCACGCCTGCCGTGCAGCTGGAACCTCAGCTCCCGCTCACCGCGGGATCCACCGAACTCGGAAGTGCCCGAAGGGGTTTGCTGTGTCCGTAGAAGCTCGATCAAACCGATCGGTCGTGCTCGCCATGGCCTGCGTGGGGCAGTTCATGGTGCTGCTCGACAGTACTATCGTGGGTGCGGCGCTCCCCGACATGCAGAATCGACTGCACACCGACCTGTCCGGACTGCAGTGGATCGTGGACGCGTACGTCCTGCTGGTCGCGATGCTGTTGCTGTCCGGCGGCGTCTTCGCCGACCGTTTCGGCCGCAAGCGGATCTACCTGTCCGGCGTGGTCGTGTTCACCCTCGCGTCCGTGGTGTGCGCCCTCGCCCCCTCGCTCGACTGGCTGATCGCCGGGCGTGTGCTGCAGGGCATCGGAGCCGCGGCCCTGAGCCCGGGTTCGCTGGCCCTGATCGCCGCCGCCTATCCCGTTCCGCAGGAGCGGGTCAAGGCGATCGGCCTGTGGGCCGGCATCAGCGGAATCGGCCTGGCGGCCGGACCGCTGGCCGGCGGCATCCTGGTGAACGCCTTCGACTGGCGTTCCATCTTCCTGGTCAACGTGCCCATCGGCGTGGTGCTGCTGCTGGTGGCCCTGCCCCGCCTGCGCGAGTCCCGCAACGACAACGCCGCGGCCATCGACGTCCCCGGAACGGTCCTCTCCATCCTGGGCGTCGGGGCGCTGACCTACGGGCTGATCGAGGGCGGCTCCCAGGGCTGGACCTCGGGGACCATCCTGGGCAGCTTCGTCGCCGCGGTCGTGCTCATCGTCGCGTTCCTCGTGGTCGAAGGACGCAAGTCGGCGCCGATGATGCCGCTGCGGCTGTTCCGGAACCCGTTGTTCACGGTGTCCAACTCGGCCATGGTCATGGTCGGTTTCGCGCTCATGGGCTCGGTCTTCTTCTTCTCGCAGTTCTTCGTCACCGTGCAGGGCGCCTCCGTCCTGGTGGCCGGCCTGGAGACCCTGCCCACCTCGCTCGGCATGGCGATCGTCAGCCCGTACGCGGGCCGGCTGGCGGCCAAGTACGGCTTCCGGGTCGTGGTCACCAGCGGTCTGGTGCTGGCCGGGCTGGGGCTGCTGACCCTGGGCTTCGTCCACGCGGACACCGGGTATGTCAACGTCTGGTGGCGCCTGGCGATCATCGGCGCGGGCTTCGCCCTGACGATGTCGCCGCTGACCGGTGCGGCCATCCAGTCGGTCAACCCGCAGGAGGGTGGTCTCGCATCGGGCATCAGCAGCACCTCACGGCAGATCGGTGCCGTGCTCGGCGTGGCGGTGCTCGGTGCCATCGTCACCGGCAGGCAGTCCGGCGGCGCGTCCTTCGAGGCGGGCCTGGACAGCGCCTTCCTCACCGCCGGGGCCGTCTGTCTGCTCACCGCCGTCGGCACCGGCCTGTGGCTGGTGAAGTCCAAGCCCGCGGACGTGGTCGCCCCGCAGCCGGAACGGCAGACGCAGAGCGTCGACTGACCCCTGTCCCGACGCCGTCCCCCCGCCCGTGGCCGCCCGCCCGGCGGGGGGACGGCGACCCGCTGTACCGAAGGCCCGGCGGCCGCACCGGCCGGGCCTGCCATCGCACTGATCTCCGGAAGTGCCGTTCGCAGGAGGGCACTGTCCGGGAGCCGGGCCGGCCTCCACCCTCAGGTGGCCGAAGGCACCCGCCGTCGCCCGTCCCTGGGTATCTCCACAGAAAGGCGTCACACCTCTGATGAGCAACGTCGAGGCAAACCCGATCCACCCGCACGGTGTGTGCTCCCCCGGGTGTACCGCGCCGAGCGGTCCCGCCGGCACGTCCCTACGGCGTCGGACATGAGGCAGGAAGCCGCCGCCATCGACGCCTTCGCGGGGGCGGCGTCGGACATGAGACAGGAAACCTCCGCCATCGACGCCTTCGCGGGGGAGGCGCCGGACACCGCCGCACGGCTCCGGCACCGGCTGGAGAGCATCCAGCCGGATGTGGACGACGAACTCATCGTCCACGTCTACGAGTTCACCCTGGCCCAGCAGTCGGCCACGCTCGCCCGGATATCGGCCGCGCTGCACGTCCCGATGGCCGACGTCAGGCGGGCCGTCGACCTGCTGTGCGAGCTGAAACTCCTGTGGTACTCCCCGACGTTCGAGAGCTTCAGGGCGATCTGCCCGGAGGCCGCGCAGAACGAACTGGTCATCCCCCTACAGCAGGCGGTCAACGAGAAGCGCCAGGAGCTCGCCGGCATCCACGAACGCCTGCACACGATCTCGGGCATCTTCAGCACCCTGAAGACCTCGCGCCAGCGCAACGACAAGGTCGTGACGCTGCTCGATCCGCAGCAGGTGCGGATCCACCTGACGGACTCCCTCCAGCACTGCACGTCGGAAGTCCTGGCCATGCAGCTGTTCGACGCCGAACCGCGGCTCGCCTTCCAGCCGTGCGAGCTGGCGAGGATGGCGCACCGGGTGCCGTTCCGGCTGGTCACCCCGCACTCGGCCCGGGCCAAGGCGCTGTCGAGGACCCGGCTCCGCCAGGTGCTCGATTCCGGCGCCCAGGTCCGTACCACCAACCAGATCTTCGACGACCTCGTCCTCGTGGGCGACGACGTGGCCTACGTGACGCACCAGGCGGAGGACGGGGAGATCCCCAGCACCATCGTCGTCTACGAGCCGATGGTCATCGGCCTGCTGCACCGCATGTACGAGTTCGCCTGGCAGTCCGGCATGGACTTCGACGCCGACGTCGTGTCCTACGGGGAGACGCTGCCCGACCTCAGCGCGGGGATCATGAGCCTGCTCGCGCAGGGCCTGAAGGACGACGTCGTGGCCCGCCGGGTCGGCATCGGGTCACGGACCTTCCGCCGCCACGTCGCCGGAATCATGGACAGCCTGGGCGTCTCCAGCCGGTTCCAGGCCGGGGTCGTCGCGGCCCGGGCCGGACTCATCGACGGTGAGGCGGCCGGAGGTCCCGCGCAGCTGACCTGACGGCCGCGGCAGAGAACACGGACAGGGCCCCCGGCCGCGACAGCGTGCCGGGGGCCCGGCGCGGCGTACTCCGCGTCCGCCTTCCCGGGCGCCCCGGAGGCGCCCGGGCCCCGGCGGACGGGCCGGCCCTTCCGCCCCTTCCTCCCCGCTGCCCGGCGCGCGGCCCCGTCAGGCGGGGCGCGCGCCGACGGCGTCGCGGATCTGGTCGCCGAGGCCGCCGTTGACGCGGGCGCAGTTGGCGCAGCAGAAGAACATGCCCGCCACCTCGACGCCGTGGCCGACGATGCGGACGTCGCACTGTTCGCAGCGCGGGGCGAGCTTCTCCATCGCGCACTCGAAGCTGTCGAAGGTGTAGGTGTCGCCGGTGACCGTCCTGATCTCGAAGGCCAGCCAGTAGTCGTTGCCGCAGGTGACGCAGATGGCCATGACGGCCGTCTCCTTCCGGTGGGGGCGGCGGCCGGGAGCGGCCGCGCGGTCACTCCCAGTCTTGGAGCCTGCCGGGGAGACGGCCACTCGGCGGCGTCGTCAGACGGAGCGGGCGGCGAGGTCCTCCAGGGCCCGGACGGCGCGGTCGGCGTCGTCGGCGGCGACGAACAGGTGGTCGTGGTGGAAGCCGGCCACCACGTTGCAGCTGATGCCCTCCTCGGCGAGCCGGCCGGACACGGCGGCGGTCAGTCCGACGGCCTCCAGCGCCGAGTGGATCCGCAGGGTGATCCAGGCCGCCACGTACTCGTAGCGCAGCCCGAGCGCGTCCGCCTCCTCCTGGGCGACCACCACCGTCATCCCCTCGGGCTCGGCGACGGTCACCACCGGCCGCATGCCGGCGGGCACCCGCGTGGGGAGCGTGCAGTAGACGTACCGCCCCGGGTCGAGCCGCGGGCTCATCCCGCGCAGCAGCGTCGCAAGGTCTCGTTCTGCGGCCATGCCCGCCACCGTAGCGGCTGGACGGGGGATGCGGGGTGCTTCGCGGGCGTGTCGGAATCCGTTGACGAGCGACAGTCGCCGATATATCGTCGAACTATCGAGACAGTAACTCGACTGCCTCGTTGAACCTCAGGGATCCGAGGAGGTGGGCGCGATGCGCTCGGAACGTCAGGGAATGCGGTTCCGTTGGGAGGGCCCGGTGGGCGGCGGGTTCCGCCGTGGCCAGGGCCCGGAGTTCCGGGGGATGCCCGGAGAGGGCGCCGAGGGCCGGGAGGCGTTCGGCGGGTTCGGTCCGCCGTTCGGCGGTGGCGGCCCCGGCCGGCCGATGGGCGGCCCGTACGGGCACGGCTTCGGCGGGCACGGCGGGCGGCGCGGCGGTCCGCACGGGCGGCGCGGTGGCCGGGCCAGGCGCGGTGACGTCAGGGCCTCGCTGCTGGCGCTGCTCAAGGAGCGGCCGATGCACGGCTACGAGATGATCGCCGAGATCGCCGAGCGGACCGGCGGGGCCTGGCGGCCCAGCCCGGGGTCGATCTACCCCAACCTCCAGCTGCTGGAGGAGGAGGGCCTGATCACCGCGGAGGAGGTCGGCGGCAAGCGGCTGGTCTCGCTCACCGAGGCCGGCCGGGCCGAGGCCGACGCCGGGCCGGACGAACCGTGGGCCGAGGCCGGCCGGGAGGTCGACTGGGAGGCCGTCCAGGAGGTCGGCCAGGCGCTCGCCGCCGTCGACCAGGCGATCCGCCAGGTCATGGCCACCGGCACCGAGGCGCAGCGCACCAAGGGCCTGACGGTGCTGACCGAGGCCCGCAAGAAGCTGTACCTCATCCTCGCCGAGGACGACTGACCGGCCTCGGGGCGGGGCGGTGCCGCTGCCCGGGCGGCCGGGGAGAAGGCCTCACGGCCGGACCACGAACAGGGCCGCGCACACTAGCAGCAGCACCGCCCAGCCGAACCAGAGCCAGGCGTTCGGCTCGATGATCACGCTGTAGAGGCACACCGCCAGGAGCAGCACCCCGGTGACGCCGGCGACCTGCCGGTTGTGGTGCTCGACCGCGTGGGAGCGGTTCCTCGGGTGCCGTACCGTCCTCGCCATGCCGACCTCCCGGGGGAGCCTGCGGGGAAGGAGACGGCCGTCAGCCGGAGGCCGCCTCGTCGTACTCGTAGCGCCAGAACCAGCTCAGGCCCCGAACCTGCTTGCTCCGGACGTACACCAGTGTGCGCGCGGGGACCTCGCCGTGCGCGGGGACCGGCACCTTGTACTTCTTGGGCACGCCGAGCATCGGCCCCAGCGGGACGGGGAGGATCCGCCCGTCCAGGGGGCCGCCGACGAATGCGGTGTCCGCGCTCTTCATCCCCCCAGGGTCTCACCTCCACGGGGTGACCCGGGATCGGCCCTGGACGCGGGGCCGCGGGGGGAGTCCGGGGGTGACCGGCAACTCCCGGGCGGGAGGGCGGGCGGGGCGTCGCGTGCGGGCGGCGTGCCCGGAGCGTGCCCGGGGTGCGCCCGTCGGCGGCACCGCGAGTGTGACCGGAGAGGCACCGCCCCCGGTCATCCGGAAGGCCTCCGCACCCTTATCCTTCCTGTTACGCCCTCGGGGTCCACCCCGGGTCAGCGGGCCCCGTACGGGCCGGGCGAGGCGCGAATCCGCGCTCCCTCCGGCCGGTTTGGCGCGGACAGCGTGCTGCCGCGACTGCGTACCGTGACCCCGGCGTCGGCCGTCCGGTGACCCCGGGCCGCGGCCGGCAGGGCGCGGACGTCAGGCCCGAACACCCCGGGAAGCAGCCGGGGGCGCCGTGCGTTGCGTCCGAGTGGTACGTCGAACGCTGTGTCGCACCAGGCACGGCAGTTGCGCGGAAGGGGCCCGATGGAAGCCGGCGGCAGGTGGACGACCTGGTGGCAGAAGCGTGATCGTCAGCGGGCGGGGGGCGCGGACGGCCCGGCCGGACTCGATCAGCTGCTCGGCGCGGTGCGCGCCGGATTCCCGCTCGCGCCCGCCGCGCATCCGGCCGGCTACCGGTGTTCCTGTGACCGGGTGGCGTGTCCCGCCCCAGCCCAGCACCCGGTCTCCTTCGCCTGGCAGACCCAGGCCACCACGGACCCGGAGCAGCTCTCCCGCTGGCTCGCCCGCGACCCGCAGGCCAACTTCGTCACCGCCACCGGCCGGGTGCACGACGTGCTGGACGTCCCGGTGGAGGCCGGCCGGCTGGCGCTGGAGCGGCTGACCGCGCTCGGCGTCGAGGGCCCGGTCGCCGCCGTCGGCGAGGACCGCTACCTGTTCTTCACCGCCACCCGCGGCACCCCGCAGGACGAGGACGAGTGGTGGCCGAGCGCGCTCGACTCCACCCCGGACACCATGTCCGAGCACCCGGGCCTGCGCTGGCACTGCCGCGGCTCGTACACCCTGCTGCCGCCGGCCGCGCTGCCGGACGGCTCCCAGGTGCGGTGGCTGCGCGGGCCCGAGCAGCCGCTGCCGGACCCGCTGCGCGTCCTGGACGTACTCACCGACGCCTGCACCGAGGTGGGCGCCGTCGCCGAGGAGCAGTGGCTGATCGGCTAGGGCGCCCGGGCGGGGCGGTGCCGCGGTCGAGCGCCGGCACGCCGTCACGGCAGGGTGAGGATCTCCGCGCCGTCCGCCGTGACCACCAGGGTGTGCTCGAACTGGGCGGTGCGCTTGCGGTCCTTGGTGACGACCGTCCAGCCGTCCGCCCAGACCTCGTAGTCGTAGGTGCCCAGGGTCAGCATCGGCTCGATGGTGAAGGTCATGCCCGGCTTGATCACCTCGGTGGCCCGCTCGCTGTCGTAGTGCGGGATGATCAGGCCGGAGTGGAACGACGTGTTGATGCCGTGCCCGGTGAAGTCCCGTACCACGCCGTAGCCGAAGCGCTTGGCGTAGGACTCGATGACCCGCCCGATGACGTTGATCTGCCGGCCGGGCTTGACCGCCTTGATCGCCCGGGCGAGGGACTCCCTGGTGCGCTCGACCAGCAGCCGGGACTCCTCGTCCACGTCGCCGACCAGGTAGGTGGCGTTGAGGTCGCCGTGCACCCCGTGGATGTACGCGGTGGCGTCGATGTTGACGATGTCGCCGTCCTGGAGCACGGTCGAGTCCGGGATGCCGTGGCAGATCACCTCGTTGATCGAGGTGCAGACGGACTTGGGGAAGCCCCGGTAGCCGAGATCGGACGGGTAGGCGCCGTGGTCGCACATGTACGCGTGGGCGACGGCGTCCAGCGCGTCGGTGGTGACGCCGGGGGCGATCAGCTTCGCCGCCTCCTCCATCGCCCGGGCGGCGATCCCGCCGGCGATCCGCATCTTCTCGACCGTCTCGGCGGTCTGCACCTCGGGCCCGGCGTACGGCGTCGGCGCGGGCTTGCCGACGTACTCGGGGCGCGCGATGTTCGCCGGGACCTTGCGGGTGGGGGACTGGATGCCGGGTACGAGAGCCATGCCGCGAGTCTAGGGCGTGGCCGGACCCGGGCGGTGTGCGGCCGGGCCCGCTGCGGGGAATGATCGGTACCGACCCATCCTTCGAACGGGAGAGTGCCATGCCCCTCGGATTCAACCGCAAGCCGACCGGCAAGCCCGGCGAGTGGTTCTACTGCATCAAGCACCAGAAGGTCGAGGAGGGGCCGGAGTGCCCGGCGAAGGACCGCCTGGGGCCGTACGCCAGCCGGGAAGAGGCCGCCCAGGCGCTGCGGATCGCGGACGAGCGCAACCGGGAGTGGCGCAACGACCCGCACTGGAACGACCGGCCCGAGGACGGCCGGCCGACGGACGGCACCGAGTAGCGGCCGGGGGCGAGAGCCGGTGGTCAGCGCGGCTCGGGGCCGGTGAAGTAGGTCTCCGAGACATCCAGCACGACGAGGCGCCGCCCGCTCGCGAAGGCCTGGGCGGCCGCCTGGTCCTGCGGCCCCGGTGGGCGGGATCCCCGGTCCGCCCAGGCCGTCACGCCGTCGTCGGGGGACCGCGGCCGGGGGACGTTCAGGCCGGGGGTGGCCGGGACCTCGGGGCCCCTGCGCTCGTCGAAGCCCAGACGCACCCCGAGCAGGTCCGCGCTGTCGTTCCGGGGGAAGCCGTACCAGAGCACCTCGCCCGGCCGGGGCGAGGCGTTGGTGTCGGCCGCCCTGGCGCCCTGGGCGGTCAGCGCGGGCTCCCACCGGGACCGGATCTGCTGCGGATCGCCCGCCACCGCCAGGTACCTGACCACCTGTCGGCGGCACTCCGCGGCCGGCCGGCGGGTGCCGAAGCCGTCGGACCAGCTCGGCCCGACGGCGCAGCCGTCCCGGAGGCCCTCGCCGATCACCTCGGCGCCGGAGAGCGCGGGGAGGAGCGAGGCGAGCCGGCGGTCGATCTCAGCGCCGAGCGCCCGGTCGGCGGCGACCACCTCGGGGGAGTCGGCGAGCGCCCGCAGGTCCGGCGGCGGTCCGCCGGCCGTACGGTCCGCCCGGGTGGCCGGCCGCGCCGTCCGGCCCTCCGGCCAGAACAGCCAGCCGACCACGATGCCCGCCAGCACGGTCAGGACGAGCACCAGGCCCGCCCACTTCTGCCAACCCCCCACCGCCATGGGCGGGAGTCTGTCACACCGCGGCGGCGGCCTCCCGGGCGGTGCGTTCGTGCTCGGCGCGGACGGCGGCGGCGTGCGGGTCGGTGCGGTCGTCGTAGGAGAGCAGCTTCGGCAGGGCGGCGGCGACCGCGAGCACCGCGACCACGCAGGCGAGGCCGCCGGCCCACACCGAGGCGCGCACGCCGACCAGTCCGGCCATGGTGCCGGCCCTGACCTGGCCGAGCTGCGGGCCGACGGAGAAGCTGAGCAGTTCGACACCCGCCATCCGGCCGCGCACCGCGTCCGGGATGGACTGGTTCCACATGGTCGAGCGGGCGAGCCCGCTGATCTCGTCCGCGCCGCCGGCCAGCGCCAGGCCGAGCAGCACCAGCCAGATGTGCCCGGACAGTCCGGCGAGCGCCATCGCCGCGCCCCAGCCGACGGCGGCGGCCAGCAGCAGCCGGCCGTGCCGGTGGACGCGGGAGGTCCAGCCGCTGGTCACGCCGACCAGCAGGGCGCCCAGGGCGGACGCCGCGTACATCGGGCCGAGCGCCCAGTCCGCGCCCAACTCCGAGGCCAGGAAGGGGAAGACGGCCACCGGGTAGGCGAACAGCATGGCGCAGATGTCGATCGCGTAGGTGCCGAGCAGGTCCTTGCGGCTCCACGCGTAGCGGACGCCGGTGAGCACCGCCCGGACCGACGGCCGTTCGGCGCCGGTGGGCGGCGGCACCGCCTTGATCCGGACGAGCAGCAGCAGCGAGAGGCCGAAGGTGAGGATGTCCAGCGCGTACGCGGTCTGTACCCCGGCGAAGGCCACCACGACGCCGGCCAGCGCCGGGCCGGCCACCGAAGCGGCGTTGTGGTACAGCGACTTGAGGGCGAACGCGGCGGTCAGGTGCTGGTGCGGGACGAGCCGCGGGGTGAGCGAGTCCAGTGCCGGGCGCTGGAGGCCGTCGGCGGCCGCGACCAGCGCGGCGACCAGGTAGATCGGCCAGAGCAGCGGGTGCGGCAACAGGGCGTTGAGCAGCAGCAGTCCGGCCAGCAGGCCGAGCGCCGCCTCGGCGCGCAGCACCAGCTTCCTGCGGTCCACGGCGTCGGCGAGGGCGCCGCCCCAGAGGCCGAAGACGACCAGCGGGACGAGCTCGACGGCGCCGATCAGGCCGACCGCGAAGGAGGAGCCGGTGAGTTCCTTGATCTGCATCGGCACGGCGACGAGGGTCAGGAAGCTGCCGAAGCTGGTGACGCAGCCGGAGGTCCACAGGTAGCGGAAGTCCCGCGAGGCACGCCAGGGGGAGAGGTCAGGGGTCAGTGAGCGCAGCAGCGTCCGGGTGCGCCCGGGCACGGGGGGATGCGGGGGTTCATCGGTCACGAACCGTTATCCTCGGACGTCGATCGCCGTTCCCGCAAAGGGTTTTCGGGCGGCCGGCGAACCGGCCCGTGGTGAACGGGGGCCGGCCCGGCTACCAGCGGCTGATCGCGGGCATCGAGGCCAGCCGCCCGGCGAGCCCGGCGAGCCGGTCCCGGACGGAGCGGTGGCCTGCCCACTGCCCGGCGGCCGCGCTGACCAGGTGCTGGGCGAGGTCGAAGGGCTCCTCGGCGGCGGTGCCGACGGTCAGCCGTTCGTGCGCGAGGTCGTGCAGGTCGCCGGGACCGCCGGTCCCGTCGGGGGCGCCCCCGTCCAGCGCGAGCACGGTCGCGCCGTGCCGCCGGGCGTCCCGCACCCGCTCCAGCAGCTGCGCGCCGGCCGCCTCCGGCGCCACCACCAGCACGGTGGCGCCGCGTCCGGCCTCGGTGAGCCGCCGCAGGTCGTGGGTCAGGTGGGCCGGGGCGTCGGCCGGCGGCCGGTGCCGCACCAGGGTGGGCGCCAGCCGCGGGACGTCCGACCAGGCGGCCTCGTCGTCCAGGTGGGCGGCCAGGTGCCAGGGTTCGTACCCCTCGGTGCCGACCAGCAGCAGCCCGCTCGCCCCGCGCCGCTCCACCGAACGGCGCAGCGATCCGGCGAAGCCGCCGACCGCCTCCAGCCAGCCCGTGCCCGTCAGCCGTTCCCGGAGTGCCGAAACTCTCACCGCGTCCATGCGGGCCAGGATGTCCCGGGAGGCCGGGGATTTGGCAAGATCGGCCCATGACTTCCCTCGATTCAGCGACAAACCCGGCCCACGAGGCCCCGGACGTCTCGCAGTTGGTGGTCGGTGTCCTCGGCGGCACCGGCGACCAGGGGCGCGGCCTGGCCCTGCGGCTGGCCAAGGCCGGCCAGCAGGTGATCATCGGCTCCCGCGACGCCGCGAGGGCCGAGGCCTCGGCGGCCGAGCTGGGCCTCGGCGTGCGCGGCGCCGACAACGCCACCGTCGCCCGGGAGAGCGACGTGGTGATCATCGCGGTCCCGTGGGACGGCCACGCCGCCACCCTGACCGCGCTGCGCGGGGAACTCGCCGGCAAGATCGTCGTCGACTGCGTCAACCCGCTCGGCTTCGACAAGCAGGGCGCGTACGCGCTGAAGCCGGAGGAGGGCAGCGCCGCCCAGCAGGCCGCCGCCCTGCTGCCGGACTCCCGGGTCACCGCCGCCTTCCACCACCTCTCGGCGGTGCTGCTCCAGGACGAGTCGGTGGAGACCATCGACACCGACGTCATGGTGCTCGGCGACGACCGGGAGGCCACCGACGTCGTCCGGGGCCTGGCCGGCCGCATCCCCGGGATGCGCGGCATCTTCGCGGGCCGGCTGCGCAACGCCCACCAGGTGGAGGCGCTGGTGGCCAACCTGATCTCGGTCAACCGCCGCTACAAGGCCCACGCGGGCCTGCGGATCACCGACGTCTGAGCGGACGTCCCGGCAACGCTCCCGGCAACGCCCGCCGTGTCGACCTCACCCCTGGCCCCGCTCCGGAGGTGAGGTCGGCGACAATGGGGGTCGGCCGCAACCCGGCCGTCCGCACCCGCTCCCAGGAGTCCGCCGCCATGCCTCGCACGTCCCTGCTCGCCCTGATCGTCGTCGCCCTGGCGCTGGTCGCCGCCGTCTTCTCGCTCACCCAGGGCCTCTGGCTGGGCCTGATCTGGCTGCCGCTGGCCGGTGTGGCCAGCAACGTGCTGTGGATGAACCGCCGCCGGGAGAAGATCGCCGCGGCCGCGGCGGCCGCCGAGCAGTCCTAGCCCCGCCAGAAGCTGAACAGCTCGCGGCCGATCTGGGCGTACACCCGGTCGACGCCCAGCAGCTCCATCGCGCCGTACACGGCCTCGAAGAACCACTGGTTCACCGCGGGCTGCCAGAGCAGCGCGAACACCGCGAGCATCCCGTACGGAGCGAAGGGCTCGACCGCCCGCCGGGTCCTGTACGACAGCCAGGGCTCGATGATCCCGTAGCCGTCCAGGCCCGGCACCGGCAGCAGGTTCAGCAGGGTCGCGCTCAGCTGGAGCATGCCGAGGAAGCCCAGGGCCAGGGCGAGCGGCGAGACCTGGAGCTCGTAGCCCTGCCAGACCGTGTTCACCTTGGGATCGTCCAGCCAGCCCGCGCCGACCGGGACCAGGATCAGCACGGCGGCGACCAGGTTCACCAGCGGCCCGGCGGCCGAGATCAGGCTGTGCTTGAGCCGGCCCTGGATCCGGTGCCGTTCGATCCAGACCGAGCCGCCGGGCAGGCCGATGCCGCCGAGGATCATGAAGACGATCGGCAGCACGAAGCTGAGCAGCACGTTGGCGTACTTCATCGGGTTGAGCGTGAGGTAGCCCTTGGCGCCGACGCTGATGTCGCCGCCGTGCAGCGCGGTGCGCGCGTGGGCGTACTCGTGCAGGCAGAGCGAGACCATCCAGCCCGCGATCACGAACAGGAAGATCCCGAACCGCATGTTGCCGTAGCCGGAGTACACCGCCCAGCCGGACGTGCCGAGGACGGCGAGCAGCACCCAGAACACCGGGCTGATCCGGCGGTCCTCGCTGCGGGAGCTCGGCGTGGCGGCGAAGGTCATGGTGTGGGTGCTCCGGGGCGGGGGGAGGGGCGGACGCGGGACGGGACCGATCATGCCGGGCGGGCCGGTGACCGGACAAGCCGCTCCGGGTGAACGTCCGGCCGGGCGGTGGCGTTCCACCCTACGCGCCGGGGCCGGGAGGGCGGCAGCACAATTGTGCGGCCCCCGCTCCGCGGATCGACCAGAATGGTCCGGTGCACTACGGCATCCTCGGGACGACGACGGCCCACCACGACGACGGCACCGCGGTACCGGTCGGCGGTGCCCGGCTGCGGGCCCTGCTCACCGCCCTGGCCCTGAGACAGGGCAGGCCGGTCCCGGCCGACCTGCTGGTGGACGAGGTGTGGGACACCGAGCCGCCGCAGGACTCCTCCGCCGCGCTCCAGACCCTGGTCGGCCGGCTGCGCCGCACCATCGGCCGGGACGAGGTCGGCTCCGGCCCGGCCGGGTACTGGCTGACCGGCCCGGCCACCGACGTCGCCGACTTCCAGCGGCT
Organism: Kitasatospora sp. NPDC036993; assembly: GCF_055607525.1. NCBI lineage: Bacteria > Bacillati > Actinomycetota > Actinomycetes > Kitasatosporales > Streptomycetaceae > Kitasatospora > Kitasatospora sp. NPDC036993. The sequence continues at coordinate 28,799 of NZ_JBVJRP010000009.1, read as the reverse complement.
GACCGGCGAGGGCCGCCGCGCCCTGGACGCCGGGGACCACGCGCTCGCGGCCGAGAGGCTGCGCGCCGCCCTGGCGCTGTGGCGCGGCCCGGCCCTGGCCGACCTGCCGGACCGCACCGGCCCGGCCACCCGGCTGGAGGCCCAGCGCGAGGAGGCCCGCCGCCACCGGATCACCGCCGACCTCGCCCTCGGCCGGGCCGCCGAGCTGGTCGCCGAGCTGGCCGAGCTGTGCGAACGGCACCCGCTGGACGAACCGTTGCAGCTGCTGATGATCCGGGCGCTGCACGAGAGCGGCCGGACGGCCGAGGCGCTGCGCCACTACGAGCGGGCCAGGCGCGCCCTGGCCGAGGAGCTCGGGGTGGACCCGGGCCGCGGACTCCGCTCCCTGTACGCCGAGCTGCTCGCCCCGGCGGACCGGCAGGAACCGGCGTCGCAGCCGGCCCGCTCCGGGCCGCTCGGGCCGGCCGGGCCGCCTCCGCCGCCGTCCTCCCAGCCGGGGCCGCCCCCGCCGCAGCCCGGGCCGCCCCCGCAGCCGCCCGCGCCGCCCGCGCCGCAACCGCCGCGAACCGGCGGCAACCTGCGCGGCCGGCTGACCAGCTTCGTCGGCCGGGAGGACGATCTGGCCGCGCTGCGCGGGATGCTGACGAGCCGTCGGCTGGTGACCTTGACCGGCCCCGGCGGCTCCGGCAAGACCAGCCTGTCGACCGTGGCCGCCCGCGCCGAGCAGTCCGCGGGGAGCTGGCCGGACGGCGTCTGGGTGGCCGAACTCGCCCCGTTGGAGAGCCCGGACGCGGTGCCCGCCGCCGTGGTCTCGGCACTCGGCCTGCGCGAGATCGTGCTGCACGGCACCAATATGGTCGCCGAGGTGATCGAGAAGCGGGCCGAGGACCCGGTGCGCCGGCTGGTCGAGCACTGCGGCCACCGCCGGATGCTGCTCGTCCTGGACAACTGCGAGCACCTGATCCAGGCCGCCGCCGACCTCGCCGACGTCCTGCTCGCCGAGTGCCCGGGGCTGACGGTGCTCGCCACCAGCCGCGAACCGCTGGGCGTGCCCGGCGAGACGGTGCTGCCGGTCGAGCCGCTGCCCGACCCGGTCGCGCTGCGGCTGTTCGCCGACCGCGCCGCCGCCGCCCGTCCCGGTTTCGACCCGGCGGGCGACCCGGAGTCCTGCGCCGAGATCTGCCGCCGTCTCGACGGGCTGCCGCTGGCCATCGAACTGGCCGCCGCCCGGCTGCGGGTGATGACGGCCCGACAGATAGCCGACCGGCTGGACAGCCGGTTCTCGCTGCTCACCGCGGGCAGCCGCACCCTGCTGCCGCGCCAGCAGACCCTGCGCGCGGTGGTCGACTGGAGCTGGGACCTGCTCGGCAAGCGGGAGCGGGCGGTGCTGCGCCGGCTCTCGGTGTTCGCGGGCGGCTGGCAGCTGGAGGACGCCGAGGCGGTCTGCGCCGACGGCGTCGAGGTGCCCCCCGGCGAGGTCGCCGACCTGCTGCTGTCGCTGGCCGACAAGTCCCTGCTGGTCGCCGACCTGGACGGGGCCAGCCTGCCGCGCTACCGGATGCTGGAGACCATCCACGAGTACGCGACCGAGCGCCTCGCCGAGTCCGCCGCCGAGCGGACCGCCACCGAGGGCCGGCACGTGGCGCACTTCCGCACCATGATCGCCGTCGCCGACGGGCAGATCCACGGCCCCCGCCAGCTGCACTGGCTGTCGGTGCTGGAGCGCGAGCAGGACAACGTCCGGGCCGCGCTGCGCCGGGCGATCGACCGGCGGGACGAGGAACAGGCGCTGCTCCTCGCCCTCGGCATGAGCTGGTACTGGTCGCTGCGCAGCTACAGCATGGAGGCCCGCACCTGGTACAACGCGGTCGCCGCGCTCGGCCCCGACCCGTTCGGCCCGGACGCCCCGCGGCCGGTGCCGCTGGAGCGCAACGTGCTCACGTACGAGCCGCCGCTGTCCGCCGGGGTGCTGGAGGAGGCCCGCCGGCTGCTCGCGATGTACCGGCTGATCGGGCTGTTCGAGGGCAACCTGGACGTCTTCGGCGACTCGGAGGCCGTCGGGCTCGCCCAGCGGCTGATGGAGGCCTACACCCCGGAGCTGCCGCAGTCCTACCGCTTCCCGGCGCTGATGCGGGTGTTCGCGGCCTTCCTGGCCGGCCGGCTGGAGGAGATGAGGGACCTGCTGGACGACGCGGTGCGCGGCTGCGAGCGGCACGGCGAGCTGAGCGACCTGGCGTTCGTCCTCCAGGTCAGGGCCAGGATGCTGAACGACTGGCCGAGCGGCGAGGAGCAGAGCATCGCGGACGGCGAGCGCTCGCTGGAGCTGTACGAGCGGGCGGGCGACCTCTGGGGGATCTCCCAGGCCCTGGCCGCGCACGGAGAGTCGCTGGCCAACCGGGGCGAGTCCGCGGCCGCCGCCGAGGCGTACGGGCGGGCGATCGAGCTGGCCGAGGAGCTGGGGGCGCCGCAGGAGGTGCCGATCCTGTTGGTGCACCTGGGCACCGCCCTTCTGGAGCAGGACATGGACCGCGGCGAGCGGGTCATCCGGGAGGCGGTGGCCTCGATCGAGAGTCCGGGCGTCAACCAGGCCACCAACGGCGCGCTGTTGTTCGGCCACCTGACGCTCTGCGGCATCCACGCCCAGCGCGGCGAGTTCGAGCGGGCGCTGGCCGAGCTGGACGATCTGGACAGCGTCCGGGTGGGCGGTTTCGCGCCGAGTCTGGTGGTCGGGCTGCTGATGAGCGCCCGGGGCTGGATCATGGCGAGGTCCGGCGACCCGGACGAGGGACTGCGCCTGCTGCGCGAGGGCCGGCGGCAGCTCCGGGCGCTGGCGGCCGCGAGCGGCTTCGCCGAGCACATGACGGTCATGGTGGTGCCCGCGGTGACGGCGACGCTGTGCGGCTTCGCCCGGCGCGACGGGGACCTGGAGCGGGCCGGCGTGGCGGCCGTGCTGATCGGTGCGCACGGCGGGCTGAACGGCCCGAAGGGCGGCTATCTGGACCGGCTCGAGCGCGAGCGCTCGGAGTCCGCGCTGCGGGAGTTGATGGGCGACGCCGCGTTCGAGGAGGCCAGGGAGCGGGGGGTCGGGATGACCCAGGAGCAGACCCACGAACTGCTGGAGCGGCTGATCGGCTAGTCCCGCGAGCCGCGTCCCCGGCCACCCAGGGGCCCGGCCGGCCGGCGCCCGTCCCCTGGTCACCGGCCGGCCGGGCCCGTACGGTGGCCGGCGCCCGTCCCGGGCGTCCGGCCGTCCTGTCCGCCGGCCCTTCCCCTGACCGGGGCCGACGGTGGCCGGGGGATCAGGTCCGCTTGCGGAAGCGGGCCACCGCCAGCGGGGCGAAGACCGCGGTGACGGCGGCCGACCAGATCAGCACGATCATCACCGGGTGGGCCACCGCGCCCTCGCCGTTGAGCAGGGCGCGGGAGGCGTCGGCCAGCGCCGACAGCGGGTTGACCTTGGTGAAGGACTGAAGCCAGCCCGGCATGGTGTCGGTCCGGGCGAAGATCGAGCTGCCGAACTGCATCGGCATCAGGACCAGCATGGCCACGCCCTGGACGGCCTGGGCGCTGCGCAGGGCCATGCCCAGCAGCATCGAGATCCAGACGATCGACATGCCGAACACCAGGGCCAGGCCGATCGTGGCCAGCACCTCCAGCGGGCCGGTCCTCACCTCGAAGCCGATGCACATCGCGAAGCCGATCAGGATCGCGAAGGAGAGCAGCCCGCGGAGGGTCTCGGCGACGATCTTGGACAGCAGCACCGAGGCCCGGCCGATCGGCAGGGTCCTGAAGCGGTCCATCACGCCGGTCTGGAAGTCGCTGTTGAGGCCGGTGCCGACGGCCATCGCGAGGGTGAGACCGGTCTGCCCGAGCAGGCCGGGGATCAGGTACTGCTTGTAGGTGTCCTGGTCGCCGGCCATCGCGCCGCCGAAGACGTAGACGAACAGCACGGTGAAGATGATCGGCATCAGCACGGCGTCGAACATCGACTCCGGGTCGGCCTTGATCCGCATCAGGTTGCGCCGGGTCAGCGCGCCGACGTGGCGCAGGGTGCCGGCCAGGCCGATCCGGGGGTCCTCCGCCCGGACGGCGGGGGCGAGCGTGGCGGTGGTCATGCGACGGGCTCCTTGGCGAGGCTGGGGGCGGGCGCCGCGGCGGTCGCGGGCTTGCCGGTGATGGCGAGGAAGACCTCGTCCAGGCTGGGCACCTTGGTGTCGATGCCGGCGATGCCGAAGCCGCGGGTGCCGAGCACCCCGATCACCGCGGTCAGCTGCTCCTCGCCGGTGATCGGCACCGCGAGCAGGCCGGTGTCGGTGGAGACGGTGGCGGTGGCGATGCCGCTCTCGTGCAGGCAGCGGGCCATCTCGGGCAGCTCGGCCGGGTGGGTCGGGCGGACCTGGAGGGTCTGGCCGCCGACCCTGGCCCTGAGGGCGGCCACCGGGCCGTTGGCGATCACCTTGCCGCGGTCGATGACGGTCAGCTCGTTCGCGAGCTGCTCCGCCTCCTCCATGTACTGGGTGGTCAGCAGGACGGTGGTGCCCTCGGCGACCATCCGCTGCACCTCGTCCCAGACCTCGTTGCGGGTGCGCGGGTCCAGGCCGGTGGTGGGCTCGTCCAGGTAGAGCACCCGGGGGCGGCCGATCATGCTGGCGGCCAGGTCGAGGCGCCGGCGCATGCCGCCGGAGTAGGTCTTGGCGATCCGCCCGGCGGCCTCGGTGAGCGAGAAGCGCTCCAGCAGCTCGACGGACCTGGCCTTGGCCTCCCGGCGGGGGAGGTCGAGCAGCCGGCCGATGAGGTAGAGGTTCTCGTACCCGGAGAGCAGCTCGTCCACGGAGGCGTACTGGCCGGTGAGGCCGATCGTGCGGCGCAGCTGCCGGGGCTGGCGCAGCACGTCGTAGCCGCCGACGTACGCGGTGCCGGCGTCCGGCCTGACGAGGGTGGAGAGGATCCGGACCAGGGTGGTCTTGCCCGCGCCGTTGGGGCCGAGCACGCCGAGGACGGTGCCCTCCCGCACGGTGAGGTCGACCCCGTCGAGGGCCTTGGTGGCACCGTAGTGCTTGACGATGCCGTGCACCTCCACGGCGTTCCCGGAGGTGGTTCCCCGGTCGTTCGGGGCTGTCTCGATGCGTGTCATGCCCCCAGGCTGTCCGCCCCGGCTGTCAGCTCCCTGTCGCCCGGGGCGGCGCGCTGCCGGCCCGCTGTCACGCCGCTGTCACCGGCTCCGGGGCGGGCCCGGGGTTGTGCCGGAGCGGGCCCGGGTGCGAGGAAGGCCCCGCTCCGGAGGGCGGAGCGGGGCCGGGCGGTCCGGTCAGCGGAAGCTGTGCTCGGCCGCCGGGAAGGCGCCGGTGCGGACGTCCTCGGCGTACGCCCTGGCGGCGTCGCCGAGGACGGTCCGCAGGTCGGCGTACTGCTTGACGAACTTGGGCACCCGGCCGGCCGTCATGCCGGCCATGTCGGTCCAGACCAGCACCTGGGCGTCGGTGCCGGGGCCGCCGCCGATGCCCACGGTCGGGATCGCCAGCTGCTCGGTGACCTGGGCGGCCAGCTCGGCCGGGACGGCCTCCAGCACCACCGAGAAGGCGCCCGCCTGCTGGACGGCCTTGGCGTCGCGCAGCAGCTGGTGCGCCGCCTCGTCGCCGCGGCCCTGGACCGGGTAGCCGCCGAGGGCGTGGACGGACTGGGGGGTGAGGCCGATGTGGGCCATCACCGGGACGCCGGCCTCGACCAGCAGCTCGATCGAGCGGGCGCTGCGCTCCCCGCCCTCCAGCTTGACCGCGCCGACCCCGGCCTCCTTCATCAGCCGGGCCGCGTTGTGCATGGCCTGCGCGGGGGACTCCTGGTACGAGCCGAACGGCAGGTCGGCGACGATCATGGCCCGCTTGGTGCCGCGGACGACGGCGGCGGAGAGCATCACCATCTGATCCATGGTCACCGGGACGGTGGTCTCGTAGCCGAGGTGGCAGTTGCCCGCCGAGTCGCCGACCAGCAGCACCGGGATGCCGGCCTCGTCGAACACGCCCGCGGTGAGGGCGTCGTAGGCGGTCAGCATCGACCACTTCTCGTCGCGCTGCTTGGCGGCGGCGAGGTCGCGGACGGTGACGCGGCGGTTGGTGACCCCACCGTAGAGGGTGGCGGTCGACGCCTGGTTCTGGGCAGGCGAAGGCGTAGAAGCGTTCATCGAACGGACTCCTGAAGGGTTGTCGTCTCGTGGCGCCGTACGGCGTCCCCGGATCCCCTCCATGCTTGCACGCCCCGGCTCCGGCGCAAAGGGGGGTGCCGGCGTCCCGTGGCGGTCCGCGGCCCGCCGGGTGCGCGGCGCGCCCGCGCCGGGGTGCGCGGGAGGCCCCCGAATTTGCCTCCTCTTTACGAAACGGAGTCGTCTCGTATCGTATTGGCCGCTACCCTGATGCCCGGGGGTTACGAGACGCATGCGGCTCGGAATTGCCCGCCAGTGCCACACCACCACGGACGGGAACACCCATGACCACCGCAGCCGCGCCACCTCGCGTGCCGGAAGCCATCCACCGCCGGCGCTGGGCGATCCTCGGCACCCTGGTGCTCGCCCTGCTCGTCGTCGTCCTCGACAACTCGATCCTCAACGTCGCGATGAAGACCATCGCGACCCCCGCTCCGGTGGGCCTCGGGGCCACCCAGAGCGACCTGGAGTGGTCGATCAACTCCTACACCCTGGTCTTCGCCGGGCTGCTGTTCACCTCGGGCCTGCTCGGCGACCGGTTCGGCCGCAAGCGCGCGCTGCTGGCCGGCATGGTGGTCTTCGGCATCGCCTCGCTGCTGTCCGCGATGGCCGCCTCGCCCGGTGAACTCATCGGCTACCGCGCCCTGATGGGCGTCGGCGGCGCGCTCGCGATGCCCGCCACGCTGGCGATCATCATGAACGTCTTCGAACGCGAGGAGCAGCCCAAGGCGATAGGCATCTGGGCCGGCGCGGTCGGCCTGGCCATCGCGATCGGCCCGATCACCGGCGGCCTGCTGATCGAGCACTTCTGGTGGGGCTCGGTCTTCCTGGTCAACGTCCCGATCGTGATCGTCGCGGTGATCGCGATGGTGATCCTGGTCCCCGAGTCCAAGGACCCCAGCCCGGGCCGGCTGGACCCGGTCGGCGTGCTGCTGTCGATCATCGGCCTGGTCGCGCTGATCTTCGGCATCATCAAGGGCGGCGAGCTGGCCGACTTCACCGCGGCCGAGGCCTGGGTGCCGACCCTGGTCGGCGTGGTCGCACTGGTCGCCTTCGTCTGGTTCGAGCGCCGCACCGCGTTCCCCGCGCTGGACGTCACCTGGTTCCGCAACCGGGTGTTCAGCGCCTCCGTGGTGGTGGTCGGCGTGATCTTCTTCGCGCTGATGGGCGTCTCGTTCTTCGGCGTCTTCTACATCCAGAGCGTGCGCGGCTACAGCGCCCTCCAGGCCGGCGTGCTGATGCTCCCGCTGGCCGCCGCCCAGCTGGTGTTCGCGCCGCGGGCCCGGCTGGTGGTCGACCGGCTCGGCGTCGCCGCCACCGCCGCCGGCGGCATGCTGCTGGTCGCGCTCGGCTTCGTCGGCTACGTCGTGCTGACCGCCACCACGCCGATCTGGGTGCTGGTCGTGCTCGGCCTGGTGATGGGCGCCGGCATGGCGCACGTCATGCCGCCGGTCACCGTCGCGATCATGGCCTCGCTGCCCCGTGAGAAGGCCGGCGCCGGCTCGGCCGTCAACAACACCTTCCGCCAGGTCGGCGGCTCGCTCGGGGTCGCCGTGCTCGGCGCGGTGCTCTCCACCGTCTACCGCGACGGGATGTCCGACACCCTCACCCACCTGCCCGAGGGGCTGCGCGACAAGGCCGGCGAGTCGCTGGAGGCCACCCTGGCCATCGCCGACCGGATCCCCGGCGGCCAGGCGCTGATCACCCCGGCGCACGACTCCTTCATCCACGCGATGCACGTGGTGGCCTCGCTGTCGGTGGGCGTCTCGGTGATCGGTGCCGCCGTCGCCTGGTTCCTGCTGCCCGGCCGCTCCGCCGCCCCCGGGGGCCCGGCCGGCCAGGCCCCCGGGCAGCGCGGCCAGGAGCGGGAGACCGCGACCGCGGAGGCCTGACCTGCGGCCGGGCCGGACGACGGCTCGGCGGTGCGGGACGGCTGAGCGACAATGGCCCTGCCGCCCGGGTGCGCCCGGGACGGCGGGGCCTCGGTCCGCAGGACGGGCCCCCGCCCGCGTGCGGACCGCCAACCGAGACGGCACGGCGCCCGCGCGCCCAGGGACAGCGAGGGAGAACAGCGGGGATGAGGACCGACACCCCGGACGCCGGCACCGGGCAGCAGGCCTGTGCCGTCGTACGCCGAGGCCGGCCGCGCAGCGAGGCCGCCGAGCAGGCCATCGTCACCGCGGTGGAGGACCTGCTGGCCGACGGCACCACGCTGTCCGAACTCACCATCGAGGGCATCGCCACCGCCGCCGGCGTCGGCAAGGCCACCATCTACCGGCGCTGGCCCAACAAGGAGGCCCTGCTGGTCGACGTGGTCAGCCGGCTGGAGGAGCCGCTGCCCGAGCCCGCCGGCGAGGGCGCCCGCGAGGGCCTGATCGCGATGGTCGACTACATCCGCCGGCGCGGACTGGCCAAGCGTACCCGCTGGGTCCTCAGGGCCGCGCTCGGTCAGGTGCAGGCGCTGCCCGAGCTGCACGCCGCCTACCAGGAGCGGGTGATCGGACCGCGCCGGGCGATGGGGCTCCAGCTGATCCGCCAGGCCGTGGCCGAGGGCGTGATCAGGGACGACCTCGACGTGGAGCTGCTCGGCGACCTGCTGATGGGCCCGGTCCTCTACCGCAGCCTCCTGACGGAGGACTCCGACCTGGAGGACCCGGACCTGGCCCGCCGGCTGGTCGACACCGTGCTCGAGGGCATCGCGCCCCGGTGACCGTGTCCTGATCTGTCCTGACGTGTCCTGGCTCACCAAACCGGGCCGCGCCGGAACCCGCTCAGCGGGCCCGACGTCTGTCCCGGCATAGGCTGAGCCGGGCAACCGACCGAACCGGCACCGGTCCGGTACGTGCCCGCACCTTCCACGGGCCGCGCGGCGGACCGGCGGCACGAGCGACGGGAGCCACGGCATGGCGCAGGCGGACAGGACCGAGCGGATCGCGGCCCCCGGGGGCGGCTCCGACGGCCCGGCCCCCGCGGCGCCCCGCGGCGGCTTCCTGGGCCTGCGCCACTGGGGCAGGGACGCCCGCGGCAGCAGCACCTGGCGGCGCGGCCTGGTGGTCGCCGTGCTGGCCGTGCTCACCGCCGCGCTGCTCGGCTTCCACGCCGAGGTGCCCAACCGGGCCGGCAACCTCGGCAGCCTGCTGGAGACCTTCCTGCCCTGGCTGGGCATGGCCGTCCCGGTGCTGCTGGTGCCCGCGCTGCTGCGCCGCTCCGCCACCGCGCTGATCGCCCTGCTGCTGCCCGCGGTGCTCTGGGCCAACCTGTTCGGCGGCCTGCTGGCCGACCGGAGCGGCGGCAAGGGCGACTGGACGGTGGTCAGCCACAACGTCGCCGCCGCCAACACCGACGTGCCCGGCACCGTCCGCACCCTGGTGGACTCCGGCGCCCAGATCGTCGCCCTCCAGGAGCTGGCCGGCCGGCAGCTGCGCTCGTACGAGACCGGGCTCGCCGGTGCCTACCCGTACCACACCGTGGAGGGCACGGTCGGGCTCTGGTCGAAGTACCCGATCGGCGACGTCTCCCCGGTGGACCTGAAGATGGGCTGGACCAGGGCCTTCCGGGCCGAGGTCACCACCCCGCAGGGCCCGGTCGCGGTGTACGTGGCGCACCTGCCCTCGGTGCGGCTGAAGGCCGAGGGCGGCTTCACCGTCAACCAGCGGGACCTCAGCGCCCAGGCGCTCGGCGACGCGATCCAGGCCGAGCCGCTGAAGAAGGTCCTGCTGCTCGGCGACCTCAACGGCACCATGAACGACCGCAGCCTGGCGCCGGTCACCTCGCAGATGCGCTCGGCCCAGGGCGCCGCCGGCGACGGCTTCGGCTTCAGCTGGCCGGCGGCCTTCCCGATGGCCAGGATCGACCAGATCATGAGCAAGGGCGGGCTGGACCCGGTCGACTCCCGCACCCTGTCCAGGGACGGCAGCGACCACCTCCCGGTGGCCGCCACCTACCGGTACTGACCGCTGCCGGCGCTACCCGCGCCGCCAGCGGTTGGTGATCGGCAGGCGGCGGTCCCGGCCGAAGTTCTTCGCCGAGACCTTCGGACCCGGCGGGTACTGGCGCCGCTTGTACTCGGCGGTGTCGACCAGCCGGACCACCCGGTCCACCACGGCCGGGTCGAAGCCGGCCGCCACGATCGCGTCCCGGCCCTCGTCGCCCTCGACGTAGCGGGCCAGCACCGCGTCCAGCAGCCCGTAGTCGGGCAGCGAGTCGGTGTCCACCTGGTCCGGCCGCAGCTCGGCGGACGGCGGCTTGGTGAGGGTGCTCTCCGGGATCGGCGGCACCTCGCCGCGCCGTACGGCCTCCTCGTCGCGCCAGCGGGCCAGCCGGAGGACCAGCGACTTGTAGACGTCCTTGATCGGCGCGTACGCGCCCACCGAGTCGCCGTAGAGGGTCGAGTAGCCGACCGCCAGCTCGCTCTTGTTGCCGGGCGCGAGCACCAGGTGCCCCTCCTGGTTGGAGATCGCCATCAGCAGGGTGCCGCGCAGCCGGGACTGGAGGTTCTCCTCGGCCAGGCCGGTCAGCTCGGTGGCACCCAGGTACGCGTCGAACATCGGGGCGATGGAGACGGTCCTGAAGCGCACCCCGGTGCGGCGGGCCAGCTCGGCCGCGTCGTCCCTGGAGTGCTGCGAGGAGTAGCGGCTGGGCATCGAGACGCAGTGCACGTTCTCCGCGCCGACCGCGTCCACCGCGATCGCGGCCACCAGCGCCGAGTCGATGCCGCCGGAGAGGCCGATCAGCACGGACCGGAAGCCGTTCTTGGTCACGTACGCCCGGGTGCCGGAGACCAGCGCGGCCCAGATCTCGGCCTCGTCCGAGAGCCGCGGCGCCACCTCGGCGGTGAGCCTCCCGGCGGGCGCGGCCGGCGGTCCGCCGCCCAGTTCGGTGCGGACCAGGTGCAGCCCGTCGCTCAGCAGCAGGCCGTCGGTGTCGTCGCCCGCGGCGGCCGGCAGGTCGAGGTCCAGCACCAGCAGGTGCTCCTCGAACTGCGGTGAGCGGGCGAGGACTTCACCGTCCACGCCGACCACGACCGAGTCGCCGTCGAAGACCAGCTCGTCCTGGCCGCCGACCATGTTGACGTACGCCAGGGCGCAGCCCGCCTCGGCCGCCCGGCGCCGCACCAGCTCCAGCCGCAGGTCGTCCTTGTTCCGCTCGTACGGGGAGCCGTTGACCACCAGCAGCAGCCCGGCCCCGGCCTCCCGGGCGGCGGTGACCCGGCCGCCGTCCTGCCAGATGTCCTCGCAGACGGCCAGCGCGACGTCCACCCCGCGCACCCGCAGCACCGGCAGCTGGTCGCCGGGGACGAACCAGCGGAACTCGTCGAACACGCCGTAGTTGGGCAGGTGGTGCTTGGCGAAGCGGGTCGCCACCTCGCCCCGGTGGAGCACCGCGGCGCAGTTCTGCGGAGAGCCGGCCGGGCGGTCGAGGCGCGGCGAGGGGTGCTCGGAGCGGCCGAGGTAGCCGACCACCACCGGCACCTCGCCCAGCCCGTCCGCCGCCAGCCGGCCGGCCAGCTCGACCAGCGCGCCGCGGGAGGCCTCGACGAAGGAGCCGCGCAGGGCGAGGTCCTCCACCGGGTAGCCGGTGAGGGCCATCTCGGGGAAGGCGACCAGCTGCGCGCCGGCCGCCGCGGCCTGCCCCGTCCTGCGCACCACCTCGGCGCTGTTGCGGGCGAGGTCACCGACCCAGGGATCGATCTGGCACAGGGCGAGACGAAGAGTGGGCATGCTCCGATTTTAATCGTCCGACTGACGCGATGTGCTGGGCCGGGCCCGGCCGTCGGGGGTCGGCCGCCGGGGGTCGGCACTGCCGGGCGGGGCGGGGATCGGCCAGAATGGGGGGCAGTCGCTTTACGAGGTCTTTCCAAGACCGCCGGGGCGTAACACGAGCGTAAAGAGCAGAGGTGAGACTGTCCCCATGGGCAAGCAGCAGCAGTTCGTGCTTCGGACGCTCGAAGAGCGTGACATCAGGTTCGTCCGGCTGTGGTTCACCGACGTGCTCGGGTTCCTGAAGTCGGTCGCGGTGGCACCGGCCGAGCTGGAACAGGCCTTCGAGGAGGGCATCGGTTTCGACGGCTCGGCGATCGAGGGCTTCGCCCGGGTGTACGAGTCCGACATGATCGCCAAGCCGGATCCGACGACCTTCCAGATCCTGCCGTGGCGCTCGGAGACCCCGGGCACCGCCCGGATGTTCTGCGACATCCTGATGCCGGACGGCTCGCCGTCCTACGCCGACCCCAGGTTCGTGCTCAAGCGCACCCTGGAGAAGGCCTCCGAGCAGGGCTTCACCTTCTACACCCACCCGGAGATCGAGTTCTTCCTGCTGAAGAACCTGCCCGGCGACGGCACCCCGCCGATCCCCGCCGACCAGTCCGGCTACTTCGACCACACCCCGCGCGGGGTCGGCCACGACTTCCGCCGCCAGGCGATCACCATGCTGGAGTCGATGGGCATCTCGGTGGAGTTCTCGCACCACGAGGGCGCCCCCGGCCAGCAGGAGATCGACCTGCGGTACGCCGACGCGCTGTCCACCGCCGACAACATCATGACCTTCCGGCTGGTCATGAAGGAGGTCGCGCTGGAGCAGGGCGTGCACGCGAGCTTCATGCCCAAGCCCTTCTCCGAGCACCCCGGCAGCGGCATGCACACCCACGTCTCGCTGTTCGAGGGCGACCGCAACGCCTTCCACGAGTCCGGCGCCGAGTACCAGCTGTCCAAGGTCGGCCGGTCCTTCATCGCGGGCCTGCTGAAGCACGCGGCCGAGACCGCCGCCGTCACCAACCAGTGGGTGAACTCCTACAAGCGGATCTGGGGCGGCTCCCAGCGCACCGCGGGGGCCGGCGGCGAGGCGCCGTCCTACATCTGCTGGGGCCACAACAACCGCTCGGCGCTGATCCGGGTGCCGATGTACAAGCCGGGCAAGCAGGGCTCCACCCGGATCGAGGTCCGCTCCCTGGACACCGGCTGCAACCCGTACCTCGCCTACGCCGTCACCCTCGCGGCCGGCCTGAAGGGCATCGAGGAGGGCTACGAACTCCCGCCCGGCGCCGACGACGACGTGTGGGCGCTGTCCGACTCCGAGCGCCGCGCCCTCGGCATCCAGCCGATGCCGCAGAACCTGGGCGAGGCCATCGACCTGATGCAGCGCAGCGAACTCGTCGCCGAGACCCTCGGCGAGCACGTCTTCGACTTCTTCCTGAGGAACAAGCACAAGGAGTGGGAGGAGTACCGCTCCGAGGTGACGCCGTTCGAACTGCGGAAGAACCTCCAGGTGCTGTAAGCGGGTGAAACCCGCCCAAACCGGCAGCGGCCCGCCGTCCCCCGCTCGGAGGACAGCGGGCCGTCCTCTGGAGTGGATCTGACGACGCATCGGGTCGACAGTGGCGTTATGTGACGGTCGCGTGACGGAACGTTGTGGTCCGATTGGGCCTGCTCGTCCGTTCCGTCCTGAGAGGATCACATGAACTCCTCCGTCAGCCGTGCCGCAGCCGCCCGCCTGCTCGCCCGCCGGGCCTGCGTCGCGGGCGCCGCCATCGCCGCCGTCGCGGGCCAACTGCTGGCCGCCCCGACCCTCGCCGACGCCCGTGGTTCGGGCACGGCCACCGGTGCGGAAGCGGGTGCGCAGCACCCGCAGCGCGCGCAGCACCGGGCCACCACGATCATCGAGAACCAGCTGCCGTTCACCACCCGCTTCGAGGGCGACTTCCACGGCTCCATCACCAGGATCAGCAACTCGCTGATGACCTGTGACGAGACCAAGGCGCCGCTCGACCCGGAGCAGCCGAACTGCCTGGACGCCCGCAAGGGCCTCGGCACCAGGCCGATCAACAACAAGTACGAGATGAAGTACATCAACATCGACCCGGGCTCGGTCGGCCCGCTCGGTGACGCGATCTACTCCGCCAGCTCCGCCGACCTGGGCCTGATCGACGGCTCCCAGGTCAAGTACGCCCGGCTGTACTGGGGCGGCACCCGCGGCATCGACGACGTCGTGCTGCCGGAGGACCGGATCGACGAGGTGTACCTGAAGGTCCCGGGCGAGGCCCAGTACCGCAACATCGCCAACGACCAGCCCTCCATCGGCTACATCACCACCGATGTGGAGAGCAGCTACCAGGCCTCCGCCGACATCACCGACCTGGTCAAGCAGGCCGGCAACGGCAGCTACACCGTCGCGAACATGGACTCGGTGGTGAAGCCGCACAGCTGGGGCGGCTGGACGATCGTGGTCGCGTACGAGAACGAGTGCAAGCCGTACCGGCACGTCCACCTGTGGGACGGCTTCCGGGTCGAGCTGCCGGACAGCCCGCCGCGCGAGTTCGACCTCACCGGGCTGCGGACCCCCGCCTCCGGTCCGGTGGCCGGCAAGCTCGGCTTCGTGGTCTACGACGGCGACCTCAAGTGGACCGGCGACACCCTCGCCATCAAGTCCACCAACGGCCCGCAGGCACTCTTCTCGGACCTCAACCACGCCTCCAACGACGCGTTCAACTCCACCATCGAGGAGCTGACCCCGGCCGACCAGTTCATCCGCACCCCGTACAACCGCAACAACTTCGGCTACGACTCCAACCGCTGGGACATCTCGCCGTTCCTGCGCAACGGGGACACCGACATCAAGGTGCTCTTCGACACCGACAAGGACGGCTACGACCTGGGCGTCTTCTACGCCTACGTCAACCTGGACGGCTCCACCGAGGGCTGATCCCCCGTCGCACCACGGCGCCGCTGCCGCACCACCCGCACCCCGCGGGGCGGCAGCGGCGCCGCCGTGTCCCGGCCGCGCGGGGCGCCGCGCAGCAGCCGCTCGCAGGGGCGCTCCACCCAGCGGTGGAGGACACCGGCGGCGGCCAGCGAGCCGCCGGCCAGCAGCAGCCAGACGCCGAGCGTCGCGGCCCCCGGCGCCGGGCGCCCCTGGACGGCCAGCCAGCAGCGGATGCCGATCTCGTGCACCAGGTACCAGGCGTACGACCACTCGCCGAGCCGGACGGCCGTCCGGCCCGCCAGCAGCCGGGGCGCGGTCCCGGCGGCGTCGCGCCGGGCGGCGGCCGCCAGCAGGGCGGCGAACAGCGGCGCGGGCACCAGCTGAGAGGCGCTGTACGGGCCGTACCAGAGGGCGTCGGGGACGGCGGCGTGCCAGGGGACCAGCAGCAGGTGCCAGAGCACCACGGCGGCGGCCGCCGGGAGCAGCCCGGGCCGCGGGAACCCGGCCCGGGGGAGGACGCCGTGCCGGACGGCCAGGCCGGTGACCACGCCGAGGACGAACTGCGGGGTCCTGGTCAGCGGCAGGTAGTCCAGCAGCCAGCCGCGCACCGCGGGGTCGGCGGGCAGCAGCGGGCCGGCCGCCCACAGCAGCGGGCCGAGCACGGCGCACAGGGCCGCGAGCGGCAGCCAGCCGCGTCGGCGCGGGGCCAGCAGCCGCAGCAG
Source organism: Kitasatospora sp. NPDC036993 (assembly GCF_055607525.1). Taxonomy (NCBI): domain Bacteria; kingdom Bacillati; phylum Actinomycetota; class Actinomycetes; order Kitasatosporales; family Streptomycetaceae; genus Kitasatospora; species Kitasatospora sp. NPDC036993. The sequence goes on along the minus strand of NZ_JBVJRP010000009.1, from coordinate 13,184 downwards.
CGGCGGGAACAGCAGGTAGAACCAGGCCTCGGCGCCCAGCGACCAGGACGCCGCGTTGCCGCCGTACACGGTGGGCAGCGCCCACGGGTGCACCAGCGCCAGCGACCAGAGGGCGGCCGCCACCGGGAGCACCGCGCCGATCGCGGCGTCCGCGCCCAGGGACAGCGCCGTGGTCAGCACGTGCAGCGGCCAGATCCGGGCGAAGCGGCGGCGGCCGAAGACCGCCGCCGGGGCGGGCGAGGCCCCGTACGTCCAGGCCAGGACGAAGCCGGAGAGCACGAAGAAGAACGTCACGCCCGAACGGCCGTACCAGGCCAGGGGGCTGAGCAGCGGCAGCTCGCCGGCCTTGCGGGAGAGGTGGTAGAGCACCACCAGCAGGGCGGCCCAGAAGCGCAGCCCGGTGAGCGAGGGCAGGCGGTGGGGGCCTGTCGTGGACATCGGCGCTCCGGGGGCGGCGGGGACGGCTGACGGCGGGGACGGGGCGGCGTCCGGGTGAACGAGCGCGGCGGGGGAGAGGTCACGCCGGCCGCGTCCGCCGTGACCGGTGCGTCCACCCGGCGGTCGCGTCCGGCGGCGGGCCGTAGGGACGCGTAACCTGCTGGGGCGGACGGATGGAGGGGCCGATGGCGGTGGAGGAGCAGCGGGCCGGGAGCAGGGTCAGCAGGCCGGAGAACCGGCTGGTCCGGCGCGGGTTCGGCGACCCGGCGCGGGCGGTGCGGCTGTTGGAGGGCCCCGGGTTCGAGGGCCTGGGCGACGATCCCCTGCTGCTGGACGCGCTCGGCGCCACCGCCGACCCCGACCTCGCGCTGCTCGGCCTGGCCCGGCTGCTGGAGGCCGCGGACGAGGCCGACCGGCACACCCTGCGCGACACCCTCACCACCTCCAAGCCGCTGCGCGACCGGCTGCTCGGCGTGCTCGGCGTCTCCACCGCGCTCGGCGACCACCTGGCCAGGCACCCGCACGACTGGCACGTGCTGGTCACCTTCGAACTGCGCGACATGCACCCCGGCCCCGAGGACTTCCGTCGGACCCTCGCCGAGGGCGTCCGCACCGGCGACCGCGGCCCGGCGGACGCGCTGCGCGTCGCCTACCGCCGCTGCCTGCTCGCCATCGCCGCCCGCGACCTCACCGGCACCACCGACCTCGCGCAGACCGCCGCCGAACTCGCCGACCTGGCCGGCGCCACCCTCCGGACCGCCCTGGACCTCGCCGCCGAACAGGACCCGGAGGCCGCCGCGGCCTGCCGGCTCGCGGTGATCGGGATGGGCAAGTGCGGCGGCCGCGAGCTCAACTACGTCTCGGACGTGGACGTCGTCTTCGTCGCCGAGCCGCGCGAGGGCGTGGACGAGCAGGAGGCGATCCGGGCCGCCACCCGGCTGGCCGCCGCCCTCACCCGGCTGTGCGCGGACACCACCGGCGAGGGCACCATCTGGCCGGTGGACGCCAACCTGCGCCCCGAGGGCCGCAACGGCCCGCTGGTGCGCACCCTGGCCAGCCACCTCGCCTACTACCAGCGCTGGGCCAAGACCTGGGAGTTCCAGGCGCTGCTCAAGGCCCGCCCGGTCGCCGGGGACGCGGAACTCGGCGCCGCGTACGTCGAGGCGCTCGCCCCGATGGTCTGGCAGGCCGCCACCCGGGAGAACTTCGTCGCCGACGTGCAGCAGATGCGCCGCCGGGTGATCGACTCCATCCCGGTCACCGAGCTGGACCGCCAGCTCAAGCTCGGCCCCGGCGGGCTGCGCGACGTCGAGTTCTCCGTCCAGCTGCTCCAGCTGGTGCACGGCCGCACCGACCCGGCCCTGCGCAGCGGCAACACCCTGGAGGCACTGGCCGCGCTCTCCAGGGGCGGCTACGTGGGCCGGGCCGACGCCGCCTCGCTGGACGCCGCGTACCGCTTCCTGCGCTCGCTGGAGCACCGCATCCAGCTGTACCGGCTGCGCCGCACCCACCTGATGCCCACCGGGGCGGAGGACCAGCGCCGGCTGGCCCGCTCACTGGCCGCCCTGATCAACGACGACACCCGGGCCGACCCGGTGGCCGCGCTGCACCGCGAGTGGAAGCGGCACGCGATGGAGGTCCGGCGGCTGCACGAGAAGCTGTTCTACCGGCCGCTGCTCGACGCCGTCGCCGAACTGCCGCCGGGCGCCACCGGGTTGACCCCGGACGCGGCCAGGGCCCGGCTGGAGGCGCTCGGCTACGCGGACCCGGCCGCCGCGCTGCGGCACATCAGCGCGCTCGCCTCCGGGGTGAGCCGCAAGGCCGCGATCCAGCGCACCCTGCTGCCGGTGCTGCTCGGCTGGTTCGCCGACTCGGCCGACCCGGACGCCGGGCTGCTCAACTTCCGCCAGGTCTCCGACGGGCTCGGCCGCACCCCCTGGTACCTGCGGCTGCTGCGGGACGAGAGCGCCGCCGCCGAGCAGCTGGCCCGGGTGCTGTCGGCCGGCCGGCTCGCCCCCGACCTGCTGCTGCGCGCGCCCGAGGCGGTGGCCATGCTGGGCGACCCGCACGGCCTGGAACCGCGCGGCCGGGCCGCCCTGGAGGGGGAGGTGCTGGCCGCCGTCGGCCGGGCCGGATCCACCTCGGCCGCCGTGGCGGCCGCCCGGTCGGTGCGCCGCCGGGAGCTGTTCCGCACCGCCGCCGCGGACGTGCTCGGCCGGTTCGGCGAGGACCCGGCCGAGGCGCTGGACGCCGCGGGGGAGGCGCTCACCGCGCTCAACGCCGCCACCCTGCGCGGCGCGCTGCGCGCCTGCGTCGCCGGGTGGGAGGCCGGGCACGGGGACCTGCCGACCCGGATCTCGGTGATCGCGATGGGCCGCTTCGGCGGCCACGAACTGGGCTACGGCTCGGACGCGGACGTGCTCTTCGTCCACGAGCCGCTGCTCGGCTCGCTGGCGGAGGAGGCAGCCAGGGCGGCCCAGGCGGTCTGCCACGAACTGCGCACCCAGCTGGGCGCGCCCTCCACCGAGCCGCCGCTGCTGGTCGACGCCGACCTGCGGCCGGAGGGGCGCAGCGGCCCGCTGGTGCGCACCCTCGCCTCGTACGCGGCGTACTACCGGCGCTGGTCGCACACCTGGGAGAGCCAGGCGCTGCTGCGGGCCGAGCCGGTGGCCGGGGACGAGGAGCTGGGCCTGCGGTTCCGGCAGCTGATCGACCCGCTGCGCTACCCGGGCGGCGGGGTGCCGGAGCGGGACCTGGTGGAGATCCGCCGGATCAAGGCCCGGATCGAGGCCGAGCGGCTGCCGCGCGGGGCCGACCCGACCACCCACACCAAGATCGGCCGGGGCGGGCTGGCGGACGTGGAGTGGACGGTGCAGCTGCTCCAGCTCCGGCACGGGCACGAGCTGCCGGCCCTGCGCACCACCAGGACCAGGGCCGCGCTGGTGGCCGCCGTCGGGGCCGGGCTGGTGGAGCCGGAGGACGCCGGGGTGCTGGAGGCGGCCTGGGTGCTGGCCTCCCGGGTGCGGGCGGCGGTGATGCTGGTGCGCGGGCGCCCCGGGGACAGCTTCCCCGGGGAGGCCAGGGAGCTGGCCGGGGTGGCCCGCTACCTCGGGTACGGCTCCGGGCACAGCGGTGAGCTGCTGGACGACTACCGGCGGACCACCCGGCGGGCCAGGGCGGTGGTGGACCGGCTGTTCTACGGCATCGGCTGAACCGCCCCGGACATGCGGAAGGGGCCCCACCGGGGCCCCTCCGAGGTCTCGCGGGTCAGCGGCGCGCGGTGCTGACCGCGGGCTCGCTCCACTGCTCGGGGACGGTGACCGGCTGCTCGGCAGCCGTCTCCCTGGCGGGCACCCTGGGCAGTCGGTAGACCCACTCGTGGTACAGCCAGCGGGCGGCGAGGAAGCCCACGGCCAGGCAGAGTTCGCCGCCGACGGCGTCCATCCAGAAGTGGTTGGCGGTGGAGACGATGACCACCAGGGTGGCGGCCGGGTACAGCAGGCCGAGCGCCCTGACCCATGTCCGGCGGGCCAGGAAGAAGATCGCCAGGCCGCACCACATCGACCAGCCGATGTGCATCGAGGGCATCGCCGCGTACTGGTTGGAGACGTGCGCGGCGGGGCCGGAGGCCATCGAGCCCCAGGTGCCGTGGACCTTCACGGTGTCGATGAAGCCGCCGTCGGTCATCAGCCGGGGCGGGGCCAGCGGGAAGAAGTAGAAGCCGACCAGGGCGATCCCGGTGGTGACGAACAGCACGGTGCGGGCCGCGACGTAGCGTCCGGGGTGGCGGCGGTAGAGCCAGACCAGCACGCCGATCGTGATGACGAAGTGCAGCGTCGCGTAGTAGTAGTTCATCCCCGTGATGAGCCAGCCGACGCCGTCCACGGCGTGGTTGACCGAGCGCTCGACGGCGATGCCGAGGTGCTGCTCCAGCTCCCAGATCCAGCGCGTGTGCTTCTGGGCTATCGCTTCCTGTTCGGGAACCGCGTTGCGCACGATCGAGTAGATCCAGTAGCTGATCCCGATCAGCGCGAGCTCGAACCAGATCCGCGGCCGGGCCGGCGACCGGCGCTGCGCGTGGATGCGGCCGCGCAGGGCGGCGGTACGGGACTGCGCGGCGCGGGTGGCTCCGTCGGGCAGGCGGCCGGGGACGGCCGTCACCGCTTCGGAACCGCCACCGCTGGCCGCGTCGGCGCGCCCGGCGCCGGCTCGCTGGATCTCGGTCGGTTCCCCCATGGGGGCCAAGTCTGCCAGACCACTCGTAGCCGTCTGCTCATCCTCTGGAAGTGGATTCTTCACCGGCTGTCCCCCTTGAGGGCTAGGGGCCGGCGCCCACCGGGGTAGGGGGTGCTCTGAGGTTTGGTGCGTACCGGTGGAGCGGACATACGTTCCATTGTCACGCCCGTCGCTCCGGGGGAGTAATCGGGGTGCCGGGAGACGGTCCACCACCTGGAACGTCCGGGCACGTAACGATTTCTGCATCTTGCTGAAACATATTGCAGGCCGCTAGCTTCCTGGGAAATCGATCGCCCCTTCCCCTAAGGGAGCCCTCAGTGGCCGATGTCCCGCTCCGCCCCCGACGGAGCACGTCCCGACGAACCACCGGCCGGCGCAGACCGCCGGGCCGCACGGCCGTGCTGCTGGCCGCCGCACTGACCGCCGCCACCCTCGGGGGCGCCCCCGCGGCCCTCGCCGCCGCCCCGCCGGCCCCGCCCTCGGACGCCGCCCTCGCGGCCACCGCGGGGCGGCACGACCTCACCCGCGAGCAGTTCTACTTCGTCCTGCCCGACCGCTTCGCCAACGGCGACGGGGCCAACGACACCGGCGGCATCACGGGCGGGCGGCTGGAGAACGGCTTCGACCCCGCCGACCGGGGCTTCTACCACGGCGGCGACCTGGCCGGACTGATCCGGAAGCTCGACTACGTCCAGGACCTCGGCACCACCGCGATCTGGATGGCGCCGATCTTCCGGAACAAGCCGGTGCAGGGCAGCGGGGCCGAGGCCTCGGCCGGCTACCACGGCTACTGGATCACCGACTTCACCCAGGTCGACCCGCACTTCGGCACCAACGAGCAGCTCAAGGAGCTGATCGCCAAGGCGCACGCCCGCGGCATCAAGGTCTTCTTCGACGTCATCACCAACCACACCGCCGACGTCATCGACTACGCCGAGAAGCAGTACGGCTACCGCTCGGCCGGCGCCTACCCGACGCTCGACGCGGACGGGAACCCGGTGGACGAGACCGCCGTCGCCGACGCGGGCACCCCCTGGCCGAGGACCGGCAAGGACTCCTTCCCCTACACCCCGGTGTTCCGCAGCCCGGCCGACGCCGGGGCCAAGACCCCGTCCTGGCTCAACGATCCCGCGCTCTACCACAACCGGGGCGACTCGACCTTCGCCGGCGAGTCCGCCACCGAGGGCGACTTCAGCGGCCTGGACGACCTCGACACCCAGAACCCCAAGGTGGTGAAGGGCTTCGAGAAGGTCTACCAGCAGTGGGTCAGGGACGCCGGCGTGGACGGCTTCCGGATCGACACCGTCAAGCACGTCAACATGGCGTTCTGGCAGCAGTGGGCGCCCGCGCTCAAGGACTTCGCCGCCAAGCAGGGCAACAAGAAGTTCTTCATGTTCGGCGAGGTCTACTCCGGCGACCCGGCGGTCACCTCGCCGTACGTCACCAAGGGCAGGCTCCAGGCCACCCTGGACTTCCCGTTCCAGGGCGCGGCCCGTTCCTACGTCTCGCAGGGCGGCTCGGCGCGCAACCTCGCCGACGTCTACGCCCAGGACTACCGCTACACCGGCGCCGACACCGACGCGTACGAGCTGCCGACCTTCCTCGGCAACCACGACATGGGCCGCTTCGGCTCCTTCCTGCTCGCCGACAACCCGGGCGCCGACGAGGCGACCCTGCTGAGGAAGGACCGGCTCGGCACCGAGCTCCAGTTCCTCACCCGCGGCCAGCCCGTCGTCTACTACGGCGACGAGCAGGGCTTCACCGGCGCGGGCGGCGACAAGGAGGCCAGGCAGGACCTGTTCGCCTCGAAGACCGACTCGTACAACGCCGACCGGGTGCTCGGCGGCCCCTCGGGCCCGGCCGACCGGTACGGGCAGGGCGGCGAGCTCTACCAGGGCATCGCCGGGCTGGCCAGGCTGCGCCGGGACAACCCGGCCCTGGCCGACGGCGCCCAGATCGAGCGGTACGCCGCCGACGGCGCCGGCGTGTACGCCTTCTCCCGGATCGACGCGGGGCAGCAGGTCGAGTACCTGGCGGCGGTCAACAACGCCACCGAGCCGAAGACCGTCACGCTGGACACCTTCTCGGCGGGGATGGGCTTCGACCGGATCTTCCCGGCTGCCGGAGAGCGGCTCACCAGCGGCGCCGACCGCAGGGTGACGGTCACCGTGCCGGCGCTGTCCTCCGTGGTGTTCAAGGCCGGCGGCAGGCTCGCGGCCGCGAACGCCGCACCGCAGCTCTCGGTGCAGCCGCCGGCGGACGGCGCGACCGGCCTGGTCACGGTCGGTGCCAGGACGGACGGCGGCTTCAACCGGGTGAGCTTCGCCGCCCGGATCGGCAACGGGCCCTGGCAGACCCTGGGCACCGCCGACACCGGGAAGTACCTGGTCACCCAGGACCTCGGCGCCGTCGCCCCCGGCACGGTGGTGCGCTACAAGGCCGTCGTGCAGGACTCCGGCGGCCGGCTGCGCTCCGCCACCGCGAGCTTCACCACCGGCACCCCCGCGCCGAAGCCGGCACCCACCGCCGGTTCCCGCCCGTACGCCGTCGTCCACTACAACCGGCCGGACGGCGACTACGACGGCTGGAACCTCTACGCCTGGGGCGACCTCGCCGACGGCGAGACCACCCCGTGGCCGGCCGGGCACGGCTTCACCGGGCGGGACGCGTACGGCGCCTTCGCGTACGTGCGGCTCAGGCCCGGCGCCTCGGACGTCGGCTTCGTCGTGGAGAAGGACGGCGTCAAGGACGTGGACGCCGACCGGCACCTCGACGCCGGCAGCACCGGCGAGGTGTGGCTCGGGCAGGGCGACCCGGCGGTGCGCACCACGAACCCCGGCCCGCCCGACACCCAGCCCGCGGACACCGCCGTCATCCACTACAACCGTGCCGACGGCGACTACGACGGCTGGGGCCTGCACGACTGGACCGGCGCGGCCACCCCGACCGACTGGGGCAAGCCGCTGACGCCGGCGCGCCGCGACGCCTTCGGCGCCGTCTTCGAGGTGCCGCTGGCCCCCGGCGCGACCAGCCTCAGCTACATCCTGCACAAGGGCAACGACAAGGACCTGCCCACCGACCAGTCGCTGGACCTCGCCGTTACCGGCAAGGAGGTCTGGATCCTCGGCGGCCGGGAGGGCTACCTGCTGCCGCAGAGCCCGGCCGCCTCCGCGCAGGTGGACCTCACCGGTGCCAGGGCCCAGTGGATCGACGCGAGGACCGTCGTCGTCCCGGCGAACTACGGCGCGGGCGACGACGCCCTGGCCGGCGGCACCAGCGCCCAGCTGGTGTACGACCCCGAGGGCGGCATCCGGGCAGACAGGGGCGCGCTGACCAAGCCCGGCAAGTGGCTGCGGCTCACCCCGGCCAGGGGCGGGCTGACCGACGCCCAGAAGGCGAAGTACCCGCACCTGGCGGGCTACCGGGCCTTCACCGTGGACGCCAGGGACGCCGCCCGGGTGCCGGCCGCGCTGCGCGGCCAGCTGCTGTTCACCGAACACCTGCCCAGCGGCGCCGTCCTGGCCGCCACCGGGGTGCAGATCCCGGGCGTGCTGGACGACCTGTACGCCGGGCGGACCGCCAAGGTGGACTTCGGGCCGGCCTACTACCACGGCAAGGTGGCGCTCTCGCTGTGGGCGCCGACCGCGCAGGAGGTCTCCGTCCAGGTCTTCGACAGCGCCACCGGGGGCACCCCCAGGACGCTGCCGCTGAAGCGCGACGACGAGACCGGAGTGTGGGAAGTCGTCCGCGACAAGCGCGAGTTGGACGGCAGGTACTACCTGTACCAGGTGAAGGTCTGGGCGCCCTCGACGCAGCAGTCGGTGGTCAACACCGTCACCGACCCGTACTCGGTGGCGCTGTCCACCGACTCCCGGCGGAGCCTGGTCGCGGACCTCGACGCCGGGGAGCTCAAGCCGGAGGGCTGGGACGACCACGCCCGCCCGAAGGCCGTCCCGCCCGCGCAGCAGCAGATCCAGGAACTGCACGTCCGGGACTTCTCGGTCGAGGACCCGACCGTCCCGGCCGCCGAGCGCGGCACCTACCTGGCGTTCACCGAGTCGGACTCGGCGGGCATGCGGCACCTCAGGGAGCTGGCCGAGGCCGGGGTGACCACCGTGCACCTGCTGCCGACCTTCGACATCGCCACCATCCGGGAGAACCCGGCGGACCGGAAGCTGCCCGCCTGCGACCTCAAGTCCCTCCCGAAGGACGGCCCGGCGCAGCAGGAGTGCGTGGCGGCGGTGGCCGCCGACGACGCGTACAACTGGGGCTACGACCCGCTGCACTACAACGTGCCGGAGGGCTCCTACGCCACCGACCCCGCAGGAACGGCGCGGACCGTGCAGTTCCGGCAGATGGTGCAGGCGATGCACGCGGCCGGGCTGCGGGTGGTGCTGGACGTGGTCTACAACCACACCGCGGCCGCCGGCCAGGCCGAGCACTCGGTGCTGGACGAGGTCGTCCCCGGCTACTACCAGCGGCTGGACGCCAACGGCAAGGTGACGACGGACAGTTGCTGCGCCGACACCGCGCCCGAGCACGCCATGATGAACCGGCTGGTGGTCGACTCGGTGACGCTGTGGGCCCGCGAGTACAAGGTGGACGGCTTCCGCTTCGACCTGATGGGCCTGGACCCGAAGTCCACCATGCTGGACGTCCAGGCCGCGCTGCGGAGGATGACGCCGGACTCGGACGGCGTGGACGGGAAGAACGTCCTCCTCTACGGCGAGGGCTGGAACTTCGGCGCGGTCGCCGACAACGCCCGCTTCGAGCAGGCCACCCAGCAGAACATGGCCGGCACCGGCATCGCCACCTTCGACGACCGGATCAGGGACGCCGCCCGCGGCGGCAACTTCATGCTGGACTCCGCCCCGCAGCAGGGCTTCGCCTCGGGCCTGTACACCGACCCGAACGGCTCGGCCGCGAACGGCACCCCGGAGGAGCAGAAGGCCGGGCTGCTGCACCGGATGGACCAGGTGAAGGTCGGGCTGACCGGCAACCTGGCCGGCTACGCCTTCACCGACAGCTCGGGGAAGCCCGTCACCGGCGCCGGGGTCGACTACAACGGCGCCCCGACCGGGTACGCCGCCAAGCCCGGTGAGGCGGTGGAGTACGTGGACGCCCACGACAACACCGACCTCTTCGACGCGCTCGCCTACAAGCTGCCGACCGGCACCGCGCCCGCCGACCGGGCCCGGATGCAGGCGCTCGGGCTCTCGCTGACCGTGCTCACCCAGGGCGCGGGCTTCGCCCAGGCCGGCAGCGACCTGCTGCGCTCCAAGTCGCTGGACTCCAACTCCTACGACTCGGGGGACTGGTTCAACGCGATCCACTGGGACGCCTCGGCCGGCAACGGCTGGGGGCGCGGCCTGCCGACGGCGAAGGACAACCGGTCGCAGTGGCCGGCCGCCGCGGCCCTGCTGGCGGACCCTCGGCTGACCGTCGGCGCGGCCGACATCGGCGCGGCCTCGGCGCAGTACCGGGAGTTCCTGCGGATCAAGCGGTCCTCCCCGCTGTTCTCGCTGCCCACCCTGGACGCCGTCCAGCAGCGGCTCTCCTACCCGCTCTCCGGCACCGCCGGTGAGACGCCGGGGGTGATCACCCTGCACCTGGACGGCACCGGGCTGGCGGGGGCGGAGAAGGGCGTCACGGTGGTGTTCAACGCCACGCCCACGGCGCAGGCGCAGACCGTCCCGGCGCTGAAGGGCACCGGCCAGGCGCTGCACCCCGTCCAGGCGGGCGGGGCGGACCGGGTGGTGCAGCGGTCCGGCTTCGACGCCGGGACCGGGACCTTCACCGTGCCGGGCCGCACCGTGGCGGTGTTCGTCCAGCACTGATTCGTCCGGTACCGACTCGTCCGGCGCCGAATCCTCCGGCGCCGATGCGTCCGGTACTGATTCGTACACCCTGACAACTCCCGGGCTCCGTACCACTGTTCAGTCGGTACGGGGCCCGGTCGCGGTCCGGCCGGGGTCGGTTCCGTTCCGGCCGGACAATGGCCGGAAAGCGTCAGTGGCACGGCCGGAACTGTGATGTGCCGGGCCTGCCGGGCGCTGTCGGCCACCCGCCGGTGCCGACACCGGCCCTGAGTGCTGGTCACCGACCTCCGGTGGTGATCGAACTTCACCCGGGGCATGAAAACCGTGTTCACGAGTTTGCCGTGGGGTAACACAACTGACGAACAGTCCTCCATACGGTTTCGGTAATGAATCGGCCAATCCATGGCATGCATCTGTCATCAACGGCTGGTTTGCTGCCACGATTCCCCCGGCTGTAGACGAGGGGACCCCACCCCCCGGTGCGGCCGGTCCAGTTCAGGTGCAGCGCGTCCCGACCCTGCGAACGAGTTGTGAGCACCGCATCCGCACTCCCGTCGTACCCGGCGGGGGCCCCCACTGCGCCGCAATCCAGCGGCCCAGGTTTCTCTCCACCGTGCGCGACCCAGCGCCGGTCGGAAAAGGAGTCCGCATGTCCCGTTACGCTCACACCCGGAAGGCGGCGGTTGTCATGGCCGCCTCCACCGCGCTGCTGGTGACCGGCATACCGGTCATCGCCCAGGCGGCCACGCCGGACGCGCCGGCCGCCGTCGCGGCCCAGCAGGCGAACCGCGCCCAGCTGATCTCCGCGGCGAACCAGCAGACCGCCTCCCTCGCCCAGAGCCTGGGCCTGAGCGGCGAGGAGAAGCTGGTCACCAAGGACGTCATCCAGGACGCGGACGGCACCCGCCACCTGCGGTACGAGCGCACCCTCAACGGACTGCCCGTCCTGGGCGGGGACCTGGTGGTGCACCAGGCGCCCACCGGCGCGACCAAGAGCGTCGACCGGGCCAGCACCGCCTCGCTGAGCGGCGTCGGCACCACGCCGAAGCTGGCCGCGCCGGCCGCCCAGTCGGCCGCGCTCGCCGCCGAGCAGGGCACCGCGGTCGAGACCGCGCCGCGCCTGGTGGTCTGGGCCTCGGACAACAGCCCCCGGCTCGCCTGGGAGACCGTCGTCGCCTCCACCAAGGCCGACGGCACCCCGAGCAAGATGCACGTCGTCACCGACGCCACCAGCGGCCAGGTCATCCAGCAGTGGGACGGCATCGAGACCGGCTCCGGCAAGGGCGTCTTCGTCGGCAACGTCACCATCGGCACCACCCAGTCCGGGTCGACGTACCAGATGAAGGACGGCGCCCGCGGTGGGATGTACACCACCAACCTGAACCACGGGACCTCGGGCGCCGGGACGCTGTACAGCAAGTCCACCGACACCTGGGGCGACGGCACCGTCAGCAACGGCGAGTCCGCCGCGGTCGACGCCCACTTCGGCGTCGCGGCCACCTGGGACTACTACAAGAACACCTTCGGCCGCAGCGGAATCCGCAACGACGGGGTCGGCGCTTACAGCCGCGTCCACTACGGCAACAACTACGTGAACGCGTTCTGGGACGACTCCTGCTTCTGCATGACGTACGGCGACGGCTCCAACAACACCGCGCCGCTCACCGAACTGGACGTCGCGGGCCACGAGATGAGCCACGGCGTCACCTCGGCCACCGCCAACCTGACCTACTCCGGTGAGTCCGGCGGCCTCAACGAGGCCACCTCGGACATCTTCGGCACCATGGTCGAGTTCTCCGCCAACATCCCGACCGACAACCCCGACTACCTGATCGGCGAGTTGATCGACATCAACGGGAACGGCACCCCGTTGCGCTACATGGACAAGCCGTCCAAGGACGGGGCCTCGGCCGACTACTGGTCCTCCACCGTCGGCAACAAGGACGTCCACTACTCGTCCGGCGTCGCCAACCACTTCTTCTACCTGCTGTCCGAGGGCAGCGGCGCGAAGGTGATCAACGGCGTCAGCTACGACTCGCCGACCCAGGGCAACATCGCGGTCACCGGCATCGGCCGGGACAAGGCGGCGGCGATCTGGTACCGCGCGCTGACCACCTACATGACCTCCAACACCAACTACGCCGCGGCGCGCACCGCGACGGAGAAGGCGGCCACCGACCTGTACGGCGCCGGCAGCGCCGAGCTGGCCGCCGTCGGCACCGCCTGGGCGGGTGTCAACGTCGGCACCGCGCCCAACCCGGGCGGCGTCACCGTCACCAACCCGGGCAACCAGTCCACCGCCGTCGGCGGCGCGGTCAACCTGTCGATCAAGGCCTCCGGTGGCACCGCCCCGCTGTCCTACACGGCCACCGGGCTGCCCACCGGCCTGTCGATCAACGCCTCCACCGGCGTGATCACCGGGACCGCGAGCACCGCGGGCACCTACAACGTGACCGTCACGGCGAAGGACTCGGCCGGCAAGACCGGGACGACCAGCTTCACCTGGACCGTCTCGACCGGTGGCGGCGGCTGCACGCCGGCGCAGCTGCTGGGCAACGCGGGCTTCGAGTCGGGCACGGCCTCGCCGTGGACGGCCTCCAGCGGTGTGGTGGACAACAGCACCTCGCAGGCGGCGCACGGTGGTTCGTGGAAGGCGTGGCTGAACGGCTACGGTTCCACGCACTCGGACTC
>NZ_JBVJRP010000008.1:204864-387748 GCF_055607525.1 Kitasatospora sp. NPDC036993 | reverse complement strand
GGGCCCATGATCGCGGTGAACTCGCCCTGGGGGAAGGTGACGCTGACGTTGTCGAGGGCGACGACGCGGGTCTCCCCCTCCCCGTAGACCTTGTTCAGACTGGTGGCGCGGGCGGCCGCCCGACCGGTGTGGACGGCGGTTGCGGGGAACGTCACGGGGACTCCTGGAACGGATTAACGGAATGTTTAACTCCGTAACATCATTCCAAACTGTTCGAACGCGATGCGTATGCCGCGCGGGCGGTCCGCCCCCGCCGACCCGGCGGGTCGGCGGGGGCGTTCTCCTCCTCAGGTATGACCCGAAACCCTGAGGTCCAAGGTCCCCGTCGACGGCTCCCCGAGGGCGCCGGAACCGGGGCCCGCTACTCCACCGCCACACCGAAGGCCGTCGCCAGCCCGGCCAGGCCGTCCGTCACCGACCGGCCCGACGGGCCGAACTCCCAGCCGCCGGAGCCCCGCCGGAACGCCCCGAGCAGCATCGCGCTGTCCGGCACCCCGCCGGTCGCGCCCGCCCAGGCGTCGGGACCGCCCGCGCCGGGACCGTACGCGGCGGCGACCGCCAGCCCGTGCACGTAGCCGAGCGGCAGCGCCGGGGGCTCCTCCTCCTCGGTGGAGACGGCGACCACCACCTCGTCGACGGCGGCCGGCAGCCGGTCCAGGTCCAGCGTCAGCCGGGCCGCCCTGGTCGGCTCGCCCGGCACCGACCGGGTCGGATGCAGCCGGACCGCGCCGTCCGGGTCCTGCGGGCTGTTGAAGAACACGAAGTGCTCGTCGCTCAGCACCCGGCCGCCGGCGCACAGGAAGACCGTCACGTCCAGCTCCACCGGGTCCCCGCCGGCCGTCCGGCTCCGCCAGCTCACCGTGAGGGCGGTCTCGCGCGCCTCCTCCGGCCGGTCGTCCGCCGCGGCGGGCGCGACGACGACGCCGCCGAGCCGGCCGCGCAGGCCCTGCTCGGCGAGCAGCTGGACCAGCTCGGGGCCGCTCACCAGGGTCAGCGGCTTGCCCTCGATGTAGCTGTACGAGCCCGGGCCGAAGCCCGCGGTGGTGACCAGGATGCCCTTGTTCGCGCCGTGGTGGCGGACGGTGGACTCCAGGTCGCGCACGGCCGTCGGCGGCACGGTCCTCTTGTAGCGCTTGGCCTGGATCACGATCTTCCCGCCGGTCACGGGAGTGGGGTCCACCGCCACCACGTCCACCCCGACGTCGCCGCTGCGGGCCGTGGTCATCACCTCGAAGCCGCGCAGCCGGAACAGCTCGGCGATCAGGTCCTCGAAGTCCAGCGGGTCCATCTCGAAGAGGTCGGGATCTCCCTCGCCGTGCCCGGCCAGGCTGCCGCCGACCGCCTCCGGCCGCCGGTCCGGGCGCACCTCGTCCAGCCGCTCAGGGCGCGCCGACAGTCGGCCGCCCAGGCCCTGGAAGCACTCCACCGGGGCCACCCGGTCCAGCGCCAGGCCGGCGAAGCCGGACCGGGCCGCGGTCAGCGTGGAGACGAAGCGCTCGGCCTCCCGGCCGGTCGCCGGGTCGATGCCGAGGACGAAGCCGTTCAGCACCACCGAGTCCAGCAGCCCGTCCCGGTCCGCCCGGAACAGCTCCGCCGCCACCCGCAGCGCCGACTGCGCCAGCACCTCCCGGTACAGCGCCTTGCGCTCCGTCGCCGGACGGGCCACCTCGGCCTCGCGGTCGTCCGACTTCACGTACCGCACCCGGGCGGCGGCCGGCACCACGTCGGGACCCGGCAGCTCCCAGTCCACCACCAGCTGGCGGCTCCCGGCGTCGAAGGCCGCCACCAGCCGGTGCGGGAAGCCCTCCGGCCAGGCCGCCGAGGCGTACAGGCCGGCCGTGAAGTACTCCTGCACCGCCTCCGGCTCACCCGCCCGCAGCCGGCGCAGCAGCTCCTCCGTCCTGGCGCCGAGCTCCTCCTGCTGCCGCCGGGACTGCTCCACCCAGGCCAGGTACTCCCGGTGGTACGCGGCCAGCCGCTGCTGCCGGTCGGCCTCCCCGGTCTGCGCCGCGTACCAGTCCTGCTCGAACCTGGCCCGCGCCTGGGCGAGGTACTGCTCGTACTGCTGCCGCACGCCAGGATTGCGGGCCTGGACCGCGTCCGGCGGCGGCACGAAGTACCGCTCCGAGGACTGGTCCGGCATCGGCACCGGCTCACCCAGTGGACCCGGATCGAACGGCGGCACCGCGCTCGGCGCCAGCAGGGCCTGCGGCCCGAAGGCCGGCGCGGCCAGCCCGGCGGCCAGCAGCCCCTTCAACTCCTCGACCCTGGCGTCCAGTTCGGCCGTTTGCCGGGCCGCCTCCGCCTCCCGCGACTGCTGGTAGGCGCGCTGCGCCTCGCGTTCGCCGCGAGCGGCCGCCTTCTGCGTCTCGCGCTGCTCCCGCTCCCGGCGGCGCTGCTCCGCCGCCTCGGCCCGCAACCGGGCCTCCCCCCGGCGCTGCTGCTGCCGCTGCGCCTCCGCCCAGATCGCCAGCACCCCGCCGCTCCGCCGCCCCGACACCGTCCGTCCACCCCATTCGCTCGCGCCGAACGGCCGCTGCGGCATCGCCTCCCGGCCACGCCGCCGACCGCGCCCGCCACAATAGAACGTGGACACCCCGCCCGGCCAAGCGCCCGCGACCTGCGGGCCTTTCCGGCGGGGGAGGAGGGGTCGGGCGGCACGGGATCTGACACCCCGTCGGAGGGCCGGCCGCCGTTCGTGCGGGCGGCGTGACGGGCGTGATCGGCCCGGCCGGAGCCGGGGGCAGGGGCGGAGAACCGGCGTGGGCCCGTCCGGCGGGGAATCGCCGGACGGGCCCACGGTCCGTCGCGCGGTGCCGTCGCGTCCCGGCCGCCGGCCGGGGCGGCATGGGGTCAGGAGGAGACGGCGTCGGCCTTCTGGATGGTCGCCCCCAGGTCGCACCAGGTGGTCGAGGTGCCGCCGGACTCGGCGCGGTTGCCGTAGTGGGTGTAGTTGCCGTAGCCCGGCTTGTAACAGACGATCCGGCCGGTGAAGGCCGAGCCGACGCAGCGGATCGACGCGCCGGCGTGACCGCCGCTGCCGGTGAAGTAGGACGGCGCGTTGCAGCTCAGCGCGGTGGTGGTGGCCGAGGCCGGCGCCGCGGCCAGGACCAGGCCCGAGGCGGCGAGGGCGAGAGAGCCGGTGGCGGCCGCGACACGCTTGAGAATGCGCATGGTCGTTCCCTTCCCGAAGTGGATCGTCCGTGGGGAGTGCACTGGGAAGGACGCTAGTGACGAGACTTGACGTGGTCACGTCCGCTCGATGCTTCCTCGACCGCGCTTCGAGCGGAGGTCCGGCGGTGCCGGCGGGCGTCGCCGCGGCCGCCCGCCCTGTCGGTGGCACCGGGTAGTCTCGACGGTCACCGACGGCAAGGAGAACCGTGACGATCCCCCCGCAGCACCCGGAGCGGCCGGCCCGCCAGGGCGGCTGGATCTCCACCGGCCTGAGCTGGCGGGACGGCGGCGCCGTGCTCGGGGCCGTGCTCGGCGCCAGGGTGCACGAGCGCGCCGTCACGCCGGGATCGGAGGTCGGCTGGCTGCTGGGCGGCCCGCGCCGCTGCGTCGGGGCCTGGCTGGCCGGGGCGACGGAGCGCACCCCCTGCCCGCACCACGCGGAGATCGACCCGGGCGGCAGCGCGACGCAGTGCCCGGCCTGCCAGAGCGTGGACCGCGGCCTCGCCCTCGCCCGGGACCAGATCCTCGACGACGGCCGCACCTACCTGCTCTACCTCGCCTGGTTCGGCGAGGGCCTGCTCAAGGTCGGCCTGACCGCCGAGCAGCGCGGCGACAGCCGACTGCTCGAACAGGGCGCGCTGGCCTACGCGTTCACCGCCCGCGGCGCCCTGCCGGCGATCCGGCGCGCCGAACTCACCGTCGCCGCCTCGGGCCTGGCCCGCGAGCGGTACAAGTCCCGGCTCAAGACCGACCACTGGTGGTCGCACGGCGACGTCCCGCACCGCCGTACGGTGCTCACCGAGGCCCGCGCCCGGGCGCACCGGCTGCTGGACGGCCACGCCCTGGAGCTGCTCGCCGACCGCCCGGTGGCCGACCACGTCGAGCGCTACGGCCTCGCCGGCGGAGCCCCCGAGACCTACCTGGAGGTCGCCGGACTGGCCGACGGCGCGGTCCTCGCGGGCCGGCTCCGGCCGCCGGTGGGCCGGCACCTCTTCCTCGACCAGGCGGACGGCCCGGGGCCGCTGCTGCTGGACACCCGGCTGCTCACCGGCTGGACGCTCACCCCGGTCACCGGGCGCGGGCCCGAGGGCCTCACCCTGCGCGAGCGCGTCCGCCCGCCGGAGCCGGACACCCAGGAGGCGCTGTTCTGAGCCGTTCCGCCGGAGCCCCTGCCGCCATGGCCACCGCCGTCGCCGTCGCCCCCGGTCACGTCGTCACGGCGTGACCGGGGGCGGGGCCAGGGCGGTCAGCCGCTGATCAGGGCGAGGAGCTGGCTGGCCAGGCCCAGTGCCGGGGCGGCGGCCTCGCCGACGGTGTGCGCCAGGCCGATCAGCTGGAGGAGGGTGCCGCGCCGTCGGTCCGGCTCCTCGGTGGCCGGGTCGCTCAGCACCGGCAGGGCCTCGGTGAAGCTCCGCCGGTCCGCCTCGCGGAGCCGGTCGTCCTCGGCGAGCCCGGCGACCGCGACGGCCAGCCGGGCGAACAGGTCGGCGACCTCGGGCGGCAGGGCCTGCTCCCCGGCCCCTCCGTGGTTGTGCTGGATGCCGATGTGGCCGCTGCCGCCGTGGATGGTGACCCGGTCCCCGTACTGGACGTTCGGGCGCTCGCCCCGCTCGTCGTCGCTCACTTGCTGACCCCCGTGTGCCCCTGGCCGCCGTAGATGTTGACGCTGTCGCCGAACTCGTACCGCCGCAGGTCGACGGTGATGCTCTGGACGATCTGCCGGAATTCGGCCTGCGGATTCTCGATCGCCCTGGTGATGGCCGCCTGGAGGTCGTACGCGGGCTGCGGGGTGTCCCAGGCAAGTACCGCCGTCGGCGGGCCCGCCGTGTCCACGGCCAGCGCGTAGAGGTCGGGGCGGCGCAGCACCGGCCAGGTGAAGATCAGGAAGTAGAGCACCACGACGGCCACCGCGACGGCGATGACCACGCCCGCCCCGGAGCCGCCGCCCGAGCCGTTGCCGAAGTCGCTCGACGACCCGTCGGCCGCGGAGAGCGCCGTCGAGATCGCGAACGCGGGCACGGTGACGATCAGCGCGAAGAAGAGCAGCCGCAGCAGCGCGCGACGCCGGCCGGGCACGATCAGACTGGTGCCGACCCGGGCGACGTTGGCCAGCGGGTACGCCGCCTGTCCGACCCAGAGGATGCGGTTGGTGACCGCGACCAGGGTGGTGGCCGAGGCGCCGTCGGTGGTGCTCGCGAAGGCCGGTGGCGGGACCGCGGTCGCGGGTGGCCTGCCTGGTGGCGGTGGCGGGATGAACGGGGTGGAGCCGGTCTGGCCGGCCCAGGTCGACTCTCTGGGATCGGTCGGCTGCATGGACGATTCCCCCAAGGCTGTCGTGCGCGGGACGACAATTAACCACTACGCTCCGTGGTGGCACAAGTCATTTGCCGCAAAAGGGGGTTGACCGACCGTCGGTTCGCTCGTCCGGGTGACGCCGCTGATCATCCCAGCTTGCTGCGCAGCACCCCGGGCCCGGATCCGGCCCGGCGGGACCGCGGCGGCCGGGACGGACGGACGTCGCGCCGGGCCGGCTGCTCGGCCGCCTCGGCGGCGGCCCGCCCGGCCAGCGCGGCGCGGGCGGCGGCCAGCGCGACCCTGGCGAGCAGCGGGTCCTCCCGGAGGCCGGCCGCGCGCTTGGCGCGCTGGCAGGCGGTGCACCAGACCGGCGAGGCGGGCCCGTCGGGGTACACCATGTCCTCGGGGGGCAGGTAGTGCCCGCCGCACTCGACGCACTCGAAGACGAGCCTCATCCGACGATCACCGTCCCGGATCCGTGGCACCGACCGCAGGGCGACCAGAAGGTGTGGACCCTGGGCACCATGCTTCCCTCCTCGTCCCGTTCGACCGTTGCCTCGGTCTTCTGGGTCCCCCCGGACCCGCCGCAGCCGGAACAGGACTGAACCTCGGGCATATGCCGTCCTTCCGTAGCGGTGACCACCGTAGCGCGATTCTCCGCCGGGAGGCATCGCTCAGGGCGATCCACCACCCGTACGGGTAACGCGAACTCCCGCCGCACGCCCGTGACACGGCGTCGGTCCTCGTCGTAGGCCCCGTGAGTCGTACGCCCCGTGAGTCGTAGGCCCCGTGAGTCGTACGCCCCGTGAGTCGTACGCCCCGTGAGTCGTACGCCCCGTGAGTCGTACGCCCCGTGACACGACGTCGGCCCCCGCCTGAGCACCAGAGCGGGGGCCGACCGTCCGGGGGAGGACGGTACCGGGGGGAGTCGTCAACCGCGGGCGGCCCGCAGGAACTCCCGGTTCATCGCGGCGATGCTGGGCAGCGGGATGCCCTTGGGGCAGGCGGCGGCGCACTCGCCGGTGTTGGTGCAGCCGCCGAAGCCCTCGGCGTCCATGGCCGAGACCATGTCCAGTACCCGGGCCGCCCGCTCCGGCGCGCCCTGCGGCAGCACGTTGAGGTGCACCACCTTGGCGGAGGTGAAGAGCATCGCCGAGCCGTTCGGGCAGGCGGCCACGCAGGCGCCGCAGCCGATGCACTCGGCGTGTTCGAAGGCGGTGTCCGCGGTCTCCTTGGGGACGGGCGTGGCGTGCGCCTCGGGGGCGCTGCCGGTGGGGGCGGTGATGTAGCCGCCGGAGCCGATGATCCGGTCGAAGGCCGAGCGGTCCACCACCAGGTCCCTGACCACCGGGAAGGCCGCCGCCCGCCAGGGCTCGACGTCGATGGTGTCGCCGTCCTGGAAGTGCCGCATGTGCAGCTGGCAGGTGGTGGTGCGCTCGGGGCCGTGGGCCTGGCCGTTGATGACCATGCCGCAGGCGCCGCAGATGCCCTCGCGGCAGTCGTGGTCGAACGCGACGGGCTGGTCGCCGCGGGTGATCAGCTCCTCGTTGAGGGTGTCCAGCATCTCCAGGAAGGACATGTCCGGGCTGATCCCGCCGACCCGGTAGGTGGTCATCGAGCCGGGGGCGTCCGGGCCGGCCTGGCGCCAGATCCGCAGGGTGAGGTTCACGCGTAGCTCCGCTGGGTGGGGTGGACGTGCTCGAAGACGAGGTCCTCGCGGTGGAGGACGGGCGCCTCGCCGGTGGCGGTGAACTCCCAGGCGGCTGCGTAGGAGAAGTCCTCGTCGCGGCGGGCGGCCTCGCCGTCGGGGGTCTGGCTCTCGGTCCTGAAGTGGCCGCCGCAGGACTCGGCGCGGTGCAGCGCGTCCAGGCACATCAGTTCGGCCAGTTCGAGGTAGTCGACCAGCCGGTTGGCCTTCTCCAGCGACTGGTTGAGCTCCTGCCCGGTGCCCGGCACCTTGATCCGGCGCCAGAACTCCTCGCGCAGCCGCGGGATCCGCTCCAGCGCCCGCTTCAGCCCGGCCGCGTCGCGGGCCATCCCGCACTCGTCCCAGAGCAGTTCGCCGAGTTCGCGGTGGAAGGAGTCCGGGGTGCGGTCGCCGTCCACCGCGAGGATCAGGTTGAGCCGGTCCTCGGCCTCGGCCTCCACCTCGGTGAGCACCGGGTGGTCGGCGGGTACGGCCGGCAGCGGGTGGCGGGCCAGGTAGTCGTTGATGGTGGGCGGCAGTACGAAGTAGCCGTCGGCGAGGCCCTGCATCAGGGCGCTGGCGCCGAGCCGGTTGGCGCCGTGGTCGGAGAAGTTGGCCTCGCCGATCGCGAACAGGCCGGGGACGGTGGTCTGGAGGTCGTAGTCGACCCAGAGTCCGCCCATCGTGTAGTGGATCGCCGGGTAGATCCGCATCGGCACCCGGTACGGGTCCTCGGCGGTGATCCGCTCGTACATCTCGAAGAGGTTGCCGTACCTGGCCTCGACGGCGTCCCGGCCCATCCGGCGGATCGCGTCGGCGAAGTCCAGGTAGACGCCCTGGCCGCCGGGGCCGACGCCGCGGCCCTCGTCGCAGACGTTCTTGGCGGCCCGGGAGGCGATGTCGCGCGGCACCAGGTTGCCGAAGGAGGGGTAGATCCGCTCCAGGTAGTAGTCCCGCTCCTCCTCGGGGATCCGCGCCGGCGGGCGGTCGTCGCCCTTGGCCTTGGGCACCCAGATCCGGCCGTCGTTGCGCAGCGACTCGCTCATCAGGGTGAGCTTGGACTGGTGGTCGCCCGAGCGCGGGATGCAGGTCGGGTGGATCTGGGTGAAGCACGGGTTGGCGAAGTACGCGCCGCGCCGGTGCGCCCGCCAGATCGCGGTGGCGTTGGAGTTCTTGGCGTTGGTGGAGAGGTAGAACACGTTGCCGTAGCCGCCGCTGGCGAGCACCACGGCGTCCGCGGTGTAGGAGCGGATCTCGCCGGTGACCAGGTCGCGGGCCACGATGCCGCGGGCCCGGCCGTCGACCACCAGCAGGTCCAGCATCTCGGTGCGCGGGTGCATCTCCACGTTCCCGGCGGCGATCTGCCGGGAGAGCGCCTGGTAGGCGCCGAGCAGCAGCTGCTGGCCGGTCTGGCCGCGGGCGTAGAAGGTGCGGGAGACCTGCACGCCGCCGAAGGAGCGGGTGTCCAGCAGGCCGCCGTACTCGCGGGCGAAGGGCACGCCCTGGGCCACGCACTGGTCGATGATCTCCACCGACACCTCGGCCAGCCGGTGCACGTTGGACTCGCGGGCGCGGAAGTCGCCGCCCTTGACGGTGTCGTAGAACAGCCGGCGGATCGAGTCGCCGTCGTTGCGGTAGTTCTTGGCCGCGTTGATGCCGCCCTGGGCGGCGATCGAGTGGGCCCGCCTGGGGGAGTCCTGGAAGCAGAACTGGACGACGTGGTAGCCCTGTTCGGCGAGGGTGGCGCCGGCCGCGCCGCCGGCCAGGCCGGTGCCGACCACGATCACGGTGTGCTTGCGCCGGTTGGCCGGGTTGACCAGCTTGGCGTCGAACCGCCGCTGGTCCCAGCGCTGTTCGATCGGCCCGCCGGGGGTCCTGGTGTCGGCGACCGGCGCGCCGAGGGTGTAGTCCTGGTAGCTCGTCTCGGCACTGCTCATTTCACGACTCCGGTGATCACGGCGACGGGGACGGACAGGAATCCGGCGGTCAGCACCAGTGCCAGACCGTTCGCGGTCAGCTTCAGCGCCCGCTCGCGGCGGGCGTTGCTCGCGCCGAGGGTCTGCGCGGCGCTCCAGAACCCGTGCCGGATGTGCAGGCCGACGGCCAGCATCGCGACGATGTAGATCACGCAGGAGTACCAGTTCCCGAACGAGGCCACGATGTTCTGGTACGGGCGGCCCGCCTCGGCGGCCGGGTTCACGGTCAGCGTGGTGAGGTCGAGGACGTGCCAGACGATGAACAGCGCCAGGATCACCCCGCCCCAGCGCATCGTCCTGGTCGCGTAGCTCGCCCGGCGGCGCTTGTGCACGTACTTGCTCGGGCGGGCCGCGAGGTCGCGGCGGCTGAGCTGGTACGCGGAGACGCCGTGCAGCACCACGGCGGCCAGCAGGCCGGCCCGGGCGATCCACAGGAACCACTCGTGGCCCAGGAACGGCTGTCCGATGGTGCGCAGCCAGGCCGCGTAGCCGTTGATGTCGTCCGGGCCGGAGAACACCTTGAGGTTCCCCAGCATGTGCGCGACCAGGTACAGCAGCATGACCAGTCCGGTGACGGCCATGACCGCCTTCTTGCCGACGGTCGACCGCCACAGGGTCGCCAGGGTGGACGGATGCCGGGCCGTCCGAGTCGCGGTTGTCATGGCTGCAACGGTAGGGACGGTGGTTCGGGTGCGTCCAAGACATGATGCGGCTCATGACGATAGGCACCGGCTATCGATGCGGCCTATCCTGGCCCTGTGCAGCTCCAGCAACTCCGTTATTTCGTGGCCGTGGCCGAGACCCGGCACTTCACCCGCGCGGCCGACGCGGCGCACGTCGCGCAGCCGTCACTCTCGCAGCAGATCCGGGCGCTGGAGCGGGAGTTGGGTGCCGAACTGTTCCACCGCACCCGGGGCAACATCGCGCTGACCGACGCCGGGGACGCCCTGCTGCCGCTGGCCAGGCGCATCCTGGCGGACACCGAGAGCGCCCGGCTGGCCGTGCAGGAGACGGTGCAGCTGCGCCGCGGCCGGGTCCGGCTCGGGGCGCCGCCGAGCCTGTGCACCAGCCTGGTGCCGGACGTGCTGCGGGTGTTCAGGGACCGCTACCCGGGGGTGCGGCTGGCGGTCCGGGAGGGCGGCTCGCGCGACCTGGTCGGCTGGCTGGCCGCGGGGGAGCTGGATCTCGCGCTGATCATCACCCCGCCGAGCGGGGACCAGGCGCCCGCGCTGGCGGTCACCGAACTGCTGCACGAGGAGCTGGTGCTGGTCGCGGCCGAGCGCGGGCCGGAGCGCGCGGCCGGGCGCAGGGCCCGGGTGACGGAGCTGAAGGGCCGGCCGCTGGTGATGTTCCGGGAGGGCTACGACGTCCGCGAGGCCACCCTGGCGGCCTGCCGGGCGGCCGGGTTCGAGCCGGAGTTCGCGGTGGAGGGCGGTGAGATGGACGCGGTGCTGGGCTTCGTCCGGGCCGGGATCGGGCCGGCCGTCGTCCCCGGCATGGTGGCCGCCCGCTCGGGCCTCGCGGTGACCGCGTTCGCCGGTCCGGGGCTGGGCCGCACCATCGCCGTCGCGCACGGCCACGAGGTGCCGCCCACCCGCGCGGCGGAGGCGCTGCGCGCGACCCTGCTGGCACACCTGCGCGACGCCGCGCGGGACGGCGAACTGCCGCCGGGAACCAGGCTGTTGCTGTGACGCGGAGGGCCGCCCCGGAGCGGCCCTCCGCGCCGGCGGGGCGGTCAGGCCGGCAGCAGGCCCTCGATCGCGGCGGTCAGCTCCGCCGACTCCGGGTCGACGCGCGGGCGCAGCCGGGCCGCCACGGTGCCGTCCGGGGAGATCAGGAACTTCTCGAAGTTCCAGGAGACGTCCCCGGCCTGGCCCTCCTCGTCGGCGACCTCGGTCAGCCGGGCGTACAGCGGGTGCCGGTCCTCGCCGTTGATGTCGATCTTCTCGAACAGCGGGAAGGTGACGCCGTAGGTGGTGGAGCAGAAGGCGCGGATCTCCTCGGCGCTGCCCGGTTCCTGCCCGGCGAACTGGTTGCAGGGGAAGCCCAGCACGGTGAACCCGCGCCCGGCGTAGCGCTGCTGGAGCCGCTCCAGGCCCTCGTACTGCGGGGTCAGGCCGCACTTGGAGGCGACGTTGACGATCAGCAGCGCCTTGCCCTTGTGGTCGGCCAGCGAGGCGGGCTTGCCGTCGAGGGTGCGCAGCGGGATGTCGTACAGGCTCACGGTGGTGGTCCTTCCGGTGGGTCGTCGGCCTCTTCGGGGGCCACGGTAGCGGGCGCCGCCCGGCCGGCGGTGCCCGGCGTGCCGGTGGCCGGGGTGTGCGGGAGCGTGCGGAGCGGTCCGTCCGCCCCCGCACGGCCGGGGTGCGCGTACGGCCACGGCGCCAGTGGCCTGATCGCGGTCGGGGCGTGCCAGGGAGGGTGGCGGGCTTTGGAAGCGTCGGGCGGGGTGGCCGGGCGGCGGGGATTCGCACACCAGGGCGGCCGTCGTGCTGGTGTACCCGGGGAACCGGACGCTCCGCGCCGGGAAGCGGAGCCCGCGTGCGGTGCGGGTGAAGGGAGGGTGCGGGGTGTGGGCCGGCCCCGCCGGCCTGGGTATCGTCGGTGGCACGCCGGGCCCGTGACGTCCAACTGAGGCCGCGGCAGGGGGATTTCGGGCCGTCCGGTGTGTGGGGGAGATCCGGGGCCGGTCCCGTCCAGGACCAGCGCGCCCGGTCCGTCGCATCCGAGCGAGGGACGCACCCCCTGACCGCACCGACCCGACACCCGCCGCCGCGCTCAGGTCCGTCCGGACCCGCGGCCGTCCCGCTGTCGCCGCCCCTCCGCGGTCCCGTCCCCCCGTCCCTGCCCTTCTCCCTGCTCGGCTTCCCCCTGCTCCCCGCCCTTGCAACGGCGCGCCCGCCGCGGCGGCCGCGCGGAAGGAACGTCCCCATGCACTGCTGCACCCCTGCCCGGTCCCTGGCGGTGACCGGGTGAACCCGCCGCCCCACCGGAGCGACAGCCCGCCGGGCCGCCTGCGCGAGCAGGCCCCGCCGGGCCGGCCCCGGACCCCGCTCGCGGCCCTGCGGGCCGTCCCCTGGCGCCACGACCTGCCGGCCTCGCTGGTGGTGTTCCTGGTCGCCCTCCCGCTCTGCGTCGGCGTGGCCGTCGCCTCCGGCGTCCCGGCCGAACTCGGGCTGGTCACCGGGATCGTCGGCGGCCTGGTGGCCGGCCTGCTGCCCGGCAGCAGCCTCCAGGTCAGCGGGCCCGCCGCCGGGCTGACCGTCCTGGTCGCCGACGCCGTCCAGCGCTTCGGCACCGGAGCCCTCGGCGTGCTGGTGCTCGCCACCGGCCTGCTCCAGCTGGCGATGGGCGCCCTGCGGCTCGGCCGCTGGTTCCGGGCGATGTCCGCCTCGGTGGTGCACGGCATGCTGGCCGGCATCGGGCTGACCCTGGTCTTCGGCCAGCTCTACGCGCTCGCCGACCGCCGCGCCCCCGCCACCGGACCGGAGAAGATCGCCGGACTGCCCGCCCTGCTGGCCGACGCGCTGACCGCGTCGGCCAACCCGAGCGCGGTCGCCCTCGGGCTCGGCACCCTGCTGGTCCTGGCCGGCTGGAAGTACCTGCCGGAACGCGCCGCCCGCGCCGTCCCCGCGCCGCTCGCCGCGGTCGGCCTGGCCGCCGCCGTGACCGCCGCCGCCGACCTGCCGGTGGCCAGGGTCCGGGTGGCCGGGCTGCTCGACGTGGTGCACCTGCCCGACCGCGGCTCGCTGACCGTCCTGGCCGGCACCGCCGGGCTCGGCACCGTCGTCGCCTTCACCCTGATCGCCTCCGCCGAGACGCTGTTCAGCGCCGCCGCCGTCGACCGGATGCACCACGGCCCGCGCACCCACTACGACCGCGAACTCACCGCTCAGGGTGTCGGCAACGCCGTCTGCGGGCTGCTCGGCGCGCTGCCGATGACGGCGGTGATCGTGCGCAGCGCGACCAACGTCCAGGCCGGCGCGCGCACCAGGGCCTCGCGGGTGCTGCACGGCGGCTGGCTGCTGCTGTTCACCGCGCTGCTGCCCGGCGTGCTCGAACTCGTCCCGCTCACCGCGCTGGCCGCGGTGCTGGTGCACGCCGGTGCCAAGCTGGTGCCGCTGCGCCGCACCGTCGCGCTCTGCCGGGGGCACCTGGGCGAGGCGCTGGTGCTGGTGGTGACGGCGGCGGCGATCATCGCCACCGACCTGTTCGAGGGGGTGCTGATCGGCATCGGCCTGGCGGTGGCCAAGTCGGCCTGGCAGACCTCGCAGCTCCAGATCGCGGTGGAGGAACAGCCGCAGCCGACCGGGCACCCGTTGCACCGGGTGCGGCTGAGCGGCAATGCCACCTTCCTGCGGCTGCCCCGGCTGCTGGACACCCTGGAACGGCTGCCGGGGGACCGGCCGGTGGAACTGGACTGGTCCGGGCTGCGCCACCTGGACCACGCCTGCACGGTGGCGCTCGCCTCCTGGGCGGACCAGCACCGGGCCCGCGCCAGCGCGCCGCTGGCCGTCGAACCGCCGCTGCCGACCGTCGCCTGACGTCCGGGGCGCGTCTAGCCTGGTCGCCGGGTCCGGTCCGGACCCGGCGACCAGTGCTGTCCACTACAAGGAGCGCAGAACCGTGATCGCAGCCTTTTCGGTGACCCCGCTGGGGATCGGCGAGGACGTGGGTGAGGCGGTGGCCGCCGCCGTCCGGGTGGTGCGGGAGAGTGGGCTCCCGAACCGTACGGACGCCATGTTCACCAGCATCGAGGGGGAGTGGGACGAGGTGATGCCGGTGATCAGGGCGGCGATCGAGGCGGTGAAGGCCCACAGCAACCGGGTGAGCACGGTCATCAAGATCGACGACAGGGCCGGGGTCACCGACGGCCTCACCGCCAAGGTCGCCTCGGTCGAGCGCCACCTGGCCGCGGACGGACCGTCAGACCGTTGACGTCGGCTGGGCGGCCGGTTCGGGCGTGGCGGTCAGGGGCCGGCGGGAGAGCAGCCGGTCCAGGGCGTACGGGCCCGAGCCGAGCGTCGCGATGGCCAGGAAGGCCCAGCAGAACAGCACCGAGGCCTCGCCGCCGTTCTGGATCGGCAGCAGCGCGTGCTCCTGGTGGACGGTGAAGTAGGCGTAGGCCATCGAGCCGGAGCAGAGCAGGGCGGCCACCCTGGTGCCGGCGCCGAGCAGCACCAGGGCGCCGCCGACCAGCTGGATCAGCGCGGCCCACCAGCCGGGCCACTGGCCGAGCGGGACGGTGCCGCCGCCCTTGACGCCGCCGAGCACGCCGAACAGCGAGGCGGCGCCGTGGCAGGCGAAGAGCAGGCCGATGACGATCCGAAACACCGTCAGGAGGACGGGTCTGGCTGCCTCGACGCTCTGCAGGGGGTTGGTGGAGCGGTGTGCGGGCATGGGAAACGCCTCCTGTGGGGGGAGGAGGTGGATGGGATCGGTAAGGGTAGCCTTGGTCTAGTCCACTTGGCAATGCTCCGTCATGGATCAGGTCTGGACCACTTGGCGTCCTTTCTTGACCGACCGATCCGGAAAGGGCTAGCGTTCCCGGCATGGCGCGCACGAAGGAATTCGACCCGGACGCGGCGTTGCAGGCGGCCCTGGAGCTGTTCTGGCAGCGCGGCTACGAGGCCACGTCGATGGCCGACCTGGTCGAGCGGCTCGGCATCGCGAGGGCCAGCGTCTACGCGACCTTCGGCAGCAAGCACGAGCTGTACCTGCGGGCCCTGGAGCGCTACTGCGAGCAGAGCGACTCGGCCCGGCTGCTCGACCTGTCCCAGCCGGGCCCGGCGCTGCCGGCGGTCCGCGCGATGATCCGCCAGTACGCGGCGGCGGACGGTCAGGAGCGCCTGGTCGGCTGCTTCGTCACGAACACGGCGGTGGAGCTGGCCCCGCACGACCCCGCCGCGTCCCGCCGGGTGGAGGCGAGCCTGGACCGCCTGGAGACGCTGCTCACCGCCGCCCTGGTGCGCGCCGCCGCACAGGGCGAACTGCCCGCCGGGCGGGAGCCGCGGGCGCTCGCCCGGATGCTGGTGGTGCTCCTTCAGGGCATCCGGGTGGTGGGCAAGACCGCCGACGGCGGGGTCCGGGCGCGGGACGCGGCGGAACAGGCGCTGACCCTGCTGGACTGACGCTCCGTCGGTTCGGGCCGGCGTCTTCTGCTGTGCCGATTCAAGACCGAATGGTCTATATCGAGGGGAGGGTTTTACATGACTGTCATCTCTACCGGCCGGTACGTCGCAGGGGCGGCGCTCACCGCGATCACGGTCGCCGCCCTGCCCGGGAACCACCACGACACCATCGCCACCACACCCGAAAGCACCGCCCGACTCAAGGAGTTCACCTCATGACCACGCGCTTCGCCGACACGTCCGTCCTGGTCACCGGCGGCGGCAGCGGCATCGGCCGGGCCATCGCGCTCGCCTTCGCCCGGGAGGGCGCCAGGGTCGCGGTCGCCGGCCGCACCGAGGGCCCGCTCGCCGAGACCGTCGAGCTGATCGAGCTGGCCGGCGGCACGGCGGTCGCGCTGACCGGCGACGTGACGGACGCCCGGGATGCCGCCCGGCTGGTCCGTACGACCGTCGAGCGGTTCGGTTCCCTGGACGTCGCGGTCAACAACGCCGGGGTGATCGGCGCCCTCGGCCCGGTCGCCGACATCGACGGGGCCGAGTGGCAGCGGCTGATCGGCGTCAACGTCACCGGGACCCTGCTCGCCATGCAGCAGCAGATCGCCCACATGCGCGCCCACGGCGGCGGCGCGATCGTCAACGTCTCGTCCAACCTGGGCGCCCACAAGCGGATCGCGGGCGTCGGTGCCTACGCCGCCAGCAAGGCCGCGGTCACCGCGCTGACCAGGGCCGCCGCCCTCGACCACATCGCCGAGGGCGTGCGGATCAACACCGTCAGCCCCGGCGCGGTGGACACCCCGATGTCCTCCCGGCCGGGCGAGAACGCGGACACCAAGGCCGAGCGGATGAAGGGCGAGGTCCCGGTCGGCCGGGCCGGCGCGGTGGAGGAGGTGGCCGCCGCGGTGCTGTACCTGGCGTCGCCGGAGGCCGGCTACACCGTCGGCAGCGACCTGGTGCTGGACGGCGGCTCCTCCGCCTGACCGGGGCTTCGCCGCCCGGCCGCGGCCGGCCCTACTCGCCCAGCCACTCCCCGGGCACCGCCTCGTAGAGCGCGTCCAGCGCCTCCGAGGTGCGTGCCCGGGCGATCACCCAGGCCTCCTCGGCCACCCCGACCAGCACCTCGGGCCCCTGGTGCCAGCGGAAGTTGCGTCCCAGCGCGGGCAACTCCCGCAGGCCGTCCGGCAGTTCCTCGTCCAGTTCGAGGAAGTCGGACAGCTCGTGGTCCTCCAGCAGCTTCTCCATCAGCGCCATCACCACGGCCGCCGTCGAGAAGCGCTCCTCCCAGGGCTCCCACCGCTCCTGCGACTTGTCCGCCAGGTCCGGCCGGATCACCGTCGGCGGGTCCTCCAGCGCGAGGTCGTCCAGCAGCACGCCCCAGTGCGCGCACCCCTGGTTCTCCGCCCGGTACACCAGCGCGCCGTCCATCACGCGCAGCTCGTCCGGCGTCAGCAGCACGTCCTGGCTGCTGGTCAGGTCGGCCCGGCGGCCGAACAGCCGGTACGCCTCGCGCAGCGCCGGCGGCAGCCGCAGGCCCAGCCGCCGCTCGGCCGCGTCCAGCTCCGCCTCCGTGAAGCCGTCGCCGGGCCCCAGCGGTTCGCCCCAGTACGCGGCGAAGCCCCTGACGAACGCCCAGGCACCCGCGCGGGAGCGCGCGCTTTCGGCCATTGCGGCAGGGAAATCGAAATCCGTTTCGTCCATCAGCGCACCGTACGACACCCCGGTGACAACCCGCCGAACCGCCCGACCGCCCGTCCGGGCACGACCTGCCGGACCTGACGCGAACGCGTAATCCCGGCGACACCCGCTGATCACCACGGGGTTCCCACGGCGTCGTGTGGGCAGGACACGGTTTCGGCCGGAACCGACGTCACGAAAGGCGGACGCGCGACAGATGCCGACCGCACCGCACACCGAGCCCCTCCCGGGCCGCCGCCCACGAGCGCACCGGGGAGGCCGCTGGGGCGAGCACGGGCTCGCCTGGGCCTTCCTGCTGCCCTCGCTGGTGGTCTTCGTCCTCTTCATCGGCTACCCGCTGTGGCGGACCGTCTACCTGAGCGGACACGCCAACGACCTCTTCGGCGCGCCCTCCCGCTACGTGGGGACGAAGCACTACACCGACCTGTTCGCCTCCGCCGACTTCGGCCGCACCCTGGTGACCACGGCACTGTTCACGCTGTTCACCGTGGTGCCCGGCGTGCTCGGCGCCCTGGCGCTGGTCCTGCTCCTGGAGAACCGGATCCGCGGCGTGCGGCTGCTCCGCTCGGTCTTCGCGCTGCCCTTCGCCTTCTCGGTGGCCAGCGCCTCGGTGGTCTTCGCGGTGTTCTTCAACCCCGCCAGCGGGGTGCTCAACGGCCTGCTCTCGCGCGTCGGCCTCGGCCCGGTCGGCTGGCTGACCGACTCCCGCTACGCGCTGGTCTCGGTGGCCGTCACCACGGTCTGGATGAACCTCGGTTACAACGTGCTGGTGCTCTCCGCGGGCATCGGCTCGATCCCGGGGGAGGTCGTGGAGGCGGCCCGCATCGACGGCGCCTCCGGCCTGCGGCTGGCCCGCTCGATCACTATCCCGATGCTCGGTCCGAACCTGTTCTTCCTGACCGTGGTCTCCACCGTCCACGCGCTCCAGAGCTTCGGCCAGATCCACATCCTCACCAAGGGCGGGCCCGACGGCTCCACCCGGACCCTCGTCTACTCCGTCTACGAGAAGGCCTTCGCCTACGGCTCCAGCGACTTCGGCACCGCGAGCGCCCAGGCCGTGGTGCTGCTCGTGGTCGTCCTCGCCTGCACGGCCGTCCAGTTCGGCGTCCTGGAGCGGAAGGTGCACTACGCATGACCACACTGACCACCGGCACCACGACGGAGACCGAGGCGCCCCGCCCGCGCCCCCGCGCCCTCGCCGGGCGCTCCCCGCGCGACCTGCTCGGCCGCGCCGCCGTCTACCTGCTGCTCGCCGTCGCCATGGTCACCGTGGCCTTCCCGGTCTACTACGCGATCGCCGGCGCCTTCATGGGCCCGTCCGAACTCTCGTCCTACCCGCCGGCGCTGGTGCCGCACTCGGTCACCGGGCGGAACTTCTCCGGCGCCGTGGAGGCCATCCCGCTGGCCCGCCAGTACGCCAACTCGGCGCTCGTGGCGACCGGGATCACCCTCGCCCAGCTGTTCACCTCGGTGCTCGCCGCGTACGCCTTCGTCTTCCTGCCGATGAAGGCGCGGGCCGCGGTGTTCGGGGTGTTCCTGGCCACCCTGATGGTCCCGTGGGAGGCCATCATCATCCCCAACTACCTGACGCTGTCCGACTGGGGGCTCGGCAACACCTACTTCGGCCTGATGCTGCCCTTCCTGGCCTCCGGCTTCGGCACCTTCATGCTCCGCCAGGCCTTCCGCCAGCTGCCCGGCGAACTGCGCGACGCCGCCAGGATCGACGGGGCCGGCCACTGGCGGTTCCTGTGGCGGATCGTCGTCCCGCTGAACAAGCCGGCCATCGCCGCGCTGTCGATCTACGTCTTCCTGTCGGCCTGGAACCAGTACTTCTGGCCGCTGATCATCACCCGCACGGCGGACATGCAGACCCTCCAGATCGGGCTGACCTCGCTGCGCGACGCCGAGATGGCCGACCCCGGGCTGATCCTGGCCGGCGTCGTGCTCTCCCTGCTGCCCACCCTCGCCCTGGTGGTCTTCGGCCAGCGCTTCATCGTCCGCGGCCTCACCGCGGGCGCGGTCCGCTGACCCCCGTCCCGTCCACGTCCCTCCCCTGGACGCTCCGTCCTCCCGGAAAGAGAGAGAACCCTCGTGAAGAAGAGTGCGCGCGCGCTCGCGGCCCTGCTGGTGGCCGGCCTGTCCCTGACCGCCTGTAGCTCCGGTGGCTCCGGCTCCGGTTCGGGCGGCTCCTCCGACGCCGGCGCGCCCGGCGCCCAGGCGCTCGACCAGGCCTCCGGTGTCACCACCGTGGAGTTCTGGCACTCGATGACCGGAAAGAACGCGGAGGTGCTGAACGGGCTGGTCGGCCAGTTCAACGCCGCCCACCCGGGCAAGATCGAGGTCAAGGCGCAGTTCCAGGGCAAGTACGACGAGCTGGTCACCAAGTACAAGGCCGCGGTGCAGCAGAAGGGCACCCCCGCCCTGGCGCAGGTCTACGACATCGGCACCCGGTTCATGATCGACTCCAAGCAGACCGTCCCGGCGCAGGCCTTCGCCGACAAGGACGGCTACGCGCTGGACGACCTGGACGCCAACATCCGCAACTACTACTCGGTCGGCGGCAAGCTCCAGTCGATGCCGTTCAACTCCTCGATGCCGCTGCTCTACCTGAACGAGGACGCCTTCAAGGAGGCCGGCCTCGACCCGGCCCAGGCGCCCAAGGACCTGAACGAGCTGGGCGAGCTGGCCAGGAAGCTGACCAGGAAGGACGGCGACAAGACCGTCAGGTACGGCTTCGGCGCGGCCATCTACGGCTGGTTCGTCGAGCAGCTGCTGGCCGAGTCCGGCGCCATGTACTGCGACAACGACAACGGCCGCAGCAACAAGGCGGGCAAGGTCGTCTTCGACTCCGCCCAGGGCGCCCAGATCGTCCAGTGGTGGGCCGACCTGGTCAAGGGCGGCTACGCGGCCAACACCGGCCGCAACACCGACGACGCCCAGGCCGCCTTCAAGGCCGGGACGGTCGCCATGCACCTGGAGTCCACCGGTGTGCTGCGCGGCTACACCGAGGCCGCGAAGTTCGGCGTCGGCACCGCGGCCTTCCCGAAGGTGAACGCCGCTGACCAGGGCGGCCCGGTGATCGGCGGCGCTTCGCTGTGGATCAGCGGCCCCGGCCACTCGGACGCCGAGAAGCGCGCCGCCTGGGAGTTCGAGAAGTTCGTCTCCGCCCCCGAGCAGCAGGCCGTCTGGCACACCGGCACCGGCTACTTCCCGGTCAACAAGAAGTCCCTGGACGACCCCAAGGACAAGGAGTGGGTGGCCAAGTACCCGCAGTTCCAGACCGCGATCGACCAGCTCAAGGCGACCAAGCCGACCCCGGCCACGGCCGGCTGCCTGCTCGGCGTGATGCCGCAGGCCCGCAAGGGCGTGGAGACCGCGATCGAGCAGACCATCGCGGGCACCAAGCCGGCCCAGCAGGCCCTGGCGGACGCGGCGAAGGAGCTCCAGCCGGCGATCGAGAGCTACAACAGCTCGGTCGGCTGAGCCGTCCGGACCGCGGCACGACGGCGGCCCGCCCGGCGCACCACGCGCGGGGCGGGCCGCCGTCGTACGGGGTGGGCGCCCAGCGGCGCGCTACGCGGAGAGCGCCTCGCCCTCCGCCGGGGGCGCGCACGCGGCGGCCAGTTCGTCCAGCGACAGGTCGAGTGCGAAGGCCAGTGCCGCGATGGTGAAGAAGGACGGCGTCGGCGCCCGGCCGGTCTCGATCTTCCGCAGCGTCTCCGCCGAGACGCCGGCCACCGCCGCCACCTCGACCATGCTGCGTCCGCCGCGCGCCTCGCGGAGCAGCGCCCCGAAGTGCTCGCCGCGCTCGCGCTCCCACGGGGTCAGCGGAGTCCTCACCATGCCGACGAGTCTAGGGCCTCTCGCCGGGGGCGCCGCGGGAGTGGCCGTCCGCGCCCCGCGAGCGTGATACAAATACCGGTATAAGAATTGGATTCAGGGGAGAGGCGCACCATGGTCGAACTCAAGTCGGACACCGCGTTGGCCGCGATGCGCGAGGCCGGACGGGTGGTGGCGGACGCACTGGCGGCCGTCCGGGAACAGGCGGCGGCCGGCGTCAGCCTGCTGGAGCTGGACGAGGTCGCCCGGGGCGTCCTCAAGGCCGCCGGAGCGACCTCGCCGTTCCTCGGCTACCGCCCGGCCTTCGCACCCGTCCCGTTCCCGGCCGTCATCTGCGCCTCGGTGAACGACGCCGTGGTGCACGGCATCCCGGACGGCTACCGGCTGCGCGACGGCGACCTGGTGAGCATCGACTGCGGCGCCCTCCTGGACGGCTGGGCCGGGGACTCGGCGGTCAGCTTCACCGTCGGCACCGCCCGTCCCGAGGACACCGCCCTGATCGAGACCGCCCGGCGCGCCCTGGAGGCGGGCATCGCCGCCGCCGTGGCCGGCAACCGGACCGGGGACATCGCCCACGCCATCGGCACCGTCGCCCGGGCCGGCCGGTACGGCCTGCTGGACGGCTACGGCGGGCACGGCATCGGCCGCCGGATGCACGAGGACCCGCACGTGGCCAACGAGGGCCGCCCGGGACGGGGTTACCCGCTGCGCCCCGGCCTGGTGCTGGCGATCGAGCCGATGCTGCTGGCCGGCGGCCGCGACGACCACCGCACCGACCCGGACGGCTGGACCCTGCGCACCACCGACGGCAGCCGGGCCGCCCACGTGGAACACACCGTCGCCATCACCGAGGACGGGCCGCGCATCCTCACCCTGCCCTGACCCGACCCTGCCCTGACCCGACCCTGCCCTGACCCGGAACGCCGGACGGCCGGGCGGGGCGCCGCTAGGCTCGCCGTCATGATCAAAGCTGTGATGTTCGACTTCTCCGGCACCCTGCTCAGGGTGGTCTCCACCGCGGAGTGGCTGGCGGCCCACACCGCCGCCACCGGCCTCGGCCTGACCGCCCGGGAGGAGGCCGAACTGGTGGCCAGGCTGGAGGAGTTCGGCGCACTGCCCGGCGGGGTGGTGCCGCGCCGCATCCCACCGGAGGTCCAGGAGGCCTGGGACACCAGGGACCTGACCCCCGAGCTGCACCGCACCGCGTACACCGCGCTGACCCGTGCCGCCGAGCCGCCCGCGGGCCTCGACGTGGACGCCCTCTACGACTCCCACATCGCGCCCGGGAGCTGGCGCCCGTACCCGGACGCGCTCCCCGTGCTGCGCGAGCTGCGCCGCCGGGGCCTGCCGGTCGCGGTGGTGAGCAACGTCGGCTGGGACCTGCGTCCGATCTTCCGCGCGCACGGCCTGGACGAACTGGTCGACGTCTACGTGCTGTCCTGCGAGGTCGGCGCCCAGAAGCCCGACCCGGTGATCTTCGAGACCGCCTGCGAACGCCTCGGCCTGGCCCCGTCCGACGTGCTGATGGTGGGTGACGACCGCACCTGCGACGGCGGCGCGACCGCGCTCGGCTGCGCCTTCCACCCCGTCGACCACCTGCCCGTCGACCTGCGCCCGGACGCCCTGACCGCGCTGCTCGCCGTCCTGCCCGGGTGACCGGGGAGGCCGCCCGGCCGGGGTGAGGCAGGACACGGGGTGGCGCCCGGCGGCCGGGAGTACCGTGCGGGGCATGAGCGATCAGGACTTCACCACGCACGTCACCGTCCGCGGGTACGAGACCGACACCCAGGGCCACCTCAACCAGGCGGTCTACCTCCAGTACGCCGAGCACGCCCGCTGGGAGTACCTGCGGGCGGCCGGGATCCGCCAGGCGGACCTGGTCGCCGCGGGGGTGGGCCCGGTGGTCCTGGAGACCACGGTCAAGTACCTGCGGGAGCTGCGCGCGGGCGACGCGGTGGAGGTCAGCTGCTCGTTCAGCTGGCGGGAGGGCAAGACCTTCCAGGTGGTGCAGCGGCTGGTCCGCGAGGACGGTGTGCTGGCCGCCGAGATCACCGGCGTCGGCGGCATCCTCGACCTGGCGGAGCGCCGGCTGGTCGCCGACCCGCGCGAACCGCTGCGCGCCCTCGCCGCCGACCCGGGGCTGCTCGGCCTCTGACCCGGCCGGGGCGCCGGTCCCTCCCGCGACCCCTCGCCGCCGTGGCCGGAGACCGCCACCGGTGGCGGTCTCCACCCCGCGCCAGGCGTCCGGGGGATTTCCCCACCCTCGACCGTCCTGCTGCCCGGATGGGCCCAACTGCCGTGCCCCAGCAGACTCCTGGGCATGACGAAGTCCGCTCGCACCATCACTGCCGCTCGCACCGTCACCGCCGTGATCACCGCGGCCGCCGCCCTCGCCGTCACCGCCCTGAGCGCCGTGCCCGCCGGCGCGGCCGACGGCCCGAAGCCCGGCAGCGACCGCCTCGCCTGGACCACCTGCGAGGGTGAGGTGAACCGGGCGCAGAAGTGCGCCGACCTCACCGTCCCGCTGGACTACCGTGATCCGCACGGCGCGCGGATCACGCTCGCCGTCTCCCGGATCGCCACCGCGAAACCGGGCCTGCGCCGCGGTGTCCTGCTGATCATCCCCGGCGGCCCCGGGGACAACGGCCTGGACCGCCCGTCCGACGCGTACGGTCGCCTCCCGGAGTCCGTCCGGGACCGCTACGACCTGGTCGGCTTCGACCCGCGCGGGGTCGGCCGCTCCACCCCGATCAGCTGCGGCCTGGAACACGAGGACCTGGCGTGGGTCAAGCTCCGCCCCTGGCCCGCCGCCGACGGCTCGATCGACGGGAACGTCGCCACCGGACACCGGTTCGCCGAGGCCTGCGCCCGCAACGGCGGCCCGGTGCTGCGCAGCGTCTCCACCGCGAACGAGGCCCGCGACATCGACAGCATCCGCCGGGCCCTCGGCGAGCGCCGGCTGTCCGCCTGGGGCACCTCGTACGGCACCTACGCGGGCGCCGTCTACGCCACCATGTTCCCCGAGCGCACCGACCGGATCGTGCTGGACAGCAACGACGACCCGGACCCGACCCGGGTCGGGCGCGGCTGGCTCGCGGCCTTCGGCCGGGGCGCCGAGGAGCGCTTCCCCGACTTCGCGAAGTGGGCCGCGGCGCCGGACAATCCGGACCGGCTCGCGGACACCCCCGAGGAGGTCCGTCCGCTCTTCCTCGGCCTCGCCGCCCGCCTGGACCGCGAGCCGATCCCCTGGCCGGGGGCCAACCCGGCGGAGCTGAACGGCGACGTGCTGCGCGAGACCATGATGCAGGCCCTCTACGCGGACAGTCGCTTCCCGGTCCTCGCCCGGCTGATGCTGGCGGGCCTGGGCAGCCGCCCGCTGCCCGGGACCCAGTCGGGGTCGCAGCCGGACGACGTGATGCAGAACCACATCGCGGCCTCGGCCGCCACCCTCTGCAACGACGTGAGCTGGCCCGCCGACCAGGCCGCGTACACCAGGGACGTCGCCGCCGAGCGCGCCGCCCGTCCGCTCACGGCCGGCATGCCGGTGAACGTGATGCCGTGCGCCTTCTGGCCGTTCGCGCCCGTCGAGCCGCCGGTGCGGGTCACCGACCGGGGCCCGGCGAACGTCCTGCTGGCCCAGAACCTGCGCGACCCCGCCACCCCGTACGCCGGCGCGCTCAAGCTGCGCGCGGCGTTCGGGGACCGGGCCAGGATGGTGACGGTGGACGCGGGCGGTCATGACGTGTACCGGGCCAACGGGAACGCCTGCGGCGACGAGGTGGTGACGGACTACCTGGTGACCGGCCGGCGCCCGGCCGGGGACGTCTTCTGCCCGGCCGGCTGAGCTGCGGGGAGCCGGCGCGCCGGGGCAGCGGGCCGTAGACGAACGGTCCTTGTCCCGGTGTGCACCGGCGTCCGGCCCTCGGCAATGAGTCGAATCCGTCGCGATTTTGTGACAATCCTTCGCCAACACCCGCTCCACACGGCCTGTTCACGGCCGTAGTGTTCGATCTATGTCACCGAAGAGCCGCCGCACACCCGCCGCCTCGGACCCGGGCGACACCTGGGTCCAGCGCCCGAGGCGCCGCGCGACCCCGCTCGGATTCCTGGGCCACGCGGCCACCTTCCTCGGCGCCAGCGTGCTCGGCGGCGTGCTGCTGGCGGGCGTGGTACTCCCGGCGGCCGGGGCGGTCGGGCTCGGGGCGAAGAACGGCGCCGAGGGCTTCGAGAGCATCCCCGACGACTTCAAGACGCCGCCGCTCACCCAGGCGACCCAGATCTTCGACGCCAAGGGCGGCCTGATCGCCAAGGTGTACGAGCGCGACCGCACCGTCATACCCGCCGACCAGATGTCCCCGCTGATCCGCACCGCGCAGGTCGACATCGAGGACGCCCGCTTCTACGAGCACGGCGCCGTCGACCTCAAGGGCGTCCTGCGCGCCATCACCAAGAACGCGGAGAGCGGCGCCGCCGTCCAGGGCGCCTCCACCCTGACCCAGCAGTACGTGAAGAACGTCAACGTGGAGAAGGCCGGGGACGATCCGGACGCGGTGCGCGAGGCCCAGCGCAAGACGCTCGGCCGCAAGATCCAGGAACTCCGGTACGCCATCAAGCTGGAGGAGGACCTGACCAAGGAGCAGATCCTCACCAACTACCTCAACATCACCTTCTACGGCCACCAGGCGTACGGCATCCAGGCCGCCTCCCAGCGCTACTTCAGCAAGGACGCCAAGGACCTCGGCCTCCCCGAGGCGGCGATGCTCGCCGGGCTGGTGCAGAACCCCTCCCAGTACGACCCCAAGCTGCACCCGGTGGCCGCCCAGAAGCGCCGCGACACCGTCATCGACAAGATGGTGGAGAACAAGCACATCACCGCGGACCAGGCCAGGGAGGCGAAGGCGGCCCCGCTCGGCCTCAACTACAAGGACCCGCGCAACGGCTGCATCACCGCCAAGGCCGGCATGGGCTTCTTCTGCGACTACGTGCGGCACGTGGTCAAGCAGGACCCGGAGTTCGGCAAGAACTCGGCCGACCGCAAGAAGCTGTGGGACACCGGCGGCCTGAACATCTACACCACCCTGGACCCGGACAAGCAGACCGCCGCCCAGAACTCCGTCTCCACCAAGGTGTACGTCACCGACCCGGTCTCGGCCGCGATGACGATGGTCGAGCCCGGCTCCGGCAAGATCCTGGCGATGGCGCAGACCCGCCCGTACGGCCTGGCCAAGGAGAAGAACGAGACCGTCGTCAACTACAACGTGGACGCGGGGATGGGCGGCGGCATCGGCTTCCAGCCCGGCTCCAACTTCAAGCCGATCGTGGCCGCCGCCGCCCTGGAGGCCGGTCTGCCGCCCACCCAGCGGTACGACTCGCCCAACCGGATGGACTGGCCGACGATGAAGACCTGCGACGGCACCTGGAAGAACCTCAGCAAGGGCAAGAAGGAGGGGACCATCCCCAACGAGAGCACCTCCGAGGTCGGGCCGTACGACCTGAAGCAGGCCATGGCGATGTCCGTGAACACCTACTTCGTGCAGATGGAGCAGGAGATCGGCCTCTGCGCGGTCAAGCAGATGGCCAACAAGCTGGGCGTGACGGGCAAGGCGAGCGGCGACCCGCTCCAGGAACTGCCCGCGCTCGGTCTCGGCACCCAGGAGGTCAGCCCGCTGACCATGGCCAACGTGTACGCGACCTTCGCCGCCCGGGGCACCTACTGCGCGCCGCTGGCGATCAACCGGATCACCACCGTGGACGGCGCCGACGTCCCGGTGCCCCCGGCCCGGTGCACCCCGGCGATGTCCGAGGGCACCGCCGACGTGATCAACAGCGTGCTGCTCGGGGTGACCGAGAAGGGCGGCACCGCGCGGGACCTCGGCCTGGACGACAACCGCCAGATCGCCGGCAAGACCGGCACCACCGACGAGAAGAAGTCGGCCTGGTTCACCGGCTACACCGGCAACCTGGCGGGCTCGGTCTGGCTGGGCAGCCCGGGCACCAAGGTGCCGATGCGCAACATCAGGATCGGCGGCAAGTACCAGGCCGAGGTCTTCGGCGCCACCGGTCCCGGGCCGATCTGGCAGCAGGCGATGAGCGACGCGGTCCGGGGCATGCCGGAGAAGGAGTTCACCACCGTCTACATCCCCGACCCGCCCCGGCGCGACGGCAACTGCACGACCTCCAGCGGCTCGCCGGCTCCGTCCGGCTGCACCGGCGTCCCCACCACCGGGGGCCAGGGGAACACCGGCAAGCCGCGCGGCACCGGCCCGACCGGCCGCTCCGCGCCGCCGACCACCCAGCCCGGTACCGCGGACTCGCCGTCCCCCGAGGACCGGTGAACCGCCCGGCCCCGCATGAGTACGGGTACTCATGCGGGGCCGGGGCCCGTCGGCGGACGATGACCGCATGCCGCACAGCATCCTCGGCGTCCCCGCCGTCCTCTGCCCCTCGGCCGGTTACCTGGCCGGCTACCTGGTGATCGGGCTCGCCGCCGCCCACGAACTGCGCGCCGGCGCGGGCGCGGCGGGTCACGGGGGCGCCACGAGCGCCGTGCGGCAGTGGGCGGCGGTGGTGTGGACGATGCCCGGCTTCCTCTCGGCGATGACCCTGAGCCCCTTCCCGGACGGCACGGCGGTCCGCTTCCTGGCCGCCACCGCCCTGGGCGCGGCCGGCAACGCGGCCCTGCTGGCGCTCGGCGCCCACGCCCTGGGGCTGGGCTGAGCGGGGTCAGCGCGCCTCGACCGGCTCGCCGCTGTCCTGGTCGAGGTTGAACACCCGCCGGTAGGAGTCGGTCACCACGGTGACCTGCGACCGTCCGGTCCAGCTCGCCCCCACCAGCCTGGCCCCGTCCGGGCCGCCGCCGACGTCGGCGAGCGACCAGCGCCGGGCCGACCAGCCCGCGCCGGTCTCCAGCAGCACCTGCCAGCGCTCGCCCGCCTCCGGCCCCGCGGCGTACGAGAGGTGCACCACCACCAGGGAGCGCTCGGCCCCGGCCGGGGCGTCCTCCCGGCTGCGGGTCTCGGCCGCCGACACCTTGTGCACGGCCAGCACCCCGAGCAGGAACACCACCCCGGCGGTCACCGTGACCGACCGGGTGGCCGTCCGTACGGCGGTGCGCAGGTCGCCGAGCCAGGCGGCCGCGATCAGCGCGGCCAGCGCCCCGCCGAGCAGTGCCTCCGGCCGGTTGAGCAGGTCGGCGACCAGCATCAGCCCGCCCGAGCGGCTCTCCCACTGCCCCCAGGTGTACAGCAGCACGGCGCCCAGCCCGCCGGCCGCCAGCAGCCGGACCAGGACGCGCCTGGCCCGGGACGTGCGTCGGTTCGTCGTCCCCCGGTTCATCGTCCCGCTGCCCCCGCTTCCCTCGTGCCCGGTTCCCCCGCGCCCGGTTCCCCCGTCGGCGCGGTCACAGCTCGGCGAGCAGCTTGCGGCCCTCCGGCCAGTCGCCCAGCCCTGAGTCGGAGTTGAGGTGCCCGTACGCTCCCGGCTCGACGTACCGGGCTCCCCAGGCCGCGGCGAACGCCCGGGCCCGTTCGGCGCGCACCCAGGGGTCGTCGGTCGAGGAGACCACGACGGCCGGGAACGGGAACCGCTCCAGCGCCACCGGGCGGAAGCCCAGCAGCTCGGGGACCTCGGCGGTGTCGACGTCCGCCGGGGCCACCAGCAGCGCGCCCCGGACGGCGGCGGTCCGCTCGGCGGGCGCGCTGGCCACCCAGTGGGCCGTCGCGACGCAGCCCAGGCTGTGGGCGACCAGCACCACCGGGCCCTCGGCGGCGGCCTCGGCCACCGCCGCGTCCACCCGGGCCACCCAGTCGGCCCGCTCCGGGTGCTCCCAGTCCGCCTGGACGACCCGGCGGAACGAGTCCGGCTCGGCCGTCTCCCAACGGGTCTGCCAGTGCCCGGGCCCGGAATTCCGGTAGCCGGGGAGGACGAGGTAGGTGGTGCGGTCCGGCATGGGCTCCTCCGGGAGGGGGACGGTCGTGGGCAGCACTGGAGTCTAGGCCGCGGTCCGACCGCCCCCGCAGCCGGGCGTGCAACCGGCGCGCGCCCCGTGCAACCGGCGCGAACACCTCCGCATGCGCCGTTGTGCGCCCGGTGCGCCCCGTTGCCAACCGTGTCGCCGGTACGGGAGGTTGGACCGGGCCCCGGCCGGCCGCCACCGACCGGGGCCCGCACCCGACCTGAGGCTCGACCACGTGGAGGGATGTCGGCGATGACATCGAAGATCCTGCTCGTCACCGGAGACGCCGCCGAGTCACTGGAGGTGTTCTACCCGTACCAGCGGCTGCGCGAGGAGGGGTACCAGGTCGACATCGCGGCACCCAGCAGGAAGCGGCTCCAGTTCGTGGTGCACGACTTCGTCGAGGGGTTCGACACCTACACCGAGAAGCCCGGCTACACCTGGCCCGCCGACCTGGCCTTCGCCGACGTCGACCCGGCCGACTACGTGGCCCTGGTCATCCCCGGCGGACGCGCCCCCGAGTACCTGCGCAACGACCCGGACGTGCAGCGGATCACCCGGCACTTCTTCGCCGGTGACAAGCCCGTCGCCCAGATCTGCCACGGCCCGCTGATCACCGCCGCCGCCGGCGTGCTGGACGGCCGCCGCACCTCCGCCTACCCCGCGCTCGCCCCGGACGTCAGGGCGGCGGGCGCCGAGTTCGTGGACGGCGAGGCGGTGGTGGACGGCGTGGTCGTCTCGGCCCGCGCCTGGCCCGACCACCCGGAGTGGCTGCGGGCCTTCATCGAGGTCCTGCGCACCAAGGCGCCGCTCGCCTGACGCACGCCCCGCCGCCGTTCCCACGGCTGTTCCCGGAGCCGTTCCTCCCGGAGCCGTACCCCGAGCCGTCTCGGGGTACGGCTCCGGGTCCGTTCCGGGTGCGATCAGGGTCGGCCACCGCCCATCGGTCGACGACCGCCACCCGATGCTCTGACAGGGTGTCAACAGCCGGGGGCCACGCTCCGGTTGACGACTCCCACCACCCAGACCAGGGAGGCCGGCATGACCGCCGCCCCGACCCTTCCGACCGTTCCGACGGCCACCCGGACCGCTCCGGCCACCGCGCGCCACCGGCCGGCCCTGCGCACCGCCATCGCGGCCGCCGTCGGCGCCGGCCTGCTGGCCGCACTGGCCCCGGCCGCCGCCGCCCAGCCCGCCGGCCGTCCCGCCGCCGGCTGCGGCGCCCCGCACGCCGGCGCCGCCACCCGGGCCGGCGCCGGCGACACCCCCGAGCGCCACGCCGACTGGGCGGCCGCCGACGCCGCCCTCGCCGGGATGACCGACCCCGGCTACGCGACCTCCGCCCTCGGCGCCGTCCGCGAGGACGGCCGGCTGGTCTGGCGCAACGCCACCGGCGTCGCCGAACTCGCCACCGGCCGGCCCGCCGACCCGCGCGGCTCCTTCCGGATCGGCAGCGCCACCAAGCCCTTCGTCGCCACCACCCTGCTCCAGCTCGTCGGCGAACACCGGCTGGACCTCGACGACCGCCTGGAGTGCCTGCTGCCGGGCATCGTCCCGAACAGCAGCGCCATCACCGTCCGGCAACTGCTCAACCACACCAGCGGCGTCGCCGACTACACCCAGGACCAGGCCTTCGACTTCCGGCGGCCGGAGTGGCTCGCCGGCGGCCGCTTCAAGCACTACGGTCTCCAGGACCTGGTGGACATCGCCAAGCGCTACCCGCCCGCCTTCCCGCCCGGCCAGGACTGGCAGTACTCCAACACCAACTACATCCTGGTCGGGATGGTCATCGAGAAGCTCACCGGCCGCGGCTGGAACGAGGAGGTGACCAGCAGGATCATCCGCCCGCTCGGCCTCACCGGCACCCGGATGCCCGGCGACTCGCCCTTCCTCCCCGGCCCGCACGCCCGCGGCTACTACAAGGCCGACACCGGCCCGGTCGACGTCACCCTGTTCAACCCCTCGATGGCCGGCCCGTCCGGCGCGGGCGTCTCCACCACCGCCGACCTGACCACCTTCCTGGACGCCCTGCTCGGCGGCCGCCTGCTGCGCCCGGCCGAACTCGCCGCCATGCAACAGACCACCGACCACGGCGAGGGCCGGACCTACGGCCTCGGACTGCAACGCCTGGACACCCCCTGCGGTTCCTTCTGGGGCCACGCCGGCGGCATCCCCGGCTACAGCACGATGATGCTCGGCTCGGCGGACGGCAGGCGCGAGTTCGCCGGGAACACCACCGTCTACGACGCCCCGGACGACGCCGCCAACGCCGCCTGGAACAAGGTGATCACGACCGCGCTGTGCGGCGTCCGGCCGGCGGCCGCCGGAACCGACCTCGCCCGCATGGCGCCGTGACCGACCCCCTACGCTGACCGGCGACACAACCGCCCACCGTCATCAGGAGGACGAGACATGGCAGAGCCGCTGATCGCCGCAGTCGGGGGCAAGGTGCCGGCCGTCGACCCGAGCGCCTTCGTGGCGCCGAACGCCGTCGTGGTCGGGGACGTGACCGTCGCCGCGGGCGCGAGCCTCTGGTACGGCGCGGTGCTGCGCGGGGACGCCGAGTCGATCACCGTCGGCGCGGGCAGCAACATCCAGGACAACTGCACCCTGCACGCCGACCCCGGCTTCCCGCTGGTGGTCGGCGAACGGATCTCGGTCGGCCACAACGCGGTGCTGCACGGCTGCACGGTCGAGGACGACGCGCTGGTGGGCATGAACGCCACCGTGCTCAACGGCGCCCGGATCGGCGCCGGTTCGCTGGTCGCGGCCGGCGCGGTGGTGCCGCAGGGCATGGCCGTCCCGCC
The DNA here is from genome assembly GCF_055607525.1 of Kitasatospora sp. NPDC036993. Taxonomy (NCBI): domain Bacteria; kingdom Bacillati; phylum Actinomycetota; class Actinomycetes; order Kitasatosporales; family Streptomycetaceae; genus Kitasatospora; species Kitasatospora sp. NPDC036993. The sequence goes on along the minus strand of NZ_JBVJRP010000008.1, from coordinate 356,192 downwards.
GGGATCACTGGTCGCCGGCGTCCCGGCCAAGGTCCGCCGCGAGCTGACCGAGGACGAGAAGGCGGGCATCAAGGCCAACGGCGCCGGCTACCAGCTGCTCGCCGAGGCGCACGGGGAGATCTAGCCGCAACGCCGTCCGGCCGGGCCGGTCGGAGCCCGCCTCGGGGAACCGGTGAACCTCCGGGAGCCGCGGGGCGAGCTCCGACACCAGTGGAGTCGCGTACTGTTACAGGGCGGTGACAGTCCGTCCACAGCCGGGGAGGGGGGCGGGGCGTCCCCACAGATGACGGAGCCCGAACCGCACCACCTGTGCCTTCGGGTCGAACCCTCCCTGGAAAGAGGTCCACCCGTGATCGTCTCCAAGCGGAACTCCCTGCGCCTGGCCGCCGTGGCCGCCCTCGGCGCGCTCTCCCTCACCCTGGCGGGCACCGCCGTGGCCGCCGCCCCCGCGGCCGACTCCCGGCCCGTGGCCGCCGTGCAGCCGGCCGCCGCGCAGGCCGGCATCACCGCCCAGCCGTCCGTCTCCTCCGTCCAGGCGTGGCAGCTGTTCCGGGTCACCGGCACGACCACCGGCCTCCCGGCGGGAAGCACGGTGACCCTCCAGCAGAAGCAGAACGGCGCCTGGGTGACTCTGCCCGCCTCCGTCCGCACGACCGCCGACGGCTCCTACTCGCTCGGCGCGAAGCTCGGCATCAAGGGCCTGAACGAGCTGCGCATCATCAGCGGAAGCACCGCCTCCCCCGTGTTCACCGTCACCGTGCGCTGACCGAGGACCCACGGGCGTCCGCACGGGCACCGGCGTGCTCGTGCGGACCGGCCGCCGCCGGTTCCACCGCCACGGGCGCGGGCCGGCGCCGGTCGACCACCCAGGCGAGCACCGCGACCAGCGTCCCCGCGGCCGCCAGGACCGCGCCGACCAGCGTCGGCGCGGTCCAGCCGTACCCGGCGTCCAGCGCCAGCCCGCCGAAGTACGCACCCTGGGCGTTGGCCAGGTTGAAGGCGCCCTGCACCGTCGCCGAGGCCAGGGTCGGTGCGCTGCGCGCCTTCTGGAGCACCAGGGTCTGCACGGCGGGCACGATCGCGAAGCCGAACAGCCCGATCAGCACCACCGTGACGGCCGCCGACCAGCGGGTGTGCGCGCTCACCGCGAACAGCGCCAGGGTGGCGGAGAGCAGCACGAAGGCCGCACAGACGGTGGGGCGCAGCGCCCGGTCGGCGGCGAAGCCGCCCAGCACGTTGCCGATCGTCATGCCGACCCCGAACAGCGCCAGCACCAGGGTCACCGAGCCGGTGGCGTACCCGGAGACCTCGGTGAGCAGCGGCGTGATGTAGCTGTAGCAGGCGAAGAAGCCGCCGCAGCCGAACACCACGGTGGCCAGCGCCAGCCAGAGCTGCCCGCTGCGGAAGGCCCGCAGCTCGTGCCGGAGCCCGGACTGGCCGGGGGAGGGGAGCGCGGGCACCAGCCGGGCGATGGCGAGCGTCCCGGCGACGGCGATCAGCACGACCACCAGCATGGTCGCCCGCCAGCCGAGGTGCTGGCCGAGCAGGGTGGCGGCCGGGACGCCGACGATGTTGGCGACGGTCAGTCCGGAGAACATCACGGCCACCGCCCGGGCCCGCCGGTCCGGCCGGACCAGCTCGGCCGCCGCCACCGCGCCCGCCCCGAAGAAGGCGCCGTGCGGCAGCCCGGTGATCAGCCGGGCGGCGGCCAGCGTCCAGAAGTCGGGGGCCATCGCGCACAGCAGGTTGCCGGTCGCGAACAGCGCGGCCAGCGCCACCAGCACCGCCTTGCGCGGCCGTCCGGCGGCCAGCGCGGTGAGCAGCGGGGCGCCGACCACCACCCCCAGCGCGTACGCCGAGATCAGCCAGCCCGCCTGCGGGATGGAGACGTGGAGGCTGTCGGCGACCTGGGGGAGCAGCCCCATGGCGGCGAATTCGGTGGTTCCGATGGCGAACGCGGTGACGGCCAGCGCGAGCAGCGCGAGAGGCAAGGGGGTGACTCCGGAGTGATGCCGACGGACCGGGGGAGTGCGCGGCGAGGGGAAGGCGGGACGGGGTGGCGGGATGAGGTGGTGGGACGAATTCGTTCGTCCGGCATCCTAATCCGGCCGGATGACGGCTCCGTGAGGTGCGCGTGACGAACGGGGGTCGCCGACGCGGCCCCCGCGCGCGAGACTGGGAGCATGTGCCGCAACATCAAGACGCTGCGACCTCCCGTCACGCCCGACGCCGACGAGGAGGACTTCCGCGCCGCCGCGCTCCAGTACGTCCGCAAGGTGTCCGGCTTCCGCGCCCCCGCCGCGCACAACCGGGAGGCCTTCGACCGGGCCGTGGACGCGGTCGCGGAGGCCACCGCCCGGCTGCTCGCCGAGCTGGAGGTCCGCGGCTCGCACGTCGGGGCCGTCGAGCCGGCCCGGGCCGTCGGGTAGGCGGGCCGTGATGAACGCCGCCGAGCGCTACGCCCTCACCTTCCCCGGAACCCCCGGCACCCAGGCCCCGCAGGACGTCGTGGTGGTCACCCGCACCGACGCGACCGGCCCGGGCGGCCATCCGGTGTACGAGGACGAGAGCGGGATCGTCCGGGCGGAGATCAGCGACGCCGGCGAGGTCAGGATGCTCGCCAGCGGCGGCCACCAGAGCCCGCACCTGCCGGTCCATGCCCACCCGCTGTCCTGACCGCCGGGCCGCTCCCCGGAGGCGCCGGCGCCGGGGGCCCTGCTTCGGGCACAATCGCCCTATGACCACAGCGAGTTGGCAGGGCATCGTGATCGCCGAGAGCGACCGCACCGTCGTCGTCGAGGGCAACCACTACTTCCCGTCCGAGGCGGTCCGCGCCGAGTACCTGCGGCCCTCGGGGACCACCACGGTGTGCGGCTGGAAGGGCACCGCCGGCTACTACACCCTGGAGGTGGACGGGCGGACCAACCCGGACGCCGCCTGGTTCTACGCCGACCCGTCGCCCGAGGCCGAGCAGGTGCGCGGCCGGGTGGCGTTCTGGCGCGGGGTGGAGGTCGTCGAGTAGTCCGGCTCTGCCGGGCGGTGCCGCAGTGAAAGGGGTTCCCATGGCAGTCTTCCGCAGGCCGGGCCGCTCCCGGCCGGCCCCCGGACCCGACCTGACCGAGCGGCTCGCCGAGCTGGTCGAGGAGGCCGAGCAGCCGCTCGGCAGGGGTCAGGTCGCCGAGTACGCGGCGAAGCAGCGCGGCCGCGGCCGGGCCGTGGTGCTGCACACCGCCCGGCTGCTCGGCAGCGGCGGCCGGGCCGCCGCCAGGGGCGCGGCGAAGGGCGCCGCGTACGGCGGCAGGGCCATGACCGAACAGCTGGTGCAGGCGGCGCCGCGGATCCCGGTGCGCGACCTCGCCACCCTGCGGGCCCAGCACCCGGCCGCGGCCTTCCCCGAGCAGCTGGCCGACCTGCTGGTCACCGGCGCGGTCCGGGCCTCCAGCGCGCTCGGCGCCGGGGTCGGCGCGGCGGCGATGCTTCCGGTGCCGCCCGCGATGCCGGTGGAGATCGCGGCCGAGACGCTCGCGGTGGCGGCCGTGGAGGTCAAGCTGATCGCCGAGCTGCACGAGGTCTACGGCACCCCGGCGCAGGGCACCGCCACCCAGCGGGCGGGCGCCTACCTCGGCGCCTGGGCCAACCGTCGCGGGATCGACGCGTCCTTCCTGGTCCGCCCCGCCGGCTTCGCGGCGCTGGCGCTCGGCTCGGAGGTCCGCCAGCAGGTCCGCCGACGGCTGACCCGCAGCTCCCTGCGCCGCCTGCCGTCGGTGACCCCGCTGCTGGTGGGCGCCGGCATCGGCGCCACCATGAACCGCCGCGACACCCGGCGCCTGGCCGACGAGGTCCGCGAGGACCTGCGCCCCCGCCGCCCCGCCGACCCCGGGTACTGGACCGCCGCCGCGCCGCCGCCGAAGGCCGAGCCGACTCCCTGAACCGGCTCCTCGCGGCGGGGCCCAGGGTTCCCGGGCCCGGGGCTCCTAGGCTTCCGGCGGTGCCGGGGCGGTCGCGCCCCCGCCGGCCTTGACGCCGTGCACCATCGCCTGGTGGATCGTCCGCGCGGTGGTCTCGTCGGCCGCCCGTACCGGGCTGCCGACGACGGTGTACCAGTCCAGCGCGCCGGTGTACTGGACGGTCAGCCGTGCCTCGCCGTCCACCCAGGTGGTGTGCACGGTGAGGTCGCCGGAGATCGGGCCGATCTCCGTGGTGGTCACGCCGCCGGGGCCGCTGATGATCGACTGGGTGGTCCAGGTCGCCCACGACGTGCGCGGGTCCGCGGGTGGCCGGGCCTGGCGGTTGCTCTGGTCGTGTTCGGTCATGCGCCTATCCTCCCCTGCGGGTGGCCCGCCGCCGGAGCAGCGACACCTGCGGTAGCGGCGACCGCCCGGTCCCACCGGGCGGTCGGTTCGGTACGGCGGACGGGTCAGCCGGACAGGCCGGGCTCGTCCGGCATCGGGGCGCCCTCCGCCTGGGAGGTGTCCTGGGCGTGCAGGTTCTGCATCGAGGGGACGCCCTCCTCGGGGTCCGCGGCGCGGACGTCCTCGTCCTCCTCGGTGCTCACCTTGGACCGGTCGCTCATGTCGGTCATCGCGGGCTCCGTCTCCTCGGCCGTCCCGGGCGCCGGGCCGGAGGCGCGGCAGGGCCGGTGGTGTCACTTCGCCCTTACAGCCTGCCTCCGCCCCGGCTCCGGGGCCAGCCGGGTGATCCCCGGCGCCCCGCCGGTGCCAGGGCGCGGCGCGACGCGGCGCCACGAGGGTGTCACCAGGTCGTCACCAGGTCACGGGCAGTGACCGCATCCCGTAGATGAACGAGTCGGTGCGGAACGCCAGCTCCTCGCGCGGGACGGTCAGCCGCAGCCCGGGCAGCCGGCGGAACAGCGTGGCCAGCGCGATCTGGAGCTCGGCGCGGGCCAGCGGCTGGCCGAGGCACTGGTGGACGCCGAAGCCGAAGGCCATGTGCCGCCGGGCGTCCCGGTCCAGGTCCAGCTCGTCGGTCGGCGGCCGGCCGGCGCCGCCGAACACCTCCTCGTCCCGGTTGGCGGTGGAGAGCATCGCCATCACGCCCTCCCCGGCCCTGACCGTCGTGCCGCCCAGCTCGACGTCCTCCAGCGCCACCCGGGGCACCCCGGTGTGCACGATGGTGAGGTGGCGCAGCAGCTCCTCCACCGCGCCGGGCACCGTGGCCGGGTCGGTCAGCCTGGCGATCCGCTCGGGCCGGTCCAGCACCAGGGCGGTGGAGAGCGCGATCATGTTCGCGGTGGTCTCGTGCCCGGCGACCAGCAGCAGGATGCCGGTGGCGGCGGCCTCGCGCGGGGTCAGGTCGTCCCGGACGGCGAGCCGGCTGAGGATGTCGTCCTCCGGCCGCGCCCGCTTCCTGGCGGTCAGCGCCTCCAGGTAGTCCAGCAGCTCGTCCTGGGCCGCGAGGAGCTGCTCGACCGTACTGGTGTTGGTGAGCAGCGTCCGGCTGACCCCCTGGAAGAACTCGCGGTCCTCGTACGGCACACCGAGCAGCAGGCAGATCACCAGCGAGGGGACGGGCAGGGCGAAGCCGGCGACCAGGTCGGCCTCGGTGCGGCCCTCGGTCATCCGGTCCAGCGCCTCGTCCACGATCCGCTGGATGTCCGGGCGCATCGCCTCGACCCGCTTGACCAGGAAGTCCCCGGTGACCATCCGGCGCTGCCGGGCGTGCTCGGGGTCGTCGAGCCGCAGGAAGCTCGGGTTCTCGACGATCCGCTCCCGGACGCCGGGGACCAGCACCGGGAAGGAGGGGTGGCGTACGTCCGCGCTGAACCGGCGGTCGGACAGCACGGTGCGGACCTCGGCGTAGCCGGTCGCCAGCCAGCAGGGCTCGCCCCCGGGCAGGTCGATGCGGGACAGCCGGGAGGTGGCGGCGGCCTCGGTGTACGCGGGCGGCGGGCCGAACGGACAGCCGGCCGAGTGCGGGGCCGGGAACGGGGCGGTGAGGTGGGTGGGTGTGCTCGTCAAGGCGGGGTCTCCTTGCGTGGCGATCTTCTCCGATGGGGGTGCGGTGGCGCGGACGCCGGTGGGGGCGCGCCGTGGTGCGGTGGCCGTGACCGGGCCGGTCAGCCCTCGGCCGGGGCGGTCGGGGTGCCGTACGGTTCCGCCTCGACCACGGTGATCGCGCCACCCGGGCAGAGCTGCGCGGCCAGCCTGAGTTCCTCGAACTGGTCGGGACGGAAGGTGGTCTGACGGAGCTTCACCAGACTGTCCTCGTCGTCCTGGTCGAAGACCTCGGGGACGTTCAGGACGCACATCCCGGAGCTGCAACAGCGGTCCCGGTCGACACTCACCCGCATGGTGGGGCACCTCTCGCCAGTGCGCCGCCGGCTGCCCGGCGGCCGCCTTCTCATGGTCCCTGCCAACCTAACCCGCCGTTGTTCCGTTCACGGAGGGTGCCGGGGCGGGATCACCGAGAATGGCCGATTCGGTTCCCGTCGTATCTTCCGTGCAGGGCAAGAGGTTTGAATGAGCGTCAGTCGGCGGATGCGGGCCGGGAGCACCGTGTCCCGGCGTCCGGCGCTCGCGTCCGGGCCGCGGGCGGTGGGTCCGGACGACCGCCCGGCTCACAGCCCTTCGGCGGCGGCGATCGCCCGGACCGCCTCGACGGTGTCGGCCTCGGCGGCGGCCTTGTCGGGCCGGTAGCGCACCACTCGGGCGAACCGCAGGGCGAGGCCGGCCGGGTAGCGGGGGCTGCGCTGCACCCCGTCGAACGCGATCTCGACGACCAGTTCCGGCCGGACCCGCACCGTCCGGGCGTCCCGCCCGGTCTCCCGGGCCAGCAGCTCGGCGGTCTGCCAGGCGAGCGTCTCGTCGGTCAGGCCCTTGAAGGTCTTGCCGAGCATCACCCACGGGCCCGTCCCGGCCTCGTCCGTCGCCCGGGCCCCCAGGTGCAGGTTGCTGAGGAAGCCGCGGCGCCGCCCGCTGCCCCACTCCGCGGCCAGCACCACCAGGTCCAGGGTGTGCCGGGGCTTCACCTTGATCCAGCCCGTGCCGCGCCGCCCGGCCGCGTAGCCGACCGCGGGGTCCTTCACCAGCACGCCCTCGTGGCCGAGCGCCAGCGTCTCGCGGAAGAAGGCCAGCGCCCGCTCGGCGTCGCCGGTCTCGACCCGGGCCACCCGCAGGCCGTCCGGCACCGCCTCGGCCAGGGCCGCCCAGCGCTCCCGGCCCGGACGGTCCACCAGGTCCTCGCCGTCCCGGTGCAGCAGGTCGAAGAAGTAGGCGGCGAGCGGGACTTCGGCGCGCAGCCGGTCCGGGTCCCGGCGGGAGGCGGCGCGTGCGGCGGTCTCCTGGAACGGGCGCGGACGCCCGTCGGGGCCGAGCGCGATCGCCTCACCGTCCAGCACCGCCGAGCGCAGCGGCAGCGCCAGCGCGGCCTCGACCACCTCGGGGACGCGCGCGGTGACGTCGTCCAGGCTCCGGGTGAACACCGCGACCTGTCCGCCCTCGCGGTGCACCTGCATCCGGATGCCGTCCAGCTTCCACTCCAGCGCGGCCGGACCGGTGCGCTCCAGCGCCGTGGCCACGTCCGGCGCGGAGGCGGCCAGCATCGGCCGCACCGCCCGTCCCACCTCCAGCCGGAACGCTTCCAGCGCGGCCACCCCGCCGGTCAGCGCCGCCTCCGCCACCGCGCGGGCCGATCCCCGGAACATCAGCGCCCGCCGCACCGCCGCGGCCGGCACCCCGGCCGCCTGCGCCACGGCGTCCCCGACCACCGCGTCCAGCGCCCCCTGCCGCAGGTCCCCGACCAGCACCGCCCGCAGGAACTCCTGCTCGACCCCGGTCGCCCGCGCGAACAGCCCGTGCACCAGCCGCCGCCGCTCCGCCTGCGCCCCGGCGCCGCGCACCCCGGCGATCCGCTCCAGCTCCCGCTCCGTCTCCCGCACCCCGAGCGACGCCTCCACCGCCGGCTCCGGCAACCCCCGCAGCGCGGCCGGCCCGACCCCCGTCCGCAGCCGCTGCGACTCCCCGGACAGCAGTGCCACCGCCGCTGCCCCGTCCACCGGCCCCAGCTCCCGCAGGCACTGCGCCAGCAACCCGGTCTTCGCCCGCCGCCCCGCCTCCGCCGCCACCTCCCGCGACACCGACGCCAACCGCCACAACCCCGGCACACCACCACCTCCACCCCCCAGCTTCGACCCCGGTCCCCACCCCCGCACCACGACCACCGCGCGCGTGGTCCGTGCCCCGGGCGGCATCCCGGGGAGCGCCGGGAGCCGGTCGGGCCGCCGCCCACCGGATCGTGGTGCGACCATGCGGGACGTCGCCCGCGCGGCCGGGATGTCACGGGCCACGCCGAGGTGCTCCGTCCCGGCGGCGCCCGCCCGGCTTCGGGGCCGGGGCCGACCCGTACGGCTTCGGCAAGGCGACGCAGTGGCGTGCACGGGCGGTGGTCCTGGCCGGGGCGGTGATCGGTGGTGGCCCGACGGGGCGCCATGCTGGGGGGCTCACAGTGCCCCCGAGTGACTGGAGAGCGAGATGAGCGACACCCCCTCGACCCCGTGGAGCGTCGGCGCGCCCGAGGCCGGCGACTACCCGGCCTGGCGTGAACTGTTCCGGGGCTACTGCGAGTTCTACCGGGTGCCGGCTTCGGAGGAGAAGGCCGAGCTGGTGTGGTCCTGGCTCACCGACCCCGCGCACGAGCTGGCGGGGCTGCTGGTCAGGAACGAGGAGGGCCGGCCGGTCGGGCTCGCCCACTACCGTCCGTTCTCGCGGCCCCTGCACGGGGCCGTCGGCTGCTTCCTGGACGACCTGTTCGTCGCGCCGGAGGTCCGCGGCGGCGGGGCGGTGGACGAGCTGTTGGGCCGGCTGCGGGAAATCGCGGCCGAACGCGGGTGGAACACCGTCCGCTGGATCACCTCCGAGGACAATTACCGGGCCCGTGGCAAGTACGACCAGGTCGCCACCCGGACCGGGTTCCTCACCTACGACATGGCTCCGGACACCCAGGACAGCTGAGGCCGTGGCCCGACCGCCGGACATCCGTTCGGAATTTCTGTTATCGACGCCCCGCCGGGAGGTCTCCCAAGTGTCGGCACCCGACCAGTCGACCCGGAACAGAAAGCGTGGCCACGTGAACAGCGACGACAGGACGACCATCCTCCCGGCGAGCGGAGGCGGCGACAGCGGGAGCGGAGCCCGAGGCCCCGCCGGCGGCCGGGCGGCCCGGCGTGCTGCCGAGCGGCACACCGGCCGGGGCCGGCGGGGCCGGCGGCGCGGCGGGATCGTCCCGGTCGCCGCGGTCGTCGCCGTCGTGGCCGGCACCGGACTGTTCGCCGCGCTGGCCGGTGCCGGCTACGCGGCGTACGGCGGCAAGCAGACCGACCGCGACATGGCCGGCCAGTCGCTGGCCGCCGACGCGCTGATCTCGGCCGAGCTGGGCACGCGCGAGGGCATCCAGGTCCCCGGCGCCGGCGGGACGAACCCCGACCTTCCGCCGTCGGGAACCGCCACCGCCACCGACCCGGCGGCGACTCCGAGCGCCCCGGCCACCCCGACCGCCGGCACCGGGGCCTCCCCGACGGCGTCGGCTGCCGCCACTCCGTCCGGCACCCCGACCCCCACCGCCACGGCCTCCGCGGCCAAGGCGAGCCCGAGCGCCACCCGCACCGCCGCGGCCGCTCAGACCACGGCTCAGACCGCTGCCCAGACCGCCGCCAAGCGGGCCCCCGCAGGCCCGCCGGCGGGTGGGGGCGCTTCGCCGTCGGACGCGCAGGAGGTCGTCAACCTGGTCAACGCCGAGCGGGCCAAGGCCGGCTGCGGCCCGGTCAGTGCCGAACCCCGGCTGGCGAGTGCGGCCCAGTCGCACAGCGACGACATGGCCAACCGCAACTACTTCGACCACGCCAGCCCCGAGGGCGAGCACGCCGACCACCGGATCGAGGCCGCCGGCTACAACTGGAGCACCTGGGGCGAGAACATCGCCCGTGGCCAGAAGGACCCGGCCGCCGTGATGGAGTCCTGGATGAACAGCCCCGGTCACCGGGCCAACATCCTGAACTGCTCGTTCAAGCAGCTCGGCGTGGGCGTGCGGACCGGCGCCAACGGTCCCTGGTGGACGCAGGTGTTCGCCGCCCCGGCATGACCGGCCCAGGCCCGGTCCACTCCAGGACCGGGCAGCCCGGATCGAGTCGGCTGATCCGAGCCGGTCGATCCGGGCCGATTTTCCGATTCCGCGCACATTGTTGTTATCTGATCACTCCCCACAGGTCTCCGAGGAGGCAGCGGCGGACGGAAACACGGCAAGACGGAGTGCGGACCATGAACGCTGATGTGCAGAACAGGACCGGGAGCACCCTGGTACTCGCGGCGCAGGCAGGTGACCGGCAGGCCAGGGAGGCGCTGGTCGCCGCCTGGCTGCCGCTCGTCTACAACGTGGCCGGCCGCGCCCTCGGCGGCCACGCCGACGTGGACGACGTGGCGCAGGAGACCATGATCAGGGCGCTGGACGGCCTGGACGGGCTCCGCGACCCCGGGTCCTTCCGGTCCTGGCTGGTCGCCATCACCATGAACCAGGTGCGTCGCCGTCATGCCGACGGCCGGCAGCAGCCGACCGTCGGCGGGCTGGACGAGACCTGGGAGGTCGCCGACCCCAGGGCCGACTTCACCGACCTCACCATCCTGCGCCTCGGTCTGTCCGGCCAGCGCCGGGAGGTGGCCGAGGCCACCCGCTGGCTCGACCCGGACGACCGCGAACTGCTCGCCCTCTGGTGGCTGGAGGCGGTCGGCGAACTCACCCGCGCCGAACTCGCCGAGGCCCTCGACCTGAGCCCGCAGCACACCGCCGTGCGCGTGCAGCGGATGAAGAAGCAGCTCGAAGCGGGACGGGTCGTGGTCCGCGCGCTCGGCGCCTACCCCCGCTGTTCCGGACTGGCCGAGCTCACGGCGGGGTTCGACGGCGCCCCGAACTCGGTCTGGCGCAAGCGCATCGCCCGTCACATCCGCGACTGCGCCGACTGCGGCCGCCTCGGCCGTGACCTCTTCCCGGCTGAAGGCCTGCTGGCCGGCCTCGCCCTGGTGCCGGTCCCGCTCGACTCGCCCGTGCTGCTGCACTTCCAACACACCGCGGCCACGGCGGCCTCCTCGACGGCGGCCGCCGGAGCGGGCCAAGGCGCGGGGGCCGGAGCCCACGGCAGCACCGGCGCCCACGCCGGAGCGGGCGGTCCCGGAGGCTGGGCCGGCACCGCGGCCCGCAAGGCCGTCCTGGCGAGCGGCGCGGCCGCCGCGGTGGCGGTGACCACCCTGGCCCTGGTCTGGCCGCAGGGAGGCGAGCCGCCGCGGAAGACGGCACCGGAGCCGACCGCCCCGGCCGCCGCCCAGGACACCCAGCCGACCGCGGCCCAGGACACCCCGACGGCCGCCGTCGCGCCCGTCGGGGTCGCCCCCACACCGGTGCCGACTCCGACCGCCGCGACGAGCCCGACACCGACGCCGACACCCTCGCCGACCGCGACCCGCACCGTCTCCCCGCAGCCCAACCCGGAACGCCAACTGGTGGACCTGGTCAACGCCGAGCGCGGCAAGGCGGGTTGTGCGCCACTGCGGATCGACCCGCGGCTGCACAGCTCCGCCCAGAAGCACGCCGACGACATGGCCACCCGGGGCTTCTTCGACCACGTCAACCCGGACGGCATCCGCGCCGAGGCCCGGATCACCGGTGCCGGCTACCGCTGGTCCCAGTGGGGCGAGAACCTCGACCGGGGCCCGGCCACCCCGGCCGCGGTCTTCGCCCGCTGGATGGACGGCGGAATCCACCAGTCCAACATGCTCGACTGCGGCTTCAAGGACATCGGCGTCGGCTTCGCCACCAGCCCGGCCGGCACCCCGTACTGGACCCAGGACCTCGGAGCCCCGATGTCCTGAGCACCGGAACAGGCAGCACCGGACAGGACAGCACCGGACAGCGCGAGACGGAAAAGGACAGGACGGGAACAGGACGGAGCAGCGCCGAACGGGCCCGCGGGACTACGCCGGAGTGACCCCGACCAGGCCGTCCGCCGACCCGGTCACGAAGCCCGTGGCCTGCCCGAAGACGCCACCCGCGTCACCGACCTGCCCCGGCAGGTCCGGAGAGCTGCTCAGCGGCCCGGGCAGCCCCTCCTGCCCGCCCACGGCACTGGCGTGCGCACTCGGCGCGGTGAGGGAGGCCACGACACCGACGGCGAGCGAGGCGACGGCGAGCATGCTGCGCTTCTTCATGGCCGGTCCAACGACGCTGCGCCGGAAGGGTTACGGCTGCCGCCTCCTCCGGCAGCGCCGTCACGCCTCGGGCCGGCGTGGTGCGATGCGGAAGTCGAGCGTGCTCAGGACGCTCGCCGTCCGGGCCCGCAACTGCGCCTCCGAGTCGGCGGTGATCACGAAGCGGAGGAAGTAGTTCTCCTTCTCCAGGCTCGTCACCCGGTAGCCGTCGACGACCTCGGCGTCGATGACACCGGCCAGCGCGCGCAGATCGTCCTCCGTGGTCCTGACGTCGACGGTACCGAGTTCCTCGGCTTCCAGATCGACCCAGCCGATGATCGGCAGGGCGCGGAGCGGGTCAGGTCGCTCCGCCGGGACGGTGAAGTCGCCCAGGGACATGGAGACGACCGTCTCGAACGGGTCGATTCCGCTGCTCTCGCGGATCACCGTGGGATACATCCCGCCCCCGGGGCGCGGATTGATCTCCACCAGCTCCGTCCGGCCGTCCGGGGTGGCACGGCCCTCGACGTGCAGCCAGAGCTGGTCGAGGCCGAGGTCGGCACAGAGGGCGCCGATCGTCGCACTCAGGACGCGCACACCCTCGCGCACGTGGTCCTGCTGGGGCGGATGGATCCGGAGCCCCGCGTCGTGGTGTCTGATCTCGTCGTGTTCGGGTTTCTCGACGGCCAGGACCGGGTGGAAGCGGCCGCCGACGACCAGGCCGTCCACGGAGAACTCGATGCCGGGCAGGTACTCCTCGGCGATCATCTCGGTGCCGGTCTCGCCGAGTTCGGCCAGCAGGCGCCGATGGGCGAGGAGGGCTTCGGGGTCGTTCACCCGGTAGACCAGCCAGGAGGCCGCGGACTCCCGCGAGGGCTTGACGATGGCCGGGAAGAAGTCCACCGCCGCCAGGTCGTCGGAGAAGCGGACGGCGGACAGCCCGAGCGTCCGCATGCGCTCCCTGACCAGGTACTTGCTGGCCAGCACGTCGAGGCCGGCGCGGGGGCCCGGCAGGCCGTAGTGCGTGACCACCGCGGTCTGCCAGGGGATCAACGGCTCGACCATGTTGACGACGGCGACGGGTTCGATGCCGCGCCGGTCGAGCCGGGCGACGAGCGCCGCCACGTCCTCACTGTCCCAGTCGAAGACCAGGTGGTCGTCGCACCTGTCGCGATTGCGGTCGTCGGGAAGGCAGGACACCAGCACCGACCGCAGCCCGCGGGCCCGGAGCCGGTCGGCGACGAGACCGACGTTCCTGACACTCGGCCACTTGGAGAAGACGAGCACGGATTTCACTGTGAGCACTCCGTTATCAGACTTCGGCGGCATTGACCGGACCGCCGATGGTGGAAGAACGCGAGATACCCCCGTGCCGAGCCGGTCGGGTTCCAGCCGTCCACTCCCGGTGGGGAGGGCGTGCGAGACCGGCCGGATCCTGTCCAGGACATCCGGACCAACATCAACACTGGCAGAAGCCGCGGGCGCGCAGAAGTAAGCGGATCGCTTAGTCCCGGCGGGGCGATGTCAGCGTGACGCTTACGAGGAATGAACTTCCCGTGGACGCAGGTGAAGTCGGCGTGGTCATACCGTGCCTTTCGACGCGGCAGACCGGTCGTTCCGGTCACCGGGCCGGCGCGCCGGACGCGCCAGGCGTACGTGGGCGCTCCCGAACGGCAAGGAACTCCTCACAGCCCGAATCCGGCCAATCCGTTATGCGTTGGGGAGAAGAGATGACTGATCCGCAGGGTGTGCTCCTCGTCCTGGGAAGCGGCTACCAGCAGTTCCGCGAGTACCTGATCGCCTCGGCCTCCCAGCGCAGCGAGATCTGGCTGTTCGACTCCGAGGAGCCGACCTGGCAGACCCCCCACCTCGCCGGATCCACCGTCCTGGACATCTTCGACCCGGAGACGGTCGCCCGCGCCGCACGTGAACTGGCCGCCCGCCGCCCCGTGCGCGGCGTGTACTGCTACCACGAGGCCAGCATCCTCGCCGCCGCCCGCGCCGCCGCCGAGCTCGGGGTGCCCGGCCCCACGCCGCGGGCCGTGGCCGCGGTGCGGGACAAGAGCGTGACCAGGGAGCTGCTCACCCAGGCCGGCATCCGCCAGCCCGTGGTGGCCCTGGTGACCTCTCCGGAGGAGATCGAGGACGTCGCCCGCCGGGTCGGCTACCCGCTGGTGCTCAAACCGCGCAGCATGGGCGCGAGCCAGGGCGTCGTGAAGGTCTCGGCCAGGGAGGACATCGCCCCGGCCCTGGAGATCACCCGGTCGGCCGGGCAGGCCGGGATGGTCAACCACGCCGAGGTGCTCGTCGAGGAGTTCCTCACCGGGCCGGAGATCAGCGTCGACGCGGCGGTGTTCGAGGGCGAGTACCTGCCGTACCTGATCGCCCGCAAGCAGCTGGGCAGCGAACCGTACTTCGAGGAGGTCGGCCACACCGTCCACGCCGACGACCCGCTCTTCGCGGACGAGGAGCTGTGGAAGATGCTCGCCGAGACCCACCGGGCCCTCGGCTGGACCCACGGCATGACCCACACCGAGGTCAAGCTCACTCCGGACGGGTACGTGGTCGTCGAGGTCAACGGACGCCTCGGCGGCGACCTCATCCCCTACCTCGGGCGGATCGCGACCGGCGTCGACTCCGGCCTGGTCCAGGCGGACGTGTCGTTCGGCAGCCGCCCGGACCTCACCCGGAGCCGGAACTCGGCGGCCGCGATCCGCTTCCTGTGCCCGCCCTCGAACTGCACGGTGACCAGGCTGGAGATGCCCGGCGCCGACCCCGAAGCCGGGCTGTACGAGTCGGTGGCCCTGGCCGGCCCCGGCACCCGGATGCTGATGCCGCCCGACGGGTACTTCGCCCGCTACGGATTCCTCATCGCCCGGGCCGACAGCCCGCAGGAGTGCCAGGCCGTGCTGGACCGCGCCGAGGCGGGCGTCGTCTTCGAGTACGAACTCTGAACCGGGCCCGCAGCGGCACCCGGAACGCAGGACCACGGGAGGACACCGTCAGCACCTCGGCCCCGGACCAACCGCAGGGTGATCGCGTCATGCGATCCGACTCCCCCCGGCGGACACCCGACTTCCGCGCGCTGCTCACCTCGTTCGCACTCAGCCAGCTCGCCACCAACATCAGCTACGTCGCCGTGCCGCTGGCGGCCGTCGAGGCCCTCGGCGCCGGCCCCGGCCAGGTCGGTGCGCTCGCGAGCCTGAGCAGCGTCGCCTTCCTGCTCATCGGCCTCCCGGCCGGCGCGTGGGTGGACCGGCTCGACCACCGGCGGATACTGATCGCGGCGGACCTGTGCCGGGCCCTGCTGTTCGCCACCCTGCCGCTGGCCTGGTGGCTGGACGTGCTCACCCTCGGCCACCTCTACGCGATCGTCCTGCTGAACGGCTGCGCCACCGTCTTCTTCGACGTGGGGTCGCAGAGCGTGCTGCCCTCGATCGTCGGCCGGGACGGCCTGATCCGGGCGAACACCGACATCAACACGCTGCTCGCGCTGGGCAACATGGCCGGCCGGAGCGCGGGTGGCGCACTCGTCGCGCTGCTCACCGCTCCCGTCACCCTCGTGGTCACCGCAGGAGCGTACCTGGCCTCGGGGTTGCGGCTGACCGGCATCCGCCGCACGGCGAGGGCGACGCCCCCCGGCCGCACCGGGGCCGTCCCGTTGCGGGCACAGATCGGCGAGGGGGTGCGTCACGTCTTCGGCAGCGGGCACCTCCGGGCACTCGCGCTCTCGGCGACCCTGGTGAACCTGGGTTCCGCCATGGTCACCGCCATGCTCCCCATCGTGTTCGTGCGTGAACTCGGCCTGTCGTCGGCGGCGTTCGGCCTCTTCGGGGCGGTCGGCGGGGTGGCCGTCCTCTGTGGTGCCCGCTCCGCCCGGCCCCTCGCCGGTCGTTTCGGCTACGGGCGCACCCTCGCCGTCGGCGGCCTGTACCTGGCACCCGCCGGGCTGCTGGTGCCACTGATCGACCGGGGTCCGTGGCTGCTCCTGGCCGGAGCGGGCTGGTTCACGTACATCTTCAAGATGGGCATGGACAACGTTCTCGGCGTCACCCTGCGCCAGCGGATGACCCCCGACGCACTGCTCGGCCGGATGATCGCCACGTTCAGGTTCCTGCTGACCGGAGCGCTCGCGGTCGGTGCCGGGCTCTCGGGCCTGCTGGGTGAACTGGCCGGTGTGCAGACCGCTCTCTGGGTGGGCGGCGCCCTCGTGTCGACGTCCTTCCTGCCCGTCCTCCTCTCACCCGTCCGGACTCTTCGCGAGCTGCCCGACCAGCAGCCGCACGGCGAGAAGGTCTAGGTATCCGACCGGCGAGCGGCGCCGCGACCCGGAGGCGCCCCGTGCCTCGCCCCCGACCACCCGACCACCCGACCACCCGACCACCCGACCACCCGACCACCCGACCACCCGACCACCCGACCACCCGACCACCCGACCACCCGTGGAGCACAGATGACCGACAACTCTTCCCCGCAGCTCCTCTTCGTCGGCGGAGCCGGGATCTTCGGGCTCACCGTCGACGTCGCCGAGCAGGCGGTCCAGCAGGCCCGCAAGCGCGGCATGACCGTGCACGTGACGAACCACGCGGCCACCCTCGCCACGACACCGACCATCACCGAACTCGTCGACGCCACGTCGGTCGTGGACTTCGAGGAGCGCGGCGTGACCGCGGCCTGGGCGCGCGAGCAGGTCGCGGCGGGCAACAGGTTCGACGTGGTGTTCGGTCTGCGGGAGCTGGCCCTGGAGACGGTCGCCGAGACCGCGGCCGCGGTGGGCGCGCCAGGGAACCCGCCGGAGGCGGTGCGGCGGATCCGCACGAAGGACGAGGCGCGGGCCGCTCTCGCCGCCGCGGGCTTCCTCCAGCCGAGGTTCCGGGTGTGCGAGGACGCCGGGGCGGCGCACGAGTTCCTCGCGCGGTCCACCGGACCCTGGGTGGTCAAGCCGCGCGACATGTGGGGCAGCGAGGGCGTGACCCGGATCGAGAGCCCGGAGGAGCTGACCGAGGCCCTGGACTTCCTGCCGGACTGGTGCGGCGGCACCTTCATCGTCGAGGAGTTCGTGGAGGGTCCCGAGTTCAGCGCGGAGGGCGTCTTCCTCGACGGCGTACCGCACCTCCTCGCCCTGACCTCCAAGGAACTGCTCCCGCCGCCGAACTTCTTCGAGATCGAGTACGTCATCCCCGCGATCCTCCCGGAGCACTCCGCGAAGGAGATCGAACGGGAGGTCGTCGCCGGCCTCACCGCGCTGGGGCTGACCCACGGGCAGTTCCACGTCGAACTGTGGCTGACCGAACGCGGCGTCGTCCTGGGCGAGGCCCACGTGCGCAACGGCGGCGGCTGGATCCACCGCCTGCTGGCCCACGCCATCCCGGACCTGGAGTGGTTCGGCCTGGTCTACGACGACGCGCTGGGCAACCCGATCGACAAGGCGGCCCTCCGCCCGACCCGAGGCGCGGCGATCCGCTTCCTCACCCCTCGGCCCGGCCGCCTGGTGGCGGTCGAGGGCTGGGAGGAGGTGCTGGCCCACCCGAGTGTGCTCCGCGCGGAACTCACCGTCGGCCCGGGCGACATCATCAACCCGCACCGTTCGGTCAGCAACCGGATCGGCCTGATCGCGGTCGGCGCGGACACTCCGGAGGAGGCCCAGGCGCTGGTGCGCAGCCTGGAGGCCTCCGTCCGCTTCACCGTGGATCCGGCAGCGGGCTGACCGAGGCCTCGGCCGCCCTGACGGCGGCCGCACCGTGCTCGTGCCGCGGTGGGGCCGCCGTCAGGCGTTCCCGGGGCCGGGACGGCACGCGCGGAGACGTTGGACGGCCCGCGAGCCGACCGGGACTCGGCCGGGCGGCGGGCGGGCCGTGGTATCCACCATGGCCCCACCCGCCCCTGTCGGTCAGGGGCGTGCGGGGGGCGGCCGGACGCACGGCGACGCGCCGGGCGTGCACCAGCAGTCCCAGTCGCGCCGTCAGAGCGTCCCGGAGCCGTGCGCCACCGTCGGCCCGCCCGCCACCGCGGCCCCGCCCTCCGGGACCGGCGCCCCCGGAGCGGCCCCCGCCATGCCCACCGGGTTCACCACCCAGTCCGGATGGCCCGGCATCGGCGGCGTCCGCATCCCGTACAGCCAGTCCTCCAGGAAGCCCCGCAGGTCCTGCCCGGACACCTCGGAGGCCGTCCGCACGTAGTCGTCGGTGTCCGCGTTCCCGTGCCGGTGCCGGTCCAGGAAGACGCGCTCGATCCGGTCGAAGGCGGCCGCCCCGACCTTCTCCCGCAGGGCGAACAGCACCAGCGCGCCGCCCGTGTACCGCTGGCTGTCGAAGAGGTCGGCGGCGGTGGGGGAGGCGACCGGCCCCGAGTCGTGCCGCCACTGGTCGCCCAGCCCGTAGAGGTAGCGCATCCGGTCGGCCAGCGTGGTGTAGCCCCAGGCGTCCGGCCAGCCGCGCTCGTAGCGGTACGCCAGGCCGTAGAAGTCGGCGTGGCCCTCGTTGAGCCAGAGGTCGGACCACCGGGCCGGGGTGACGCTGTCGCCGAACCAGGAGTGGACCAGCTCGTGCATCATGTGCGAGCCGATCGCGGACTCGGGCCGGCGCAGGAAGCCGGGCTTGTAGAGGGTGAGGGTCTGGGTCTCCAGACCGGTGAAGGCGAACGCGTCAGGATCGTCGCTGTTGGCGGGCAGGAGGCCGTAGGTCTCGAACGGGAACGGCCCCAGGTGCGCCTCGGCCCAGGCGAGTTGGCCGGGGGTGAGGGCGAGCGCGGGCTCCAGTTCGGCGGCGCGGGCGACGGGTACGACGTCGCGCAGCGGCAGGCCGTGCGGTCCGGTGCGCTCGCGCACGGTGTAGTCGCCGACCGAGACCTGCACCAGCTCGGTGGCCATCGGCTCGCGGGAGACGTACCGGCGGGTGGTGCGGCCGTCGCCGGGGTGCTCGGTGGCCGCCAACTCCCCGTTGGCGACGCCCAGGAGGGCGTCCGGCGCGGTCACCGCGATGGTGAACCCGGCCTTGTCGCTCGGGTGGTCGTTGCACGGGAACACGGTGTGCGCGCTGTTCGGCTGCCCGGCCACCGCGAAGCCGTCCGGGGTCGGGACCCAGCCGGTGTGCGGCAGCCGGGCGCGCGGGTCGGCCGAGTACTCGACGGTCAGCCGGGTGACGACGCCGGGGTGGAACGCCCCGGCCGGGGTGACCGTCAGCTTCTCGTCGTGGGTCGTGAAGCCGGCCGGCCGGTTGTCGACCCGTACGGCGCGCACGGTCAGGCCGAGCGCGTCCAACTCCAGCCGGGCCAGCGGGCGGTCGGGCCGTACGGTGATCACCGCCGTGCCGTCCACCGTCCGGCTGTCGGCCCGGTAGTCGAAGGCCAGGTCGTACCGCAGCGCCCGGTACCCGGTGTTCCCGAGCGAGGGGAAGACCGGATCGCCCAGCCCGTCGGCGGCACCGGCCGTCGGCACGCTCGCCGACAGCAGCACCGCGCTGAGCGCGAGCGACGGGACGAGACCGGCACGGGGCTTGAACAAGGGGGATCACCGCACTTCACGAGCGGGAGCGGACGCGGGAGCCGTCCGGAGCGGGAAGACAGACCCTAGTGGACGGCCGGAACCGCGCGGGCGCGATCCGCGTGATCCACGCGATCCGACGACACGCCGTGGTCCCCCGGACGGCCCACGGTGATGGCGGTGCGCGCACGGGCCGTCTAGCGTCGGGATTGCTTCGCCCCCTGACGGACGGAGCCACGGCCGTCGGAGAACCTGGCCAGGTCCGGCGGCCGTACTTCGCTGCCCCGGCGCCGCACGGCGGACGCACCCCGTAGGCTGGCGGCCGAGCCGCCCGCGTACCGGATGCCAGGAGCCGCCGTGACCCGCCCAGCTTCACCCGTTCTGGTGATCGGCGAATGCGTCGCCGACATCGTCCGATCGGGTGAGGGCCCGGACCGGGTGCACCCCGGCGGCAGCCCCGCGAACGTCGCGTACGGTCTGGCCCGGCTGGGCCGCCCGGTCACGCTGCTCACCGAGCTCGGGCCGGACGCCAACGGCCGGCTGATCCGGAAGCACCTGGAGTCGGCGGGGGTGCTGGTCCGGGCCGCCGAGGTCGCGCGGACGCCCTCGGCGGTGGTGGAGCTGGACGGGCAGGGGCGGGCCCGGTACACCTTCGACATCCGCTGGACGCTCCCGCCGGCCGAGCTCACCGAGCCGCCCGCGGCGGTCCACCTCGGCTCGATCGCCGCGGTCACCGATCCCGGCGCGGCCTCGGTCCTGGCCCTGGTGGAGCACCTGCACGGCCGGACGCCGATCAGCTACGACCCGAACGTGCGCCCCGCGCTGATGGGGGACCGGGCCGGGGCCGTCCGCCGGGTCGAGCGCTGCGTGGCGCTGAGCGACCTGGTCAAGGCCAGTGACGAGGACCTGGCCTGGCTCTACCCCGGTGAACGGCCCGAGGCGGTCGCCGAGCGCTGGCTGGCCCTCGGCCCCTCGGTGGTCGCGGTCACCCTCGGTGCCGAGGGCGCGTTCGCCCGTACCGCCGAGGGCGGACGCGTCGTGGTCCCGGCCGTCCCGGTGCGGGTCGCGGACACCGTCGGCGCCGGCGACTCCTTCATGGCCGCCTTCCTGCACGCCCGCGCGGGCGGCGCCGACCTGTCCGCCTGCCTCACCCGTGCCGTCACGGCGGCCGCCCTGACCGTCGCCCGCCCGGGCGCCAACCCGCCCTCGGCGGCCGAACTCGCGGCCGCCCTGGCGGAAGCGGACGGACGGGAGTCCTGAGCCGGCTGCTCCTCCTCCGGGGCACGGGCCTGAACTCCCTTCCGGTCAGGGCCGGTTGCTGAGCCGTCTCCTGTCGATCTCGCCCAGGGCGGTGAGCGGCAGCGCGTCGGCGAGGTGGAGCCGCTTCGGCACCCAGAGGGTGCCCTTGCGAGCGCGGACGTGGTCCATCAGCTCGGCGGGGGTGGCGTGCTGTCCTGGGCGCAGCACCACGGTGGCGGTGACGGCCTCGCCCCAGCGTGGGTCGGGTGTGCCGTAGACGGCGCAGGCGGCGACGGCCGGGTGGGTGGCGAGGGCGTCCTCGACCTCGCGCGGGTAGACGTCGAACCCGCCGGTGACGATGGTGTCCTTGATCCGGTCGATGATCGTGATCAGGCCGTCGTCGTCCCTGCGGGCGACGTCCGACAGCCCCGACCGGACGTGGGCGATCGCCAGCCACAGGGCGGTCGCACCGCCCGCGCAGGCGTTCTCCACGTTCACCACGGGCACGCCGGCGAAGCCGTGCGGGCGCAGGGCGACCTGGCCGGGGATCATGTGCTGGCCGTCGATCGCCTTCTGGCTGACCGCGGCGTGGAAGACGGCGCCGACGTCGGCCGGGGTGGGCCGGCGTCGTGCAGCGCCTCGTGGGCGGCGAGGCCGGCGAGGTCGCCGGCACTGTGGTCGAGGCGGCCGAAGCGGGTGCTGCCGACGCCGAGGACGAGTGCTTCGCGGTTCATGACACCACCCGGTTGCGCAGCACGCCCAGCCCGGAGACCTCGAGTTCGACGGTGTCGCCGGGTTCCAGGAAGCGGCCGTGCTCCAGTCCGCAGCCGGTCGCCACGGTGCCGGAGCCCAGGACCTCGCCCGCGTGCAGCCGGGTCGACCGGGAGGCGAAGGCGATCATGTCGGCGAAGCTGTGGTGCATGTCGGCGGAGGTGCCGCGGCTGACCTCCTCGCCGTTGATGCGGGCGGTCATGGTGAGCCGGTACGGGTCGCCGACCTCGTCGGCGGTGACGATCCACGGGCCGAGGACGTTCGAGCCGGTGAAGTCCTTGCTCTTGCTCAGGCCCAGCCCGGTGGCGATCTCCTCCAGCTGGGTGTCGCGGGCGCTGAAGTCGTTGAAGACCGTGTAGCCGAAGACGTGGGACGGGGCGTCGGCCACGGGGATGTCCGTGCCGCCGCGGCCGAGCACGCAGGCGAACTCCAGCTCGTAGTCCCGTACCGAGGAGTACGCGGGCCAGTGGATGTCGCTGTCGTGGCCGGTCACGGAGAGCCGGTTGGCCAGGTAGTACAGCGGCCGTTCGAGCATGACGGCGGGCAGCTCGACCCGGTCGGCCGGGATGCGGTGGATCCGGGCGCGGGCGTTGCGGAAGTGGTCCGGGAAGGCGCCGAAGTCCCGGATCTGTACGGGCCTGGGCAGCGGGGAAAGCCAGCGCACCTCGGACGCGGCGACGACGGCCTCGGACGGTGCCTGCGCGGCGAGCCGCTCCAGGGTCCGCCGCACGGGTTCGCCGCCGTCGATGACGGCCTGCATGGTGGCCAGCGCGGGGGAGTGCCCGCCGGTCGCCAGGCGGTGGGCGCGGTCGAGCAGCAGGAGACGCTCGCCCTGGTCGAGGACGAGTGCGGTCTGCTCGGTTCCTTCGTGTTCCACGGTCGCGAGTTTCACGGTCGGTTCCTCTTCTCGGGAGGGGGCGGTCGGCGGGGCGGGTCAGACGAAGGCCACGACGCGGGCCGGGGCGGCGCTCGCGCGGGCGAGCTTGATCGGGAAGAACGCCACCCGGAATCCCGACGGGGGCAGTGCGGCGAGGTTCGTCAGCTGCTGGACGATGAAGACCTCCCGCTCGCGGCCGGCCCGGTGGCCGTCCCACAGCACGGCGTTGTCTCCGCCGTCGCGGAACTTGCGGGCCATCACGGGGAAGCTCAGGTCCCAGCCGGCGGCGTCGGTGCCGAGGACCTTGGCCCCGAGGCCGGCCAGGTGGAGCGTCGACTCCCGGCTCATCCCCGGGTAGCGGAAGAACTCCGGGTCGGACAGCCCGTACCGCTCCTGGCCGGTGCGCAGGAGGACCGCGCCGCCGGCCGGGACCGGGGCGCCGTTGGCGGCGAGGGCGGACTCCAGGGCCTCGACGGTGATCGGGGTGTCGGGCTCGCACCACTCGCGCAGGTCCAGCACCAGGGCCTCGCACCACAGCTCGTCCAGGGCGATGTCGGTGATGGTGCGGGCCGGCCTGCCTTCGCAGGTCGAGCCGTAGTGCAGCGGGGCGTCGACGTGGGTGCCGAGGTGGGAGTTGAAGTCGGTGAGCAGTTCCGCACCCCAGCCCTCGCCGTCCGGCAGGTCCTCCATGCCGCAGTGCATGGCGGCGGCGAACTGCTCCCGGCCCTCGCCGGCCGGGTGGGCGTAGGCGACGGAGGGCGCGATCACCGGGGCGAGCGGGCGCAGCTGTTCGGGGAGCAGCTCGCGGTCGGCGGGGTCCAGCGTCCTGGTCAGGTCGATCAGTTCCATGAGGATCCTCCTTGGTTATTGGACGCTCAGCATAGAACTGGACTGCTAGCATGGGCAAGGGATCCGCCGCCCGGCGCCGACCGGTCGGCGTGACAGGATCGGCCGCGTCAGGCAGCCGCGACATTGCGAAGGACACCGCGTGGGTGGGACCCGAAAGCAGGAGATCTCCGCCGAGACCCAGCGCCGGCTGGTGGCAGCCGCGTGGGAACTCGCCGCCGAGGGCGGGGCCGCCGCGGCCTCCGTCCAGGCCGTGGCGGAGCGTTCCGGCATCAGCCGGGGCTCCGTGGCCTGGCACTTCGGTTCGAAGGACGGGCTGCTGAAGGCGGTGGTCGAGGAGGCGTTCCGGTGGGGCGCGGACTTCATGCGCGAACGCCTCGCCGCGGCCGGGCCGGACGCCGGGATCGAGGCGCTGATCGAGGCGAACTTCGCGCTGATGTCCCGGCCCGAGGCGCACATCTTCTCGACGCTCCTGATCGAGGCGGTGAGCCGCGAGTCGGCCCTGCGCGCGACGTACGCCGAGGAGTACGCCAAGATCCGCGGCCTGTACGCCGACCACCTGCGCGCGAGCGCTACGCGCGTCGCCGACCCGGAGGCCGTCGCGGCGGCGCTGCTCGGCGGCACCCTGGGCATCAACATCCAGCACCGTCTGGATCCGGACCTGGACCGCCGGCGGGCCGTGACGGCGATGACGGGCATCTACGCCGACGCGCTGTCCGGCACCGGGCCGGACACCCCGTCAGGCAGCTGACCCGCCCCCGCCTCCACGGCGGCGCCCGGCCGACCCGCTCCGGCCACGGCCGCGCGGGTGCCGCGGCGATGCCGGAATCCACCGACGACCCGACCGAGGAAGACCCATGCCGCAGCGCCAGAGTTCCCCCGCCGTCCGCCCCATCGCCGACGCCGACGTCCCCGTCGCGGTCGACACCCTCGCCCGGGCCTTCACCGGCGACCCCTACATCCGCCATGTGATCGCCGCCGACGGCCACCAGGAGCGGATCCGGCGATTCCAGGAGCTCTGCCTGACCCGCGTCGGGATGGTGTACGGGCGGGTGTGGGTCGCCGACGGGGGCCGTGCGGTCGCCGCCTGGAGCACCCCCGACCTGGACCCCTCGCCCGCCTTCGCCGAGATCGGCCCGCTGCTCGGCGACCTCGCCGGGGACCGGGCCGAGGCCTACGAGGTCGCGGAGCGGGCCGTCGAGCCGTACCGGCCGCAGGAGCCGGCCTGGTTCCTCGACACGGTCGCCGTCGACCCCGAAGTCCAGGGGCGGGGCCTCGGCCGTGCGGTGCTGGCCCCCGGGATCGAGGCGGCCGCACTCGCCGGGTACCCGGCTTTCCTGGAGACCTCCACGGAACGGAACGTCGCGTTCTACCGGCGTCTCGGCTTCGAGGTCACCGTCGAGGTCCCGCTCCCCGGCGGCGGCCCCCGCACCTGGTGCATGCGCCGGGACCCCCGGACGGGCGCCTGACCGTACGGCCGGGCTGCCCGAAGAGGCGGAAGCGCCCGCAGGGGCTGTCGCCCGAAGGCGGTGACGGGGAGGCCCGGCCGCTCGCGGGCCCAGGCAAAGGATCGGCAAGGCCCCGGTGTGTCACTGCCCCGCGCGGGTGACGTGGGGATTGGTGGTGGTGCACGGCGGGGGAGCAGTGCACTTATGAACAGACCATCAGGTTGTCGTATTGGTGGGGGTCTGAGGGGGAGTCAGCGACGTTCGAGCGGCCGGCGGGCAGGCCTGCTGGCCGCCGTCTGCCTCTCCGCCGTCCTCGCCGGCTGCGCCGGTCCGGCCGTTCCCGTGACGCAGAAGGCGGCCCCCGCCGCCGACGCGAACGCGGCGCCCGCCGTCGAGGCCGCCGTGGCCCCCGGGGCGGCGGTCGAGGCCGGCGACCACGCCGGCGCCCTGCCCGCCGCTCCGCCGCTGCCCGGCGTGGCCCGCAAGGAGGAGGAGAACAGCAGCGAGGCCATGGTCCGTCAGGAGGCGGCCGTCCGCGCGGCGCTGGAGACCGCCCAGCGCTGGGGCCTGGAACGGCCCCCGCTGAAGGCCCCGCCGCGCCCGGCGGCCAGGGCCGCGCTCACCCCGGTCCAGGGCGTCAAGCTCGCCGACGGCCGCCCGCCGGTCGTCTACCGGGTACCGACCGACGACAAGGTGGTCTTCCTGACCGTCGACGACGGCGCCGAGAAGGACCCCGCGTTCTCCCGGATGGCCGAGGAGCTGGGAATCCCGCTCAGCACCTACGTCTCCGACTACCTCGCCCGTGAGAACTACGACTACTTCCGCGACCTGCACGCCCAGGGCGTGGAGATCAACAACCACACGATCAACCACCGCAACCTGAAGGTCCTGGACTACGAGACCCAGCGCCGGGAGATCTGCACCCAGCAGGACCAGCTGGAGCAGCAGATCGGCGTCCGCCCCCGGCTGTTCCGGCCGCCGTACGGCGAGTACAACGACGACACGCTGCGCGCGGCGGCCTCCTGCGGGGTGGAGGCGGTGCCGCTGTGGAACGAGGAGGCCTTCCCCGACCACATGGAGTGGCGCTACGACGACCGGAAGCTGCACCCGGGCGACATCATCCTGACCCACTTCCGGGGCACCGACATCTGGAAGGCCTCCATGCCGGACCTGCTGCGCAAGGTCGTCAACGACGTCACCGAACAGGGCTTCGCCCTGGCCCGGCTGGACGACTACCTGTAGCGCGCCCCGCGGCGACCGCCGGGGGGCTCAGCCGAGCGAGAGGGCGTCGAGGTACACCCAGGCGCCCTCGTGCCGCACGAAGCGGCTGTTCTCGGTGAGGACGCCGGCCTCGCCGCCCTCGGTCCAGTGCGCCCGGAAGGCGACCGTGCCCTGGGCGTGGAACGCGCCGCCCTCGGTGGTGACACCCACCTCCAGTCCGGTCCAGCGCAGGGCCGGGTCGAAGTCGACCTCGGCGGGCCGGGTGTCCGGGTGCCAGGTGCGCAGCAGGTACGCCTCGTCCTGCGCGGCGAAGGCGCTGAACCGGGAGCGCATCAGGGACTCGGCGGTGGTGGCCGCCGTCTGGCCCCGGTGCAGCCGGCCGCAGCAGTCGCCGTAGGCGGCGGGCAGGCCGCACGGGCAGGGGGAGGAGGGCAGCAGCCGGGGCGCGGCGGCGCGGGGGGCGGGACGACGTGGGGACATGCCGTCCATTGTCCCCCACCCGTCGCGCGGCCCTCGGCCCGGCCGGCGCTGGGGCGGCGGGACCGGCTCCGGACGTCCGGCCGGACCGGGTGCCCCGCCGTGGTCCGGGCTCAGGAACGAGCGTCGCCGAACCAGGTGCCCAGGGCTCGCCGCAGCCCGTCCGGATCCGTCCGGCCGGGCTCGACGGCCCAGGCGACGTAGCCGTCCGGGCGGAGCAGGAGCGCGCCGGCCGGAGGCTGCGGGCAGTCGGCCGGCACCAGGTCCACCCGGTCCTTCCAGCCGGCCGCCAGGTCCGCGAGCGGGAGGCGCCCGCCGCTGAGGTCGATGAGCAACGGGCGTGCGGTGCGGGCGAGTTCGGCGATCCGGACCGGCCCGTCCGGGGTGGTGGCCGTGAGCTCGGGCACGAAGCGCCCGGCGAGCGGGTGGGGGCAGCCGACGTCGTAGCGCACGTCGCTGCCCGCCATCAGCGCGGCGATCCGGGCGAGGTTGTCCGGGTGCGCCAGCAGCTCGCCGAACAGGGCGCGCACCGCGGTGGTGTCGGGGCCGGGGGCCATCAGGGCCATCTGGGCCTGGGAGTGCGTGAACACCCGCTCGCCGACCGGGTGGCGTTCGCGGTGGTAGCTGTCCAGCAGGCCGGGCGGGGCCCAGCCGTGGAGTTCGGCGGCGAGCTTCCAGCCGAGGTTGGCGGCGTCCTGGAGGCCGAGGTTGAGGCCGGGGCCGCCGGTCGCGGCGTGGACGTGGGCGGCGTCGCCGACCAGCAGCACGCGGCCCCGCCGGTAGCTGTCGGCGAGCCGGGTGTTGTGGCCGACCTGGCGGCGCGGGGTGAACGGTCCCGGCGTGCGGGCCTGGGTGAGCGCCAGGTCGGCGCCGGTCACCCGGTGGATGCTGGCGCGCAGCTCGGCCAGGGTCAGCGGCACGGTCTCGTCCACCGGCGCTCCGCCCCACTCCAGTGTGGCGACCATGGTGGCGTCCGGGCTGAAGGGGGCGAGGGCGATGACGCCGTGCTCGGTCCGAGTGTGGGTGAACGGGCGGAACGGGACCGGGCAGCCGGGCAGCAGGAAGTCGCCGTCGGCGGTCCTGCGCACGTCCTCGGGGAGCAGCACGTGGGCGATCCGCGAGACCGGATCGGTCGAGGTCACCCCGGGGAAGCCGATCCCGGCGAGCTTGCGGACGGTGCTGCGGCCGCCGTCCGCGCCGACCAGGTAGCGGGTGCGCAGCTGCCCGGCGCCCGTCGGGCCCCGGAGCCCGATCGTCACGCCGGCCTCGTCCTGGGTGAAGCCGGTGACCTCGTGGCCGTGGCGTACGGTGACGCCGAGGTCGCGGGCGCGTTCCTCCAGCACCTCCTCGATCCGGTGCTGCCGCACGGGCAGGGTGTGCAGCGGGTTCTCGTCGAGCAGGCGCAGGTCCAGCGGGAAGGCACCGAACACGAAGCGGGGCGTGGGCCGGGGTGCGCCCGGGGCGCCGCGGAGCGGCTCGTACAGGCCGCGGTGGTCGAGCAGCCGGTTCACCTGGCCGACCAGCCCGTTGGCCTTCTGGACCGGTAGGCGTCCGGGCAGCCGCTCCAGCACCACCGGCCGGATTCCGGCGAGCGCCAGTTCGCAGGCCAGCAGCAGCCCGTTCGGGCCCGCGCCGGCGATGACGACGTCGTGGATCATCTCGAACTCCCCCGCTGGGACCATGGGTTCAGTGCGACGAAGGGTCCGGTAGCCCGGCTGCCAGCTGGCGCAGCGCCTCCGCGAGCAGCGACTGATAGGGCGCCGGCGGGTCGGCGGTGAGGTACTGGTCGTTGGCGGCCCTGACCGCGGCCAGCGAGGCCGCGGCGACCAGCTTCGGGTAGAGGTGCAGGGCCGGGTCGGTGCCGGTCCGGGCGGCCACCGCGGCCGCGAGTTCGGCCTCGGCGCCCGCCCCGCCGCGTGTCAGCTCGGCCTGGAGCGCCGGCTCGCGCAGCAGCAACCGTACGGCGGCGGTCCACTGCCGGTCCGGCTGTCCGGTCAGGTCGCCGAACGGGGCGAGCAGGGCCAGGGTGAGCGCCTCCCAGAGCGGTTCCCCGGCGGGCCGGTCCCGCAGTGCCTCGGCCGACTGATGGATGCGGTCGCGCTGCCGGTGGACGATCGCCTCGGCCTTGCTGGAGAAGTAGTTGTTGTACGTGCGGGGGGAGACTCCGGCGGCGGCCGCGATGTCCTCCACCCGCACGTTCTCCAGCCCCCGCTCCGCCGCCAGGCGCAGTGCCGCCCAGCTGAGTGCCTCCCGCGTCGCGGCCTTCTTCCGTTCCCGCAGCCCGGGCTGACCCTTCGTCATGGGCTCCACTGTCCCGGAAAAGGTGCGTGCCACGCAATAGTGCGCGGCACGCAAGTTTTTCCCGGCGCGACGGGCTGTGGCGAGCCGCCCGTCACCTGCGGTTCGTCGCTGATAGTAGTTGCCTGGTCGCGGAGCGATCCCCGCCGGGAGCCCGTCCCCGCAGGCTTCCCGGCAGGACGACTCGACAGGACTTGAGGAGCGGTCATGGGTGGCAGACAGCGTCCGCCGAGAGCGCGGGCCCCTCGCCAGGGCAGGCCCGCCGCCGGCGGTGCCCGGGTGAACTCCCGCGCGGCGTTCGCCCGCATCGAGGGGTTCCTGGCCTGGGAGGCGGAGGTCGCGGCGGCCGAGCGGGATGCCCGCGCGTTCGCCGCGCAGTTCCCTTGGCTGCCCGCGGCGGAGCGGGAGATCCTCGAACAGGCCTACGCCGCCGACCGGTTGCGCTACGCCGAGGAGGTCGTGGACCGGGCGGTCGAGCGCTGCCGGCGGCTGGCCGCCAGGTACCGCGTCGAGTGCCGCCGGATCTGCGCCCGCTGGGCGGCGCTCTGCCTCTCCGTCGCCCTGGTCGCGGCGCTGTTCGCCGTCGTCCCGGCCGTCCTGGGCGGCTGAGCGCCGCCCCGCACGACGAGGGCCCGCTGTGCCGGTTCCGGCGCAGCGGGCCCCTTCGGTGCCGGAGCGGTTGGTCAGTGGTGGCCGTGGCCGCTGCTGATCTCCTCGTGCTCCTCGGCGGTGGGCTTGGAGATCTGGCTGTACTCGCCGTAGAAGCCGCGGGAGAGCTTCACCCGCGCGCGGGTCCACAGCCCGGCCTTGCGGGCCACCCCGTTCTCGTCGACCTCGGGCGGCAGTTCCGAGGGCTGCGGCTGGTCGTGCGAGGTGAGGGTGTAGAGGCGGCC
Source organism: Kitasatospora sp. NPDC036993 (assembly GCF_055607525.1). Classification (NCBI taxonomy): domain Bacteria; kingdom Bacillati; phylum Actinomycetota; class Actinomycetes; order Kitasatosporales; family Streptomycetaceae; genus Kitasatospora; species Kitasatospora sp. NPDC036993. The sequence continues at coordinate 326,454 of NZ_JBVJRP010000008.1, read as the reverse complement.
CTGCGGCAGCGGGGCGTGCACCTCGACGAACTCGCCGTGCTGGAGCCGGTTGATGACGCCGGTCTCCCGGCCGTGCAGGACCTTCTCCTTGTCCCGCCGCTGGAGGCCGAGGCACCACCGCTTGGCGATCACGAAGACGACCACCGGCACGGTGAAGAAGCCGGCCCGGACCGCGTAGGTGATCGCGTTGATCGAGAGGTGGAAGTGGGTGGCCAGCAGGTCGTTGCCGCCACCGGCCAGCAGGAGCAGGTAGAGGCTGATCCAGGCCGCGCCGAAGGCGGTGCGGACCGGGGCGTTGCGCGGCCGGTCGGCGATGTGGTGCTCGCCGCGGTCCCCGGTGATCCAGGCCTCCAGGAACGGGTAGCACCAGATGGCCAGCAGCACGGTCGGGAAGACCATCAGCGGGACGAACACCCCGAGGTTGAGGGTGTGCCCGCCCCAGACGCTGATCTCCCAGCCGGGCATCACGCGGATCAGGCCCTCGGAGAAGCCCATGTACCAGTCCGGCTGGGCGTTGGTGGTCACCTGGTCCGGACGGTACGGGCCGTACATCCAGATCGGGTTGACCGTGGCGATCGCGGCCATCACCGCGACCACGCCGAAGACCAGGAAGAAGAAGCCGCCCGCCTTGGCCGTGTAGACCGGCAGCAGGGGCATGCCGACCACGTTCCTGTTGGTCCGCCCGGGCCCGGCGAACTGGGTGTGCTTGTGGTAGAAGACCAGGATCAGGTGCGCCGCGAGCAGGCCCACCATGATCCCGGGGATCAGCAGGACGTGGACGGTGAACAGCCGGGGGATGATGTCGGTGCCGGGGAACTCGCCGCCGTAGAGGAAGAACTGCAGGTACGTCCCGACGATCGGGACGGCGAGGACGGCGCCCTCCATGAAGCGGATGCCGGTGCCGGAGAGCAGGTCGTCCGGCAGCGAGTAGCCCATGAAGCCGTCGAACATGCCGAGGATCAGCAGCAGCGCCCCGAAGACCCAGTTGATCTCGCGCGGCTTGCGGAACGCGCCGGTGAAGAAGACCCGCATCATGTGGGTCAGCATCGAGGCGACGAAGACGATCGCGGCCCAGTGGTGGATCTGGCGCATCAGCAGGCCGCCGCGCACATCGAAGCTGATCTTCACCGTCGAGGAGAAGGCCTCGGACATCGGGATGCCCTTGAGCGGGACGTACGACCCGTCGTAGACGACCTCGCCCATGCTCGGCACGAAGAACAGGGTGAGCCAGACGCCGGTCAGGATGATGATGACGAAGGTGTAGAGCGCGATCTCGCCCAGCATGAAGGACCAGTGGTCGGGAAAGATCTTGCGCAGATTGGCCTTGGCCAGGGAGTAGATGCCGAGCCGGCCGTCCGTCCAGTCGGCCAGGGCCTCGGCCTTGTTGGCGGGCTCGGCGCGCGTGCTGGTCTCCGGTCCCGGCTGCGACTGCTGGTCGGTTCTCACGACGGGCTCCCCGGCGTCCTCGGCATGCCGTGCTGGAGGCCCGCCGGCGGGAACGCGGGCCGGCGAAGTGTTGTGATCATGGGACCTCTCGATACGGGGCCGCCGGCCGGACCGGCGCGCGGACCGGGTGTTCCGCTGGACCCGTTGCTCAGGGTGATGGATCGCTTACTCTGTCATGCTGTCGGCAGGGGGCCGACTGTGCACGTCCATCGGCCCGTCAGGCCGCTCGTGTCGGGCCGGACGAGGGCCCTGACGCCCGATCGGCTGGCCGCCGGTCGGCCCAACGGGCGCCGATGCTGCGGTCGAGTGCCGCTGAACCGTTTCGGCGCGCGCCGCGTCCGGGGGTCGTACGGTCCGGGGCCTACGCTGCGCCAATGGTGGATCACCGTGAACTCTTCGAGGACGTCACCGAGGCCCTCGCCCGCGCCGGGTTCGACACCGGTCCAGGCTCCTCACCACTGTGGATCGACCGCCACCCCGAGGGCGTGGTGGTCGGCTGGACGCCGGGCGCGGAGCCCGGGGGGCCGCCCTCCCGGGAGGCGCTCGCGGCGCTGAGCGGCGCGGCCGCGGTCGTGCTGCGCGAGCGTGGGTACCTGGTCTCGGGGACCGAGGAGGGCGATCTGCTGGTGCGCTCCGCCGAACCGGTGACGGTTCCCGACGCGCCCGAGCCGGAGCCGGTGCCGGAGCAGTGGTGGGGGTGACGCGGGACGTCTGACGGCTTCGTCGGCTGTGCCGTGCCGTGCCGTGCCGTGTCGGGGCTGTGCCGTGCGGGGCCGGTCACGGTTCGCGCGGCGTGTGGTCGGCGCCTCGGGCGGTGCGGACCGGTGGCGCCGGGCCGGGGCCGGGCCCGCCGGGCCGACGGTTCGATCCGTGGGCCGGCGACGGCCACCGCTTTCGCGCGGTGCTTCGCGGGCGTACGGTGGCCACACGGTGGCACGCCGCCGGGTGGGCCGCCTGGTCAGTGTCGGCACGCCCTGCCGGAGGCCGTTGTGGCAGACCGGATGGCCTTCTTCACCACCCCGCGCGCGGAGCGGGCGCGGCGGGATGCGCGGGAGCGGCTCGGGGACTGGCGCGAGGTGTACCGGCCGGGTTCGCTGCTGCCGATGGTGGGCCGGCAGGCGGGTCGGTGCATGGACTGCGGACTGCCCTTCTGCCACAGCGCCTGTCCGCTGGGGAATCTGGTGCCGGAGTGGAACCAGCTGGTGGCCGAGTCGGGGACGGGCGAGCCGTCGGGCGCGGGGGCGGGACCGGGCAGGGGACCGGACGCGGAGACGGGGGCGGATTGGCGGGCGGCCGCGGCGCGGCTGCTGGCGACCAACAACTTCCCCGAATTCACCGGGCGGCTCTGCCCGGCGCCCTGCGAGAGCGCCTGCGTGCTGGCGATCGACGGCGCGCCGGTGACGATCAAGAACGTGGAGCTGGCGATCGCCGACCGGGCCTGGGCGGAGGGCTGGGACGGGCCGCGGCCACCCGAGCGGCCCGAGCGGGCCGGTGGGCGAAGGGTCGCGGTGATCGGCTCGGGCCCGGCCGGGCTGGCCGCCGCCCAGCAGCTCACCAGGGCCGGGCACGCCACCACGGTGTACGAGCGGGCCGACCGCGCGGGCGGCCTGCTGCGGTACGGCATCCCGCCGTTCCGGCTGGAGAAGCACCGGCTGGAGCGCCGGCTGGACCAGCTGCGGGCCGAGGGCACCGCCTTCCGCACCGGGGTGTGGGTCGGCCGGGACGTCCCGGGCGAGGAACTGCGGGCCGGGTACGACGCGGTGGTGGTCGCGGTCGGCGCGACCGCGGGCCGGGAGCTGCCGGTGCCGGGGCGTGAACTGCCCGGCGTGCACCAGGCGATGGAGTACCTGACCTGGGCGAACCGGGTGGACGAGGGCGACCGCCCGGCCTCGCCGGTGTCCGCAGAGGGGCGGCACGTGGTGATCGTCGGCGGTGGGGACACGGCGGCGGACTGCCTGGGCACGGCGCTGCGCCAGCACGCCGCCTCGGTCACCCAGCTGGACATCAACCCCCGCCCGGCGGAGGACCGGCCGCCAGGGCAGCCCTGGCCGGTCCACCCCAAGGTGTACCGGGAGACCACCTCGCACGAGGAGTCCGGGGCCGCGGAGGCCGGGCCCAGGCTGTTCGCCGCGGCCACCGTGGGCTTCGAGCCGGGCCCGGACGGCCGGCTGGCCGCCGTCCGCTTCGCCGAGGCCGAACCCGGCGACCGCCGCCCCCGGGCGGGCACCGCGCGGAGCCTGCCGGCGCAACTGGCGCTGCTCGCGCTGGGGTTCACCGGGCCGGAGCCGGACCGGCGGCTGTTCGGCCAACTCGGCCTGGCCATCGGGCCGGAGGGCACCCTGGCGAGGGACGACGGGTTCGCCACGGCGGCGGAGGGCGTGTTCGTCGCGGGGGACGCCGGGCGCGGGCAGTCGCTGATCGTCTGGGCGATCGCGGAGGGCCGGGCGGTGGCGGCGGCGGTGGACCGGTACCTGCGGGGGTGGACGGAGCTGCCGGCGCCGATCCCGGCCTCGGCGCGGGCGCTCACGGTGTGAGTCCGGGAGCTGCCCGCGCCGGGCCGGGCCGGGGTGGGTCGCGGTGGGTCGGTGGGCTGTGGTCCGGCGGGGCGGTGGGCCGGGACAGGCTCGTCGGGTCTGTCGGGTCTGTCGGGCCCGGGGTCAGAACAGCGGCAGACGGCGGGCGAACACGTCGTCGACGTGGTTGGTGTCCCCGGGGACGAGGGTGCCGTCGTACGAGGTGAACACCACCGTGGTGCCGAGGGCGTCGGCGAACGGGAAGTACGAGGAGCCGGCGGTCTGCGAACCGTCGCCCGCCACGCTGACCCGTTCGGTGCTGCCGGTCCACAGGTCGTGCCGGAAGACGTCCTCGGTCTCGTTGGTGTCGCCGGGGACGAGGTTCGCCGCCGAGGACTGGAAGAAGACCCAGCGGTTGTCCGCCGTGATCCGGCCGCCGGTCGAGCCGAGGGTGGTCTTCGTCCCGGGCAGGCCGGCGCTGACCAGCGTCTCGGTGCCCTGCTTCAGGTCACGGACGTAGAGCTCGAAGTGGCGGTCCCACTGGCTGTCGCCGTGCATCACCCAGGACGAGAAGACCGCGTAGCGGCCGTCCGGGCTGATCGAGGGGGTGACCACGCCCCGGTAGCCGTCCTCGCCGTCCGGGCTGGCCAGGCTCGTCCGCTCGGTGCGCAGGTCCCGGACGTACAGCGGGTAGGTGTGCGGCTTGAGGATCTCCGCGCGGGCCGCGGGCCGGAAGGAGTCGGCGACGAACTCCTGGTCGGATTCGACGGACAGCTCGGCGAGCGCCTTCGCGGAGAGAGCGCCCGGCTGACCCGGGTCGAGCATGTTGGTCGCCTTGGAGATGAAGACGACCGTGCTGCCGTCGGCGCTGATCTCCGGAGCGGAGGAGGAGCCGTTCGCCTCCTTGCCGCCCGCGCCGATGCTGACCAGGCGGGTGTCGCCGGTCCAGCGGTCGGTGACGTAGATGTTGCCGCCGAACCAGGTGACCGTGTCGGGGGCGAGGTCGGTGCGGTTGGACTGGTAGGCGACGTAGCGGCCGTCCCAGCTGATGGAGGGGACGCCGGCCAGCTTGCCCGTCTGCGGCACCCCCGTCCTGCCGACGCTGACCAGGCGGGTGTCGCCGGTCCAGCGGTCGTGGACGTAGACGTCCTCGGAGCCGATGTTCGCACCGGGCGCGAGGTTGGTGGCGACGGAACTGAACGTCACGTAGCGGCCGTTGCCGCTGATGCTCGCCTCGTAGGCGTCACCGTCGGCCTGGACTCCGCCGGGGCCGGTGTCGACCCGTTCGGTGCGGCCGGTCCACAGGTCGCGGACGAAGGCGTCGGACTTGCCGTTGGTGTCGCCGGGCACCAGGTCGGCGGCCTCGGAGGTGAAGACGGCGAAGCGGCCGTCGAAGCTCAGGCCGCCGCTGCGTGATTCGCCGGTGGCCTGCGCCTGCCCGGGGCCGACGGAGACGCGTTCGACGCGGGCGCCCGGCCAGGCGGTCGGGGCCGCGTCGGTCGGGGCCGCTTGGGCGGGGGCGGCGACGGCGACGGCCAGTGCGGCGGCCGCGAGGGTGCAGGCCGCGCGCAGCGGTCGGCGGATTCGGGTCATTGGTTCCTCCCCTGGGATCGGCCGTGCCGCGTCGGCGGTGGACGCCGAACTCCCCGGCGGCAGGCTCGGGGCGAGCCAACCGTCGGGCGGGGCGGTCGGTCAACGGTTGCGCGCCGGGAGCGGCGCATTCGGGTCGGGGGGCCGTGGACGCGATCGGGTCGGGTACGTACGGCCTTTGCTGCGATCCGCCGACGTGGGGGTCGGGAGATGTGCGTACGAGGGTCGGAAGGCGAAGGCGCGGGCGCGGGCGAAGGCGTGAGCGTGGGTGCAAGGCGGCTGTTCCCGCTGTTGGGCGGGAACGAGGAGACGCGGGTGCTGACCATGCCGCCCAAGCGTGGGGCCGAGGACGTCCGGCGGCTGGGGGAGCTGATCGGCCGGCATGCGACGGCGGTCGTCCTGGACTGAGCGGCGGTCCGGTTGGTGGGTCACAGGGTGGGTTCCGTGGTGGGTCCGCTGGGCTCGGTGGTGGTGGCGGCGCTGGTCGTGGTGGTGTCCTCGGGGGCGGCGCGTTCGGACCGGTAGGCCCGCTGGTCGTAGCGCCAGAGCGCGGGAACCGCGGCGGACAGCGCGGCCGAGCTGCCGAGGCAGAGCAGGCCGCCGGTGCGCAGTGCGGTCCTGATGCCCTGGCGGGCGGCCAGGCCACCGGCCCGCAGGTCGCCCAGAGCCGGCCCGGCGGATCCGATCAGCATCTCCAACCCGGCTGCGCGGCCCCGGAGTTCGTCCGGGATCGACTGGTTCCAGATGGCGCTGCGGAAGGTGTCGCCGATCCAGTGGGCGCCGCCCGCGACGGTCAGGCAGAGCAGGACAGCCCACACTCCGGGGGCGAACGCGGCCGCCGCCGTCGCCGCGCCGACCAGGGCCGCGGAGAGCAGGACCAGCCGGCCGTGCCGGTGCACCCGGTCCGTCCACCCGCCCGTCGCGGCGGCGATCAGGCTGCCGGCCGCGCTGGCGGAGTAGAGCAGGCCGAGCGCCCAGCCGACGTCCAGGTCCGCGGCCAGGAACGGGAACAGCGCGGTGGGCAGGGCGAAGGCGGTGGCCGCGAGATCGGCCAGGTAGGTGCCGATCAGGTCGGGTCGCCGGGCCGCGTACCGGGCGCCGTCGAGGAACTCGGTGAGTCGCGGCGCCTCGGCGTCCCGCTCCGAGGGGACCGGCCGGACCCGGGCGAGCAGGGCGATCGAGAGCAGGAAGGTGGCGAGGTCGACCAGATAGGCCGCCGGGACGCCGGCGGTGGCGATCAGCAGTCCGGCCGCGGCCGGGGCGGCCACGCCGCCGATGCTCCAGCGCAGCGAGAGCAGGGCGCCCGCGGCCACCAGCTGGTCCTGGGGCACCAGTCGGGGGACCATCGCCTCGACCGAGGGCTGCTGGATGCCCTGGATCGCCGCCGCCACCCCGGCGGCGGCGTAGAGCGGCCACACGGCGGGGGTGCCGAGCAGCGCGTTGACCAGCAGCAGGGCGCTGAGCGCGGCCAGCGCGACCTCGGTCGCCAGGGCGACGGTGCGGCGGTCGGCGCGGTCGGCCAGGACGCCGCCGTAGAGGCCGAACAGGATGGCGGGCACCAGTTCGACGGCGCCGACCGCGCCGACGGCCAGCGGTGAGCCGGTGAGGCCGGCGATCTGGAGCGGGATCGCGGTCATGGTGAAGATCGAGCCGAGCAGGGTGACGGTGCCGGAGGTCCAGGTCAGCCGGAAGTCCCGGGAGGAGCGCCAGGGTGTGGTGTTCGGCAGCAGTCGGGTCAGGAGGCGTCCTGAGGTCGTGCCCGTTCCCGCGGTTGTGCCCGTTCCGGGCGTCGCGGCCGGTTCGGAGGTCGGGTTCGGTTGAGAGGTCCGATTCGGTTCGGAGGTCGGGTTCGACCCGGTGGTCATGAGGGGTGAGGTCCCTTCGCTGCCGTCTGCGGGGTCGCGACGGCTCTCCTTATCGCCGATAAGTTACGGCTCGGGAACTTATCGGCGATAAGGTGGATCTGGCAAGCGGATATCTCAGGAGGCCGACCGGATGGCGCTGACACGCGACGAGGTGGTGCGCACGGCACTGCGCCTGCTCGACGAGGAGGGCATCGACGGGGTCACCACCCGCCGGCTCGCCCGCGAACTCGGCGTGCAGTCACCGGCGTTGTACTGGCACTTCAGGAACAAGCGGGAACTGCTCGACCTGATGGCCGAGGCGATGCTCGCCGAGGCACTCCCGCCCGACCGCGAGCCGGACCCGGAGCGCTGGCCCGAGTGGATCGCCGCCGACGCCCGCGCCAAGCGGAACGCCCTGCTCGCCTACCGCGACGGCGCCAGGGTGCACGCGGGCACCCTGCCCACCGAGGACGAACTCCCCGCGGTCGAGGCCCAGTTGAGCGCACTCTGTCGGGCCGGGCTGCGCCCCCGTACGGCGCTGCGGCTGCTGCTGACCGTCGACCGGTACATCATGGGCTGGGTCACCGAGGAGCAGGCCTGGCGGCAGGACGCCGCGGACCGGGACCAGCCGCCGTTCCCGGACGAGGCGTTGAGTGAACTGCCGCTGTTGCGTGAGGCGGTCGACGTGCTGCGGATGACCGACCACGACACCGACTTCGAGTACGGGCTGCGGGTGCTGATCGAGGGGTTCCGGGGCGAGATCGCGCGGGAGGCGGCGGGGGGTTGAGCGGCGCGGGGTGCGGGATACGGGGCCTGGTGGTGGCCGGGCCGGCGTGAGGCCTCGGCGGGCCGCTACGCGCCGGCGAGTCGGAGGGCCTCGCGGAGCCGTCCGTCGGAGCTCGTGAGCAGGCGGGCGGCGGTGGGCGCGTCCACGTCCGCGAGCAGGGCCAGGATCGCGTCCTTGGCCCGGCCTTCGGTCGCGGTCAGGGCGCGGTCGACCGCTGCCGGATCGGCGCCGGTCGCCTCGGCGACGATCCGTCGGGCGCGGTGGCGCAGCTTGTCGTTGGTGGCGCGGAGGTCGACCATCAGATTCCCGTACGTGCGGCCGAGCCGGACCATCACGGCCGTGGACAGCAGGTTGAGCACCAGTTTCTGCGCCGTACCGGCCTTGAGCCGGGTCGATCCGGCCAGCACCTCGGGGCCGACCTCCACCTCGATGCCCAGCTCGGCGGTGGCCGCCAGCGCCGAACCCCGGTTGCACGCCAGTCCGACGGTCAGCGCCCCCGTGGCCCGCGCGGCGCGGACGGCGGCCAGCGGATAGGGCGTACGGCCGGAAGCGGAGACGCCCACCAGGGTGTCGTCGGGGGTGAGCGCGAGCGCGGCCACATCGGCCTCGGCGAGGTCGGTGCGGTCCTCCGCGCCCTCGGCGGCGGCCGTGACGGCCGAGCGCCCGCCCGCGATCAGACCGACGACCAGCGTCGGATCGGTACCGAAGGTCGGCGGGCACTCGACGGCGTCCAGCACGCCGAGCCGACCGGCCGTCCCCGCGCCGGCGTAGACCAGCCGGCCGCCCCGCGCCATCCGGGCGGCCACGGCGTCCACCACGGCGGCGATCCGCTCCAGTTCCCCGGCGACGGCGACGGGCACGCTGTGGTCCTCGGCGTTCATCAGGCGGAGCAGTCCGAGCGTGGGCAGCTGGTCGATCGCGGCCCAGTCGGGGCGGATGGTCTCGGTCGCGGGTACGGAGTCATGACTCATGCGGCGAGCCTCCCCGGGTGCGCGGCGGCCGAATCCGGGCAAGCGTGAAGGGGAGGGAGGTGATGGAGATGGAACCGACCGTCGCCGAGCTGCTGGAACGGTTCGGCCGCACCTATGCGGAGGAAGCCGGGATCACGCTGCGCGACAAGCCCTCGCCGCTCTACCGGCTGCTCGTCCTGACCGTGCTGTGCTCGGCGCGGATCAGCGCCGTCACCGCCACGGCGGCGGCCCGCGAGCTGTCGGCCGCCGGGCTGCGGACCCCGCGCGCGATGGCCGACGCCCGGCGCGGGACGCTCATCTCCGCCCTGGGCCGGGCCCACTACGTGCGCTACGACGAGAGCACCGCCACCGCGCTCGGGCGGGGGGCCGGGCTGCTGCTCGACCGCTGGCACGGCGACCTGCGGCGCCTGCGGGACGAGGCCGGGGGCGAGCCGGAGCGGATCGGCGAGCTGCTCCGGGAGTTCCCCCGGATCGGGCCGGTCGGCGCCGGGATCTTCCGGCGCGAGGCGCAGGCGGTCTGGCCGTCGCTGCGGCCGTACTTCGACGAGCGGGCGCTGGTGGAGGCCCGGGCACTGGGGCTGCCGGGCGAACCGGACGGGCTGGCGGCGCTGGTCGGCCCGGGGGAGCAGGCCCGGCTGGCGGCGGCGCTGACCCGGGCGAGCCTGGCGCATGTCGGGGCCGGGTGAGGGGTGGCGTCCAGAAGGCGGGTGCGGGGGTGGATGCGGGGGCGGGTGCGGGACCGGGCGCGGGGGGTGGGCGCGGGGTCAGGCCATCCAGAAGAAGACCGCCGTCATCCGGCGCGCGGCCAGTTCGGTGCCGTAGTAGCCGGTGGCGCTGTGGATCAGGTTGGCGTGGTAGAGGAGCAACTGGTTGTAGCGGTTGGGGACGCGGACGTCCTCGGCGAAGTGGTCGGCGGGCACGTGCCGGGTGCCGAGCGCTTCGACCAGGTTGTTGTGCGGGGCGTTGACCAGGTTGCCGCCGAGACGGCCTCCGGGGAACTGCTGGCGGTAGAAGCTGGTGCCGGCGTCCTTGGGGGCGCCCGGGCTGAGGTAGAGGACGGCGGCGTAACGGCAGAGCGCGCGGGAGTCGGTGTGCGGGCGGGACTCCGACTCGCCGGCGCCGACGACCTGCACGCAGTTGTGGTTGAGCGTGCCGCCGCCCGGGGTGCTCTGCACCCAGAGCCGGGAGGCGCCGGTGGCCTTGCGGACCAGCGCCTCGACCCGGGCCAGTTCCCCGGGCTCCAGGCCCGGCATGGTGCGGAGCCCGGGCCAGGTCTCGGGACGGTGCGGGTAGCCCTCGGTCCAGTCCTCACGGGCCAGACAACGCTCCCGGACGGCGTCCGGATCGGGCAGTACCTTGTCCAGGACCCAGTAGTCCCGGCCCCTGGTGGGTTTGCGGTACGGCAGGACCGGCAGGGCGGTGGGCCTGATGGGCTGTGAGGGCATGGGCCGACGATAGGCGCGGTGATCGTCAACCTTCTGCCGTGAGCAGGTCAACCTTTCGTCAAAGGCGCCCTGACCAGGGGTGATCGCCGGCGCTCCGGTGGGTGGCGGTGCTGCGGACGAGAACTCGCGTCCGCGTCCACCAGGCGTCCCGCCAGTTCGCCGGACGCGTTCTCACCAGCACCCGGCAGGCTCGTGACCTCCTCGACAACCCGGCCCTGCAGATCCACGAAGGGAAGGGCATGACCTGCGTCTTCGACCCGGCGAAAGCCAAGTGCCGTCTGGGCGGCGGCGATTACATCCGACGGACCCCGGACCTGACCGACTGCCAGCCTGGTTGTCAGAACATCGCCCGCACCGACCGTGACCTCACCGTCGGCCACAGTCAGATCGCCGAACTGGAGGAGCTCGTGGACGATCCGCGTGAGCCCGGGTCCCCGCAACGAGCGCGAGCGCCGCGAACTGGCCCGGCTCACCTCGATCGTCCCCGAACACGACCTCACTCGGCCGGTGACGTCGTGACGCCCGCCGCCGACGTCGACCGGGCCGCAATCCAGGCCGCCGCCGACCGGCTGCTGCCGGGCACCCCGCTTCGCTCCACGGGCGAACTCACCGTCGTCCAGCTGGCCGCCGAGGCCGGGGTCAGGCGCCGGCTGCTGACCCACAAGCACCGCGACCTGGCCGAGCACTTCCAGGCCCGGGCCCGGCTCCTCGCTGGCGACCCGCCACCGGTTGCGGCCCTCAAGAAGAAGATCAGTGAGCTGGAGGAAGCCAATGCCCAGCTCAGAGCAGTGGAAGCCGAGCAGCGGGAGCTGACGGACTTCTACGCGCATGTCATTAACGAGCTCTCCGTCGAGCTCGACCGCGTCACCGCCGAACGCGACCAGCTCCTCGGCAACGTCCGCTCCATCTCCCTCGTCCCGCGCCGGGGCCCGCTTCGAACGTCGCCAACTCGTTGAACGGCCGCAGGCGACTGCGGCATGAATAGGGGTCGGCCACTTCGGCGGCGTGACCACCCTGTGGGACGTGGCCACGGGCCGCCGGGCCGGCGAGCGCATGGCCGGCCCGAAGGATGCGTCGCACATGGCGACGGCGGTGGAGACCGGTGGCGGGGTGGCGGTGGCCGTCAGCATCCACGCCGGCCTGGTGCGGCTCCTGGACCCGGCCACCGGGCGGGTGAAGAGCCACTGGCTCACCCCCCTGCCCATCGACGAGAACATCGGCGGGATCGCCGCCACGGGCGGGGCTCACGCCGCCCGCCCGCCGCCCGCAGCCCGTCCCCGGCCGACGGACGCGCCGGGCGGGGCTCAGGCGGCCGGGAGCATGGCACGCCGGCCGGGCGCGGCGGGGGACTGCACGGTCATCCCGCCGTCGATCACCAGGAGTTGCCCGGTCAGGTAACGCGACTCGTCGGAGGCCAGGAACACCATCGCGTGGCCGATGTCCTCGGGGGAGCCCAGGTACGGCAGGGCGTTGCAGGCCAGGAGCGACTCGACGACCTCGGCGGGCAGGTTGTCCCGCAGGGCGGGCGTCATGACGGCCCCGGGGGCCACCGCGTTGCAGCGCACGCCCTGCGGGCCGTACTGCACGGCGATCGACTTGGTGAGGTTGACGACGGCGGCCTTCACGGCTCCGTAGGAGATCTGGACGACGTCGCCGACCAGGCCGGCCACCGAGGCGGTGTTGATGATCGACCCGCCGCCCGCCGCGATGAGGTGCGGCAGCGCGTGCCGGGTGCCGAGCAGGGTGCTGCGCATGTTGAGGGCGACGGCGCGGTCGAACTCGTCAAGGTCGAGCCGGAGCAGGTCGAGGTCCTTGCGGGGGTCGCTGCCGCCCACGTGGTTGCAGAGCACGTCCAGTCCGCCGAACTCACGCACGGCGGCCGCGACGGCGGCAGCCGTCGAGGCTTCGTCGGTGACGTCGACGGTCACCGGCAGGGCAAGGCCGCCGGCCGCCTCCACCAGACGCGCGGTCTCCTCAGCGGCGGCCGGGTGGTGGTCGGCGACCACCACGGCGGCCCCCTCGCGGCTCATCAGCTCGGCCGCGGCGCGGCCGATCCCACTGCCGGCGCCGGTGATCAGCGCGGTCTTGTCCTTGAGTCGGTCCATGGTTCCACTCCTTGTCGAGCCGTTTGTCATCAATGATGACAAGAGTAAGTCATCTATGATGACTTCTTCGACGAGTGAAGGAGAACCCGGCGTGAGCGAGCCACCAACCCCTCGACCGCGCCGGTCCTCGGCCCTGACCAGACAGGCCATCCACGACGCGGCACGGGAGCTGTTCAACCGGGACGGCTTCGGCGCCGTGGGCATCCGCGCGGTCGCCGCGCGGGCCGGAGTGGACGCCGCACTGGTGATCCGGTACTTCGGATCAAAGGAGCGGCTCTTCGTCGAGGCGATGAGCGTCGACCTGCCGGCCGTCAGGATCCTCCAGGGCCCGCTGGACGGCATGGGCCGGGCACTGGTCGCCCACGTGGTGGACCTGTCCTCCTCGACCGCGGGCTCGCTGGCCGTCGCCTCCCTCGCCGCCCTGTTCCGGGCCTCCGACCGTGCCGAGGTCCAGCGCAGCCTGCGGACCACGATCGAGCGGGCCTTCGCCGATCCGCTCGCCCCCCGCCTCGCCGGCGAGGACGCCGGACTGCGCGCCCACCTGGTCGCCGCCCAGATCGGCGGGCTGCTCACCTCCCTGCACGTGGTGGAGGACGAGGTGCTCGTCTCCGCCGACCGGACGGCGCTGGTCGCGCACTACGGCGACTCCGTCCAGCGGCTCATCGACGGCTGAAAGTGATCGCGGCGCCGCGATCGCGTCGCTCACAGAAGGGCGGCGTCCGGCATCTTCGCCGGCCGCTGCCCGATCAACGTGGTCAGCGTGCCGCGTCCCGCAGAGCAGGATGTGACTTGAGGAGTACCGTTGTCCGGCCCTGACACCACCCGGACCCCGGGCACTGGGCGCTCGCCCGCCGCACCATCGACCATGTCCTGTGCCCGCGCCAGCAACCGCAGTTAGCCCTGGCTTTCCCCCTGTCGGCAGCCCGGGCTTCCAATGAACCAGACCAGCCTGCTCGACCAGATCCGAGCCGCCGGAGTTCCCGTCCAGGGAGGCAGAGCCTCAGCAATCCGCGAACTGGTCCTCCAAGCCCCCGCGCCCGTGATCGCCCGGGCCCTCGGCTACCACGACAGGACCACCACCCGTCTCGTCACCAGGGCCGGCGGAACCTGGAGCCGATACGTCCCAGGCGACCGCCTCCGGTCGCCATCCGGCTGGGCTCCCCACCAACTCACCGGCGGTTGAAGCTCAGATCACATCCTGGACCGGCTGCGGGTAACCGATCTCGGCGATGTCCTCGGCCAGGTCTGCGAGGGTGACCTCCGGGTTCAGCGATGACACGAGCTTCTGGCTCAGCGGTCGCAAGGCATATACATCGCGGACCGCTTCCAGGTCCGCAGGAACCTCGTAGTAGTCCTCGGCGAAGCGCTGGAATGCTTCCGGTGAGCGGTCTACCAGGAGCCCGAACAGGCCCGTCGTCCCGTCGGGGTCGGAACACCCGGCGGGGAAGTCGATCACGCCGTGCCGCCACCCATCATCCGTCGCCTCCCGCCAGAGGCAGGCCGTCACGACGGGGACGTCGTCCTCGTCGGTGAACGCCGGCTCCTCGACGAAGGGCTTGAAGACCTCCGGAACCTCGTCGATCACTCCCGGCCAGGGCTCGCCATCGTTGTCACAGGGACTCATCGGTGCTTCGTGGTCGAAGCCACGGATATAGGCGCCGGCCACCGAGAACACGATGGAGTACTCGTCCCCCGTCCCATTGCGCATCGACGCCATCTCCTCGCCGTCGGCCCAGGCGGCCTTGAAGGAGTGGTACCGGCCTTCCCAGTCCGGGCTCAAGATCGCATCGAGCATCGCCAGCGAGCGGCACAGGTTCCGCAGGTCAGCGATGGAAGGGAGCCGGTGAGCTATGTCATAGACAGTCACGTACTCATACAACCGGATGCCTCTGACACCCAGGATCTCTCCCCCCATGGCCGTCACGCTCAGTAGCAGGGCCGGAGTGAGGTGGGTCAACTCGCGACGGTTGAATACGCGAGCCCACCAGTACCGAGGCCGGCGGTGTGCTGGTGTTGCGGTGCGGGGTACGGCATGGGGGGCTTGTTCTAGGACGCCCGGACGGCGAAGTTTCCCAGGGCGCCCTCCAGGCGGTCGTAGGCCTGCACCGCCGAGGGGCGCACCGCGGCGGCGATCGCGGCGTGCTCCTCGCCGGCCAGGGTGCGGCGGAACACCTCGGCGAACACCGCCCGGTCGACGGCGGCGAGCAGTGCGGCGGCGACCCGGCACTCGAAGCCGACGGGTATCTCGCGCACCGCCTCGGCCAGCGCCTCGGCGAGTGCCGTCTCGCCCTGCTCGTGCAGCTCGCGGAGCCGGGCGGCCAGGGCGGGGCTGTCGAAGACGGTGCGGGCGAAGGCCGGTCCGGCGAAGCCGAGCCTGGCGTCGTGCCCGTCGATCCCGGCGAGGCAGTCGCGGCGCAGTGCGGCCAGTGCGGACTCGCCCGGCGCGCGCCCGGCGACCGTCCCGGCGAGCCGGTCGACGAGCTCCTCGTAGAGGTCGAAGAAGAGGTCCTCCTTGCGCGGGAAGTGGTTGGTGACGGTCATCTTGGCGACGCCCGCGGCGGCCGCGACCTCGGCGATGGTGGTCCGGTCGAAGCCCTGCTCGATGAAGAGCCTGGTCGCGGTGCGCGAGATCGCCTCACGGGTGCGGCGTTTGTTGAGCTCGCGCAGGTTCGGCGTCGGGGGCGGAGTCGGGTTCGCGGTGGTCCCGGTGTCGGTCATGGCAGGAGCGTAGCGCAGTTCGATGGGTCGGGCACAGTAATTATGCTTGACCCAATCTGTTGGTCCGTCCTAAGTTTCTCCGTGACCGCAGTTCCGTCACCCGATCACCCACCGCGGGAGGTATCCGTGTTCACCAGTCACTCCGGTGGCCTGCGCCTGCTCAGCGTGCACGCCCACCCCGACGACGAGTCCAGCAAGGGCGCGGCGACCCTTGCCCGGTACGCGGCCGAGGGCGTCGACGTCCTGGTCGCCACCTGTACCGGCGGCGAGCGCGGCTCGGTGCTCAACCCGGCCATGGACCGGCCCGAGGTCCGGGCCGACATCGCCCGGGTCCGGCGCGAGGAGATGGCGGCCGCCCGGGAGATCCTCGGTGTGCGCCAGCGGTTCCTCGGCTTCGTCGACTCCGGGATGCCAGGGCTGAACGAACCGCTCCCCGATGGCTGTTTCGCCGCCCGGCCGGTGGAGGCCGCGGCGGAGCCGCTGGTCGCGCTGATCCGGGAGTTCCGCCCGCAGGTGGTGGTGACCTACGACGAGACGGGCGGCTACCCCCACCCTGATCACGTGATGACCCACCGGGTCACCGTGGCGGCCTTCGAGGCCGCCGCGGACCCGGAGCGCCATCCGGGGCTGGGCGAGCCCTGGCAGGTGTCCAAGCTCTACTACCACCAGGCGCTGTCCCGGGCCTGGTTCCTGGCCCTGCACGAGGCCATGACGGAACGGGGTGTCCCTTCGGGGATGGGGGAGCTGCTCGCCGGCTGGCCCGACACCCCGCCCGCCCTGGCCACCACCACCCGGGTGGCCTGCGCCGAGCAGTTCGCCGTACGGGACGCGGCGATGCTGGCGCACGCCAGCCAGGTCCAGCCGGGCGTGGCCTTCATGGCCCACCCGCGGGACATCGAGCGCGAGGTCTGGCCGACCGAGGACTACCACCTGGCCCGGACCTCGGTGTCAGGGGCCGGTGGGCCGACCGACGCCGATGGGCCGACGGAGGCCGGTGGGGCCGAGACCGACCTGTTCGCCGGGCTCCGGGCGGAGGTGGGGGCGGGATGACCATCACGGCAGGCATCACGGCAGGGGTGGCGGCACGGGTTCTCGCCGTGCTGCTCGGCGCCGTCTCGGCTGCCGTCCGTTCAGCACTGGCCGTCGGCGAGTACGTAGTAGCCGGGGCCGGTCTGCTTCAGGGTGTGGGTGACGAAGGTGTTCCAGAGCCCCATGCTCTGGCCGGACCCGAGCGCGTAGGTCAGGCCGCCGCTCCGGGTGGCGCGGCCGGCCAGGACCTGGTCGTAGTTGCCGGCGGTGAAGCACTGGGGCGTACCGCCGCCCTGGGTGGTCGCCGTCACCGCGGCCGACCGGGAGCCGACGGCACCCGACGCGTCGACCGCCGCCACGGTGTAGCCGTAGGCGGTGCCGGCGGCGAGTCCGGTGTCGGTGAAGGCCGTGCCGGTCGGGCTGCCGACCTGGGCGCCGTCGCGGAGGACCTGGTACGAGGCCGCGCCGCTGACGGCCTGCCAACCGAGGCTGATCGAGCCCGGGGTGGTCGCGGTCGCGGTCAGTCCGGTCGGAGCCGGCAGCCCGGGATCGGTGGGGCCGGAGCCGCCGTCCAGTCCCCAGAACCGGGCGGTGTGGTAGCTGGAGCAGACGGTGTCGAGAAAGTAGGCGCCGGTCACCCCGCACTGGTCGGCTCCGGAGCCCGGGTGGACGGCCAGGCCGTGGCCCATCCCGCTGATCGTGAACACGGTCACGACCGGCTGTCCGGCCGCGTCGGTGTAGAACTCCTGCGTGGTGCCCCCGGGAAGACTCCGGGTGCCGGTCGGCTGACGCCCGATGCCCTGGACGTTCGTCCACTGGTCGCGCAGCTCGGTCGCGTTCACCGGCCTGACCACGGTGTCGGCACTGCCCTGCCAGATCGCGACCTTGGGCCACGGCCCGGTGTAACCCGGGTACGCGGACCGGACCTTGGCGCCCCACTGCGCCGGGGTGAGCCCCTGGTCGGAGTTCTGGCAGCTGGAGGCGGCGGCCTGGGTGGTGGCGCAGTGGGCGGGCAGGCCGGAGTCGATCGCCCCGCCGGCGAACACGTCGGGGTAGTCGGCCAGCAGGTCGGCGGCCATCCCGCCACCGGCGGAGAGCCCGGTGACGAACACCCGGCGGGCGTCCGAGCCGTACAGGGACTCGGCCTTGGTCACCATCTCGACCACCGACTCGGCCTCGCCGACGCCCCTGGAGGCCTTGTTCGTGTCGAACCAACTGAAGCAGGAGAGGCTGTTGTTGGCGCTGCTGGTCTGCGGGAACACCACCGCGAAGCCGTACTGGTCGGCGAACTTGGTCCAGCCGGAGTTGCGGTAGTAGTCGGTGGCGCTCTGGACGCAGCCGTGCAGTGCGACCACCAGGGGAGCGCCGCTGGGCAGTCCGGCGGGGGTGTACGTGTACATCGCGAGGTTGCCCGGATTGGTGCCGAACCCGGTGACCTGGCGGAAGCTCCCGGTCGTGGGGTCGGCGGCGACGGCGGCAACGTTCGTCGGTGTGGACGCGGACGCCGAGGTCGCCGTGGGGGAGGCGGCGGCCGAGCCGGGTGCGGCGGTGGCGGTGCCGACCGCGAGGGCGGCGGCCGTGAGCAGCGCCGCGACGGCGGGGCGCAGTGGCATGGGGACTCCTGGGTGGGGGAGGAGTGGGGGCCGTTCCCGTGCAGCGTGGCCCGCCCGGTGCCGCGCGGCCATGTGGTGGTCATCCGAGGTCCGCCGTCCCGGCATGGCGCGGGCCGCCATACGTCCTGAGCCGCCCTGCCGCCCCGCCCGGTGGCCTGACCGGTGGCCTGACCGGTCGTCGCACCGTGCACCGGATACGGGCGGGCCCCGGCCGCGGTGGCGACCGGGGCCCGCCCGGGGACTCCTGGGGTGGTTCAGAGGGCCGCGAGCACTCCGCAGAGGGCGATGAAGCCGCAGATCCCGAAGTTGACCAGCTTGTGCGACAGGAAGATCGCGGCGAACTCGCGGATGATGGCGCTCGGCCAGTAGTAACGGGCGGTGGGCGAGCCGAAGACGTGTCCGTTGACACCGGTCTCCCGGGCGAGCAGTGCGGCCCGGAAGGCGTGGAAGTTGTTGGTGACCACGACGCATCGGTAGCCCGGCTTGGTCTGTTCCATGATGGCCTTGCTGAAGAGGAGGTTCTCCTCGGTCGTGCGCGAGCGGTCCTCCCGCTCGATGTGCTCCGTCGGGAAGCCGCGTTCGACCAGGTAGTCGGCCATCGCGTGGGACTCCGGCAGCTTCTCGTCCGGCCCCTGGCCGCCCGAGGTGATCAGTACCGGCGGGTTGCCGCGTGCGGCCTGCCGCTCGTACACCTCGCGGCCCCGGTTCAGCCGGCTGGCCAGCAGCGGCGGAACGCGCTCGCCGCCGATGAGTCCGGAGCCGAGCACGACCACGAAGTCCACGTCCCGGCGCGGCCGGTGGCGGCCGTACAGGAAGGCGTAGCCGACGAAACAGGTGAACAGGAAGGAGACGTAGCCGACGACCAGGACCGCGGTGCCCGCCAGGGCGGCCAACTGCCTTGACTGGAAGGCGATGGCGGCGACCAGCAGTGCGATGACCCCGAGGATGCCCAGCCCGGCGAGCAGCGACAGCAGGTTGGCGGGCCGCCTGCCCTCCTTGCGGATCATGGTCAGGCCGTTGGCGAGCAGGAACCAGACCAGGGCCGCCGTGCCGACGGCGGGGAGGAGGACGATGACCGCCGCCACGATCATGACCACCATGCTGGGTGCCTTGCGGAGTTCGGCGAGCAGGGCGAGGGAGAGGAGGGAGACGGCGATGCCGAGCAGGACGGCGTTGCTGAACTGGCGGCGGTCGCGCAGTACCCCGACTCCGAACAACAGGAAGAACAGGGCGGCTGGGGCATAGGCGATCATGGGTCGTATGGTAGGCCTTCCTCGGTCTGGACCATTCGTACGAATGGAGCAGCCGCTCTCGGGGCCCGGCGCCGCTCAGGCGGCACTCCGACGGAACTCAGGCGAAGCGTTCGATCGCGGCCAGGACTGCGTCGCCCATCCGCGGGCTCCCGGTGTGCCCGGACTCGTCGATGACCGTCAGGCGGGCGTCCGGCCAGGCCTTGGCCAGCTGCCAGGCGGTGTGGACCGGTCCGCCGAGGTCCAGTCGGCCGTGGATCAGCTCACCGGGGATGCCGGCCAGCCGCCCGGCGTCGCGCAGCAGCTGACCGTCCGGCAGGAAGGCCCGGTGCGAGAAGTAGTGTGCGGTGATCCGGGTGAAGGTCATCAGCGCCTCGGAGGGGCGGTCGGTGTACGCGTTGGGCTTGCCCAGCGTCTCGTGCGAGATGACCGCGTCCTCCCAGGTGGCCCAGGCCTGGGCGGCGGCGTACCTGACCGAGTCGTCGGCGCTGTTGAGCAGCCGGCTGTAGGCGGCGAGCAGTTCGAAGGTGTCCCCGTCCCGGTCGGCGGCCGGGAGGAAGTCCCGGAACTCCTCCCAGGGCCCGGGCAGGAAGCGGCCCACGCCCCGGTAGAGCCAGTCGGTCTCCTCGGGCCGGGTCATGGTGACCCCGCAGATCACGATCTCGGAGACCCGTTCCGGGTGGGCCTGTGCGTACGCGAGGATCAGCGTGGATCCCCACGAGCCGCCGTACAGCAGCCACTTGTCGATGCCGAGGTGCTCGCGCAGCCGCTCCATGTCCGCGATCAGGTGCGCGGTCGTGTTGTGCTCCAGGCCGGTCGACGGGTCGGCGGCCGGCGGGCGGCTGAGCCCGCAGCCGCGCTGGTCGAACTGGACGAGGTGGTAGCGCGCCGGGTCGAAGTACCGCCGGGAGGCCGGGTTGTGGCCGGAGCCGGGCCCGCCGTGCACCACCACGGCCGGCTTGCCCGCCGGGTTGCCGGAGGCGTTCCAGTGGATCAGCTGCCCGTCGCCGACGTCCAACAGGCCCTGTGCGTAGGGTTCGTAGAGGGGGTACGGCTCGGGCATCGGTGACTCCTCCGTGGTCGTACGGGCAGGGCCCGGTGAGCCTACCCCGCGGCCGGGGCCGGGGGTTCGGCCCGCAGGCGGCAGCGGCCGGAGCCCTCCCGCGGGCCGGGCGGCCGGGGTCGGGCGGCCGGCGCCGGGGAGTCCGGTCAGCGCCGCTCGGGCGGCAGCAGGGCCGCGAGGCCGTCGAGGATCCGGTGCACGCCGAACTCGAAACGGGCGTCCATGTCCGGCTCGGTGAGGTCGTCGGCCAGGTCGACGAGGTTGGGGAAGGTCTCGACGGGCAGGGCGCGGAACAGGTCTCCGGCGGCGTCGGCGATGTCCCGGCGGCTGGTGCCGAGCACCTCGGAGGCCGAGATCGGCGACTGCTCCTGGAGCACGAAGCCCTGGACGAAGGCGCCCAGCAGGTAGCTGGCCATGGCGGCGTCGGCATCGGAGAAGCCGGCCGCGCGGAGCCGGTCCAGCTGATCCTCCATCAGCCCGAGCAGGTTGGGCCCGGGGGCGAGGCGGCCGGCGACGACCTTGGCGGCGTCCCGGTTGTCGAGCAGCAGTCGGCGGTAGCGCAGGCAGTACGCGTGGAACTGCTCGCGCCAGCCGCCCTCGCGCGGCGGGGGCTCGGCGGAGCCCATCACCGCGTCGGTGAGCAGGTCGAGCAGCTCCTGCTTGTTGCGGACGTGCCAGTACAGCGAGGCCGCCTTGACGCCGACCTCGGCGGCGACCTTGCGCATGGACAGTCCGGCGAGGCCGTCCCGTTCCAGTACCCGCAGTGCGGCCTGGGCGAGGGCCTCCCTGGTCAGGGCGGGTGTCGCGTCGTCGTTCCCGGGCGTGCCGGTGTGGTTCTGCGGCATGGCTGTGCGGACGCCTCCGGCGGTGTGGGGGGATTCCCGCTTGGTTTCCGCTTGCAATCTAACACCGTTAGGTGCACTCTGGCTGCCGCACGGCCCCTAACGGTGTTAGGGGCTCACGACCGGGAGGGAAACCATGGGCGAATCGAACGCCCGCCGCCGACGGCTCGCGCTGCTCACGCTCTGCATCGCCATGTTCATGTCCATGCTGGACAACGTCATCGTCAACAACGCCCTCCCCCGCATCGGCCAGGAGCTGGACGCCGGAATCAGCGGCCTGCAATGGGTCGCCGAGGGCTACAGCCTGGTCTACGCCGCCTTCGTGCTGACCGGCGGCGCGCTCGGCGACCGGTACGGCCGCACCCGGGTGTTCCGCCTCGGGCTCGCCCTGTTCACGGTCGGCTCCACGGTGGCCGCGCTCGCCGGGACGATCGGCGTGCTGGTCGGTGCCCGGATGCTCCAGGGCGTCGGTGCGGCGCTGCTCACTCCGGGCAGCCTCGCCCTGCTGCGGCACGTCTTCACCGACGAGGGCGAGCGGGCCAAGGCCATCGCCACCTGGTCCGGGGTCTCCGCGCTCGGCCTCTCGATCGGCCCCGTGGTCGGCGGTCCGATGGTCGAACACCTCGGCTGGGCCAGCGTGTTCTGGATCAACGTGCCGATCGGTGCCGCCGGACTGCTGCTCGCGTTCCGGGTGCTCCCGGACATCCCGCCGCGCGCCCGCCGGATCGACCTCGGCGGCCTCGCCCTGTCCGCCCCCGGACTGGGCCTGCTGGTCTACGCGCTGGTCGAAGGCCCGTCCCGGGGCTGGACCGACCCCCGGGTGCTCGGCTGCGGCGCCGCGGCCGGCGTGCTGCTGCTCGCCTTCGTGATGCTCGAACTGCGCCTGGCCGAGCCGATGCTGGAGCTTCGGCTGTTTCGCGACGGGATGCTGGGCGGCGCACTGCTCAGCGGGTTCATGGTCAGCTTCGGGATGTTCGGCGCGCTGTTCTTCCTGCCGCTGATGATGCAGGGCACCCTCGGCTGGTCCCCGGCCGCCGCGGGCTACGCCGGACTGCCGATGACCGCGATGCTGGTGGTCGCCGCGCCGCTCTCCGGCCGGCTGACCGCCCGCCACGGTCCCAGGCTGCCGCTGGTGCTCGGCCTCCTCCTCTGCGCTGCCGGCCTCGGCGGGCTGTCGCTGTACGGCGACCACGCCCGCTACCCCGAGTACCTCTGGACGCTGTTCGCGATGGGCCTCGGCATGGGGCTGACGTTCACGCCGGTGTCGATCGGGGTGATGCAGCGGGTCTCCCCGACCCGGACCGGGATGGCCTCGGCGGCCGTCAACACCCTGCGCGAACTCGGAGGTGTGCTCGGGATCGCCGTACTGGGCGCCGTCCTGACCGGCCGGCTGACCGACTCCCTGACAGCCGCCCTGCACCGGCTCGGCGTACCGCCGGACGCGGTCGGCCCGATCGCGGACGCGCCCACCGGGGCGGCGCACGGTGGCGCGGCCACGGCACTCCCGGGACCGCTCCAGGCGGCGGTGGACGGCGCCTTCGTCGACGGCATCCACCTCGCGGTGCGCTGCGGGGCGGTCGCGCTCGCGGGCACCGCCGGCCTGGTCGCCGTCCTGCTCGGCCGGGCCCGTCCGGTCGCCCCGTCGGAGGTCGCACGCCCGGTCGCCCCGCAGCAGGCCGTCCGTCGGTGACCGGCGGAGCCGGCCGGGGCCCGCTCCGCCTGACCGACCGTTCGACCGATCACCGGACCGATCGCCAGGCCGGTCATCGGACTGACCATCGGGCCGGCCGTCGGATCGGCCGTCGGGCCGTCGCCGCACCGGTGGCCCGTGCCGCACGCTCACCGGTGGCTCGTCAGTGGATGCCCTCGACCGCCGCCTGCGCCGCACGGGCCAGTTCGCGCCGGGCACCGGCCCGGGTGGGCTGCGGGGCCGGCGGCGGGATCGGCGGCAGGAAGGTCACGTCGGCGACCAGCCCGCGCGCCGCGACCACCCTGGCGAGCGAGGTGAGCAGCCCGTCGTCCCCGATGAAGGCGGGGACGCTGGTCGGCCGCCCGTCCGCCAGCCGGTAGCGGATGGTCACCGGCTGGACGTCGGCTTCCGCCTCCACCGCGGCCTGGAACAGTGCGGGCCGGAAGCGGCCGCTCTCCCGCCCGCACCAGGTCGACCCCTCCGGAAAGACGATCACCGGGTACCCGGCGCGCAGCACCCGGGCCACCGCCGCCACCGTGTCCGGCAGCGTCCGCAGCCGGTCGCGGTCCAGGAAGACGGTGCCGCCCCAGGCGACCAGCGGGCCGAGTACCGGCCACTGCCGGACCTCGGTCTTGGCCAGCGACCGGCCGGGACGGCCGACGGCGAGCAGCGGTATGTCCAGCCAGGACACGTGGTTGGCCACCACGAGCACCCCGCGGCCGCCCGCCCGGCCGTCCGCACCGTCGCCCGCCCGGCCGTCCATGCCGTCGCCCGCCCGGCCGTCCATGCCGTCGCCGGGAGGCCCGGCGAGGTGGACGGTCACCCCGAGGGTGTGCAGCAGTACCCGCGCCCAGAGCCGGATCAGCCCGTTCCTGGAGCGGTACGGGAACAGCCGGACCGGAAGGCTGAGCGCCAGGCCGGCCAGCACCACCACCAGGCAGGCCGTCAGCCGCAGCGCCCGCCGGGGGTGGGAGACCTCCGGCGCGGCCTCGGCCAGGCAGACCTCGGGCCGGCAGGTCGCCGTGGGCAGCCAGACACTCATGACGAGGCGCCCGTGGCGGGTACGCCGGACAGGAAGTGCCGCAGGTAGCGCGGGTCGGTGCGCTCCAGCGACAGCAGCACGTACAGGTCGGCGCAGTCGAAGTCCGGGTCGTGGGCGGGTTCGCCGCAGACCCAGGCGCCCAGTCGCAGGTAGCCGCGGAGCAGGGCCGGCAGCGCGCCCCGCTCGGCGCGCGGCACCCCGGTGGCGTCCCAGCGGTTGCGCGGGGTGACCCGGAACTCCGCCGGCGCGAGGTGCTTGGCGCTGACGGAGTCCCAGACCCGCGCCGCGGTCGCGCCGCCGTCCTCCAGCCCGATCGAGCAGCAGCCGCCGACCCAGGTGTTGCCGGTGTCGGCGAGGTAGCGCGCGATGCCGCCCCACATCAGGTTGATGACGGCGCCGTTGCCGCGGTGGTCCGGGTGGATGCAGGAGCGTCCGAGCTCGACCAGGCCGGGGCGGACCGGGGCCAGCGCGGAGAGGTCGAACTCGCCGTCGGAGTACAGCCGGCCGGCCCGGCGGGCGGCCTCGGGCCGCAGCAGCCGGTAGGTGCCGATCACGGCGCCGTGCTCGCCCTCGCGGACCAGCAGGTGGTCGCAGTACTCGTCGAAGGGGTCGACGTCCAGGCCGGCGACCGGGCTGTGCAGTACGGCGCCCATCTCGGCGCCGAAGACCTGGTGGCGCAGCCGCTGGGCGGCACGCACGTCGTCCTCGTCGCGGGCGAGGGAGACGGTGTAGGCGGCCGGGGCGACGGGCCGGGGGCGAGGCGCGGGGACCGCCGGGATGTCGTGGGTGGGGGCGACTGCGGACGGAGCGTACGTGGGGACGGTGGTCATGGCGGACCCTCCAGGGCAGCACGATCGGCGGTGCCGTGGATCACCAGGGCACCGTCCCGGTTCGCAGGCGGTTGGGAATGGACGCGAACCGGTCCCCGTATGTCTCTCCGAGTCGGTTGGCATTCATGTTGCGGCCCGGGGGAGCGCAGATGTGCACCTGTTGAATGGGACCACCCGTGGTCCGTCGGTCATCTGCCGGGCATCAGGCGCTCGTGTGCCGGGGGTGGACAAGACGCATCGAGGGGGCGTACGGGCTGCGCCGCACGCCCCCGGGCCGTCACGGTCGGGGCGGCCCACTCATGGGAGCGGCCCACTCATGGGGATGACCGACTCATGGGGATGACCGACTCATGGGGATGACCGACTCGTCGGGACGCGCGGCTCAGAAGGCCCGCCAGCCCTCCGGGTCGACCCCGCCGGGGACGGCGCCGGCCGGGCCGTACGGCTCACGGGTGTAGACGAAGGAGCCGACGTCGAGGTGGCTGACCGTGCCGTCGGGGTGGCGGACCACTCGCAGGGTCTCGCCCTCGTAGTAGTTCTCCGTACCGGTCCAGGTGCCGTCCGGCTCGGGACGGAAGCGCGAGCCCCGGCCCGCACCGGTGAGCGGGGTGAACTCCAGGACCCGTCCGGGCCGCAGCCGCAGGGCGGTCGGCGCGGCGCCCCAGTACCAGGGGCCGGTGAGCTCCAGCAGCTCCGGGTCCGCCTCGGCCGCCGGGCGCCACGGTTCGGGCAGCCGGGGCTCGTGCTCGGCGGTGAGCGCGATCAACTGGGCGGCCAGCGTCGCGGCGCTGGCGCCGCTGGTGACGTTGGAGAGCGCGTACGCGGCCAGGCCGTCGGCCTCGCTGATCCACAGGCCCGCCGTGAAGCCGGGCATCGAGCCGGTGTGCCCGTACAGCAACCGGCCCTCGTGGCGGCGCAGTTGCAGACCGAGTCCGTAGCCGGTGGTCCACTCGGCGTCGTCCGGGGCGACGGCCGGGCGGCGCATCTCGGCGATGGTGTCGGCGGACAGCACCTTGTCGTCGCCGGCCGCCAGGAAGGCCGCCCAGCTGGCCAGGTCGGCGACGGTGGACCAGAGTTGGCCGGCCGGGCCCATCAGACCGGTGTCGGTGAGCGGCTCGGGCAGCAGCACGTCGGCCCACGGGTGGACGGCGAAGCCCCCGGCGTGCGGGTGCTCGGGCAGCAGCGTGGTGCGGTCCATGCCGAGCGGGGCCAGCACCTCGCGGCGCAGCACCTCGCCCCAGGGCTCGCCGCGCAGCTTCGCCACCAGCGCGCCGAGCAGCGCGTAGCCGGGGTTGGAGTAGTGGTGCACCCGCCCGGCCGGATGCACCGGCGGCTGCCCGGCCTCCAGGAGGTCGTCGAGGGCGGGCCGCAGGGTGCCCTCGGTCCGCTCCCACCAAGGCGCCGGGGTCTCGGCGGCCAGACCGGCGGAGTGCGAGAGCAGTTGGGCGACGGTCGCGTCGTCGGCCGGGGTGCCGGGCAGGTGGCGGGAGAGCGGGTCGGCGAGGTCCAGCAAGCCCTCGTCGCGCAGCCGCAGCACCAGCACCGCGACGAAGGTCTTGGTGAGCGAACCGATCCGGTACTGGACGTCCGGGGTCGGCGCGTGCCCGTCGACCATGCTGCGGGCGCCGCTCCACACCGGCTGGCCGTCGCGCAGCACCCCGGCGGCCATCGAGGGCGTGCGGCCCTCGGCCTGGGCGACGGCGAGCCGGTGCAGCAGGGCTCGGCGGGTGGCGGGCAGCAGCTCGTTGGGAAGGTCGGTCATGTGGGCTTGCGGACTCGTCGACATGTCTACGGACAGTAGCCCAGCCCGGCCCCGGGCCCGAGTGAATAACCGGGCCCCGGAATCGACCCGACACCCGGCCCCGGAGCCGACCCGACACCCGGCTCCGGGGCCGACCGGACACCCGGGTCCGGGCGGGGCGGAACGCTCAGCCCGCCAGCGGCGGCAGCTCCGGCCGCTCCAGCCACGCCTCGAAGAGCGGGCCGAGCGGGGTCGTGGCGTACCGGGCGGCGTGCGCGCGCAGGTCGGCGGTGGCGACCACCCCGTGCCGGTTGGCGCTCGTCCAGTCCCGCAGCATCGCGAAGAACGCGTCGTCACCGAGCGCCCGCCGCAGCGCGTGCACCACGAGCCCGCCACGCTGGTACAGCCGGTCGTCGAACATCAGCTTCCGGCCCGGGTCGCCGAGCCGCAGGTCCTGCGGCAGCCCGGCCAGCAGCCGGTGCGCGGCGGCGGCGTGCACGGCGGCGCCCGGGCCGCCGGAGTGCTCGGACCAGAGCCACTCCGCGTACTTGGCGAAGCCCTCGTTGAGCCAGATGTGCCGCCAGTCGGCGATCGTGACGCTGTTGCCGAACCACTGGTGGGCCAGCTCGTGCGCGATCAGCCGCTCGCGCTCCCAGCCGCCGCCGAGGTGGTTGGTGCCGAAGGTGGCGACGCCCTGCGCCTCCACCGGGACGTCCAGCTCCTCGTCCGCGACCACCACCGCGTACTCGCCGAACGGGTAGGGGCCGAAGACCTCGCCGAAGTACGCCGCCATCTCCGGCTGCCGGGCGAAGTCCCGGGCGAACGCGGCGGCCAGCGGCTCCGGCACGTACCCGGTCTGCGGCACGGCCGGGCGCACCGCCAGCGGCACCGGCCGGTAGTGCCCGATCGACACCGTCACCAGGTACGTCGGGGTCGGCGCGCTCTGCTCGTACACCCAGGTGGTGCTGGACGCCCTGGTGGTGCGGGTCAGCAGCCGGCCGCTCGCGACCACGGTGAACGGGGACGGCGTGGTGACCGCCAGCTGGTAGGTCGCCTTGTCGGCGGGCCGGTCGTTGCACGGGAACCAGGACGGCGCGCCGACCGGCTGGCTCGCCACCAGCGCGCCCTCGGTCAGCTCCTCCCAGCCCAGACCGCCCCACGGGCTGCGCACCGGGCGCGGGTTGCCGGTGTAGTGCACCTCGACGGTGAACGCCGCGCCCGGCGCCAGCGCCCTGGCCGGGCGGATCCGCAGCTTGCCGCCGCGGTGGGTGTAGCGGGCGGCCCGGCCGTCGACCAGCACCCGCCCGATCCGGAACTCGGCCAGGTCGAGCGCGAACTCCGCCAGCGCCGCGTCCGCCACCGCGCTCAGCCGGGCCGAGCCGGCCAGCCGGTTGGGCCCGGGCCGGTAGTCCAGCGCCAGCTCGTAGCGGTGGACCCGGTAGCGGTGGTCGCCGCTGTCCGGGAAGTACGGGTCAGGGGCGCCGGCGGTCACGGGGGCGTGCTTGGACTTCACGGGGACGTGCACTTCCTGCGGGCCGGGACGGGGGGTCGGGGAGGTGGTCACGACGTGGTCTGCCACGCCTCGATCGGGTTGCCCAGCCACCGCGTGTCGTCGGGGACGGACTCGGCGCGCATCACCAGCGAGGCCGGGCCCAGCGTGCTGCGCGCGCCCACCGTGCTGCCGGGCAGCACGATGCCGCCCGGGCCCAGGGTGGCGCCCTCGCGGAGGACCACAGTATCCATCCGCATGATCCGGTCGTGGAAGAGGTGCGTCTGCACCACACAGCCCCGGTTGATGGTGACCCCGTCGCCGAGGGTGACCAGGTCGGCCTCCGGCAGCCAGTAGCTCTCGCACCAGACCCCGTGCCCGACGTGCGCGCCGAGCGAGCGCAGCCACAGGTTCAGCACCGGGGTGCCGGGCACCGCGCCGACCAGCCACGGCACCGCCAGCATCTCCACGAAGGTGTCCGCCAGCTCGTTGCGCCACACGAAGCCGCTCCACAGCGGGTGCTCCACCGCCCGGAACCGGCCGACCAGCAGCCACTTCGCCGCCACCGAGACCAGGCAGGCCACGGCGCCGGCCGCCAGCAGCACCAGGCCGGACAGCAGGGCGGCGGTCAGCGGTGAACCGGCCGCCAGCCAGGACATCGCCGCCACGGTCAGCAGGCCCAGCGCCGCCGAGGCCAGCACCGGCACCAGCCGGCCCACCTCGACCAGCCCGCGCGCCCACAGCAGCCGGGCCGGCGGCTCGTAGGTCAGGCTCTGGTCGGCCTGGTCCGCCGAACGCGGCAGCCGCATCGGCGGCATGCCCAGGTACGAGCCGCCCTTCTTCGCCTTCGCCGGCGTCGCCGACAGCACACCCACCAGGCCGCGCTTGGGTACCGAGCGGCCCGGCGCGGTCATCCCCGAGTTCCCCAGGAACGCCCGCTCGCCGACCTTCGCCTCACCGAGCCGCACCCAGCCGCCGCCCAGCTCGTACGGGGCCATCAGGGTGTCGTCGGCCAGGAACGCGCCGTCGCCGACCGTGGTCAGGCTGGGCAGCGCCAGCACCGTGGACACCTCCGCGCCCCGGCCGACCCGCATCCCGAGGGCGCGCAGCCACAGCGGCG
Source organism: Kitasatospora sp. NPDC036993 (assembly GCF_055607525.1). NCBI lineage: Bacteria > Bacillati > Actinomycetota > Actinomycetes > Kitasatosporales > Streptomycetaceae > Kitasatospora > Kitasatospora sp. NPDC036993. The sequence goes on along the minus strand of NZ_JBVJRP010000008.1, from coordinate 297,326 downwards.
TGACCAGTCCGGCGTAGAGCGGGAACAGCACCTCGCGGGCCCGGTCCATCAGCTGGGTGACGGTCCACGCCTGCCAGCCCACCCGGCCGTGCAGCGGGTGGGTGCCGGGCACCAGGCCGACGCTCAGCAGCCGCACCAGCACCACCAGCTGCGCCGCGTACACCGCACCGAACGCCAGCGTCGCCGGCAGCAGACCGAGCAGCGCGCCGCCGAGCGCCGGGCCGAGGGCTGCGCCCTGGTCGACGAACCGGGACAGCACGGCGAGCGCGGCGAGCGCGGGCGGCACCGGGAGCAGGCCGAGGATGCCGCCGCTGGCGCCGTACAGCGCGGCCCAGCGGGCCTGGCGCTCCGGGCGCTCCTTGGGCCAGACGCGCTCGGCACGGCCCAGCTTGACGGCGGGGGCGCCGCCCCAGCGCTGGCCGGTCGGCACCTGGCCGACGACGCTGGAGCCGGCCGCCACCTGGGCGCGCTTGCCGACCCGGGCGCCGGGCAGCAGCGTCGAGCGGGTGCCGACCACGGCACCGGAGCCGATCTTGACCTGGCCGATCAGCAGCCGGTCGCCGTCCAGCCAGTAGCCGCACAGGTCCACCTCGGCCTCGACCGCGCAGCCGCGGCCCAGCTTCAGCATCCCGGTGACCGGCGGCAGCGAGTGCAGGTCCACGTCGGGCGCGACCTTGGCGCCCAGCGCCCGGGCGTAGCGCACCAGCCAGGCGCCGGACAGCGAGTCCGCGCCGCTCAGCTCGGCGAGCCGCTCGGCGGTCCACAGCCGCAGGTGGACGGAGCCGCCGCGCGGGTGGCTGCCCGGGCGCAGGCCGCGCAGCAGCAGCCGGGCGCCGCCGGCCGCGATCGCCAGCCGGCCCGCCGGGGTGTACAGGGCGAGCGCGCCCGCGGCGACCCACCACCAGGACGCGGTGGGCGCCCACGGGTAGTCGCCGAGGTGGGTGAGCAGGTTCCCGGCGGCCAGCAGGGCGACCGTCCAGCGCAGGCCGACCACGGTGAACAGCGGGATCAGCAGGAGCAGCTGGAGCAGCTTGGCCCTGGTCGGCACCAGGGCGATCGTCCTGGCCTCGGTGCTCTCGCCGGCGCCGCGCTCCAGGTGCCGGGCGAGCTTGCGCAGCGTCGGGTGCTGGTAGATGTCCAGCACGGCCGCGCTCGGGTAGCGGGTGCGCAGCAGGGTGGTCAGCCGCGCGGCGGCGAGGCTGCCGCCGCCGACCGCGAAGAAGTCGTCGCGCGGGCCGCTGACCCGGACGCCGAGGATCTCCGCCCACTGCTCGGCCAGCCACGCCTCGGTGCCGTACAGCTGCTCGCTCGGGCCCGCGGTCTCCAGCTCGGGCAGCGGCCAGGGCAGCGCGTTGCGGTCGACCTTGCCCGAGGTCCTGGTGGGCAGGGTCTCGACGGTCGCCAGCAGCGGGACGAGGGCGGCGGGCAGCTCGGCGCGCAGCCGCTCGACGGCCTGCTCGCGGTCGAAGCCGTCCTGGACCACCAGGTAGCCGACCAGCAGCTGGTTGCCGCCGCGGGCGGTCCGCACGGCGGCCGCCGCGCCCGCCACACCGGGCAGCGCCTGGAGGGCCGCGTCGACCTCGCCGAGTTCGATCCGGCGGCCGCCCAGCTTGATCTGCTCGTCGGTGCGGCCGAGGAACAGCAGGCCGGCCGCGTCCGCCTGGACCAGGTCGCCGCTGCGGTAGGCGCGCTCCCAGCCCATCGAGGGCAGCGGCGCGTACTTCTCGGCGTCCTTCTCCGGGTCGAGGTAGCGGGCCAGGCCCACTCCGCCGATCACCAGCTGGCCGGTGCCGCCGGGGGCGACCGGCTCGCCGGCCTCGTCCACCACGACGAGGTCCCAGCCGTCCAGCGGCAGGCCGATCCGCACCGGGCCCTCGCCGGTCAGCAGGGCCGCGCAGGCGACCACGGTGGCCTCGGTGGGGCCGTAGGTGTTCCACACCTCGCGGCCCTCGGTGACCAGGCGCTGCACCAGCTCGGGCGGGCAGGCCTCGCCGCCGAAGATCAGCAGCCGCACCTCGTTGAGCGCCTCGGCCGGCCACAGCGCGGCCAGGGTCGGGACGGTGGAGACCACGGTGATCTCCTGCTCGGCCAGCCACGGGCCGAGGTCGGCCCCGCTGCGCACCTGGGAGCGCGGGACCGGCACCAGGCAGGCGCCGTGCCGCCAGGCCAGCCACATCTCCTCGCAGGAGGCGTCGAACGCCACCGAGAGGCCGGCCATCACCCGGTCACCGGGGCCGATCGGCTCCTCCTGGAGGAAGAGCGCGGCCTCGGCGTCCACGAAGGCGGCGGCGTTGTGGTGGGTGACGGCCACGCCCTTGGGCTTGCCGGTCGACCCGGAGGTGAAGATGATCCAGGCGTCGTCGGCCGGGGTGGGGCGGCGCTCCAGGGCGGGCGCGCGCTCCGCGGCGGCCGTCAGGCCGCGCTCGGCGCCGAGCACGGCGGCGACGGCGGCCTCGCCGAAGACCAGTTCGGCGCGCTCGTCGGGGTCCTCGGCGTCGACCGGGACATAGGCGGCGCCGGCGGCGAGCACGGCGAGGATCGAGACGTACAGGTCGTTGGTGCCGGAGGGCACGCGCACGCCGACCCGGTCGCCGGGGCCGATGCCCGCGGCGGACAGGCGGCGGCGCAGCTGCTCGACCTCGGCGGCCAGCGCGCGGTAGCTGAGCACGGTGTGGCCGTCGTCCAGGGCGGGCTCGTCGGGGTGGGCGGCCACGGTGGCGTCCAGCACGTCGACCAGGGTGCGCGGGGCGGCGGCCGGGCGGCCGGGGAACACGGCGCGGGCCGGGCCCGGCCGGGCGGGCTCGGGCCGGGCGGGCTCTGCCGGGATGGGCTCGGGCCGGGCGGCCTTCGCCAGCTCGACCTGCGCGGGCTCCTGCGCGGGCTCCCGCGGGGGCGTGGCCGGTGGCGGTGCGGCGGCCGGATGTGGCGTGGCGTACTGCTCCGGGTGGCTCGGTTCAGCTGTCATGGCAGCCGTGCGCTCCTCGTCCTCGCCCCGTTCCGACCGATGCCCGGCCCCTGGGGCGGTGGGAACACCGCCTGATCGGGTGACCCCACTCCGGGGCCGGAGCGGACAACCCGACCGATGGTAGCCCCGCAGTGGCGGCCCGGAAGGAGCGGAAGCACCGCCCAACTGGCGCCGGAACGGCCGAATCTGACGTCACGTCAGGCAATAACTGGGGCCGGTTGCCATGGATGTGACGGGGCATCAGTCGAATTGACGGACCGTCAGGTCGAATTTCCGACCGTGATCCACACCACATGAATACTGCTCCCTCCGGGTGGCGAGTCGGGCCTTCCCCGGTGTTCGCGGGGATTCCCGGGCCGGTCCGGCCGGTCCCGGCCCGGCCCGCCACGGCGTCCGGCGGTCAGCCGAACAGGTGCAGGTGCTCGCCGAGGAACGCCTCCAGCGTACGTGGAGCGCGCCCGGTGAGGCGGTGGAAGGTGTCGTCCGGCGCCTCCTCGCGGACCACCGCGAGCTGCTGGATCTCCACCACGTGGGCGGCCAGCCAGTGCGGCATCCCGGCCCGGCCGACCAGGTGGGCGTGCAGCTCGGACGGGCTCAGGTCGAGGTAGCGGACCGGCCGGCCGAGCAGCTCGCCCAGCAGGGCGGTGAGCTCCGGGTGGCTGTAGGCCCGCCCGCCGGTGAGCGGATAGGTGCCACCGGCCGGCCCGGGGCGGGTGAGGACCTCGGCCGCGGCGTCCCCGATGTCCCGGGCGTCCACGTAGTTGCAGCGGGCCTGCCCCATCGCGCCGTGCATCACCCCGGCGGCGATGCCGGGCGCCAGGAGCAGCAGCTTCTGCATGAAGGCGTACGGTCGCAGGACGGTGGTGGTGACGCCGGAGGACCGCAGGCGCTGCTCGATCAGGTGGTGGCCGCGGGAGACGGCGACGTGGGAGTCGGGCTCGGCGGCGGGCGCGGAGATCTTGACGATGTGCTCCACGCCGCAGTCGAGGGCCGCCTCGATCGCGTTCAGCTCGTACTGGACCTGGTGCGGGCCGTTGGCCATGGTCAGGAGGAGTTGCCGCGCGCCTCGGAAGGCCTCGCGGAGGGAGGCCGGGTCGGCGGCGTCGGCCGCGTGGGGCGTGGTGCCGGCGAGGGTGCGCTCGTCGAGGGTGGCGGCCAGTCGGGCGGGGTCGCGGCCGAGGGCGCGGCTGGGCACGCCGAGGGCGGTGAGGCTGCGCAGGGTGGCGCCGCCGGTGGCGCCGGTCGCGCCCATGATGACGATCATGAGGTCTGCCTTTCGGGCTGGGGTGTGGTGGGGAGTCGGTGCTGAGCCGCGGGGGCCGGGCGGCTGCCGCGCCAGCGCCAGGTGGTGATAGTGGCGGCGATCGCGGAGGAGAGCGCCAGGTCGAGCGGCAGCCGGGGAGGCCACGGGCTGTCGGCGAGGGCCGGGATCTGCGGCAGCCAGCGGGCGGCGGCGAGTCCGGCGGCCAGGCCCAGTGCGGCGGCGGCCAGGCCGAGCACGGCGGCCGCGAGGGCGCGCGGGGTCCGGACGGGTCGGGTCCGGGGCGGGCGGCGGCGCAGGCTGGCGCCGAGCGCGGCGGCCACCAGGGCGGAGGTGCCGCCGATGGTGGTGAGTGCCGCGGTCACCAGGTGCGGCTGCCGGGTGATCGCTCCGCCGAGGCCCGCCGTCACGGCCGGCATGGCGTAGGCGACCAGCACCTCGCGCCACAGGACGAACGGCGGGGGTGCGCCGGGGGCCTTCTTGCTCATGGGGTTCTCTCCTGCGGTATCTGATTAGGTACCTAAGTATTTGTGCTTAGGTACCTAACTATTAGAGTGAAAGGGAGGCGGGCTGCTCGGGCAGCCCGCCTGGGTGCGGATCAGTCCTCGGTGAGCGCGTCCATGCCCGCGACCACCCGGGCCAGCAGGTCCAGGAAGGTGGCGCGCTCCTCGGTGGAGAGCCCTCCGACCAGTGCCTGCATCCGGGTGAAGTGCTCGGGTGCCAGTTCGCGCAGCTTGTCGGCGCCGCGGGCGGTGAGCAGCACCACGTTGCCGCGGCCGTCCTCGGTCGACGGCCGGCGGGCCACCAGGCCCTCCCGCTCCAGGCCGTCGACCAGGCCGGTCACGGTCGCCCGGGAGACGCCGAGGCTCGCCGCGAGCTGGGAGGGCGACTTCTCGCCGCCGTGGTCCTCCAGATCCGCCAGCAGCCGGTACCGGCCGGTGGAGAGGCCGAAGCGGCCGAAGTGCACCTCGCCGGCCTGGCCGATCCGGGCGCCCGCCGCCATCAGCCGGGCCGCGACCAGGATCGCCTGCGGGTCGGCCGTGAGGCCGTAGCGGGCGATCTGGCGGCGGGCCTGGTCGAGGCTGGGGGCGACGGGACCGGTCTCGGGGGGCTGGGTCACGAGAAGTAATATGGCGCCTAATCAGATCCCCGGTCAAGTCGGTTCGCCGAGCCGGTTCGCCACGCGGGTTCGTGAGGCCGGTTCGTCAGGCTGGTTCGTCGTTCCTGGTTCGTCGTTCCTGGTTCGTCGCGCGCAGGGGCGTCCGGCCCGCTCGTCATGCCGGGTCGGGGGCACCTGTCCGCGCGGCCCGGGGAGCGATCCGGGGCGGTGTCCAGTCGGCGTGCCGCAGGACGGTCCGGACCATCGCGCCGGGCGGGGTGAGCCGGATCGCGGCGTTGCGCAGGCCGACCGCCAGCGGGTGGGCGAGCTGCTGGCCCATCCGGCCGGCCCTGCGTGCGTCGCGGGCCACGGTCTGGCTGCGCGGGCGGCGGACCGCGTCGTAGCGGGCGAGCGCACCCTCGACCGTCCGCGCCTCGGCGAGCGTCGCCGCCAGTGTCACCGCGTCCTCCAGGGCCTGGCAGGCGCCCTGGCCGAGGTGGGGCGTCATGGCGTGCGCCGCGTCGCCGAGCAGTGCGATCCGGCCGGAGACGTAGGACGGCAGCGGGGTGGCCAGCTCGTTGACGTCGTGGTGCAGCACCGCCCCCGGCCGGGTCGCGGCCAGCAGCGAGGGGATCGGCTCGTGCCAGCGCGCGAAGCGGCGGCGGACCTCGGCCAGCGGGTCCCGGTAGCGGACCCCGGCCGGGGCGTTCAGGACCGCGTGCCACTAGGCGGTGCCGTCCGGGAAGGCGATGTGGCCGAACTCGGTGCCGTGGCCCCAGGTGAGCTCGAAGTCGGCCTCCAGTCCGTCGACCGGGTGCGCGGTGATCGCCCGCAGCACCGTCGAGCCGCTGTAGGCCGGCCCGGGGTGGGCGGGGAAGAGCCGGCGCCGGATGCGGCTGTTGATCCCGTCGGCGGCCACCAGGAGATCGGCCTCCAGGCGGCCGGGCTCCGGATGGCCGGGCTCCAGGCGGCCGGCCTTCAAAGGCGCGGCCTCCGGACGGTCGGCCGCCGGATGGCCGGTCTCCCGGGCGGCGGCTTCGTAGCCGACGCCGACCCTGAAGGGTCGGCTGGTGTCCACCTCCGTCGCCTCGGCGCCGATGACGAGGGACTCGGCCGGCAGTGCCTCGCGCAGGACACGGTGCAGGGCCGCGCGGGGGATGCCGACGATCGGGGCGCCCAGCTCGCGCTCCAGTGCCGCCCCGTCCATCGCGGCGAGCCGGCGGCCGTCGGGCGTGCTGGTCCCGCCGGTGTACTGGCGGCGCGTGGCCCTCTCGACCGCCTCGCCGACCCCCAGGGCGGCGAGTGCCCGCATCCCGTTGGCGGCCAGCGAGATGGCGGCGCCGGCATCGTCCAGGGTGGCCGCCCGTTCGATCACGGTCACGTTCCACCCCGCCAGCCGGAGCCCGATCGCGGCCGCCAGCCCGCCGATCCCGCCACCGACCACCACCGCGCTGTTGCTGCTCATGCCCGGCCCCCTTCCGTCTCGCGGCACTGCTTTCTACAGCTGTAGAAGGAGCGTACTACGGGCCTCCGGGCGACGGGCGGGGGTGGGTGAGCGGGCGCGCCGACGGCTGAACGGCAAGGGCAGTCGCTGCCGGGCCGGTCCGCCACGAGGGGGTGCACAGGGGGAGCGGCGGTGCGGGTAGAAAGGGGGGATGCGGCGAAACGAGGACCAGAAGCGGGACGAGGCGGGCTGTCCGGACCGGCGGACGGTGCTGGCGGACGCCGCGATCGGGGTGCTGGCGGACCTGGGCGTGCGAGGGCTGACGCACCGGGCGGTCGACGCGGCGGCCGGGCTGCCGGTCGGAACCACCTCGGCCTACCTGCGGACCAGGCAGGCGCTGCTCACCGCGCTGGTGCGGCGGCTGGTGGAGCTGGACCAGGGCGAGCTGCACGCCATGGGGGAGCGGATGCCGGTCCGCTCGGCTACGGAACTGGTGCACGGCATCGGTGAGTTGGTGCGCCGACGGCTGGCCGGGGACGGGCGGCGGCGCTCGCTCGCCCGGTACGCCTGCGCGGTGGAGAGCGTGCGCGATCCCGAGCTGCGCGAGATCCTCGTCCCGCGGGACAACGCGGGCCGCGCCGCGGTCCGGGCGTTCCTCGCCGAGCAGGGCGTGCCGGACCCCGACCGGCGGACGGCCACCCTGCTGGCCTGCGTCGACGGCCTGGTCTTTGATCACCTGGTGAGTGGCGGCGAGCCGGGGGCGGACGAGATCGAGGGGCTGGTGGCGGCCGCCCTGCGGGGAGCGTCGGCGAGTCAGGAGCCGTACGGGCCGCGGTGAGCGGGCGTTCGAGGGTGTTCCGCTCCCGGTAGGGGCGCGCCGCCGGCCTCCACCTCCGGCAGACCGTCAGGGACTCGTCCTCCCTGGCGCCGCGACTGGGACGCTCCGGACCCCCGCGATGCCGATGATCGCCGAGTGCTCCTCCCAGGTCCGTCAATGGGCGACCGCCGTCCTCGAAGCCGACCCCGCCATCCAGCGCACGCAGTACATGCCCGGCGTCGGGCACCACATGGGGAACGGCCTCGACGACAACGACGACCGGGCCGCAGTCGTGATCACCGCATTCCTCCGGGACGCGCCCGCGCCCCTGCCGAACTCCCCGACCCGCGAAGAGATCCCGGCCTTCGCGCGCGATCACAGGTGACGGTTCTCCGAAGGACCGGCCACCACCTCGGAGCGGCCCGGTCGGCCCGGTCGGCCCGGCCGAACCGGATGGCCGGCGGCCGATTGACGGCTTCGAGTGACAGGGCATCAGGTCAATGAACCGTCAAGTCGGTTCATTCACAGAATGTTCCGCGCTGTTCCCGAACATCGGGCGAAGGATTTCCGCTGCTCCCAGGTCTTCACACGGAGATCTCCGGCTGACAGGCTGGGGCCGCCATTTCAGTACGGAGGAGGTTCCTTGTCCCGCATATCCACGTTGGCCGGAGCGGTCACCTGCGCTCTCGCACTTGTCACCGGTACCGCCGTCGCCGCGTCGGCGGCGCCCTTCGACCAGGCCCCCGGTCTGGCCGAGGCGAAGGTCGCACCCGTCGCCTGGACGCCGTGCAACCCCGACCCGAGCAAGCCGGACCCCGGCATCTACGACTGCGCCGTCTACCCCGTGCCGCTGGACTACGACAACCCGTCGGGCGAGACGGTCGGCATCGCCATGATGCGGCGGCGCGCGAGCGACCCGTCGAAGCGGATCGGCTCGCTGTTCCTCAACCCCGGCGGGCCTGGCGGCAGCGGCTACCTGTGGGCGACGACGTCCCGCTTCGGCGCCGAGGTGCAGTCCAAGTTCGACCTGGTCGGCTTCGACCCGCGCGGCGTGGCCCGGAGCAACCCGCTCAAGTGCTTCAAGACCCAGGAAGACGCGGACGCCGTCAACAACCGCATGGTCGGCGTGCCGGTCACCAAGGCCGAGATCAACGAGACGCTGGACGCGGACCAGGACTACACCGACGCGTGCAGCAAGAACGCCGGCCCGCTGATCGAGCACATGTCGACCATCAACGTGGTGCGCGACCTCGACCGGATGCGCCGCGCCGTCGGCGACTCCCAGCTCACCTTCGCCGGGTTCTCCTACGGCACCCTGATCGGTTCGACGTACGCCAACATGTACCCGAACAAGGTCCGCGCGATCATCGTCGACGGCAACGTCGATCCCAACCTGCGCCTGCACAACGGCATGGAGTACGACCGCCAGCGGGCGGGCGGCTTCGAGCTGGCCCTGGACGAGTTCCTGAAGCGCTGCCAGGCAGCCGGCGCCCCGCGCTGCGCCTTCGGAGAGGGTGACACCCGGGCCAAGTTCGACCAGCTCCGCGACCACCTGCGGACCAGCCCGATCACGCTGCCGAACGGCTCCCAGGTGACCCTGAGCACCTTCACCGGCGAGGTGGCCAGCGCCCTGTACTCGCAGGCCAAGCTGGCTCCGCTGGCCAAGTCGCTCCAGGCGGCCTACCAGGTGCTCCAGAAGCCGAACGCGGCCGCCCTGCTGGCCCCGCAGGCGAACGTCTCCGACGAGGACGCCAACCTGCTCTCGGTGAACGTCCCGCGGGCGGCGCTGCGGGAGGCCCCGGTCGACTCCGAGTACACCGCGGACGACTCGTACATGGCCGTCAACTGCCAGGACAAGCCGTACCCGTCCAACGACCGGGTGTTCGCGAACGCCGCCAAGACCTGGGAGAAGGAGTCGCCGACCTTCGGCCGCTACCAGGCCTTCGACGCGCCCGCCTGCGCGAGCTGGCCGGCCCCGGCCAGGGACGCCGAGCGCTTCTCCGGCCCGTGGAACAAGAAGACCTCCAACACCGTGATGGTGATCGGCAACCTCTACGACCCGGCCACCCAGTACAAGTTCGCCCAGCGGATGCAGGAGCAGCTGAGCAACGCCGTGCTGGTCAGCGTCGACTCGATCGAGCACTGCGCCGTCGGCCGCAGCAAGGCGCTGAACGATCTGGTCACCCGCTACCTGGTGGACGGCACCGCGCCGAAGCCCGGCCAGCTGCTGAAGCCGGACGCGGAGATCTTCCCGGCGGTCTGACGGAACTGCCCCCGGTGGCCCTGGGGACGAGGTGACGGTCGTGGTGGTCGGCGGTGCTGCCGGCCACCACGACCGTGCTTTTCTGGCCAGTTCCCGGAAGGCCGGGACAATGCGGCAGAAGATCGTCATCGAACCTCCCGTGGGACGGATTCCGGCGCGTCGTCGGCGCGTTGTCGGCGACCATAGCCCAGGCCACTGACAATGGGCCTTCGCCGGGGCGTCCGAGGTCATGGACGGGATGAATCACCGGAAATGACGTACTGTCACACTATTCATTAAGCGATTCCCGCGGCTTGATTTCCGTGTTAGCGTGCGGCCCGCCGGCTTCTCTCGGACTCGGGAAAGTGGGGACGGGTCATGCAGTGCGAATTCTCCCGGAGGGGATTCCTGGGCGGTGCCGGTGCGGCGGCCGCCGGGATCACCGTCGGGTCCACGGGCGAGGCGGCGGCCGAGGGCGCGCGCCGGGAGCTGCCGGAGGGGCGCTCGGTCCTGCCGGACGATCCCCGATACCGGACCCTCAGTCAGGGCTTCAACCAGCGATGGACCAGCAGCCCCGCGTACATCCGGCTGGTGGGCAACGAGGCGGACGCGGTCGCCGAGCTGAACCGCGCGCTGGACCACGGGCTGCGGCCGACGGTCCGCGGCGGCGGACACTGCTACGAGGGATTCGTCGACAACGACCGGGGCGTCATCCTCGACCTCGGCACGATGCGGGGCGTCGCCGCCTCGACGGACAAGTTCGGCCGGCCCACGTACGGCGTCGAGGGCGGCGCGACCAACTGGGACGTCTACACCACGCTGTTCCGGGAGTACGCCGTCACCCTGCCCGCCGGGTCCTGTTACTCGGTCGGGGCCGGCGGCCACGTCTGCGGCGGCGGGTATGGCCTGTTGTCCCGGCGACACGGGCTCACCGTGGACCACCTCGTCCAGGTCGACGTGGTCACCGTCCGGGGCGGCACGGCCGTGGTGACGAGGGCGCACCGCGAGGACGCGGAGGGCTCGCCCGAGCGGGACCTCTTCTGGGCGCACACCGGCGGCGGTGGCGGGAACTTCGGGGTGGTGCTGCGGTACCACTTCGCGTCGGACGTGCCCCAGCCGCCGCCCCGGGTCTGGCTGAGCAGCGTGGCCTGGCCCTGGGCCGAACTGCTGGAGCGCCCCGCCGACTTCGAGACGCTGGTGCGGAACTTCGGTGCCTTCATGGCCGAGCACAGCGGCCCGCAGGAGCAGGTGTACCAGGGGCTGTTCGCCATCCTCAAGCTCACCCACCACTCCAACGGGAACGTCGTCCTGTTCAGTCAGTGGGACGGCGAGGACCCGGCCCCGCTCGACGCCTTCGTGGCGGCCGTCGAGCGCGGGATGACGACGCCCGCGGCGGTGCAGACCCGGGCGGCCGGCGGGCTGTTCCTGCCCTACCCGGACAAGCGCCGCCAGATGCCGTGGTTCCAGGCCACCATGACGCTCAACCCCTCGGGGGACAACCAGCGCGGCAAGTACAAGTCGGCCTACCACCGGGAGCCGTTCAGTCCGGCGCAGATCGCCGCCTTCTGGGACTGGCTGGTGCGGGACGTCGAGGGGGTCGACCTCACTGACACGCTGGTCCAGGTCGACTCCTACGGCTGCCGGATCAACACCCGCCGGCCCGAGGAGACGGCCGTCCCCCAGCGCGACTCGATCATGAAGCTCCAGTACCAGACGTACTGGACCGACCCGGGCGAGGACGACGAGCACCTGGCCTACCTCGGCGGGCTGTACCGGGACGTCTACCGGGACACGGGCGGAGTCCCGGAGGTCGACACCGCGACGGACGGCGCGTACGTCAACTACCCGGACACCGACCTGGGCACCGCGAACCAGCCGGACCCGGCCTACCCGCGCCTCTACTACAAGGGCAACTACCCGCGGTTGCAGCGCACCAAGGCCCACTGGGACGGGGAGGAGGTGTTCCACCACGCCCAGTCGATCATCCCCGCGAAGGCCTGAGGCCGGGCGCCGACGCCCTGCCCGGGCTGAGCGCCCGCGCCCGGCCCGGGGCCGCTCGGCCGTCCAGGTCGGCGGGTGTGGGGACGCACCCCGCATCCCCACACCCGTGACCCGGCTCAGCCCGGCCCGGTCCGGCGGCCCGCTCCGCTACGCGGCCTGCTCGGCGACCTCGTCGAGGATCCGTCCGTCCCGGACCTCGATCACCCGGTCGGCGAGCCCCATCAGCGTCGGGTCGTGGGTGGCGACCAGCACGGTGACGCCTTCGCTGCGCACCACCGCACGCAGCAGCTCCATGATCGAGCGGCCGGTCTCCGAGTCCAGCTGACCGGTCGGCTCGTCGGCGATGATCAGGCTGGGCTCGTTGGCCAGCGCCCGGGCGATGGCGACGCGCTGCTGCTGGCCGCCGGAGAGCTCGCCGGGGCGCTGGTTGGCGTGGTCGGCCAGGCCGACCAGGGCGAGCAGGGTGTGCGCGCGCTCCTCGCGCTCGGCGGCCGGGGCCTTGCGCAGCCGCATGGGAACGCCGACGTTCTCGGCGGCGGTGAGCATCGGGATCAGCCCGAAGGACTGGAAGACGAAGCCGATCCGCTCCCGCCGAAGGGCGAGCCGGCCGTCCTCGTCCAGCCCGGCGAGGTCGACGCCGTCCAGGGCGATGCTGCCGCCGGTCGGCGTGTCCAGGCCGCCGACCAGGTTGAGCAGGGTGGTCTTGCCGGAGCCGGACCGGCCCTTGAGCGCGGCGAGTTCGCCGCGGCCGACGGTGAACGAGACGCCGCGCAGGGCGTGTACGGCCCGCTCGCCGGTGCCGAAACTCCGGCGGAGGTCGGTCACGGCCACCATCGGCCTGGTGGTCGGGTCGGCGGTGGCGGCCTGATGCTGCGTCATGCGGCGTCCCCCCTGTGGGCGTGGTGACCCGGTGAGGATCCGGGTCCCTTCGGTTCTACGGATATGGCCGCTCCGGTGGTTCACGTTCCCGGACGGTGAATCCGAGAAGTCGTGCCCCGCGCCAAAGGAGCGGACCGAAGCCGGGGTTGTGAAGTGTGCATGGCATTCAAGTGGGGTCATCCCCGGCCGTGGATGCTACCAATGATGGAATTTGCTCACCGCATACTTGATTCGCGCAAGTCCCTTCCGTTCCTCGATCGAATCTGACAGCATCGTCCGCTATCCGGCGACCGATTGCCGGTGATCAATGCACCGGTGTGCTCGCGATGTGTCCGTCTGTAGCAGATCTGTGCTCGGACCGGATCGATGAGCGAAGCCCCGGGATGCAACCGGGGATGTGAATCCGGGGGAGGAACTTGATGCTCGGCTTCGTCGTGCGCCGACTGCGCGGGCGAGTGCCGCTGGCTGCCGCCGTCCTGTTGGCGGTGCTGATCACCACGTCCGTGCTGACCGCCTTGGTGGCCTTCAACAGCAGCGTCGGTGAAGCCGGCCTGCGGCAGGCGCTCCAAGGGCCAGGTCACGCCCGGACCACGGTGGCGGTGACCGGCGAGCACGGACGCGACCAGCGGACGAAGGACGAGGAGGCGATCGCCGCCTACCGGCAGAAGCTCTTCGGCGATCTGCCCGTGCACACCGACAGCCTGACGCGGAGCCGTTCCTACGGCCTGCCGGGGTCGGCCGACACGGCGGCGGGCAGCGCGGCGACGGGCAACGCCCCGGGCGCCGCCGGAACGGCAGCCTCCACCGGAGCGGCCGCGTCGACCGGAACGGCGGCCCCGGCCCCCTCCGGCCAGACCCCCGGTGCCCAGTTCGACCTGACGGTCCTCGCCGACCTCGACCGGGAGCGGGTCCAACTGCTCGCCGGCGCCTGGCCGGCCGCCCCCACCGGACCGGTCCAGTCCGCCGCCCCGGAGACGGCCGTCCCGCAGAGCCTGCTGCGGCGGCTCGGCCTGACCGAGCAGTCCCTGCCCGCGGAGGTCAGGCTCGCCGACCGGCTCGACGGCAAGTCCCTGACCGTCCGGATCACCGGCGTCTACCGGGCCGTCGACCCGACCGCCCCGTACTGGCGGATCGACCCGGTCGGCGGGCACGAGATCGAGGTCGGCGGCTTCACCACCTTCGGTCCGATGATGGTCGACCGGAGCGCCTTCACCACGGGGGGCCTGCTCCAGGGCAGCCTCGGCTGGTCGCTGGACGCCGACTTCTCCGGCGCCGACCAGGCCACCGCCCAGGCCGTCGGTGACCGCTCCCAGCGCCTCGCGGAGGAGCTCAGGAACACCGCCTCGCTCGGCGCGAAGACCGAACTGCCCGACATCATGCGCGAGTTGTCCGACAGCATGGTGGTCGCCCGGTCCACCCTGCTGATCGGCGCCCTCCAACTGGCCGTGCTCGCCGCGGCGGCCCTGCTGCTGGTCGTCCACCTGATCTCCGCCCGGCAGGAGTCCGAGAACGAGATGCTCGCCGCACGCGGCGCCTCGGCCCTGAGGCTCGGCTCCTTCACGGCCCTGGAGTCGCTGCTGCTGGCCCTGCCCGCAGCCGTGTTCGCGCCCCTGCTGACCCCGTTCCTGGTCCGCGCGCTGGCCGGCCTCGGCAGCGCCCACCAGGTCGACCTGGAGACCGGCATCAGCTGGACGCTCTGGCCGGTGGCCGTGGTCTGCGCCCTCTCCTGCATCCTCCTGGCCACCGTGCCCAGCGCGGTGCGCGGCGTCGGCGCCGCCCTGCGCCGCCGGACCGGCCGCCGCCAGGCCGTGGTCTCCGGAGTCGCCCGCAACGGCGGCGACCTCGCCGTGCTCGCCCTGGCCGCGCTCGCCTACCAGCAGCTCGACCAGTACGGCGGCGGGCTGTCCCCCGACGCCTCCGGCCGGCTCGACGTCGACCTGCTGCTGGTCGCCACCCCGACGCTCGCCCTGTGCGCCGGCACCCTGGTGGTGCTGCGGGTGCTCCCGTTCGTCGCCCGGTTCGGCGCCCGCGCCGCCGCCAGGGGCCGGGGCCTCGGCCCCGCCATGGTCGGCTGGCAGCTGGCCCGCCGGCCCGGCCGCGCCACCGGCCCCGTGCTGCTGCTGGTCATGGCCGTGGCCACCGGCGTGCTGGCCCTCGGACAACACGCCACCTGGACCGCCTCGCAGCGCGACCAGGCCACCTTCACCACGGCCGGCGGCCTGCGCATCTCCGGCTCGCACAACTCCCTGATGGGTCAGGGCGGCCGCTACGGCAGCCTGCCCGGCGGCGACCGGCTGGTGCCGGTGGTGCGCGACGAGCAGCCGATGCAGGGCGGCGCCGGCAGTCAGCTGCTGGCCGTGGACGCCGCCGCCTTCGCCGACCGCGTCCCGGTCCGCGACGACCTGCTCGACGGCCACAGCAGCGCGGAGGTGTTCGGCGCGCTCGCCGCGCCCGCCGGGGCGAACGCCGGCATCCCCCTGCCCGGCCGCCCGCTGCGGATCGACGCCGACATCGCGGTGAGGCAGGACGACAGCCAGGCGAGCAAGTGGAGCAGCCCGGTCCACCCGGAGGTCCGGCTGCTGCTGCGCGACCGCTTCGGCCTGGTCCACAAGGTCCCGTTCAGCGAGCTCCCGCTGAACGGCCAGGTCCGTTCCTCGATCTCGCTCGGCGCGCTGGTCGACGCCCCGGTGGGCTCGGTCGCCGTCCCGCTGACCGTCGTCGGGGCGACCGTCGCCTTCGGCGACCGCAGCGAGGGCGAGGTGGCCGTGCGGAACCTGGCCGTCTCCGAGACCGCCGACGGGCCGTCCGTCGCCGTCCCGGCGCCGGCCGGCACCGGCTGGACCCTCAAGTCCCCGGTCTCCCGCCGCGGCACCTCCAACTCGCCGGTGGCCTCGCTCGCCTCCGAAACGGCCACCGCCGACGCGCTGTTCACGGTCCGCTACCAGTCCGCCTTCGGCATCGGCGACGCGGTGCGCGCCGTCGTGCTCCCCTCCGGGGCGCCCGCTCCCGCCGTCGTCAGCGGGGTCGCCACCCGTGACTACCTGAAGGCCGTCGGAGCCTCCGTCGGGGACACCGTCCAGGTGCCGTTCAGCGGGGTCGTCATCCCGGTCAAGGTGACCGGCGTGGTCGAGGCCGTCCCGGTGGCCGGCCGACGGGCCCTGGTGATGGACCTGGGCAGCGTCGCCCGGATGCTGTCCGCCGAGGACCGGCCGCTTCCCACCCGCACCGAGTGGTGGCTGCCCGCCGCCGGGCCGGACGACCGCGCCCCGGCCGAGGCCGCCGCCGCCCTGCGCGGCGCCCCGGGAAGCCAGGACCTCGCGCTCTACGACGAGGCCGTCGACGGGCTCCTCAGCGACCCGGTCGGCGCCGCCCCGCAGAGCGCGCTGATGGCCATCGCGATCGTCACCGGCGTGCTCGCCGCGATCGGTTTCGCCGCCGCCGTGGCGGGCTCCGCCAACGAGCGGTCCAGGGACTCCGCCCTGCTGCTCGCCCTGGGTGCCCCGCGCAGGCAGGTCACCAGGACCGTCGCCGCCGAGAACGCGGTGCTGGTCGGGCTGGGCGGGATCGTCGGCCTCGTCCTCGGAGCCCTGCTCGTCCGGCTGATCGTGCCGTTCGTGGTACTGACCCCGGCGGCGAAGCGGCCGGTGCCCGAGGCGGTGATCGAGCTGCCGTTCGGTCAGGCGCTGCTGTTCGCGGCCGCGATCGCCGTCGTCCCGCTGCTGTCGGCCTTCCTGATCGGACGCCGGCGTCGAGACGTGGCCGCCCGGCTGCGCCACGTGGAGGAGATGTGACCACCAAGGCGGGCGCCACCGCGCCCACCCCCACGCCGGAGCCCGTGCCCGCGCGCGCCCACCGGCCCGCGCCCTGGGTCCGCACCCGGCTTCGCGCGATGCCGCTGGCCGCGCTGCTCACGGCGGCCCTCGCGCTCGTCACGGTGTTCCTGGCGGCCGCCTTCCCCCGGATCGCGGACCGGGGCGCGGACACGGCGCTCCAGGAGTTCACACGCAGCCTGGGCACCAACGTGACGAACCTGGAGATCACCTCCGAGTCGGGCCGCAACGACAACGCCGCCGACCTCGAAGCCGTGCAGCACAAGCTCGACGCGCAGATCGGCCGGCAGCTGCCGCTGAGCCGGTCGGGCCAGGTCCACGGCACCCGGGTCAAGACCGGGCGCCAGATGTTCAACCCGGGGTTCACCCGGCTCTCCGACAACGCCACCCCGGGGCTCGGCCTGTTCTACCTGAACGGCCTCGCCGACCGGGTGAAACTGACCGCCGGTACCTGGCCCGGCCCCGCCCCGGCGGACGGTCCGCTGCCGATCGTGCTGAGCCGGCAGGCCGCCGAGGCGATCAAGATCAAGATCGGTGACGTCATCGAGAGCGGCACCGACGGCCCCGTCGCGCTGCGCGCCACCGTGACCGGCCTCTACGAGGTCAACGATCCCCAGGACCCGTCCTGGGAAGGACTCGGCTGCCCGGACCGGGCCTGCCTCGGCCTCAAGGGCGACGACGCGTGGTACTGGACCAGCGGCTTCGTCGACGGCGGCAGCCTGCCCGCGCTGGCCCGCTGGGGTTCGAGCGGCCAGGACTTCTGGCGGCTGCCCGTCGACGCCGGCGCCCTGCGCGCCGACCGGCTCGACCAGACCCGCCAGGCCATCGGCTCGTACACCTCGGGCCCCGGCATGACCGCCCTGATCGACACGACCCTCCGGGCCGACCTGCACGTCACCTCGCAGATGCCGGACGTCCTCGCCAGGGCAACCGCCCGCTACCAGGCCGCGGCCCCGCTGGGCGCCGTCGGGCCGGCCGGTGTGGCCGGTGTCGCGGTCGTGGTGCTCTGCCTGGCCGCGGCGCTCAGCACGGACCGGCGCACCGCCGAGATCCGGCTGCTCCAGGCCCGCGGCGGCTCGCGCAGCGGAGTGCTGCTGCGACTGCTCGGGGAGGGCACCGTCACCGTGCTGCCCGCCGCCGTGCTGGGGACGGCCCTCGCGCTGGTGCTGCTGCCCACCCCGCGGTGGAGCGGCCCGCTGCTGCTGGCGCTCACCGTGACGCTGCTCGCGATCCTGGCCTTCCCGGCCAGGGCCGCCCTGCTGTGGGCCCGCCCGCGGCGGGCCGGCGGGTGGCGCCGGGTGATCGGCGAGCTCTCCGTGCTGGCCGTGACCGCCGCGGCGGTGGCCGAGGTCCGCCGCCGGGGCGTCGGCCACGCCGGCGACGGCGTCGACCCGCTGCTGGTGGCCGCCCCGCTGCTGCTCGCCGTCTCCGGCGGCCTGGTGCTGGCCAGGATCGAACCGCTCGTGGTCGGCTGGCTGGCCGCACTCGCCGGCCGCGGCCGCGGGCTGATCGGCTTCCTCGGTCTGGTGCGCGCCGCCCGCGACGACTCGGGCCGGCGCCGCCCCTCCGCGCTGCCGCTGCTCGCCCTGCTGATCGCCGTCACGGCCACCGGCTTCGGCGCCACCGTGCTCGACACCGTGGAGCACTCCAGGACACGGGCCGCGCGCATCGCCACCGGCGGTGACGTGTCCGTCGGCATCCCGGTCTACGCGACCCTGCCGGAGGCCTTCACCAAGGCGGCCGGCGAACTGCCCGGCGTCCGGGCCGCGACCGGTGCCTGGATCCAGGAGCGGTCCACCTTCATCGGCGCCGACCGGGGCACCACCGACGCCATCCTGGTGGTGGTCGAGCCGAACGCCTACGCGGAGATCTCCCGCACCGCCGGGGTCGGCGGGTACGACCCGGCCAAGCTGGCGGGGCAGGGCGGCAAGGACGACCCGGTGCCGGCGCTGTTCAGCCGGGACCTGGCCGAGCACCTCGGCGCGGGCGCGCCGCAGGTGCGCACGCCCAGCGGCAGCCAGATGACCACCAGCGTCGCCGGGGTCGTCGCGGCCACACCCGCGTTGCCGGACCCCGGCAAGCCCTTCGTCGTGGTGCCGGCCGGCCCCGCCGCGGAGCACCTGCCGGAGCTCAAGCGGGCGAACCAGGTGAACAAGTGGTTCGCGGTCGGTGACGTCGACCCGGCGCAGGTCCGCGCCCTGCTGATGGAGCGCGGCATCGGCACCGGCAACCAGGCGACGGGCCTCGCCAAGCTGATCGCCGACGAGGCCAGGGCGGCGGGCAAGAGCACCGCGGGCCTGCCCCCCGGCTACGTGGTGCACAGCAGCCGCGAGACCGTCGCCGCACTCGCCGACGACCCGGTGCAGCGCGCCGCGGGGCGGCTGTTCTGGTACGCGGGCCTCGCCGCCGCCGGGTTCGCCCTGCTCGCCGTGCTGCTGACGCTGATGCGGGCCGCACCGGACCGCACGGCCGTGCTCGCCCGGCTGCGCACCATGGGCCTGCGGCCCCGGCAGGGCCTGGCGCTGATCATCGCCGAGGCGCTGCCGCAGACGCTGGCGGCGGCCGTCGGCGGTGGGCTCGTCGCCCTCGCCGCGGTCGCCCTGATCGGGAGCGCCTTCGACCTCTCGGCGCTGGTCGGCGCCCCGGTCGGCGACACCCTGGCACCCGCGGTGGTGCCGGTGCTGCTGCCCACCGTCGGCCTGACCCTGGTGGTCTGCCTCGGGGTGGTGCTGGAGACGCTGGTCGCCGGCCGGCGCCAGATCGCCACCGAACTGAGGGCGGGGGAGCGGCAATGAGACCGGGAACAGCGGCCGGTGCAGCGGCGGGCACGCCGGGACCGGCCGGGAGCGGGGTGCCGGCAGTGAGAGCGGCACGGGCCGCGGGGACAGTGGAGAGCGGTGCGATGAAGCAGTCAGTCGAGACAGGAGACGAGCGGTGATGAGCACTCCCCAGGAGCGGACGGTCGTCGAGGCCCCCAGCCTCCAGGAGCTCCGGCAGCGGGCCCTCGCCGCCGCTTCGCCCAAGGCGTACGGCGAGGGAGCGGCCATCGTCTGCGACCGGCTGGTGCGGATCTTCAGCGCCGAGGGGGTGGAGGTCCAGGCGCTCCAGGGTCTGGAACTGACGATCCGTCAGGGCGACCTGGTCGCCCTGGTCGGGGCCTCGGGCAGTGGCAAGTCCACGCTGCTCACGATCCTCGCCGGGCTGGACGTGCCGACCGCGGGCACCGCAACGGTGGCGGGCTGCGACCTGCTGGAGATGTCCGTCAAGGAGCGGCTGCGCTACCGGCGCGAGGTGGTCGGCTTCATCTGGCAGCAGACCGCCCGCAACCTGCTGCCCTTCCTGACGGCGGCCGAGAACATCGCCCTGCCGATGCAGCTGCGCGGCCGCCGCTCGGTTGCCGGCGGCGCCAGGCAGCAGGCGGCCAGGGTGGCCGAGCTGATGGAGGCCCTGGAGATCGGCGAACTCGCCCACCGCAAGCCCAACGAGCTCTCCGGCGGCCAGCAGCAGCGGGTGGCGATCGCGGTGGCGATGGCCAACAACCCGCCGGTGCTGCTCGCCGACGAGCCCACCGGTGAGCTGGACTCGGAGACGGCCGGGATCATCTTCGAGTCCTTCCGCACCGTCAACCGCGAGCTGGGCGCCACCGTCGTGATCGTCACCCACGACCCGATGGTCGCGGGCGAGGTCCGCCGCACGGTCGCCATCCGGGACGGGCGGACCGCCAGCGAGGTGCTGCGCCGCACGGTGACGGACGAGCACGGCGAGGAGTCGGTGAACGAGCGCGAGTACGTGATGCTGGACCGCGGCGGCCGGGTGCAGCTGCCGGTGAAGTTCCTGGAGTCGCTCGGCATGGAGCACCGGGTGGCGGTCGACCTCGCGGCCGACCACATCGAGGTCCGGCCGGACGACATCGCCGGGCACTGACCGGAGCGCTCCGACGGTGGACCGGTGTCCGGGAGGCGGCCGTCGCCTCCCGGACACCGGGAGCCGGCGCCCGCCGCCGGCGTGGTCAGCTGTCGCCGCCCATCCGCTGGAAGAGGCCGCTGCCCTCCGCGTCGGTGCGGAGGTCGGGCGGTGCCTCCTCCGCGGCGCGCTCGCCGCGGGAGGTGGCGGTGCAGAGGGCGAAGACGATCAGGGCACTGGCCGCCACGGCGAGGATGCCCAGTGCGGTCAGGACGCGAAGCCAGGTCAAGGGAGTGCCTCCTGGGGGACGGTGCGGCCCGCACCGGCGTGCACATCGCCGCCGTGGATGTATCGGCAGATCGGGCCGCACGATCGAGTGCCCACGGACGGTTCTTCCCGCCGGGTGGCGCACGAGAGGTCGCCCGCGTGGGCGCTCGAAGCACTCGTGGGGCGCGTCACA
This sequence comes from Kitasatospora sp. NPDC036993, assembly GCF_055607525.1. Classification (NCBI taxonomy): domain Bacteria; kingdom Bacillati; phylum Actinomycetota; class Actinomycetes; order Kitasatosporales; family Streptomycetaceae; genus Kitasatospora; species Kitasatospora sp. NPDC036993. The sequence goes on along the minus strand of NZ_JBVJRP010000008.1, from coordinate 276,425 downwards.
CCTCTTCGCGCGCCCCTGCGGTGGCGGCCCGTCCGATCCCGTCGTCCAGCCGGGCCCGCAGGGCGTCGAGGTCCGGCTTGCCGAGGCCGTTCAGCGGGATCGCGGGAAGCAGCAGGAGGGTGTCCGGGGCGCGGCGCCCGAGGCCGTGCTCGCGGCCCCAGCGGTGCAGCTGTCCGGCCGTCAGCCGGGAGCCGGGGACGAGGGCGACCGCGGCGTGCACCCGTTCCAGCCGGTCCGGGTCGGCGGTCGTGAACATCACCGCCTCACGCACCTCGGGGTGGCCGCGCAGCGGCTCTTCGATCTCGCGGGGGAACACATTGTGCCCCTCGACGACGGCCATCGGGTCCCGGCGCCCGGCCACCGTCAGATAGCCGGCCGCGTCCACGCTGCCCAGGTCGCCGGTGTGCAGCCAGCCGTCCCTGAGCACCCGTTCGGTCAGCTCCGGGTTGCGCCAGTAGCCGGCCATCGCGGTCGGCGTGCGGACGCGGATCTCCCCGGTCGTCCCCGGCGGCAGCTCGGCGCCGTCCTCGTCCACGACCCGCAGACCGGTGTCCGGGTACGGGCGGCCGGCGGTGGTCAGCAGCCTCGGGGCCAGGTGCTCGTCCGGGCTCAGCCGGGCGACCGGCCCGCACTCCGTCAGGCTGTAGGTCTGGTGCAGCACCCGGCCCAGCCGCCGGGTCGCCTCGGCCAGCCGCCGTGGCGAGGGCGCGCAGCCGGTGTAGCCGACCCGGCGCAGGCTGCCGGTGTCGGTCGAGGGCAGCAGCGGGTGGTCCAGCAGCCGGTAGAGCAGGTGCGGCGGCAGGTACATCCGGGACACCCGGTGCCGCTCCACCGCCGCCAGGACGGCCCCGGCGTCGAACCCGTCGTGCAGCACCACCGTGCCGCCGGCCGCCAGCGCCAGGTCGGCCGTGGTGCCGCCGCCGTGGCAGAGCGGGGTGCAGAGCAGGAAGACCGAGCCGGACAGCAGCGGCGGGCGCGGCGGCCGGGCGAAGCGGCGCAGCACCCCCTTCGGGCGCCCGGTGGTCCCGCCGGTGAACCGCACCGCCATCACGTCCTCCGGCCGGTACCGGGGTTCGAGCGGGGCCGGGGAGCAGTCGGCGGCGAGGTCCAGGAGGTCCGCCCCGGGCCCGAGCGGCGACGGGCCCAGGGAGAACAGGGCGGCCGAGGGCACGGCCCGGGCGATCCCGTCGGCGGCTGCCGCGCACCGGAGCGGGTCGTAGACCAGTGCGGAGGTCCCGGCGAACGCCGCCAGCGCCACCTGCTCCGCGACCGGCCCGTCCGGGAACGGCAGCGCCACCCGGCAGCCCAGCTGGTTCGCGGCCAGCCGCACCAGCAGCGCCTCCGGCCGGTTCCCGGCCAGCACCGTCACCCCGTCCCCGCGCCCGAGCCCGGCCCGCTCCAGCGCCCGGGCGGTGCGGTGGACCAGGTCCAGGCACCGCTGCCCGGTCCACGTGCCGCCCCCGAACCGGATCGCCACCCGGCCGGGATCGCGCGCCAGCCCGTCCAGGATCAGCCCGGTGTACGTCGGACCCGTCTCCGCCATGGCCCGCCTCCTGTCTGACGGTCCGTCAGCGTAGTGGATCCCCGGCCCCACCAATGCCCCGCGGTCGATCCGGGCCACCCGGGCACCGCTGGGCCGGGGCCCGGGCGCGGCCGGGGCGGGCGGACCGTCGGACGCTGTTGTTAGGGTTCCCGGGCGGAAGTGAACGGAGGCTCGGGCTGGTGGGCAGCGTGGTGGATGCGGTCGTGGTGCCGAGCGGCGTGGTCGACCTGCGGGGCGAGGCCGGGGCGGGGTTCGTCACCGCCTACCCGGCCGACGCCGTCGTGGTCGTGTCGGGGCTGCCGGGAGCCGGGAAGAGCACGCTGCTGCGGCGCTGGTCCGGGGCGGCCGTCAGGGCCGTGGACCCGCGGACGGCGCACGAGGCCTGCGAAGCCGTGATGCCCGCGGCCCTGCCGTACGCCGTGTACCGGCCGTGGGCCCGGCTGGAGCACTTCCGGCTGCTGCGCGCCTCGGTGCGCGGCGGCGGTCCGCTGCTGGTGCACGACTGCGGCAGCCGCGCCTGGATGCGGCGCTGGCTCGCCAGGGAGGCGGGACGCCGGGGCCGGGAACTGCACCTGGTGCTGCTGGACGTTGGCGCCGCCACCGCGCTGGACGGGCAGCGGGCGCGCGGCCGGCACGCCTCCACCCGGGTCTTCGCCCGCCACCGCCGCGGCCTGGAGCGCCTGTTGGCCGCCTTCACCCGGCACGTGCGCTCCGGCGGGCCGATGCCGACGCCGGAGGCCTCCTCGGTGCTGCTGCTCGACGCCGTCTCCCGCTCCCGCGCGACGACGGTGCGCTTCGGGCCGGCGGGCCGGGCCGAGCCGGGCGGGCACCGGCGGAAACCGGCCGACCAAGGGCCATGATCGCCGGAACGCCCCCGCGGCCACTCCCGGCACTGCCAGACTGGGGCCAGCAGAGTCCGCCACGGAGAGAGGTCACACCCCGCATGCCCAGCGCCGCCGTCGACAATCCGTGGTTCCGCCGGTTCAACCCGTCCGACTCCGCGCCCGCCCGGGTCGTGATCTTCCCGCACGCCGGCGGCTCGGCCAGCTACTACCTGGAGTACTCCAACGCCCTGGCGCCGCACGCCGACGTGCTCGCCGTCCAGTACCCGGGCCGGCAGAACCGGATCGGCGAGCCGACGATCGACTCGGTGACCGGGCTCGCCGAGCAGCTCTACCGGGAACTGCGGGACTGGACGGACCTGCCGCTCGCCTTCTTCGGGCACAGCATGGGCGCCGCCGTCGCCTTCGAGACGGCCCGGTGCTTCGAGCGCGACGGCGTCCGGGGGCCCGACCGGCTGTTCGTCTCGGCCGTCCGCGCGCCCTCGGTGCCCCGGGAGAGCCGGATGCACCGGCTGCCGGACGGGGAACTGCTCGCCAAGGTGATCGAACTCGGCGGCACCGACGAGCAGATCCTCGCCTTCCCCGAGCTGCGCGACATGATCCTGCCGAGCCTGCGGGCCGACTACACGGCCATCGAGACCTACCGCTGCGCCCCGGACGCGACCGTGTCGCTGCCGATCACCGCCCTGGCGGGGGACGACGACCCGAACGCCACCATCGAGCAGGTCTCCCGGTGGGAGGGGCACACCACCGGTGCCTTCGACCTGCGGGTCTTCCCCGGCGGGCACTTCTACCTGGCCGACGAGACCGAGGCCGTGGTGCGGGTGCTCACCGCGCACCTGCGCGGCTGAGGGAGTGTCGGGCAATCGATCAACCGCGTGGGGTGACTTTCGGGTGATGGTCTTCGCGGGCGCCTCGACCGCGAAGACCACCACCCTGTGCACGTGTTCGTGCGAGCCGTTCACGATGCCCTGCGCGAGCGGGTGCGGGTGGCCGACGGCCGGGACCCGCAGCCTCGGCCGCCGTGCCCGGCGGGGGGGGGGCGGACGGACTTGCGGACGGGACTGAACCTGGTGGGGACGACAGCGCGTCGAATGGTCAGTAGCGCTTGACCACCACCACGGAGGAGACACGGATGATGAGGATCAAGAAGGCCGCCGCCGTCGCGACGGCGCTCCTGAGCGCGACGCTGGGCGGCGCGGTCGCCACCGCGACGGAGGCCCAGGCCGTCCCCGCGAAGTTCCCCCGGGTCCACTGCAGCACCACCAAGATCGAGGTGAGGTCCCTCGACGTGGCCGGCGGCCCGGTCAAGTGCGGCGGCGCCCTGGGCGACCCTCTCTACTACACCGTCAACGGCGTCGACCACGTCTTCGCGGTCGGGACCGACAACGCCATGTGGGTGCGGTGGATCAGCCCGTCGGGCGTCCTCAGCGACTGGGTCTCGTTCGGTGGCAACCTCACGAGCGAGATCCGGCTGTACGTCGACGGCTCCGGCACCCTGGACTTCCGCGCCCGCTGGGCTGACGGCCACCTGTACGAGATCACCCGCAACGACAACGGCTCATGGATCAACTGGCGTCGCGTCGACTGAGAAGGCGCCGGGTGGCCGGGCGGTCACTCGTTCTCGAGGTCGCCGGCGGGGCGGCGTGCCGCTTCGGTCCCGATGGGGCCGGCGACCACCCGGCCGTCCGTCGAACGGATGTGTCCGCACCGGTGACCGGAGCGTGGCCGCTCGACTACTGTGCCTGGTTGACGGACAGTCAGCGGAACCCCAGGAGGACATGTGCGCCGGATCGCCGTCGTCGGAGCGGGCCAGGCGGGCCTCCAGCTCGCGCTCGGGCTGGTGGCGGACGGGTGCCGGGTGACGCTGGTCGCCGAGCGCACCCCGGAGCAGCTGCGCGGCGGCCGGGTGCTCTCCACCCAGGCGATGTTCGGCCCGGCGCTGCGGATCGAGGCGGCGGCCGGGCTGGACCTCTGGGCGGACCGGGCACCGGCCGTCTCCTCGGTGGCGGCGGTGCTGGCGGCGCCCCCGGGCGTACGGGCGCTGGAGTACACCATGACGCTGGACGAGCCCGCCCAGTCGGTGGACCAGCGGCTCAAGCTGGCCGGCTGGCTGGAGCTGCTGGCCGAGCGCGGTGGCGAGATCGAGTACCGCGCCCTGGACCGCGAAGGGCTGCACGAGCTGGCCCGCCGGCACGAGCTGACCGTGGTCGCGGCCGGGCGTGGCGCACTGTCCGGGGTCTTCGCCCGCGACGCCGCCCGCTCGCCCTTCGACCGGCCGCAGCGGTCGCTGTCCTGCCTGTACGCGCACGGCGTCGCCTCGCCCGATCCGGCCACCGGGCCGCAGGCCCGGATGAACGCCCTGCCCGGCCTCGGTGAGCTGTACCTGCAACCGGCGCTCACCCTCTCGGGGCCCTGCGACATCCTGCTCTGGGAGGCACTGCCCGGCGGCCCGCTGGACGCGTTCGGCGACGCCCCGCCGCCGGACGTCCACCTGGCCAGGATCCGGGAGCTGTTGGCCGAGTACCTGCCCTGGGAGGCGGAGCTGTGGACGTCGGCCGAGCCGACGGACGCCGGGGCCGGGCTGTCCGGTGCCGTCACCCCGGTGGTCCGGCACCCGGTGGCGGAGCTGGGCTCCGGCGTGGACGCCGTCCACGTGCTGGGCCTCGGTGACGCGGTGGTGGTCACCGACCCGATCACCGGGCAGGGCGCCAACAACGCGGCCCGGGCGGCCGAGGCCTACCGCCGGGCGATCGTCGAGCACGGCGACGCCCCCTTCACGGCCGACTGGATGTGCCGCACCGCCGAACGGTTCTGGCAGCAACAGGCCCGCCACAGCGTGGAGTTCATGGCCGCCATGCTGACCGTGCCGGACCACCTCCAAGGCGTGTTCGCGGCCGCCGCCGAGCACCCGGAGGTCGGCCGCCGGCTCGCCAACACCTACGCCGAGCCGAGCGACCACGCGGCCTGGCTGGCCACCCCGGAGCTGACCGCCGCCTACCTGGCCTCCCTCGGGAACCGGAACTAGCGTCCCGCGCCGCGGATCCTCCGGCAGGCTTCGGGACCAGCGGTCGCGTTGTCCCTAGCGTCCGCACGGTGAGATCGAGGGCCCGCCCCGCACTTGCCCCCGGGCGGCCCGCGGGACGACGCTGGAGGGAGGACGGCAACGGGTGCGGGAGGTGTCGCTCGTGGCAGGACACCAGCCCGCGGGCCGGTCCGGGCGCGGCCACCGGAGCGTGCCGCACACGGCGGACCTGCGGGTCGAGGCCTGGGCGCCGACGGCCGAGGGCTGCATCGGCGAACTGGTGCACGCCGTCGTCGGCAGCTTCGCCGACCTCGGCGGCGCACGGATCGTCGGCGAGCGCGCCTGCACCGTCCTCGCGGTGAGCGACCCGGACCTGCTCGCGGGCGTCCTGGAGGAGGTCGTCTACCGGATGGACGCCGACGGCGAACTGCCCGTCGCGGTGGCGATCGGCCCGATCGAGGGCCTGGACGGCGCCCGCAGGGTGACCGCCCGCTTCCGGATGGCCGACGCCTCCACCGCCGCGCTGGTCGGTGCCGTGCCCAAGGCCGTCTCCCTGCACGACCTGGACCTGAGTGCCGGGCCGGACGGCTGGACCTGCCGGGCCACGGTGGACGTCTGAGCCGGCCGCCGGGACGAGCGGACGGGAGCGGGAGAGCGGAGCGGGGTGAGCGAGGTGGAGATCGCACTGGCCGAGGCGGGCCGGTACCGGTGGCGGATCGAGCCGCGCCCGCCGATGCGGGTGCCAGGGGTGGTGTTCGCGTCCCGCGCGCTGCTGCCGCAGGCCGCCGGGGACAAGGCGCTGGAGCAGGTGGCGAACGTGGCGACGCTGCCGGGGATCGTCCGCGCCTCCTACGCGATGCCCGACGTGCACTGGGGCTACGGCTTCCCGATCGGCGGGGTCGCCGCCACCGACGTCGAGCGGGGCGGGGTGGTCTCGCCCGGCGGAGTGGGCTTCGACATCTCCTGCGGGGTGCGGCTGCTGGCGGCCGGCGTCGGCCGGGACGAACTCGACCCGGAGCGGATCGGGCGCCTGATGGACCTGTTGGACCGCACCGTCCCGCGCGGGCTGGGCCGGGGCGGCCTGTGGCAGCTGTCCGGATCGGAGGAACTGGACGACCTCCTGCTCGGCGGCGCCCGGTACGCCGTCGAGCACGGCCACGGCGTACCCCGCGACCTGGAGCGCTGCGAGGACCGCGGCGTGCTGCCGGGCGCGGCCCCCGGCGAGGTGAGCACCCGGGCCGTCGAGCGCGGGCTGCACCAGGTCGGCAGCCTCGGCTCGGCCAACCACTTCCTGGAGGTGCAGGCCGTCGACCGGATCCACGACCCGGCGACCGCCGCCGCCTTCGGACTGCGGCCGGGACAGGTCTGCGTCATGATCCACTGCGGCTCGCGCGGCCTCGGCCACCAGATCTGCACCGACCACGTCCGCGCCATGGACCGCGAACTGCACCACCACCGGATCGAGCTCCCCGACCGCCAGCTCGCCTGCACCCCGGTCGACTCCCCGCGCGGCCGCGCCTACCTGGGCGCCATGACCGCCGCCGCCAACTACGGCCGGGCCAACCGGCAACTGCTCTCCGAAGCGGCCCGCCGCGCCTTCGCCACCGCGCTCGGCGTCGGACTGGAGCTGGTCTACGACGTCTCGCACAACCTCGCCAAGCTGGAGACCCACGAGGTGGACGGAGTGCCCCGGACGCTGTGCGTGCACCGCAAGGGCGCCACCCGGGCACTGCCGCCCGGCGACCCCGACCTGCCCGCCGACCTGACGGCGGCCGGGCAGCCGGTGCTGGTGCCGGGCACGATGGGCACCGCCTCGTACGTCATGGTCGGCCTGCCCGGCAACGAGGCCTTCCGCTCCGCCTGCCACGGCGCCGGGCGGCTGCTGAGCCGCCACCAGGCGCTGCGCACCGTGCGAGGGGAGGAACTGAAGCGCGATCTGGAGGCCAGGGGCATCGCGGTGCGCCCGGCCTCCTGGCGGGCACTGGCGGAGGAGACGCCCGAGGCGTACAAGGACGTCGACGCGGTGGCCGCCGTCACCGAGGCCGCCGGGCTCGCCCGGCAGGTCGCCCGGCTGGTGCCGTTGGGCGTCTGCAAGGGGTGAGCCTAGGGGCGGCCCGGGCGCGTCCCTCGACTCGCCCGCCCGGGCACGCTTGGATGCGCATCGGACGCGTCGCGGACGCATCGCTCGCAGGGGGGCGCGGCCCGCACGGGAGCGCCAGCCGTCACAGGAGGTGGTCATGCCGGGGAACGCCGACGCAGCCGTGGACCGCCGGGGCCCCGGCGACGGCCCGGTGATCGAACTGCGCTCGCTCACCAAGCGCTACGGCAGCACGGTCGGCATCGAAGAGCTGGACGTCTCGGTCGAGGCCGGCGAGGTCTTCGGCCTGCTCGGCCCCAACGGTGCCGGGAAGACCACCACGCTGCGCTGCCTGGTCGGTCTGCTGGGCCCCAGCGACGGGCAGGTGCGGGTGCTCGGCCTCGACCCGGTGGCCGACCACGGCCGGCCCGCCCCCTCGATCGGCTACCTGCCGGGCGAACTGCGGCTCTACCCCGAACTCACCGGGCAGCAGACCCTCGACCTGCTCGCCGCCCTCCAGGGAGCCCCGGTGCCGCGCCAGGGCGAGCTGTGCGGGCGGCTGAAGCTCTCCCGGGCCGACCTGGCGCGCCCGGTCGGGGAGTACTCGCGGGGCATGAAGCAGAAGCTCGGGCTCGTCCAGGCGTTCCAACACCGGCCCCCCGTGGTGGTGCTGGACGAGCCGAGCGAGGGGCTCGACCCGCTGGTCCAGGAGACCTTCTACGAACTGCTCGCCGAGGAGACCGCGGCCGGGCGGACCGTCCTGCTCTCCAGCCACGTGCTGCCCGAGGTGCAGCGGACCTGCGGCCGGGTCGCCATCGTCCGCCAAGGCCGGCTGGTGACCGTCCGCTCGGTGGCCGGACTGCGCCAGGCCCGGGCCCGCAGGGTCCGGCTGCTCCTCGCCGACGGGCGGGGCGCCAGGCCGCTCGGCGCCGCCGAGCGCTGGGCACCGCGCTGGGACGGCCCGCGGGTCGAACTGCTGGTGCCGCCGGACGAGGTGGTCGGGGCGGTGCGCACGCTGCTCGCCGAGCAGTCGGTGACCGACCTGACGGTGGAGGAGGCGGGCCTGGACGAGGCCTTCCTCGACCTCTACCGCTCGGTCGGCGCCGAAGGCCGTACGGACGAAGACGGCCCGGGGAAGGACGGCACGGACGAAGACGGCCGCCCTGACCAGGAGGAGCGGCCGTGAACCCGGGCACCGTCAACCGCCGCCTCCCGCTGGTCTGGCTCGCCCTGCACCGGCGGCGCCGGATGCTGCTCTCCCTGCTGCTCGGCATGGTCGTCTTCGAGACCCTGATCGTGGTGATCGCCGGGACCGTCCCGCCCGGCGACCTGTTCGGCGCCGAACGCCGCAACCCGCCCGGCGCCTTCCGGGCCTTCAGCGGTTCCAACGGCGACGTCTCCATCGCCAGTTACCCGGGCCTGCTCGGCGCGGGACTCACCCACCCGTTCTGGATCGCCCTCCAGCTCACCGTGATCGGCTCGCTCGGCGCCGCCGCCGTCGCGGCCGACGTCGAGTCCGGCACCATCGAGCTGCTGATGACCCGTCCGCTCTCCCGCCGCAGGCTGCTCGCCGAACGGGCCGGCGCCCTGGTCGCCGCCACGGTGCTGCTCAACGCCGCCGCCACGCTCACCCTCGCGCTCGGGGTGGCGTTCTCCGCGAAACTGCGCGAAGCCGTCCCGGTGACCGCGGTGCTCACCGCCGGACTGCTCGGCTGCGCCCTCGCGTTCTGCCTGACCGGACCGGTGCTGGCGGTCTCCGCGCTCAGCCGGCGGCGGGCCCATGTGATCGGCGCGGCCGTCGCCTTCGGCGCGGTCGGCTTCGCGCTCAACTTCGTCGCGCTGGCCTGGTCCCCGGCCAGGCCGCTGCGTTACCTCAGCCCGTTCCACTACTACGCGCCCGGCGACGTGCTCGGCCACGGCGGGGTGCCGTGGGCGTCCTTCGGGGTGCTGCTCGGGGTGGGGCTGCTCGGGCTGGCCGCGGCCTTCCGGCTGCTGGAGCGGCGGGACCTGGCGGTCTGACGCGGGGGCGCGCCGTGATGGTCAGTCCCAGCTACGGGCGGTGGCCAGCAGGCGCTCGCGGACCAGGGCGACGTGCGGGTTGGCCGGGCCGGCCGGGCGGCGGACCAGGTAGGCGGTGTTGATCGGCGGATCGGCCGGCTCGTGCAGCAACCGCAGCGCCCCGGAGGCGAGTTCGGCCCGGCACAGGTAGCCGGGCAGCACGCTCCAGCCCGCACCCGCGGTCACCGCCGCGAGCACCGCCCGCAGGTCCGGCACGGTGACCGCCGCCCGGGTGTGCAGCCGCCGGCCGAAGACGTGCCGCCAGTAGCGGCGGGCGATCGGCAGGTCCTCGGCGTAGCTGAGCAGCGGGACCTCGGCCAGCGCGTCGGGCAGTTCCCGGCCGGCCAGCCGCTCGGCCCAGACCGGGGCCGCGACCAGGACGAACTCCTCGTCGGCCAGCGGTTCGGCGAGCAGCGTCCGGCCGCGCGGGCGCCGGGTGGCGACCACCAGGTCGTGCTGTCCGGCGCGCAGTTCCGCCAGCAGCGGGTCGGTCAGCCCGCTGCTCACCCGCAGCTGGACCCCCTCGGCGACCAGCGGGGCCAGCTCCGCCAGCAGCACGGTGCCGAGGAACTCGGCCGGCCCGGCGAGGTGCACCGGCTCCGGCACGCCCCCGCCGCGCCCGTCGGCGAGCCCGGCGAGCCGGTCCAGCGGTCCGGCGAGCCGGGCGGCGAGGTCGTCGGCGTACGGCAGCGGGCTGACTCCGCGCGCCCGCCGTTCGAACAGCTCCCGGCCGAGCCGCTGCTCCAGGGCCCGGATCTGCGCGGTCACCGTGGACTGGGACAGGCCCAGCAGGTGCGCGGCCGCAGTGAAGGAGCCCGCGCGGTGCACGGCGAGGAAGGTGCGCAGCTGGTTGAGGTCCAGGGGGCCCGAGCCGGTGGCCGGCCGATCGCTCATGCCGGTGAGCCTACGGGATTCCGATGGCTCGACGACGGGCTGGAAGGTGAGGTCGTCGGCCGGTTCGACGGTCGGTGCGTCGCCCGGTTCGACCAGTCCGGGTGAGGTATCGGAATCCCGATGGCCCGCATCGCGTGGCCCATTGGTCCCCGCGGGCCGGGCGCGTCTAGCGTCGACGCCGTGAGCGCCGCGGCGGGCCCGTCGCGGCACAGACCGCGGCACCCCTGGAGGCATCGCCCATGGCCGACATCCTGTTCGTCCTGACCGGTTCGAGGTCCTGGACCCTGAACGACGGCACCGCGCACCCGACCGGCTTCTGGGCGGAGGAGGCGGTCGTCCCGTACCGCGCCTTCACCGAGGCCGGCCACCGGGTCACCGCCGCCACCCCCGGCGGCGTCGTCCCGGTCGCGGACCGGGCCAGCCTGACCGACCCGGCGATGGCCGACGAGGTGGAGAAGATCGCCGAGTTCCGGCAGCCGCTGGTGCTGGCCGAGGTGGACCCGGCCGACTACGACGTCGTGTACTACCCCGGTGGCCACGGCCCGATGGAGGACCTGGCGGTCGACGCCGACTCCGGCCGGCTGCTCACCCGGGCGCTGGCCTCCGGGCGCCCGCTCGGGGTGGTCTGCCACGGCCCGGCGGCGCTGCTCGCCGCACGGACCGAGGACGGCGGCTCGCCCTTCACCGGGTACCGGGTGACCGGCTTCACCAATGCCGAGGAGACCCAGGCCGGCCTGGCCGACCGGGCGCCCTGGCTGCTCCAGGACCGGCTGGTCGGGCTCGGCGTGGACTTCGTGGAGGGCGAGCCCTGGGCGCCGCACGTGGAGGTCGACCGCAACCTGGTGACCGGTCAGAACCCGGCCTCCTCGGCCCTGGCGGCCACCGAGCTGCTGAAGCTGCTGGACGCCTCGGCGGCGTAGCGGCCGGACGGGTGGGGCCCGGCGGGTGGTGGACCCGCCGGGCGGTGGGCTCCGCCGGGCGGTGGGCTCCGCCGGACGGGCGGGCGAGCGGTGCGTACGGGTGTGTCGTCCGTACGAACCGTTCGCCCGGTTCGGGCCGGGGGCTGCCGTCAGTGCAGGTCGTAGGCGGTGAGCGGGTGCCCCGCCCAGATCCGGCGGGCGGTCTGTTCCGGGTAGCGGACGGTCCGGGAGCGGGCGTCCAGGACCCGGGTGAGCTGCTCGTCCGGATCGAAGGCGGGCCACCCCGGGTCGCCGGTGGTGGCGAACCGGACCCAGGCCTGCCGCAGTTCCGCCGAGACCCGGACCACCTCCGGCGCGGGCGGGTCGCCGAGGAACCGCCGCGCCGTCGGGCTGTCCAGGGAGCCGAAGGCGAGCGGTACGTCCAGGCTGTGGCAGGCGCCGAAGACGCCGTCGAGGGCGGCGGCGGGCAGGGCGAGTTCGAAGAGGTACGAGGTGCCGCCGGCCGCCGCGTTGGCCTCGGCCAGCCGGAGGGACGGCACCCGGAACAGGGCGTCGGAGCAGACCGCTTCGAGGAGTTCGGAGGGGGTCGCCCCCGGGAGGGCGGCCCGGTAGGCGTCCGGGCCGTCCGGCGCCGGGGCGAACAGCTCAAGGGCGAGGCGCGCCTCCTCCTCGGTGAAGCCGCCGTGCCGGCCGCTGAGGACGCTGAACAGGCGGAACTCGTCCCGGGTGTGACCGGCCAGCAGCTCGACGCCGTCGCCGAGCGCCGACCACGGGGACCCGGGCAGCACCTCGCCGTCGACCACCGGGACGGTGGCGATGCCGCTGTGCGCCAGCCGGCCCCAGCGCGCCAGGTGCTCCGGCAGCGCGGCGCCGAGTTCGGTGACCGCCGCGGCCAGGCGCCAGGGGTGCACCTCGGCCAGCGCCGTGGCGGTGGGGGCCGTGCCGAGCAGCCTCGCGAGCCCGGCGGTGACCTCGGCGGCCAGCGCGGGGGTGCAGTGGGTGCCGGGGACGGTGTGGGCGACGGCCCGCCGGAACAGGCCGCGGGCCGCGTCCATGGTCAGCAGGGCGGCGACCGACCCGGCGCCCGCGGACTGTCCGGCGACGGTCACCTGCGCGGGGTCGCCGCCGAACCGGGCGATGTTGCGCCGCACCCACCGCAGGGCGGCGATCTGGTCCAGGAAGCCCCGGTTGGCGGGCGCGCCCTCCAGCAGGACGAAGCCCTCGGCGCCCACGCGGTAGTTGATGCTCACCACGACCAGCCCGGCGGAGGCCAGGGCGGTCGGATCGTAGAGCGGGTCGCCGGAGGCGCCGGCCATGAACCCGCCGCCGTGGATCCAGACCAGGACCGGCAGCCCGGCCGCGCCCGGATCGGGCGTGCAGACGTTGAGCGTCAGCCAGTCGGTGTCCTCGGACGGCTCGGCGGGACCGGTGGGCATCGGCCCGGACTGCGGGACGACGGGGCCGAAGGCGGTGGCCTCGCGGACGCCCTCCCAGGGTTCGGGCTCGACGGGGGCGGCGAAGCGGAGTTCCCCGACCGGCGGCCGGGCGTAGCGGATGCCGCGGAAGACCGCGAGCCCCTCACTCTCCTGCGGCTCCCGGCCGTGTGCTTCCCGGCCGTGTTGTGCCTGCCCGTACCGTTCCTGCCCGTACCGTTCCTGCCCGTGCCGCGGCTCCCAGCGGCCGCGGACGAGTCCCTCGGTGGTGCGGACGACGGGTTGCTCCGGCATGGGGGGCTCCTCCCTCGGAAGGCTTTCCACGTTATAGGTCGGCTGTATTATGTCAAGCGTATGGAAAAGAGTCCGAAGCGTGTGGAGAGAACCCGAGGAGCCGCCGCGCATGCCGAAGCAGGTCGACCACAGGGAACGCCGCGAGAGGATCGCCCGAGCGCTCTGGCGGGTCGTGGAGCAGCGCGGCGCCACGCACCTGACGATGCGCGAGGTCGCGCAGGCGGCCGGCATCTCGCTCGGACAGCTCCAGCACTACTTCGGCTCCCGGGCGCAGCTGCTCGCCTTCGCGATGGACTTCGCCGGGGAGCAGAGCGCGCTGCGGGTCGGCCGGGCGCTGGAAGCGCTCGGCGAGGCACCGCACCCGCGTGAGGTGCTGCGGGCGATGCTGGTCGAACTGCTGCCCCTGCACGCCGACGCGCGGACGACCAGCCGGATGAGTGCCGCCTACGTGCTGGAGGCGCTGCACGACGAGGAGGTCCACGCGCGGGCGCGCGGCGGACTGCTCCAGGGGCGGGCGATGGTCGAACAGGTGGTCCGGCAGGCGATCGCCGACGGGTGCCTCGCGGCCGACCGCGACCCGGCGGTGGAGACGGACCTCCTGCTCGCGCTCACCGGGTTCACCGCGCTGCTGGAGCTGGACGTGGTCGGGCCCGCCGCCGTGCTCACGGCCGTCGACCGGCACCTGGACCGGCTGTTCGCGGCGTAGGGCGGTTGCACGGGCCGGAGCGCCGGTCACAGCGCGGGCCGGGGTGCGGGCCTGGGGACGGACTGGAGCGGGCGGGGCGAGCGTCGAGGGGTGGCAGGCTACCCGGGTAGCACCGCCGCCCGCGACCAGGAGCACCGCCATGGACCGACCCGCCGCCCTCCGCCTCGACGCCATCGCCTCCGGACACCCGGCGGGCATCCTGGACGCCGCCGAGCAGGCCGAACGCCGGGGCATGGACCGGCTGGTGGTCGCCGAGACCGCGTACGACCCGTTCCTCCAGCTCGCCCGCGCGGCCGACCGGACCGAGTCGATCGAGCTGGCCACCGGCATCGCGGTGGCCTTCGCCCGGACCCCGATGACGCTGGCCTACCAGGCCTGGGGGCTGCACGCGGCCTCCGGCGGACGGGCCGTCATCGGGCTGGGATCGCAGGTCAAGCCGCACATCGAGAAGCGCTTCGGGATGCCCTGGGACCGTCCGGCGGCCCGGATGCGCGAGTACGTGCACGCGGTGCGGGCGATCTGGCACAGCTGGCAGACCGGCGAACGGCTGCGCTTCCGGGGCGAGTTCTACACCCACACGGTGATGACGCCGGTCTTCTCGCCGGACCCGGTGCCGGCCGGGGTGCCGCGGATCCTGCTGGCGGGCGTCGGGCCGCTGATGACCCGGACCGCGGGGGCGGTGGCGGACGGCTTCCTGAGCCACCCGTTCTCCTCCACCGCCTACCTGGCCGAGCAGGTGCTGCCCGGTCTGACCGAGGAACGCGCCCGGGCCGAGGCGGAGGGCGCCACGTGGACGGCGTGTCCGTTCGAGATCGTCGGCAGCGTGCTCACCGCCACCGGCCGGACCGAGGAGGAACTGGCGGCCAACCGGGCGGCCACCCGCGAGCGGCTCGCGTTCTACGCCTCCACGCCGGCCTACCGCCCGGTGCTGGCGCAGCACGGCTGGGAGGGGCTCCAGGAGGAGCTGCACGCCCACTCGGTGCGCGGACGCTGGGCGGAGATGGCCGCGCTGATCGACGACCAGGTGTTCGACACCTTCGCGGTCTGCGGCCCGGTGGAGGAGGTCGCCCGGGAGATCCACCGGCGCTACGTGGGCCTGGTCACCCGGCTGTCCGTCAGTCTGCCCGAGGACGCGGACCCGGCGCTCGGCCTGGACGTCCTGGCGGCGGTGCGCGCGCTGGGCTGAGGCGCGCGCCGTGCCGATGCGCGCGCCGTACTGATGCGTGCACTGGGCCGATGCGTGCACTGGGCCGATGCGTGCACTGGACCGATGCGTGCACTGGACTGACCGGAATCGGGCGTCTGGTGATCACGGCAGGCCGCCGGTCGGGCAACGGATGGCGAAGTACGGGCAGATCCGTGCAATGAGCCCTCGGCGGCGAGGCGGGGCGGCAGGATCACGGTGGCAGAGGGGTCCGTCCGCGGAACCGGGCGGTCCCCGCCTGCCGCGTTGCGAGGCCTGTCGCGTCGTACGGACCGTCGTGCCGTACGGCCTGTCATGCCTCGGCCACCCGTTGCCGATCGTGGGGGTGCCCGCGTGTCCGTGTCCGACAACCGCCCGGCCGACTACGACCTGGCGGAGTGCTGGGACCCCGTCGCGAACGCGTACGTCGACGCCCTGGCCGACCTGGACGAGTTCCTGCGCGTCTGCGCCGAACTGACCGGCTTCGACGTACCCGAGCTGCGCTCCACCGGCATGGCGGACGAACACCACCGCACCACGCTGGCCCACCGGGTGCGCGACGAGCACGCCCTGGTCCACCTCTGGTACGTCGGCGCCTGGCCGGGGGAGGCGCCCTCCTCCGCCCGTGCCCACGACCAGGGACTCGTCTGGCGGACCTTCCACGCCCGCCCGCCCGGCGCCGCCGCCCCCGGACACGGCAGCTGGGCCGCGCCGCCCCGAGGGGCGGAGGTGCCGGGCCAGGCCGGTCCGCAGGACGGAGCAGAGGCGGGCCGGGGGAGCGGGACGGCCCAGGGAAGTCCGGCCCCCCGGGGGACGGGCGCGCCGCGCCGGGGCGAGGGCCGGTGAGCGCGCGCTGGGACGCGATCGTGGTCGGCGCGGGCTTCGCCGGGACGCTGGTCGCCCACCGCCTCGGTGCCCAGGGCTGGCGGGTCCTCGTCCTGGAGGCCGGCCGGGCCGCCCCCACCGGCGCCGAGGCCGCCGCCACCCACCGCGCGGCCGGCGGCGGACCGCCCACCTCGCCCTACCCGCACAGCCCCGAGGCGCCGTCACCCGACGTCACCGACCTCACCGGCCACCCCGGGGGCGGCTTCACCGCCACCGGCCACCTGCGCCAGTACGGGCCGCTGCCCTACGCCAGCGGCTACCTGCGCGCCAACGGCGGCACCGGACTGCTCTGGACCGGGCTCGCCCCGCGCATGCACCCCGAGGACTTCCGCACCGGCGACCTCGGCCACGGCCGCAACTGGCCGATCGGCTACCACGACCTGGAACCCCACTACCGCGAGGCCGAACGCGAACTCGGGGTCGCCGCCGACGCCGAGGAGCAGCGCAGCGCCGTCGGACTGCCCATCCCGGACGGCTACGACTTCCCCATGCGGGCCCTCCCGGCCAGCTTCCTCGACCGGGAAGTGGCCCGCACCCTCGACGGCCGGACCGTCCGCGACCCCGCCGTGCCGGGCCCCGCCCGGCTCGCCGTCACCGCCACCCCGCACGCCCGCAACGGCGTGCCGACCCGTCCCGGCTCCGCCGACGGGCCGCTCTGCGCGGGCAGTTCGAGCTGCGTCCCGGCCTGCCCGAGCGGCGCCAAGTACACCCCGCTGCGCACCCAGGCCCGCTGGGCACCCGGGGTCGAACTGCGGACGGACGCCGTCGTCAGCCGGGTGCTGGCCGATCCGGAGACCGGGCGGGCCCGGGAGGTCGAGTACCTCGCGGGCGGCACCGCCCACCGGGTGGAGGCGGACCTCGTGGTGCTCGCCGCCCATGCGATGGAGAACGCCCGGCTGCTGCTCCTCTCCGGCCTGGCCAACCGCAGCGACCAGGTCGGCCGCAACCTGATGGACCACCCGGCCCTGCTCACCTGGGGACTGATGCCCGGCCCGGTCGGCCCCTACCGCGGACCCGGGTCCACCAGCGGCCTGGAGGCCTTCCGCTTCGGGGCGGGCCGGGACCGCCGGGCGCCGTTCCGGATCGAGATCGGCAACTGGGGCTGGTCCTGGGCGGGCGGCGCGCCGGAGGCCGAGACGGCGGCACTGCTCGCCGCGGGCCTGCGCGGCAAGGAACTGCGCGAGCGGCTCGGCGACCGGCTGGGGCGTCAGTTCTCGCTCCAGTTCGAGCTGGAACAGCCCGCCGACCCGGCCAACCGGGTCACCCTCGACCGGGACCGGCGCGACCCGCTCGGCCTGCCGGGCCCGGCCGTCCGCTACGACCTCTCGGAGTACGTCCGCGAGGGCATGGCCTCGGCCCGGGCCGTCTCCGCCCAGTTGTTCGCGCTGCTGGGCGCCGAGGACCACACCGCCTACCCGGCGGCCGGGTGGCCGGGGCGCCTCGAACACCGGGGCACCGTCCACGGCTACCGGGGTGCCGGCCACGCCGGTGGCACCCACGTCATGGGCGCCTCGCCGGCCACCTCGGTGGTCGACCACTGGCAGCGCTGCTGGGACCACCCCAACCTGTACGCGGTCGGCTGCGGCTCGATGCCCTCCCTCGGCACCTCCAACCCCTCGCTCACCATGGCGGCCCTCGCGCTGCGCAGCGCCGAGCGGATGCACCGGGACCTGCTGGCGCTGCACAGCCCGGCGGCTTCCCGCGCCCCCGTCGCCCTCTCGTCCTCTTCCTCGCCCTCGGAGTCCTCATGACCGGCCTGCCGCTGCCGCCCGTCCCGGAGCCGTACCACCTGCCCTTCCACTACGGGGCGTTGCACAACATCGGCGTCGACTACCTGGTCGACCCCGCGCGGGCGCGCGAACTGCTCGCCAAGCGCCACCCCGGGCTGAGTGTCGCCGCCTTCGACGGCGGAGCCTGCGTCTCGCTCAACTACCAGCTCTACTTCGCCCAGTATCCGAACGGCGGCGGCATCACCCAGGAGCTGGAGATCAACCTGATCGCCCACCCGCTCTTCGCCGAGGACCGGATGCCGGTGGTCGACTACGGCCAGTTCGCCCGGGGTTACGACCAGACCAAGCTGCTCGGCATCGCTCGGCTGCACGTGCTCTGCGACAACCCGCTCGCCATCGACGCCGGGCGCCGGCTGTACGCCGAGCCCAAGCACCCGGGCTGGTTCGAGACCACGCTGCCCTCCCTCAACGCGCCCGCCGTGCGTGAACGCTGGTCCGTGTCCTGCCGCCGGGCCACCCTCGGGGCGGACGGGCTGCGCCGCCACGACGAGGAACTCCTCGTCCTGGACGTCAACCTGCTCGGCCTCACCCCCGAGTCCGTCAACAACACCCCGATCACCGGCTACGGCACCGACGACGAGGGCAAGCTGCTGGCCGGGCCGCTCAACGTGTACCAGCCGTACCGGTACTACGCCCTGGACGACCGCGCCGCCGAACGCGTCCGGCTCGACCTCGGCAACCCCGCCGAGGAGTCCGCGCGCGACCTCGCCCACCTGGTCGCCGACGCCCCGGCCGCCGGAGTCTGGACGTACCAGTCGCCGCCGGTCGCCGCCCACAACCGGGCCTACTACGTCCGGTGACGGTCCGGGTGTTCCCGCCGGGCGGCACCGCCGTCCGGCGGGACGTCGTGCACGGCCGGGTCTGGTCGGCCATGCCGTACACCGTGCTCGCGGACGACGGAGCCATGCTGACCCTCACCGCCCGGCCGGGGACGGAGACGCTGGCTCCGGCCAGTTGGACCGCCGCCGCACGCGGGGGAGGCGACGCCGCCCGGCTGGACTGCATCCAGGACCTCGCCTCCGGCCGGTGGGAACTCGACCACTGGACCTGGCGCGACACCGTGGTGCTCAGCCGCTTCACCGCCGGCGCGCCGTTCAGCGTGCACCGCTTCCTGACGCCCGAGGGGCGTCCGCTGCGCTGGTACGTCAACTTCGAGCGGCCGTACCGGCGGACGGCCATCGGCATCGACACCTTCGACCTCTTCCTGGACCTCGTGATCGCCCCGGACCTGTCGGCTTACAGCTGGAAGGACGAGGACGAGTACGCCCAGGCCCGGCGTCTGGGCGTCGTCGACGAGGCCACCCACCGGCAGATGGACCGGGCCCGCGAGCTCGCCCTCGCCCAGCTCCGGGAGCGCACCGGTCCGTTCGCCCCCGACCCGGATGCCTGGACGCCGCCGCCCGAAGGTCCGCTGCCGACCCTTCCGGCCACCGCCCTCAGCACCCCGACCGCGGAGGCGGCGCACTGAGGGCGGCTGGGCAATGAGTGTGGCCGGGCGCTGAGAGCGGACGGGCGCAGGTCCTCGACCGGGCCGGTGCCGAGGTCACGTCCGACCGGGCCTCCTCAAGGCGGTGCCGAGTCTTCGGTGGCTGGTCATCCGGACTTTGCACAACTGCCATGTGGCAGTACTGCCACTTCGGGAATGGTGTGCGGCGTCGGCGGTCGCGCCCCCGGACGACTGTCCGCAGACCCGGGCGCACCGTCGGCTGCCACCGGCCGTCGGCCGGCCGAACCGCCGAGAGGACCCCCCGTGAAAGCCATCATGGTCATGTTCGACAGTCTGAACCGGCGTTTCCTGCCGCCTTATGGTGCGGACTGGGTTCATGCGCCGAATTTCTCGCGGTTGGCGGAGCGCAGTGCGACGTTCGGGAACTGTTATGCGGGGAGCATGCCGTGCATGCCGGCGCGGCGGGAGCTGCACACGGGGCGGTACAACTTCCTGCACCGCGGGTGGGGGCCGTTGGAGCCGTTCGACGACTCGGTGCCGCAGATGCTGGGGGAGGCGGGGGTGTACACGCATCTGGCGACCGACCATCAGCATTACTGGGAGGACGGGGGTGCCACGTACCACGGCCGGTTCCGGACCTTCGAGTTCTTCCGCGGGCAGGAGGGCGACGCGTGGAAGGGGCGGGTCGCGGATCCGGAGATCCCGGAGAGTCTCAAGCTGTTGCGTGCGGAGTCGTTCCGGCAGGACTGGGTGAACCGGGCGCACCTGGCGGACGAGGCGGATCATCCGCAGACGCGGACGTTCGACGCGGGGCTGGAGTTCATCGACGCCAACCGTGGCGAGGACGGGTGGTTCCTGCAGATCGAGACGTTCGATCCGCATGAGCCGTTCTACAGTCACGCGCGGCACAAGGAGTTGTATCCGCACGCGTACGACGGTCCGCATTTCGACTGGCCCGACTACCGCAAGGTGCTGGAGTCGCCGGAGCAGGTCGAGCACGGGCGTCTGGAGTACGCGGCGCTGCTGTCGATGTGCGACGCCTCGCTGGGGCGGGTGCTGGACGCGATGGACGAGCACGGGCTGTGGGAGGACACGATGCTGATCGTGTGCACCGACCACGGGCTGCTGCTGGGCGAGCGCGGCTGGTGGGGCAAGAACGTCCAGCCCTGGTACGACGAGACGATCCACACCCCGCTGTTCGTCTGGGACCCGCGCGCCGGCGTCCGGGGCGAACGCCGCGACGCCCTCGTCCAGACGATCGACCTCGGCCCGACCCTGCTGGAGTACTTCGGCGTCGACCGCACCCCCGACATGCAGGGCCGGCCCCTGCGCGACACCGTCGCCCACGACACCCCCGTCCGCGACGCCGCACTGTTCGGCGCCTTCGGCGGCCACGTCAGCGTCACCGACGGACGCCACGTCTACATGCGCTCCTGCACCACACCGGACAACCGCCCCCTGTTCGAACACACCCTGATGCCCACCCACATGCGCGGCCGCTTCCGCCCCGAGGAACTGCGCACCGCCGAGCTCGTCCCGCCGTTCACCTTCACCAAGGGTGTCCCGTTGCTCAAGGTGCCGGGTTTCACGTTCGCCGGTCCGTACGCCTTCGGCACCCTGCTGTTCGACCTGCACACCGACCCCGGCCAGCAGAACCCCCTGACCGACGACGACCTCGAACTGCGCATGGCCCGACTGCTCGTCGACCAGCTGCGATCGGCCGACGCTCCCGAGGAGCAGTACCAGCGTCTCGGCCTGCCGCACGAGGGCCCGGTGACCGGCGAGCACCTGCTCGCCCGCCGCCAGCACCCCCAAGCCCTCGCCGCCCTCCAACCACCCGCCCGTGCCGAGGAGTACCCGGACCGGCCGCTCGGCGTCAACACCCCGCTGACCGCGCTCCTGGCCGACCCCCGAGCCTCGGAAGTCCTGCGCCGCTACCTCGGCCCCCTGATCGACAGCCCGGCCGCCACCGTCATCGCAGGCCTCACCCCGGTGCAGTTCGCCTCCTTCGCGCTCGGCGCACTGCCCAGGCAGCGGCTGGACGCCCTGTCCGGCGAACTCGACGCCCTGAACGGGCCGGACGGCGCGACGGATCCGGCAGGGTGAAGGAATCCGGCGGGGTGAAGGGACGACCCTGCCCCGGGGCGCGGCCGGAGTGGAGCGGCGGGGCCTGATCGCCGCCCGGGACAGGACTGTGGCGGGACTGCGGCCGTGCGCCGGGGCAGGCGGGAGGCCCGGCCGGTCAGGGCCGGGCCTCGGCGAGAACGCCCGCACGCGGGCCGGGCCTCGGACCCCGACGCGCTGCGCCAAGAGGCCTCGGCCGTTTCCTGCGGATCACCCGCTCGATGGTTGACGGGTGTCGTCGACCGGTGCCCAGCGGGCGCGGGTGGAGAGCCATAGGCCCCCGGGAGTACGGTCCTGTGCCCGGCCCCGGCCCGGAGCAGGTTCCCGGGTGCGGTCTCGTCCTGTGCGCGGACGGATTGACGGTCCGTCGGATGGTCTTCTTGGAGGGCGCCGAGAAGAGGTCCGGCGCCCTAACCAGGGGGTATTCCCGTGAACGACACCGCATCGCAGCACCACCGTCCGAACCGTCTCGGCGGTCGCCGGCGCGGGACGGCGGCGACCGTGACCGCCGTGGCCGCCGCCGTGGTGGCCGGCATCCTGGCACCGGCCGCGGCCTCCGCCGCACCGCGGCCGGACGTCGTGCAGCAGCGCCTCGACGCCCTGGTCCAGAAGGACGGGGTACCCGCCGCCCTCGCCACCGTCAAGGGCCGCGACGGCCGCACCCGCACCTACACCGCCGGTGTCGGCGACGTGGCCAGCAAGGCCAAGGTCCCGGTGGACGGGCAGGTGCGGATAGGCAGCAACACCAAGGCGTTCACCTCCGTCGTCGTCCTTCAACTGGTCGCCGAGGGCAAGGTGGACCTGGACGCGAGCGTGGACACCTACCTGCCCGGCCTGGTGCGCGGCGACGGCTTCGACGGCCGGAACATCACGGTCCGTCAGCTGCTCCAGCACACCAGCGGCCTGCCCGAGTACGTGAACCGCGACGGCGTGCTCAGCAACCCCAAGCAGTACCTCGAACCCCGTGAACTCCTCGACGCCGCGCTGGCCCAGAAGGCCCACTTCGCGCCCGGCACCCAGTGGGAGTACAACAACACCAACTACCTGCTGGCGGGAATGATCATCCAGAAGGTCACCGGCCGCCCGCTCGGCGAGGAGATCACCAAGCGCGTCATCGACCGGATCGGCCTGCGCCACACCTACTTCCCCGTCCCCGGGGACATGACGATCCACGAGGCCCACCCCAAGGGCTACCAGCCTGCCGCGGACGGGTCGCTGCGCGACTACACGGAGCTGGACCCGTCCTGGGGCTGGGCGGCCGGTGCGATGGTCTCGACCAACACCGATCTCACCCGGTTCTACAGCGCACTGCTCGGCGGCCGCCTGCTGCCCGCAGCCCAGCTCGCCCAGATGCGTACCACCGTCCCCGCCGACGCGATCGCCCCCGGGGTCCGCTACGGCCTCGGCCTGATGAGCCGCCCGCTCTCCTGCGGCGGGCTCTCCTGGGGGCACGGCGGGGCGATCCCGGGCTACGAGACCTTCGGCGGCACCACCGAGGACGGCCGCTCCGTGAACATCGCCGTGACCACGATCGCGGGCGACGGCGGCGGCGACGGCGGCAAGCACGCGGACCAGGCGGTGGACGAGGCGCTCTGCCGCTGACCGTCCCCCCGGGTGGCCTGCGTCGGCCTTCGGTCCAGGCCACCCGGCCGCCCCGCCTCGCACCCGCCCCTCGTCCTTCCCAGCAGTGGAGTCCCGATGAACGAACACACCCCGCAGCGCACGGCGCGCCGCATCCGCATGGTGCGGTACGCCACCACGGCCACGGCTGCCGCCGGGCTCGCGCTGACCGCCTTCGCCCCGACCGCGGCCTCCGCCGCACCGCGCCCGGACGTCGTGCAGCAGCGCCTCGACGCGCTGGTGAAGGAGGACGGGATGCCCGCCGCCCTCGCCACCGTCAAGGGGCGCGACGGCCGCAGCCGTACCTACACCGCCGGTGTCGGGGACCTGGCCACCGGGGCCAAGGTGCCCGTCGACGGGCAGATCCGGGCCGGCAGCAACACCAAGGCGTTCACCGCCGTCGTCGTCCTTCAACTGGTCGCCGAGGGCAAGGTCGGGCTCGACACGGACATCGACACCTACCTGCCTGGTCTCCTGCGCGGCGACGGCATCGACGGCCGGAACATCACGGTCCGCCAGCTGCTCCAGCACACCAGCGGCCTGCCCGACTACATGGACGCCCCCGCGCTGACCGACTTCACCACCATCCAGTACCGCTACTTCGAGCCGCGCGAACTCCTCGACGGGGCACTGGCGCAGAAGGCACTGTTCCCCGCCGGGACCGACTGGTTGTACAGCAACACCAACTACCTGGTGGCCGGCCTGCTGATCCAGAAGGTCACCGGGCGCCCCTTCGGCGAGGAGGTCACCAAGCGCGTCATCGACCGGATCGGCCTGCGCCACACCTACGTCCCGGCCACCGGGGAGACCGCCCTCCGCGAGCCCCACCCGCACGGCTACCTGACCACCGGCCCGGGCGTGCCGCTGATCGACTACACCGCGATGGACTCGTCGATGGCCTGGTCCGCGGGGGCGGTCGTCTCCACCAACACCGACCTCAACACCTTCTACAGCGCGCTCCTGACGGGCCGTCTGCTGCCCGCCGCCCAGCTCGCCCAGATGCGGACCACCGTCCCGGCCGAGCTCCTGGGCCCCGGCGTCCGTTACGGGCTGGGGATCCAGAGCAGGCCGCTGACCTGCGGCGGCCTCGTCTGGGGCCACGGCGGCACCTCTCCGGGCCACCGGACCCGGGGAGGCGTCACCGAGGACGGCCGCGCCGTCAACATCACCGTCACCACCATCCCGGACGCGCCCACGGCCAAGCGCCTGACCGACGCGGTCGACACGGCCCTCTGCCGCTGACCCTGACCCGCATCGTGGGGCCTGTCTCCTCGGTACGGATCCGGGTCAGGATGAGAGCGGCGGCGAGAGGGAGTGCGGCCTGGCCGGCGGTGGGAACTCGTCGCAGCGCACCACCAGGCCGGGCCTCTGCCGGGCGGCTGTCCGTGCGCCCGGCACACGATCGCTCGCGATGCCGCCGCGATCACCGACCGGCTCGCCTCGCCGGACGCTCGGCGCAGCAGCACGTGGAACGACAACTGCCTCCTGCGGATGGTCGCCGCCCACCCCGCCCTCACACGCGAAGCGTTGGACGGGCGGGTGGGCGGGTGGGCGACCGCCTGGCGGAGGGCCACCACCCGTTCGCGGTGGTGCTGGAGCCGACCCGGAGGCCCGAGCTGTCGGCCGGACGTGCTCACCGACTCGGCCGGCAGCCCGGTGCCTCGGCCAGGCTGCGCCGGGGGATCACCCGGGCGCCGGCGGAGCGTCCGGTCCCGTGAGCGCGGCCGGTATCCGGCCGGCCGGGGCGGTCTCCGGTGCCCGCGACCAGCGACCGGCCAGGACCGTGCCGACCACCAACTGGAGCTGGTGGTAGAGCATCAGCGGCAGCACCATCAGCCCCGCGCCCGTGCCGAACAGGACGGTGGCCATCGGTAGCCCGCTGGCCAGGCTCTTCTGCGAACCGCAGAGCACCGCCGCGACGGTGGACGGCCCGTCGAGCCCCAGCAGCCGCGCGCCGAGCCCGGTGGCCGCCAGGGCGACGGCGAGCAGGGCGAGCAGCACCGCGAGCAGTCCGAGCAGGGCGAGGGGTGTGGCCAGGTGCCAGATGCCCTGGGACACCGCCGCGCTGAACGCCGTGTAGACGACCAGCAGGATCGAGCCGCGATCCACCGGAGTGAGCACCCGCTTGTGCCGGGACAGCAGGCCGCCGATCCACGGCCGCAGCAACTGCCCCAGCAGGAAGGGCGCGAGCAGTTGGAGCCCGATCCGCAGCAGTCCGTCGGCGGACAAGGCGGTGTGTGAGCCCAGCAGCGACGCCGCCAGCAGGGGCGTCAGCACCAGCCCCGCCAGGCTGGAGTACGTGCCCGCGCAGATCGCCGCCGGGACGTTGCCCCCGGCGGCGCCGGTGAGGGCCACCGAGGACTGCACCGTCGAAGGCACCAGACAGAGGAACAGCACCCCGGTCTGCAACGGCCCGGTGAGCGGGACGGGCGTGAGCAGCGCGGTGGCCAGCCCGAGCAGCGGGAAGAGGCCGAAGGTGGCGGCCAGCACCAGCCCGTGCAGCCGCAGGTGCCGCAGCCCGGCCAGCGTCTCGCGGGTGGAGAGCCGGGCGCCGTAGAGGAAGAACAGCAGCGCCACCGCGAGATCGCAGGCCACCTCGGCGACCCGTGCCGAGGCGCCCGAGGCCGGGAACAGCGCGGCCAGCCCGACCGTCCCGGCCAGTGCCGCCATGTACGGGTCCAGCCAGCGCGGCAGCAGCCTGGGGGAGCGGGGGCCGGAGCGGGACCTGGAGCCGCGCTCCGGCTGCGCCCGTTCACCGCGCGCCCGGAGCCCTGGTGGCTGCTCCGGGCACGCCGGCCGGTCCGTCACGGGCCGCCCCCCGCCACCGGGCGGAGCGAGGGTCCGGACGAGGATCCCGGCCCCAGTAGTCCGCCCACCAGCGAGCCCGCGCCGTCGTGGTCGCTGCCCGCCGAGCCGCTGCCGTTCTGGAGGTTGGCCGTCCGGTCGATCTCCAGCCACGAGTCGGCGTTCGAGTTGTCCACGACCGTGATCAGCCCACCGCCCGCCGCAGCGGGGGTCGCGGCCCCCGCGAGCAGGGCGCACGCCCCGGCCAGCCCCAGGACCGTGGCCCGCAGAGCGGCGGCCGGCGAGGGCGGGGCGGGCCCGCGCAGCCCGGCGCTCACGCCGTCACCGCCATCAGCCCGCGGGAGCGCGAGATGTTGCGCTCCAGCAGCTCGGTGGACTCCCGCACGCCGACCTGCTCGCGCTCCCCGGCCGGGGCGGGCAGCCGGCCGTCGGCGCTCTTCAGCCCGGCCAGCGCGTCGTCCATCGCCCGGTGCGCCGCGAACAGGCACGGCGTGCTGTAGATGGCCACGTCCACCCCCAGCCCCGACAGCTCCGAGAGCGACAGCCGGGGCGACTTGCCGCCCGCGATCTGGTTGAACAGCAGCGGCTTGTCGCCGACCACCTTGCGGATCCGCCGGATCCACTCCTCGCTGCGCACGCCGTCCACCAGCACCACGTCGGCGTCGGTGGCGGCGAGCGCCCGGGCCCGGCGCAGGATGTCGTCCTCCTCGGTGGCGTCGGTGCGGGCGACCACCACCAGGTCCGTCCGGTTGGCGAGGACGAGCTCCAGCTTCTCCAGGTACTCCTCCAGCGGCAGCACCATCTTGCCGTCCGCGTGCCCGCAGCGGCGCGGCCGCTTCTGGTCCTCCAGGATCACGCCCGACGCGCCGATCCGTTCGAGCCTGCGCACCACGTGGCAGGCCACCTCGGGATCGACGTAGCCGTCGTCGATGTCGACCAGCAGGTGGTGCCGGGGGAAGGCGCCGCGCAGCCGTTCGACGAAGGCCACCATGTCGGGCCAGGCGATGAAGCCGATGTCGGGCAGCCCGTAGTACGAGGCCGCGAAGCCGAAGCCGGAGACGAACATGCCGTTGTAGTGCTCGGCCGCGATGGAGGCCGAGTACATGTCGTAGACGCCGATCAACGGCGTCGTCCCGGGGCCCGCGATCTCCTCGCGCAGCCGCTGGCCGGGGGTGTTCGATGCCGTGATTCCGTGGAACAAGGTCTTCTCCTCACTGGGGATGACTTTGCCTGAACTTGGTGTTCGCCAGACCAAACTGAGGTGTCATCACTATGCGCCCTTTAACGTTCCGTGGGCAAATCTTTAAGTGAGGTTCCCTCGTGTGAGTGAAGACATGTAGAAAATATTTTTAGCCGAGAAATTGGCACCGTTCTGGACGGAATGATGCTCGCCCGGCGTCGCCGCAGGGCTGGGCCCCGAGGCGGGGCGGCGGTGTTCGCGGCACGGCCGGCCGGGGCGGGCGGGGACGGCAAGCGGGGTGATGGCGACGCGGCGAGGCGGCCTTCGACGGGCCGGACCGGGCGCTGCTCGCCGCCGCGGCGGCGGGGGCACCGGGTGTCGGCCGCGGTGGTCGTGGGTGCGTGCGGGAGGAGGGTGATGCCGGGGCCCGACCGGTGAGGGGTGGGCCCCGGTGGGGGTCACGCGCTCGGGACCGGGGGCACGGCGCGGCGCTCGCGCAGGGTCCGGAGCATTCTGCGGGTGGCCTTGGTCGCGACCGGGGGCAGCAGTTCCATGGCGAGCCGGCGCGAGGCGGAGCGCTGGACCGGGGCCTTGACCCGGTAGTTGAGGCGCAGCACCCGGGTGCCGGCGATGCTGTCGTCGTCGACGGTGTAGCCCTCGGCCTGCCAGTCGCGCTCCAGCAGGACCGCCCGGGCGGCCGCGGCGTCGCCCCAGGTGCCGTAGAACTTCATCGGGGTGAGCAGGACCGGCCGCAGCCCGCCGGTGAAGACCGCCTCCCAGACCGCGGCCGAGACCCCGGGGGTGTGCTCGGAGCGGTAGTCGTCCAGGGCGACCAGGCCGTTCCCGGCGAGCGCGGCGCGGGCCACGGCGATGTCCCCGGCGACGTGTTCGTAGAGGTGCGAGGCGTCCACGTGGACGAAACGGCAGCTGCCCGCGGGGATGCGGCCGTCGGCCAGCGCGGAGGTCGGCGCCTGCACTATCTCGGGCAGCGCGCCGTGGAAGGCGAGGTAGTTGGCCTCGAAGGCGCTGCGGGTCAGGGTCTTGCGGTAGGACATGGCCATCTCGGCGGCGTTGTCCGCGTCGCCCGCGTCGGAGTCGAACAGGTCGCAGACCGTCAGCCGCTCGCCGGGCCGGAGGTGGTCGCCGAGCAGGACGGCGCTGCGGCCCAGGTAGCTGCCGAGTTCCAGGATGTCGCCGGTGAGGCCGGCCTCGCTCTGGGCGGACAGCAGGTGGACGAAGGCGGCCCGGTCGAGGCTGAAGAACCAGCCGGGAATGTCGTCCCGCTTCAGGGGCGCGGGGTGGACGGCGGCCTCGGCCGCGGTCTCGGCAGTGGGCACGGCGGCCTCCAGGGGGATGGCGGAGCGCGGTGGCGGATCACGCCGCGGAGGGACGCCGAGGACGTGAGGCCGATCATCATAGCGATGCGGGGGCCCGGTGGAACCAGATGTGGAACGGCCCGAATCCGCTTCTTCGCTCCGCTGTTCGGCAGGGGTGCGTCCCTTCGTTTTCGCTACCGGTTCACCTGGTCCGCCTGGCGTTCCGAAGCCCCGGGTTCCCTCCGTGTGCGGGGGATTCCGCGGGCTCCGTCCCGCCCGGCCGCTCCAGCTCCGCGACGGTGCCGGTCAGCCAGGTCCGCTCGGCCGCCGTGGAGGCCCTGGCGACGAGCAGCATTCCGCGCCGGAAGGGGTTCGGCTCGCGTTCGGCGGTCACCGGCAGGCCGGCTCCGTCGTGGAAGAAGCTGCTCGGTGCGTCGAGGAAGGCCAGCCGGCGGCGCAGGACGGCGGCCTGCCGGGACGGGTCGGCGAGGTGGTGCAGGAAGGCGGTGACGGTGAAGAAGCGGATCTGGTCGGTGATCTCCGACTGCTCGGGGTCGGCCAGCCGGCGCAGCAGTTCGGCCCGTCCCGCCGGCGTGGGCTCCAACGTCTGCCGCGGTGCGGCGCCGCTGCCCGGTTCGGTGTGGCGGTGCAGCATCCCGGCCTTCTCCAGCCGGGCGATGGCGGGGTAGAGCGCGCCGTCGCTCACCGGTCGGACGTGGCCGGTCAGCGCGGTGATCCGGGACTTGAGTTCGTAGCCGTGCATCGGCCGGTCGTACAGGAAGCCGAGGATCGCGAGCGTCAACACGGCTGGAGCCCTTCGGTCGGAGTGCGCACTGCGGGGCGCTCATGCTACCTCTTGTCGATGTGCATCGAAACGATGCATCTCTCTCCGGTGCCGGGCGGGCCGGCCGGCGGGAGGGCCGTGAACTCGCAGCCTCGGCGGGGCTGCTCGGGCCGCCGGGATCTCTGAGGTGCGGCCCGGTCGGAGGCGGTGGGAGGTGTGCCAGAGTGAAGGCCATGGCCATCACTCCGGACGGGCGGCCGATCCCGCCCCCGCACGCCGCCGAACGCGCCATGCTGGAAACCTGGTTGGACTTCCAGCGGGCGACGCTGGCGGGCAAGGTCGCCGGGCTCGACGACCGGCAGGTGCGGCTGGCGGCCGTCCCGCCGTCGACGATGACCCTGCTGGGTCTGGTCCAGCACCTCGCCGAGGTCGAACGCAACTGGCACCAGCGGGTGTTCGCCGGCCGGGAGGTTCCGCCGGTGTACGGCCAGGACAACGCGGACGGCTACGGACTGGACCCGGCGCGCGGAATGGCCGAGGCGCTGGCGGACTGGAACGCGGAGGTCGACCGGGGGCGGGAGCTGATCGCGGAGGAGCCGCTGGAGGCGGCCGGCCCGCTCTCCCCGCAGGCCGCGGCGGTGCTCGGCGCGGACAGCGTCTCGCTGCGCTGGATCCTGGTGCACCTGATCGAGGAGTACGCCCGCCACAACGGCCACGCCGACCTGCTCAGGGAGTGCATCGACGGCGTCACCGGCGTGTGACGGCACGGGCGCCGGGCGCGGCCGGGTGACGCGCACCGGCCCGGTCGCGTGACGGTCGCCGGCCCGGCCGCGTGACGGGCGGGGCGCCGGGTCACGGATGCGCGACGGGCTCCGGCCGGGCCGCCGGAACTGCCGCCCGGCCGGGCAGCCGTACGGCGAGCAGCGTCCCCAGGGCGGCCGGCACCGCCATCGCGAGGGCGGCCGGTGCGAGCGCCGCGCCCGGGGCGGTGTGGCCGGCGACGGTGGTGGCCAGGGCGATGCCCAGTGCCGGTCCGATGTTCAGCACGGTCTGCTGCAACCCGCCCGCGACCCCGGCCCGGGCGGCGGACACGCCACGGACCACGACAGCGGTGGCGGTGGCCATCACGGCGCCGAAGCCGGCGCCGAGCAGCGCGAAGCAGCCACCGATCGCGACCGTCCCCGAACCGGGCCCGAGGCACGCGGTCAGCAGTGCCCCCGCGGTGACCAGCGTCATTCCCGACAGGACCACCGCCCGCTCGCCGTGACGCCTCGTCGACCAGGCGGAGCAGGAGGCCGCGAGGATCATCGTCAACGCGAGCGGCGCCGCCCGCACGGCGCTCTGCAAGGGGTCGAGCCCGAGCACGTCCTGGAGGAAGTAGGTGGCGGGGAAGAGCGTGCCCTGGAGCGCCGCCGAGGCCGCCAGCAGCACACCGAGCGGCGGTGCGACCGCCGTCGAGCGGAGCAGTTCTGGAGGCAGCAGCGGGTGGGCGGTGCGGCGCTCGTGCCGTGCCAGGAGCAGGGCGAGGGCGCCCGCCGCGGCGAGGCCGAGCACCGGGCCCGCCGGCCGGCCGGCGTCCGGCATCGCCACCAGGCTCTGCACCAGACAGGCCAGGGTGAGCCCGAGCAGGGCGGCGCCGGGCAGGTCGAGCCCGGCGCCGGGCGCGCGCCTCGCGGGGCGGGCCTCGGAGGTGCCGGCCCCGGCGGGTACCGCGAGGCCGGCGAGCAGGGCGGCCGCGGCGGGCAGCAGGCCCAGCACGAAGACCGACCGCCAGCCGAAGTGCGCGGTCAGCGCCCCGCCGACCAGCGGCCCGGCCGCCGCCGCGAGCCCGATGGCGGCGGTGCGGACCGCGATCGGCCCGGACAGCCGGTCGGCGGGCCAGGTGGCCCGCAGCATGCCCAGGGTGGCGGGTTGCAGCAGCGCGCCCGTCATGCCCTGGACCACGCGCAGCGCGATGACCCAGCCGATGCCGGGCGCGAGGGCGATCCCGAGCGAGCAGGCGGCGAAGCCCGTCACCCCGAGAATGAACACCCGCCGGTGTCCGTAGCGGTCGCCCAGCCGGCCGGCGAAGACCAGCAGGGCGGCGACGGCGACCAGGTAGCCGGTGCCGGCCCACTGGACGGCCGTGACGGAGGCGTGCAGGTCGTGCTGGAGGGCGGGCCGGGCGACGGTCAGCGCGGTGCCGTCGACGGCGACCAGGGCGGCGCCGGTGATGCTCGCGGTGAGGACGAGCCCCCGGCGGTGCCGCGGCCTCACCGGGCGGCCGGGCCGAGATGCGCGTCCAGTACGGCGCTCAGCAGCGGCTCGACGGACTCGCTGCCGGTGATCAGCCGCAGGCTGCCCCAGGTGCGCAACTGGGCGAGGCCGTGCAGGTTGGACCAGAGGGCCGCGGTGGCGGTGGTCGGATCGTCCGACCGCGGGTGCGCCTCGGCGACCAGCCCGACGAAGGTCAGGAACAGCGGCAGGGTGGTCCGGCGCAGCTCGGCGCCGCTGCCCTCCAGCAGGTCGTGACGGAACATCAGCTCGAACATGCCGGCGTTGGCGGCGGCGAAGCCGAGGTACGCGCGGGCGAGCCCGTCGAGGCGGGTGCGCGCGTCGCCGCCGGTGCCGGCGGCGAGCGCGTCGGCGCCCGCGAGGGTGTCGGTGAGCCTGCCGAAGCCCTGCTGGGCGATGGCGGCGAGCAGCTCGCGGTGGGTGGGGAAGTAGCGGCGGGGCGCGCCGTGCGAGACCCCGGCGCGGCGGGCGATCTCGCGCAGGCCGAGCGCCTGGACGCCGCCCTCGGCCACCAGCTCCACGCCGGCGGCCACCAGTCGGGCCCGCAGGTCCTGCTCCTGTTCGGTCATGAGACACTGTCTACCAGCTGCCGTAGACAGTGTCTACTCGCGCTCGTGAGGATGCCCCGGCAGAATCGACGGCATGGGCGAAGGCGGCGAGCCGGCCTGCTGGCTGGACCGGGTGTGCCCGGAGTGCGGACGGCTGCGCGAGCGGCCGGGCCCGGGCTCCTGCGAGAACTGCGGGACGGGCGACGGGAACTCCGGTCGCGACGGCGCCGACGGCGGGAACACCGCCGGGAACGGCGTCGGGAGCCGCCCCGGGGAGCCGGACCCCGGGAGCCACGAAGCCTGACCCCGGCCCGGCCGGGCGGCCGGGCCGGGACGGAGGGCCGGGGTGGAGCGCCCGGACGGAGGAGCGGCCGGGCGCTCCGGTAGCGGCGCCGGTCGGGCCCGTTACTGCTGCGACGGCGGCTGGTCGCGGAACTGGTTCTTCAGCTGCTCCTGGGCGGAGTCCACCTGACCGCTGTACTTGCCCTGAGTGCGTTGGTCGACGGCGTCGCCCGCCTTGTCGACGGCCTTGTCGGCCTGGTCCTCGTGGCCCTTCAGCAGGTTCTTGAGCTTATCCATCATGGACATCTGGTCACACTCCTGGATGAGACGCCCCCACTCCTCCAATATCGCCGCGCGAGCGGGAGTCCGCATCCCGCAAGGTGTGCGTAAAGGCTTGGCAACACGATTCCGATCATGTCAAATCATGACCTCACGGCCCGTCGGAAGGAGTTGCCTTGATGCTGCGCACCCGTCGCTCCATTTCCCCGTTCGACCGTTCCACCCCGTACGACCGCGTCACGCCGACCGGACGCCCCCGAACCGCCGTCACCCGGCGAGGCGCGGGCGCCGCGTTGACCGTCGCCGCCCTGGTCGCCCCGCTGCTGCTGGCCGGTGCGGGCAGTGCCTCGGCCGACCCGGACCCGGCGCGCAAGGGTGCCAGGCTGGCCTCCCGGCTGGTCGAGGCCAGCAGCGCCCGCGACGCCCGCGCCACCCTGGCCGCGCTCCAGCGGATCGCGGACCGCAACGGCGGTACCCGGGTGGCCGGTTCGAAGGGGCACGACCAGTCCGTGGACTACGTCTACGAGCAGGCCCGGCGGGCCGGACTGAAGGTGTCCAAGCAGGAATTCGTGTACACCTTCTTCGAGGCCCGCTCGGAGCGCCTCGACGTGGTGTCCCCGAAGGCCGAGTCGGTGCCGGTGGTCGCGATGACGTACTCGGTGAGCGGTCCGGACGCGGGCCTGACCGCGGACCTGGCGGTCGCTCCGGTCGGCGCTGCCACCGGCTGCACCCCCGCCGACTACCCGGCGGGCGCGTTCACCGGGAAGATCGCCCTGATCCGCCGCGGCGGATGCAGCTTCGCCGAGAAGCAGGCCGCCGCGGCCGCCGCGGGCGCGTCCGGGGCGATCGTCTACAACAACATCGAGGGCAGCCTCAACGGGACGCTCGGCGAGCCGACGGCAGGGAAGATCCCGACCGGCGGGATCACCATGGCCGCGGGCGAGGCGCTGGCCGCGCAGGCAGCCGCCGGGCCCGTCCGGGTGACCCTGGACATCCGCACCTTCATGGAGCAGCGCAGGACCTGGAACGTCCTCGCCGAGACCCGCGGCGGAGACCCGGACAACACCGTGATGGTCGGCGCGCACCTCGACTCCGTCCCCGAGGGACCGGGCATCAACGACAACGGCTCCGGCACGGCCGGCGTCCTGGAGGTCGCCAAGAACCTCGGTGCCCACCCGGTGAAGAACAAGGTCAGGTTCGCCTGGTGGTCGGCCGAGGAGTTCGGCCTCAAGGGTGCCGAGGCGTACGTCAACTCCCTCTCCGACGCGGAGAAGAAGAAAGTCAGCCTCTACCTCAACTTCGACATGATCGCATCCCCCAACTACGCGCAGTTCGTCTACAACGGCTCCGGCAGCGCCGGTGGCGACGCCGGGCCCGAGGGCTCGGCGCAGCTGGAGCGGGACATCAACGGCTACCTGGACGGCCGGCGCCTGCCGCACGACCCGACCGCCTTCGACGGCCGCTCCGACTACGGTCCGTTCATCGACGCGGGCATCCCGGCCGGCGGCACCGACACCGGCGCCGAGAAGTTCAAGTCCCCCGAGCAGGCGGCCCGTTACGGCGGCACGGCCGGACTCGCGTACGACTCGTGCTACCACAAGGCCTGCGACAACCTGGGCAACATCGACATGCGCGTCTTCGACGTCAACATCGACGTGATCGCGAACGCCGTCGGCACCTACGCCTGGGACCTGTCCTCGCTCCGCAAGCCCGTCCCGGCCAAGCCCCCGGCGGCCAAGGCGGCGCCCGGCGAGGCGACGGGTATCAGCGGCCCGAGCGGAGGCAGCTCCCACAACGTGACGGCCTGACGCCCGGGTGGGCCCGCTGCCGCTTCCGGCCGGCGGGCCCACCCGACCGCCGTACGCGACGACTCCATCCGGGACCTCCCTCCGGCATCGCCCCTGGTGGGTGCGGGTGCGGCCAACGTAGCGGAGACCACTGACAATCCGGCCCGGGGCCGGTACGGTGCCGCCCGGTGCGCATCCGCCGGGACCCGATGGGTGCGCCGAGCCCGGTCCTGACACCATGGGACCGAGATCACGACACCGTGACACCCTCGGAGGAGTCAGCAACATGAGCACGCACTACGACGTCGTCGTCCTCGGCGCGGGCCCCGGCGGCTACACCGCCGCCGTCCGTTCGGCCCAGCTGGGTCTGAAGGTCGCGGTCATCGAGGCCAAGTACTGGGGCGGCGTCTGCCTCAACGTCGGCTGCATCCCCTCCAAGGCCCTGCTGCGCAACGCCGAGCTCGCCCACATCTTCACCAAGGAGGCCAAGACCTTCGGCATCAAGGTCGAGGGCCAGGTGACCTTCGACTTCGGCGAGGCCTTCCGGCGCAGCCGCTCGGTGGCCGACGGCCGGGTCAAGGGCGTCCACTACCTGATGAAGAAGAACGGCATCACCGAGTACGACGGCTGGGGCACCTTCGTCGACGACCACACCCTCCAGGTCGCGCTGAGCGGCGGCGGCTTCGACGTCGTCACCTTCGACCACTGCGTCATCGCCGCCGGTGCCACCACCCGCCTGCTGCCCGGCACCAGCCTGAGCGACCGCGTGGTCACCTACGAGGAGCAGATCCTCACCGAGCAGCTGCCGGAGAGCATCGTCATCGCGGGTGCCGGCGCGATCGGCGTCGAGTTCGCCTACGTCCTGCACAACTACGGCGTGAAGGTCACCATCGTCGAGTTCCTGGACCGCGTGGTGCCGCTGGAGGACGTCGAGGTCTCCACCGAACTCGCCAAGCAGTACCGCAAGCTGGGCATCGAGGTGCTGACCTCCACCCGGGTCGAGTCGATCGACGACAGCGACCCGAACGCCAAGGTCAGGGTCACCGTCACCAAGGACGGCGAGCAGAAGGTGCTGGAGGCCGACAAGGTGCTCCAGGCGATCGGCTTCGCGCCGCGGGTCAACGGCTACGGCCTGGAGAACACCGGGGTCAAGCTCACCGACCGCAACGCCATCGCGGTGGACGGCCGCGGCCGCACCAGCGTCGAGCACATCTTCGCGATCGGCGACGTGACCGCCAAGCTGATGCTCGCGCACGCCGCTGAGGCGATGGCCGTGATCGCCGCCGAGACCATCGGCGGGGCGGAGACCATGGAGGTCGACTTCGCGATGATCCCGCGCGCCACCTACTGCCAGCCGCAGATCGCCTCCTTCGGCTACACCGAGGCGCAGGCCCGCGAGCTGGGCCACGACGTCAAGGTCGCCAAGTTCCCGTTCACCGCGAACGGCAAGGCGCACGGCCTCGGCCACCCGATCGGCTTCGTCAAGGTCATCAGCGACGGCAAGCACGGCGAGCTGCTCGGCGCCCACCTGATCGGGCCCGAGGTCACCGAGCTGCTGCCGGAGCTGACGCTGGCCCAGCAGTGGGACCTGACCGTCCACGAGGTCGCCCGCAACGTGCACGCCCACCCGACCCTGGGCGAGGCGGTCAAGGAGGCCATCCACGGCCTCGCCGGGCACATGATCAACATGTGACGTTCGCTGCCCCGGGCGCCCGCCGCACCCCCGTCGAGCCGTCGCTCGGCGGGGGCGCGGGGGTGTCCCAGTGGAGGAGGCGCCCGTCGGCCCTCAGACGCGCCCCGAGATCAGGCCGAGCCCGCCGTCGAAGCGGCGGTAGAGCACCCGGCCGCGCCCGCTCGCGGGGTGCGCGAAGAACAGGAACGGCAGCTCCGCGGCCGCCAGCCGGCCCACGGCCTGCGCCTCCGTCAGTCGGGGCGCGCCGTACGGGCTGAGGGTGATCGGCGAGGTCCGGCGGCCGGCCGGACCGGCGGCGACGGTACGGGCGAGACGGTAGCCGGTCGGCCCGACCCGGTAGACCACGGCGTCGGTCTCGGTCGCCGGATCGGTGAACAGGTGGATGTCGTAGTCCATCGCGTCCATGGTCCGGGCGGCTGCCTCCGGCGAACACCACACCAGCGAGGGCTCCTTGCGCCGGACCACGGTGAGCTCGGTCTCCCCGGCCGGCCCGGCGGGCGCCGCCGCACGGTGGCCGGGCCAGGGGCGCGGGGCCCAGGCCCCGGTGACGGCCCTGATCCTGCCGCGCAGCGCCTCGCTGACCCGGTCGAGGGAGTCGCCGGGCCCGGCCGCGGCGGCCTGGACGCGCACCCGCCGGCCGTCCACCTCGGCGTTCACCTGCGCCAGCACACCCCCGGCCACGGCCGCGAGCCGGATCCGCAGG
Organism: Kitasatospora sp. NPDC036993; assembly: GCF_055607525.1. Lineage (NCBI taxonomy): Bacteria > Bacillati > Actinomycetota > Actinomycetes > Kitasatosporales > Streptomycetaceae > Kitasatospora > Kitasatospora sp. NPDC036993. The sequence goes on along the minus strand of NZ_JBVJRP010000008.1, from coordinate 239,933 downwards.
GCCTCCACCAGTGTCCCGACCCCCGGAGCGGCCGCCGCGGCGGCCACCCGGGCCCGTGCCTCGGCCAGCACCTCGCCCGGCAGTCCGTCGAACGCCCTCACCATGACCAACTCGCCCATCACCAGGCCCTTCCACTCCCAGTCGGCGCAATCCGGCGACCAGGATCTCGGCCCCACGGCCTCCGGCCAAGGGCCCAACGACCCCACCTCGGGGCCGGGTGAACCAGTCGCACGGGCCAGTCGGACGGGCCGGACGGGCCAGGGGCGGGCGGTGCCCCGGGCCCGTCCCAGCCGGGAGTGTCCGTACAGCCGGGTGCGTCAGTACCGCGGCGAGTGTCAGTACAGCCGGGTGCGCAGCCAGCCCTTGACCTCCGGGGTCACCGGGTCGGTGATGTCGCCGAACTCCTCGTGCTTCAGCAGGAACTTGGCGACGTACGGGCAGATCGGCACGATCCGCTTCCCGGTCGCGCGCACGTCGGTGAGGGCCTCCCGCACCAGGCGCGAGGCGAGGCCCTGGCCGGCGAAGGCCTCGTCGATCTCGGTGTGGAAGAAGACGCGCTGGGCGTCGTGGTCCCGGTACTCGGTGAAGCCGGCGAGCTTGCCGTCGACGAGGATCTCGTACCGGTTCCGGTCGTCCGCCCGCTCGACGACGACGGTGGTGGGAGTGGTCACGGGGTGGTCCTTCGGTTGCGGGGAGTGCCGATCGGAGAGCCGCCGAGCGGCCCCCCGCGACACCGGTCAGCGGGAATCCTGCCAGGTCAACCGGTCCCCGGCCATCCCGGACCCGGCCGCCCTGCCCGCGTCACGGACCCGCCGGGCCGGGCGGCGCCGACGCCCGCTCATCCGCCGGGCCGGCCCTCCTCGCGCCGGCCCGGGCGCCGGCCCTCGTCCGCTCCGCCGCCCGGCGGCCCGCCCGACGCGGGGGCCCGCGCCCTCGACCGGCCTGCCGAGCCGCCGTCGCGAAGCTCGCCGAGCACCGCCCAGCCGACCGACACCACCGGCACCGCCACCACCGCACCCAGCACCCCCGCCAGCACCGCCCCGCCGGCCACCGACACGGCGATGGCCACCGGGTGGATCCGTACGGACCAGCTGAGCACCAGCGGATGCAGCAGGTGGCCCTCGATCTGGCCGATGACCACGATCAGCGCGAGAACCAGGAGCGCGATCACCGGGCCGCGGGCGGCGAGGGCGACCACGGCGGCGACCGCCAGAGCGATCGGGGAGCCGATCAGCGGGACCAGGGTCGCCGCGAACTCCAGCACCATCAGCGGCATGACCAGGGGCACGCGCAGGATCGCCAGCGCGATGCCGACCAGCACGGCGTTGGAGGCCGCCACGATCAGCACGCCCCGGGTGTAGCCCGCGAAGGTGCGCCAGGCGACGCGACCGGCCCGGTCCCAGACCGAGCCGCTCCGCACGGGCAGCTGCTGCTGCGCCCAGGACCACATCCGGTGGCCGGAGTGCAGGAAGAACACCGAGCAGAACACCGCGAGCGCCAGCCCGGTCACCAGCTCGACGATCCGGCCGGCGCCGCTGAGAGCGGTGCTGAGCAGCGTGGAGCGGTGGGCGGAGATGAACTCGCCGATCTTGGCCCGCAGATCGGTGACCGTGCCGGGCCGCAGGTGGAAGGGGGCGCCGGTGAGCCAGTGGTCGATCCGGGCCAGCCCGCCGCGCAGTTCGTTGCCCAGCCGGCCCCACTCGCCGGCGACGGTCGTGCCGACCAGCGCCAGGATCCCGCCGACGAGCGCGATGGTGCAGAGCAGGACGAGCAGGACGGCGAGCGAGCGGGGCGTCACCCGGGCCAGCAGGTCGACCGGCGGGCGCAGCACGGAGGTGATGACCAGCGCGATGAACAGCGCGACCACCGGCAGTTCGAGCCGGGTGAGGACGTCGACGAGCAGGTAGACGGCCAGCCCCAGCAGCACCAGCCGCCAGGTGTACCCGGCGGCCGTCCGCAGCCCGGCCGGGACGCGCTCCACAGCCGGGCCCGGGGCTCCGGCCGGGGCCCGGCGTGCCGACACCCGGGGACGGCGGCTGCCCAGCGGCACGGGCCGTCGGCCGGGTCCGGCGCCGTTCACTCCCACGGGCGGTCTCCTCGGGCTCGGCCGGGTGTCGTCTCACGCCACGATGGCCCATGTCAGGGCGGTCCGCTCTGCGGGCCGCCGCATCCGGTCGACCGGATGCGGCGAGGTTTTCCGCTCAGCGGTGTGTCATCGCGCCGGGGCGGGGCAGACGCGGATCGACACGGGTCCCCCGTGCACCGGCGGATGGCCGGCGGAGGTCGCGGACACCGGGTGGGGAGAGCAGGAGGCAGTGATGAGAAGCCTCATCCGCCGTTACGCGGTGACGCTCCCCGGCCCGGTCGGCGGGCACGCGCCGCCGTCCGTCGTCGTCGTGCACGAGACGCAGACGCTGGGACCCGACGGGAGCTTCGTCTGGGAGAGTTCCGACGGCTGCCTCCGGGTGGAGATCACCGGTGAGGTGGCCACCGTCCTGGCCGCTCCCGGAGCCGGCAGTCGACACCCGTGCCTGCTGGCGGTTCCGCTGCCGTGAGCCGTGAGCCGTGAGCCGTGAGCCGTGAGCCGTGAGCACGCCGCCGTGCCGCGTGCCGGAAGGGCGTCGGACGGTCACCGGGCGGTGGCGGCCAACGCCTCGCGCACGGTGACCAGGCAGGGGTCGCAGTACCGGTCAGGCCCGGCCGCACCGGCACCGTCCGCCGCCGGGACGACGCGCTGGGAGGGTTCGAGGAACCGCCCGCACAGCGAGGAGGACGCGTCGTCCTTCGCCACCACGTGCCACACCACGGCGGGCGGGGACACCGCCGGGTCGTGCTCGGCCCACATCTCGTACACGGCGCTACCTCCGGATCGCTGGGGGCTGGGTCAGTCCATGCAAACCCGGGCCCTGCCGAACGGCCACCGGGCCAGACCCGGTGGGATGGTTGTGGCCCGCCGGTGGCCGTGGCCGGGTGCCGTCCGGCCCGCCCGGCCCGATTCCGCCAGGCCCGGCTGGTCCGTCCGCGAGGCGGTGTCCGGCCCGCTCGCGGGATCACCGGGCGCGACCGCCCGGCGCGGATGCCCGTTCAGCGCCGCCGGTCGGCGCCGGGCCGCCCCGGGGTCCCGGTCCGCGGCGTGCCCGCGGGGCCGGCCCGGTCGCGGCCCTGGCCCGCTGCCAGGCGGCGCCGGATCACCAGGAGGTCGAGCGCGGCGATACCGGCGAACCCGGCGCACAGGGCGGCGAAGAAGGCGTAGCTCCCCTGGTTCGGGGCCGGGCCGGGGTTCGCCAGCGCGGCCAGCACGGCGAAGGCGGCCGTCCCGCCGACGAACAGGACCAGGAAGACCCGGGACAGCAGCCGCCGCAGCTCCAGGTCCGAACGGGCGGTCACCGGTTCGGTGCCCCGGCGCACCGTCTCCTGGGGTCTGAGCTGCGGTGTGGTCCGGCCGGGGCCCTGCGGGGCGTGCGGGAAGTCGTGGCGCTCGCCGGTCCGGCGGTGGGCGCTGCCCCCGTGTTGCGTTCCTGCTCTTCGTTGTACGGCCATGACGGCCCCCGAACGGAGTCGGCCGGTGGTCTTCCGCCGACGCGCCTACCCGGGCCCGGCGTCGGCACACCCCCGCCGGGCACTCACCCGGGAGCCCCGAGCCGCAGCCGGACCGCCAGCTGCGGTCCCTGTTCCGCGCGGCCGCGCTCCCGCGTCCGGCAGAGTCCGGAGAGGACGCGCAGTACCCGCTCGACGTCCTCGGGGCGGCCGAGCAGGTCCGCGGCCACTTCGCCGGCCAGCGCGGCCGGGGGTCCGGGCGAGCCCGCCCGGTGGGCGTCGAAGGACTGGGAGAGGCTCGTCGAGGGAATCGGCGCGGGGCCGGTGGGGGTGCGGGTGATCCGGGGCCGGGCCACCACCCGGGTGCCCTCCGAGGTCACGGTGGCCGGGTCCTCCCAGACGTTGCCGATCCGGGTCCGGCCGCGCCCGGTGTGGGTGGGGAACGCGGCCTCCAGCGCGTCGAGCACCGCCTCCGCCGACTCCTGGGGGCCGTCGCCGAGCCGTACCAGCACGTGCCCGGCGGCCAGGGGCAGTCCCACGGCAGCCACCTCCTCCGTCTCTCGGCGGACGGCTTCGTCCCGGTGACGACTCCGTCCGTGGCCTTCCCCTCCGTTCTACGGCCGGTCCGTGCGGCTGCGCACCCCGGGCGCACCGGCCGGGCAGGTCGGCCGGACGGACATGAGCACCCGTCGGGTTCGGCCGCTGTTCAGCGGAGCGTGGCCCGGCCGACGGTCTCCGACCAATCCCGGTACCTACCGTCAGGGCCCAAACCACTTCCGGGAGCGAACATGCACGACGACCAGGGGACCGAGCACGAGTGCGGCTGCCCGCGGACCGCCGACCTCGACGGGGAGGGGCCCGCCGCGGCCGGCAGGCGCCGGTTCCTGCGCGGGGCCGGCCTGGTGGGCGCGGGGGTCGGCACCGCCGGGCTCGGGCTGCTCGGCGCGGTGCCCGCGCAGGCGGCCGGGCCCGACGCGGCCGGCGGGCCCGGCGCGGCCGAGAAGAAGCCGAAGAAGGGCAAGGGGCACGGGCGTTGGCAGCCCGACCCGGACGCCCGGCAGTTCACCGTGGTCGTCATGCCGGACACCCAGTACCTGTTCGACCAGGACCGGATCCACCCCGCGCCGCTGGAGGCCTCGGTCCGCCACGTGCTGGACGGCGGGGTCAACCGGGAGGACGGGACGGACGACAACATCGTCTTCCTGGCCCACCTCGGCGACGTCACCGAGAACGGGCTGGCCGTCGAGTACGCCGCCGTCACCAAGGTGTTCGGCCTGCTGGACGACGCGGGCGCGGCCTACGGCGTGCTGGCCGGCAACCACGACGTCCGCTCCTCGACCGACGACCAGCGCGGCAGCACCCCGTACCTGGAGACCTTCGGCAAGGCCAGGGCCGCCCGCACCGCCGGGTACCGCGGCTCCAGCCCGGACGGCTACAACACCTGCCACGTGTTCCGGGCGGCCGGGCGCGACTGGATGGTGCTCTCGCTCGACTGGAGGCTCTCCGACGCGGGCTTCGCCTGGGCGAACGCGGCGATCGCGGCCGCCCCCGGGCTCCCGGTGATCCTCACCACCCACGACCTGGCGCACGCCGACGACAGCGGCCGCGCCGAGCTGTCCGACTACGGGAAGCGGCTCTGGGAGCGGCTGATCAGCGGCAACGACCAGATCTTCCTGACCGTCAACGGGCACTACTGGCCGCCCGGGCGCACCGTGCTGAAGAACAGGGCCGGCCACGACGTGCACGTCCACATCGCCAACTACCAGGACCGCTACTACGGCGGCGCGGCGATGATCCGGGCGTACCGCTTCGACCTCGACCGCGACACCGTCGACGTGTCGACCTTCTCGCCGTGGATCCAGCAGATCGCCGCCGAGGAGCGCAACGCGCTGGCCGCCCAGCACGCCGAGCTGACCTCCGACGTGGACCGCTTCTCGTTGGCGATCGACTTCGACCGCCGCTTCGCCGGCTTCGCGCCCGTCCCGCAGCGCCCGGCGCGCCGGGCCGGCGAGCTGCTGGTCCGGGACACGGTGGCCTACTGGCGGTTCGACAACGGCGGCGGCGACGGGACGGCCGTCTCCCCGCAGCAGGTCGTCAAGGACCTGGCCGGGCAGGGCAACGACCTGCTCTGGCAGTGCGCCCCCGGCACGCCCGACGGCGCGCTCAGCTGGTCCGCCGAGCACCACCCGGACCAGCCGGGCCACGGCAGTCTGCTGTTCCGGGGCACCCGGTCGCCGGTCCGCGGCGGCTACCTCCAGACCGCGCCCGGCGCGCCGCTGAACCGGGAGACCTTCGAGCGCGGCTTCACCGTCGAGGCCTTCTTCAAGCTGCCCGCCGACTGGGACTCGGCGCGCAGCCGCTGGTCCGCCCTGCTCAGTCGGTGGGGGATGAGCGGCGAGGCGGGCAAGAACGGGCCGGGGACGGACGCCGAGGAGCCGCTTGTCACGCTCAGCGTCTCCGAGGCGCCGGCCCTCCAGTGGTGCGTCTACCCGCTCAACCAGACGGGGGCGTCCACCTGTTGGGGCCACCAGCTGCCGCTGGACCGGTGGTGGCACGTCGCGGTGGTCAACGACGGGAAGCTCAGCCGGATGTACGTCGAGGGCTGCGAGGTGGCGCGCAACCCGGCGACGCCCGCCGTCGGGCTGACCACGCTGGGGCGGCCGTGGATGCTGGGCGGTTACTCGTACGCGGGGGTGCTGGACAAGGTGTTCCACGGGTACGTCGGGGACGTCCGGATCGTGAAGCGGGCCCTGCGGGTGGGCGAGTTCATGAACGCCTGATCGCACCCCCTCGAAGCGCGGACACCGCCGGGCCCTGGTGGGGGCCCGGCGGTGCCGCTTTCCGGGACGCACAGCGGAACGGCACCGGCCGTCAGCGGCGGGTCTCGATTCGCAGGCCGCCCGTGGTCACCTGGCGGATGGGCTCGCTCGCCAGCAGGTCGTGCGGCTGACCGAGGGCGATCGCGCCCGCCGCGTCGAGCCGGGCCAGTTCGGCGTCCGTCAGCTCGACCGCCAGGGCGCCCAGGTTGTCCTCCAACTGGGCGGGGGTGCGGGCGCCGAGCAGCGTGCTCGTCACGCCCGGCTTCCGCAGCGTCCAGGCCAGCGCCACCTGGGCCGGGGTGTGCCCCAGCTCGCCGGCCAGCTCCCGGACCACCCCGGCCACGCCGAGGCTGCGTTCGGTGAGGGTGCCCAGGGCGAGGTTGTGGCTCCGACGGGTGCTCCCGTCGGGACCGGCGCCCGTCGCGCCCACGTCCTGCCGGCCGTACTTGCCGCTGAGCACCCCGCCGCCGAGCGGCGAGTACGGGACCACGCCCAGGCCCAGCTCCCGGGCCATCGGGATCAGGTCGCGCTCCGCGGTGCGTTCGATCAGGCTGTACTCGACCTGCAACGCGACCAGCGGTGACCAGCCGCGCAGGTCGGCGATCGCCTGCATCCGGGACACCTGCCAGGCCGGGGTGTTGGAGATCGCCACGTACAGCACCTTGCCCTGCCTGACCAGGTCGTCCAGGCCGCGCAACACCTCCTCCACCGGCGTCCGGAAGTCCCAGACGTGCAGGTACAGCAGGTCGAGGTAGTCGGTGCCCAACCGCCGCAGGCTGCCCTCCACCGAGCCGAACAGCGCCTTGCGGTGCCCGCCCCCGGAGTTCGGGTCGCCGGGGCGACGCAGTGTCGAGTACTTGGTCGCCAGCACCAGGCGTTCGCGCTCCTCGTGGGCGAACTCGCCGAGCAGGCGCTCGGAGCTGCCCTCGGTGTAGGTGTCGGCGGTGTCGAGGAGGTTGCCGCCGAGCCCGACGTAGCGGTCGAACAGCTTTCGGGCCTCGGCCCGTTCGGCGCCCCACCCCCATTCGGTGCCGAAGGTCGCGGTGCCCAGGGCCAGCGGTGAGACCCGCAGTCCCGAGCGGCCCAGCAGCCGGTAGTCGTCCAGGGCCAGTGCCATCAGGTTCTCCTGTGCTCGCGTGTGCTCGTGTTCCGTTGCCGGGACCGAGTCTGTGGCGGCGGCGGCCCCGGATAAGGGAGGGCACTTCCTGGGAAGAGCGGTCCCACCCTGGCGGTTGGACCGGTCATGACGACCCGAACCATGGACCCCGCCCAGGAGTTGGCCGCGTTCCTGCGGAGCAGGCGCGAAGGCCTCGACCCCGGCCGGCTGGGCCTGCCGTCGCATCGGCGGGCCCGGCGGACGCCGGGGCTGCGCCGCGAGGAGGTCGCCGAGCTGGCCGGGGTGAGCACCGACTACGTGGTCCGGCTGGAGCAGGGCCGGGGGCTGCGGCCCTCCGCGGGGGTGCTGGCGGCGCTGGCCCGGGCACTGCGCCTGGATGCGAGCGAACGGGACTACCTGTTCGACCTGGCCGGACGCCGCCGTCCCGGCACCACCGGCGGGCCGGCCGCCAGTGCGGCGCCGTCGCTGGCCCGCCTGGTCGGTGACCTCTCGCCGCTGCCGGCCATGCTGCTGGACCACCGTTACGACATCCTCGCCTGGACCCCCGAAATGGCTCGGCTGCTACCGGGCTTCGAGGCCGTGCCGCCGTCACGGCGCAACGCGATGCGGCTGTGCCTGCTGTACCCGGCGATGCGCGGCTTCTACGCCGACCGGGAGCAGGCGCTGCGGGACGGGATCGCCCACCTGCGCGCGGCCTGGGCCGCTCACCCGGAGGACCGGGAACTGTCCGGCCTCATCGACGAGTTCGTCACACAGGACGAGGACTTCGCCCGCTTGTGGTCGGAGCGGGAGGTCAGCGTCAACGGACGCGGCCGGAAGGTGCTGCGGCATCCGGTCGAGGGTGTGATCACCGTCGACTTCGAAGTCCTGCTACCGCTCCAGGACCCGGGACTGCGCCTTCTCGTCTACCGCGCCGCGGACGAGGAGAGCCGCGCGTCCCTGGACCGGCTGTGCGCGCGATGACCGGCCCCGACTCACGAAGACCTTCAAGGGGCTGACCGACCGGAAGCTCGCCTGGCAGACCGCCGAATCGCTCGCCCGGGAGACCGGGCGGGACGCCCCGACGGTGCCGGTCCGGCCGGAACCGGTCGCCGAGGTCGCCTTCGACGGCCTCCAGCGCAGCCCCCGCTACCCCACCGGGCCGGCCCCGCGGTTCGCCCGGGTGGTGCGCCACCGGCCGGACAAGAGCGCCGCCGAGGCCGACGCGGTGGCCTCCGTACGGGAGTTGGCCTCCGTCGAAGGCCTGTGAGGCCGTCCGCCGCGGCCGGGTCCGCAGACCCGTCCGGCGAAGTACCGCGGGTTGAAACGCATTACGCCGCAAGGGGGGTTCACGCACAGGGGCCGAATCAGCCATTCTCGATCCGGCCACCGTACCCCTCCGTGAACGGACCGGCGACGGCTAGGTTGACCGTGACAACGAGAGGTGGCCGCCGGCCAGCCGGCGCCGCCCTGGCGAAAGGTGCCCGACATGCAGGTGAGCGTCGACCGGGACCGTTGCTGTAGCTCCGGCATGTGCGTGACGAACGCCCCCGCGGTCTTCGACCAGGACGACCGGGACAGTCTTGTGAGACTCCGTCAGATCGTGTTGCTGCCCGAGCAGTTCGAAGACGTCAGACTCGCCGCCGACCTCTGCCCGGGCCGGGCGATCAGCGTCACCGGGGACCAGCCCGCGCAGACCGGGGCCTGACCGGCCCCGCCGCCGGCCCCACAGGCCGCCGGGGACTCCCTGCACCCCGACAGCCCCACGAGGACCCCGCGACATGAGGAGACCCCCGCCGTGACCGCCACACCCACCGCCCCCGCCGTCCCGCTGCTGCCGGCCCGGCACTCCGGCGGCTGCCCGTTCGGCCCGCCGCCCGCGTACTCCGAGGCCGCCGCCACCGGGCCGGTGACCAGGGCCGAGCTGCCCGACGGCGACCTCTGCTGGCTGGTCACCGGCTTCGCCGAGGTCCGCACCGTGCTGTCCGACCGCCGGTTCAGTGCCGACATCCGCCACCCGTCCTTCCCGCTGCTGATCGCCGGCGCTCGCGAGCTGATCACCGACAATCCGGACTTCCTGCGGCTCGACGACCCCGAGCACGCCCGCCAGCGCCGCATGATCACCGGGGAGTTCCTGGTCAAGCGGGTGGAGGCGCTGCGCCCGGAGATCCAGCGGATCGTGGACGAGGTACTGGACCGGATGACCGCGGGCCGGACCACGGCCGACCTGGTCACCGACTTCGCGCTGCCGGTGCCCTCGCTGGCGATCTGCCTGCTGCTCGGCGTGCCGTACGAGGACCACGACCGCTTCCAGAGCCTGAGCCGCACGATGCTCAGCCGGGAGAGCACCGTGGAGCAGCTCCGGGGGGCCCAGGAGGAGGTCCGGGGCTACCTGCGCGACCTGACGGCCCGCAAGCGCGCCCAGCCGGAGGACGACGCCCTCAGCCGGCTCGCGGCGCGGGACGACCTGACCCCGGACGACGTGGCCGGCATGGGCGTGCTGCTGCTGATCGCCGGTCACGAGACGACCGCGAACATGATCGCGCTGTCGACCGCGCTGCTGCTGGAGCACCCCGAGCAGATCCCCGGCCTGGCCGACCCGGCCACCCTGCCGGGCGCGGTGGACGAGCTGTTGCGGCTGCTGACCATCGTGCACACCGGCCTGCCCCGGGTGGCGCTGGAGGACGTGGAGCTGGGCGGCGTCACCGTCCGGGCCGGGGAGGGCGTGATGGCGATGCTCTCCACCGCCAACCGGGACGAGGCGGTGTTCGGCGGCGCGGGCCAGCGGGCGACGGACGAGCTGGACCTGGACCGGGACGCCCGGCGGCACCTGGCGTTCGGCTTCGGCGTGCACCAGTGCCTGGGCCAGCCGCTGGCCCGCGCCGAACTCCGGATCGCCCTGGAGACGCTGTTCCGCCGGCTGCCGGGGCTGCGGCTGACCGGCGAGCGCGAGTTCCGTACCGAGTCGTTCATCTACGGGATGCGGTCACTGCCCGTGACCTGGTGAGCGGGGCCCGGGCGCGGTACGGGCCGTAGCCGTAGGCCTTGTCGGCGGCCACGCTGCCGGGCGTCCTCCGGGACCTGCCCGGCCCGGTCCGCGGGACACGGATCTTCTCCAGTACCGGCTCGAACCGCGTGCGGTCCGCCCGCTGCCCCGGCATGACGACCAGGGACAGCGGGCGGCACCGGCCGTCCGCGCCGGAGAGCCGTCAGCCGAGCAGCGTGGCCTCGACGCCGGCGAGCACCGCCGCCAGGCCCTGCTCGAAGCCCTCGTCGAAGTCCTGGAACATCACCCGGCCCGACTCGGCCGCCAGCGGGTGGGCGGCCAGGCGTTCGGCGCGGGCGTCGACGTCGTAGCCCTCGGCGCCGTCGAAGGGGTTGGGGCCCATCGCCTGCTCCTCGATCACGTAGCCGATCGTGTAGCTGTAGGCGGTCTGCCAGGCCCGGGCCGCGGCGGCCGGGGTGAAGCCGGCCTCGGTCAGCAGGCGCAGCGAGGCGTCCAGGCCGGCCGCGTAGCCGGTGTCGGTGAACCGGGAGCCGCTGTAGACCTTCGCGCCGTCGCGGTGGCGCAGCAGTTCGGCGCGCAGGGTGCGCATGGTCCGCAGGTAGGTCTCCCGCCAGTCCTCCGCGGGCCCGTCCTGCGCCGCCCGGCCGGTCATCCGGCGCATCATCTCGGTCGCCATCTCGTCCAGCAGCGCCTGCTTGTCCTTGAAGTGCCAGTACAGCGCGGGCGCCTTGACGTCGAGCCGGGCGGCGATGGCGCGCAGCGTCAGGCCGTCGAGGCCGGCCTCGTCCAGCAGGTTCAGCGCGGCGTCGACGACCTGGCCGCGGTCGAGCTTGGGGGTTCTCTGCGGGGTCACGGTTGACAGTTTAACGCCGTTAAGTTCATCCTGTCGGCAACGGCTACTTAACAACGTTAAGGAGATTGTCGTGGCTTCTCGCGGCACGCACACGGACGTCCTGATCGTCGGTGCCGGGCCCACCGGACTCGCCCTGGCGCTGGACCTCGCCCGGCACGGCGTCGCCGCGCTGGTGGTCGAGCGGGGCGCGGAACTCTTCCCCGGCTCGCGCGGCAAGGGACTCCAGCCGCGCACGCTGGAGGTGCTCGACGACTTCGGCGTGCTCGACCGGATCCGCGCCGTGGCGGGCCACTACCCGCCCAACCTGTTCTGGAAGGACGGCGCACCGCAGGGCGAGCGCCGGATGTACGACCCGATCGAGCCCTCCGAGGCCGAGCCGTACACCGAGGTGCTGATGCTGCCCCAGTGGCACACCCAACGGGTGCTGTACGGGCGGCTGGGCGAACTGGGCGGCGAGGTCGCGTTCGGGCGGGAGCTGGTCGGCCTGACGCAGGACGGGGAGGGCGTGACCGCCGAGTTCGCGGCCGGCGGCCCGGTCCGGGCGCGCTACGCCGTCGCGGCGGACGGCGGGCGCTCGACGGTGCGGCGGCTGCTCGGCATCGGGATGACCGGGGAGACCGTCGACCCGGCCCCGATGCTGGTCGCGGACGTCCGGGTCGACGGGCTGGACCGCGAGCACTGGCACGTCTTCCCGGCCGAGGAGGGGGTGCTGGCGATCTGCCCGCTCGGCGGCACCGAGGACTTCCAGCTGGTCGCCGGGTTCCCGGAGGGCACGGCCGTGGACCTCACCCTCGAAGGCCTCCGCACGGTGGTCGCCGCCCGCTCCCACCTGGGCGCCGACCAGCTGACCGAGCTGCGCTGGATCTCCGAGTTCCGCCCGCGCGCGGCCCTCGCGGACCGTTTCCGGGCCGGCCGGGTGTTCCTCGCGGGCGACGCCGCGCACGTCCACTCGCCGGCCGGCGGACAGGGGCTGAACACCAGCGTCCAGGACGCCTACAACCTGGGCTGGAAGCTCGCCGCCGCGCTGACCGGGCGGGCCGGCGCGCGGCTCCTCGACAGCTACGAGGAGGAGCGCCGGGCCAACGCGGCGGCGATGCTGGAGCTGTCCACCCGGGTCCACCGCGGCGAGCAGCGGCGCGGCCGGGCGACCCGGCAACTCGGCCTCGGCTACCGGGAGTCCGCACTCTCGGTGGAGACCCGACAGGGCCTCCCCGCGGACGCGTTGCGGGCCGGCGACCGCGCCCCGGACGGGCGCCGGGGCGGCACCCGGCTGTTCGACGCCTTCCGCGGCCCGCACTGGACGCTGCTCACCGTCGGCACCGACGCCCCGCTGCCCGCCCTCGCCGCCCCGGTGGTCCGCATCCCGGCCTACGAGGCGTACGGGACCGGCGTGTTCCTGGTGCGGCCGGACGGCTACCTCGGCTGGGCGGGTGCGACGGCCGAAGGGCTGGCGGGCTACGCGGCCGGTCAGGGGCTGCTCGCTCCCTGACCGGGCGTCCGGCCGGGGCACAACCCCCGGCCGTCGGGCCGGCCGCGTCCGGCGGTCGGTCAGCGCGGTGGCCCAGCCCGGTCAGCCCGGTCAGTCCGGCGGCTCGTGCGGTTCCGGCTCGTGGGCCGGTTCGGTGCTCTCCTCCTCGGAGCCGTCCTGCGGCCCCCTCTCCTCCTCCTCCTGACCGGGTGGCGGCGAGCCCTCGCCGGTCATCCGGGACTCGGGGGTCTCGACCGGGACCTCAGGGTCCCTGGGCACGGGCTCGTGCGGGTCGGTCATGGGCTCCACTCCTCCCTCGGGTGCGGTGGCGAGACGACACCCGGTGGCCGTCCGGGGACGACCGCCGGGTGTCCGGTCAGTGCTTCCCCGCGTCCTTGACCTTCTCCGCGGCCTGCTTCAGATCGGCCTTCGCCTGCTCGGCCTTGCCCTTGAGCTCGGTCGAGCGGTCGTCGGTCGCCTTGCCGACCGCCTCCTTGGCCTTGCCGCCGGCCTTCTCCGCCAGGTTGTGCAGCTTGTCCTCGGTACCCATGACGTTCGGCTCCTCTCGTCGTCGGGGCGAAGTCCGCCCTGGGCCGCGTCTGCCCGGGGCTTGCGCAAACATGCGCCGGCTCGCCGATCCGGCCGGGTCCGCGCGCCCGGTTCGACCCGTGGCGCCGGTCGCCGCACGGCTCGGAGCGGCGGCTACCGGGCGGCGCGGGCCTCGGCGGTGGTCTTCAGGTCGTGCAGCCAGCCTTCGAGGCCCTGACGCAGGATCGCGGTGGCGGCGGGGACGTTCGCGTCGACCTGCGGGCCGGTGTGGGTCTCCTCGGTGCGCACCAGGACGCCGCCGGGGACCTCGGTGAAGGTCCACACGTGGACGCCGTCGATCCGCAGCCCCGTCGCCACGGCCGGGCCGGTCCAGCGGATGCAGGCGCCGGGCCGCAGTTGCCGCACGGTGGAGGTGATCTCCAGGACCGGGTCCGTCGAGGCGGGGTTCGGGGGCAGCGGGGTGGTCCAGCGGAACGCCGAGCCCCGGTGCAGCGGGCCGCTGTCGAGGCGCTCGGCGCTGCGCACCGGCGACTGCCAGTCCGGCCAGCGCTCCACGTCGGTCTGGAGCTGCCAGACGGTCCGCAGCGGTGCGTGGATCACGGTCCCGGTCCGGTAGCGGACCTGTGCGGCGGGGTCGACGCCCGCCCCGTGGCAGGTGAGCGAGGAGCCGGGGCCGGGGGAGCCGGCGGCTCCGGCGGGCGCGACGGCGGCGCCGAGCAGGCCGAGGGCGAGCGGGACGGTCAGCAGGGCGGTGCGGATGCCGGTGCGGCGGGTGGCGGTGCGGCGGGTGGCGGTGCGGCGGGTGGCGGTGCGGCGGGTGGCGGTGCGGCGGGTGGCGGTGCGGCGGGTGGCGGACATGGAACTCCCCTTCGCTGGTGGGCCGTCGGGACGGCCGTGGAGTCCGTGAGCTAGAGGCCCACGTATTCGTTAGAAGTTGTAACTCAGCGAAGGGGCGAGGGTCAACAGGTTCCGTGATAGCTTCTAACGGAAGCATCGATATGTAGTCGCACGACTCGGAGGGCGGGCAGGCCATGGCGAGGACGGGCGCGGACACCCCGCGCGAGCGCTACCGCGCCCAGGTGCGCGAGGAGGTCAAGGAGCACGCCCGGGAGCAGATCGCCACGGCCGGCGCCTCGGCGCTCTCCCTCAACGCGATCGCCAAGCGGATGGGCATGAGCGGCCCCGCGCTCTACCGCTACTTCGCCGGCCGCGACGAGCTGATCACCGAACTCGTCCGGGACGCCTACCGCAGCCTCGCCGACACCCTCGGCGCGGCCGCCGCCGAAGGCGCCGACCTGGCCGGGCTCGCGCACGCCCTGCGCGGCTGGGCCCTGGCCGACCCCCAGCGGTACTTCCTGATCTTCGGCACCCCCGTCCCCGGCTACCAGGCACCCGAGGACACCACCGCCATCGCCGACGAGGTCATGCGGACGCTGGTCGACGCCTGTGCGACGCTCTCCCCGGCCACCCCCGAGGCCGGGCAGGCGCCGTTCGCCACCCACCTGGTGGGCCACCGGGACTGGGCGGGCGAGCAGCCGGCCCCGCCCGAGGTGCTCCACCGGTTCCTGGCGTTCTGGACCCGCCTGCACGGCGTGCTGTCGCTGGAGCTCGCCGGGCACTTCACCGGCATGGGCTTCCGGCCCGCGCTGCTCTTCGACGCCGAGCTGGACAGCCTGCTGGCACCGCGCTTCTGACCGGAGCCACGGCTCCGGCCGGCCCGCTCACCCGCCCCGGGCGGCCTCAGGCCTGCCCGGGGTGCGGCTGCGGCACCGGGTCCGGGAACGGCGGGACCGGCGGCGGTGCCGGCTCGGGCTCGCCCGGCCACGGCGCGGGGTCCGGGCGGGGGACCGGCCGGGTGTCCGGGTCCGGCGGGGACGGGACGGTCATCGGGACACCTCCTGGGTGGTGCGGCCGGTTTCAGTGGCCGAGTGCGTGGGGCCAGCTGACGCTTGTTCATCTTCGAGCGGCCCTTGACGCCCCGCTGCCTGGCCTCGTTGTACAGCTGGTCGTAGGTCGGGCCCTGGGCGCCCCGGTGCGAGCGCTGTCCGCCGCGGCGGCCGGAGGAGATGTCGTGGGTCGAGGTGCGGCTCGCGGTCTTCGACTCGCCGTGCCGGGCGCGTTCCTTGTTCACCGTCCTGGCGGCGATCTCCTCGGCCCGTTTCTTGCTCTCGCCCCGGTCGAGCGCGCTCTCCTTGATGTGCTCGTACTGGCGCTCCCGCTTGGGGCTGGATCCTCGCGGCATGGCCGGTGCCTCCCTTCCTGGTCACGGTCGTTGCGCGGACGCGTCTACCCGGAACGGCCGCCGGGAATCCGGCGGCGCCGTCCGCCGCGGACCCGGCGTCCGGGACGCCGCGCGGGCCCCTCCGCCGGCGGCCGGGCCCGCCCCCGGGGTCGGCACGCGCGGGCCGATGGGGCGTGTACGGCCGGTCGTGCTCCGGTTCGGACGGGTGTGCCGGGTGTGGCGCGTTCGCCGCAGCGGCACTCCGGGTAGTTGACCGGCTGCACGGAGTGGACGAGGGGGGTGGGGTCAAGGAGCCGCGATGACGGAACACGAGCAGCTCGGCACTCCTGCCGGCCGGGAAGGACGCCCGACGCGGCCCGAGCGGGTGCCACCCCAGCCCCCGGCGCCCGGCACTCCGGCGGCGGGGCTCCGCCGGGGCGACGGAGCCGACGGAGCCGAGGCCCCCTGGCCCGACGCGATGCTGCCGCTGCTGCGCACCCCGACGGCCGACCGGCGGCCGGCGCCGGAAGGCACCGGTACGGAGCCGCTGCCGGGCGTCGAACCGGCCCGGGTGCTGGACCTCGCGCTGCTGGTCGGCGAGCTGATGCTGGCCAGCGGGGAGGCGGCGGAGGACGTCGAGGCCGCCATGCTCGCCGTCGCACGCGCCTACCGGGTCCACCCCTGCGACCCGCAGGTCACCTTCACCCGGGTGGCGATCTCCTACCAGCCCGGCCCTTCGGAACCCTCGCTGGTCGCCGAGTGCTCCGTCCGCCGCCCGGCCGTCGACTACGCGCGGCTGGCCGCCGTGTTCCGGCTGGTCACCGCGATCACCGTGGGCGGGCTGGCCGTCTCCGAGGCCCACGCCCGCCTGGTGGCCACGCGCCGGCACAGCCGCCGCTACTCGGGCCGGCTGCTCGTGCTCTCCTCCGGGGGGATGGCCGGGGCCGCGACCCTGCTGATCGGCGGCCGGGCCGACGCCCGGGCCTGGCTGGTCTTCGCCAGCGCCGTCGTCGCCGCGCTCGCGGGCGAGCGGCTGGCGGCCCTGGTGGCGCGGCACGACCTCCCGGCGTTCTACCAGTTCGTGGTGGCGGCGGTGCCGGCCGCCGTGATCGGCATCCTGCTCTCGTTCAACGGGCTGCACCTGCGCGGATCGGTGGTGATCACCGGAGGGCTGTTCGCGGTGCTTCCCGGCTGGCCGATGGTGGCGGCCGCCCAGGACGGCCTGACGGGCTTCTACCTGACCGCCGCCGCCCGGCTGCTCGAAGCGCTGTACCTGATGGCCGGTGTGGTGATCGGGGTGATGGCGGTGCTCTACGTCGGTGTCAACAACGGCGCCGACCTCGCCGCCCAGGCGGCCCCGCCAGGGGCGGTGAACCCGCCGCTGCAACTCGCCGCCGCGGTGCTGCTCACCCTGGCCTTCGCGGTGCTGCTGAACACCGAGCCGGCCACGCTGCCGGCCGTCCTGCTGAACAGCGCGGCCGGCTGGACCACGTACGGGGTGCTGGTGAACGCGGGCGGCGAGCCGATCGTGGCGACCGGGCTGGCCGCCGGGCTGGTGGGCCTGTCCGGGCAGCTGATGGCGCGCTGCCGGGGCAGCTCGGCGCTGCCGCACATCACCGCCGCGCTGGGGCCGCTGCTGCCCGGCTCGGTGCTGTACTTCGGGATGCTCGCCTTCGTCCGGGGCGAGCCCGAGGTCGGGCTGAGCGGCATCGGGCGGGCCTGCGCGATGGCGATGGCCCTCGCCATCGGCGTCAACCTGGGCCGCGAGCTGGCCCGCCTCTTCCTGCCGGTGCCCCGGGTGGCTCCGCCGCCCCGTCACCGGGGCGGCCGCCACCGTCGGTGAAGGCGGAGCCGGAGGCGGCGGGCCGGTTTGCCCGGGCGGCGGGGCGGTACACGCGTGGGGTGTGGAGACGGGACGGGCGAGACCGGTCCCGCTCCCCGGGGAAGGCTCCGGCCGGTCGGAACCACCGGTGCCACCCCGCCGACAGCCACCCGCGAACCAGGGAGACCCTCGTGATCGTCCTCGGAGTCATCCTGCTCATCATCGGCTTCGTCACCGGCTTCTCGATCCTCTGGACCATCGGCCTCGTGCTGACCGTCATCGGACTGGTCCTCTGGGTCGCCGGAGCCCTCGGGCACGCCGTCGGCGGACGCCGCCACTACTACTGAAACGCCGCCCTCCGATGAAGGGGAACCGGTGCGGCCTGACCTCTCTTCAGGAGCACGCCGAGCCCGGTCAGCCCGCCCGGACGCCTCAGGGGCGGTCCTCGTGCAGTCCGCAGAGCCAGGCCAGTGCCCGGTGGACGCCGAGGAGGTAGCTGTGGTCCGAACCCCGGCTCCTGGCCAGGTGGAGATCGACGGCTGCGGCCTGGCACTCGGCCAGCAGCTGGGCGTGGCGGGGACCGGTGGCGCCGACCGTGGCGGCGGCGGTGACGGGGGCCGCGACCTGGGCGCCGGCGGCCCACCGGTAGGCGCCGAGCACGCCGTGCTCGAAGCCGGTCCAGGGCCGGGGCCGCCGGTTGACCCCGTCGATCGCGGCGAACACCTCGTCCAGCGGGCGCACCCCCACGGCCGGGATCGTCTCGTCACTGGTCATGTGCGCAACCTACGTCCGCCCGCCGCCGCCCGCCCCCGCAGGCGGCGGCCGTCTCCGGCCCGCCGCGACCCCGCGCCACCCGGGCGGCCGAGGGCGCCACGGCATCCGACCGGGCGAAGCAGGGGCGAGAGCCCGACCGGGGCGCGGCGGGCGGCCGGAAGCCGGACGGGTAGGCTGACCGGATCGTGCCTGGTCGTAGAGGTGGCCGGGCCGGAGGAACGGGGCGGGCCGGCGGCCCGCCGGTGGAGACCCCTGATGACTCGTCGTTTTGACTGCTCGGACCCGTCCGAGCGCGCAGCCGGGCTGCGCGAGGCCGTGGCGGCGGTGCGCCGCGGCGAACTCGTCGTCCTGCCCACGGACACCGTGTACGGCGTGGGCGCGGACGCCTTCGCGCCGCGGGCGGTCGACCGCCTGCTGAAGGCCAAGGGCCGGGGACGGAACATGCCCTCGCCGGTGCTGGTCGGCTCCCCGGAAGCGCTGGACGGGCTGGTCGAGGTGACGGAGCGCGCCAGGGGGCTGGTCAAGGCGTTCTGGCCGGGCGGCCTGACCGTGGTCGCCCGCCACCTGGAGTCGGTGGAGCTGGACCTCGGCGAGACCGGCGGGACGGTCGCGGTGCGGATGCCCGCGCACCCGGTCGCCATCGAACTGCTCGGCGCCACCGGGCCGTTGGCCGTCTCCAGCGCGAACCTGACCGGGCACGACTCGCCGCAGGACTGCGACGCCGCCCAGGGCATGCTCGGCGACTCGGTGGCCGTCTACCTCGACGGGGGCCCGACCGCCGCCGCCGTGCCGTCCTCGATCGTGGACATCACCGGCGAGGTGCCCGTCCTGCTGCGGGCCGGCGCGATCGGCGCCGACCGGCTGCGCGAGGTGGTCCCGGACCTGCGGGAGCGCTGAGCCGGCCGAGGAGCGCCCTTCGGCCCGCCGTCCGGGACGGCGCCACCCCGGGCCGGAGGGCCGTACCGCGTGGCGCCCCGGCGGCCGGGGCGGCCGCCGCTAGGGTCGGCGATGGCGTGCGAGGGCGGGCCCTCCGCTGGTCGGGAGGGAGTCGGCGCCGCGACCGGGGGCGTCACCGGCTCCGTTGCGGAGGTTCCATGAGCGCTTCGTCCACCGCGCCGCCCCGGGAGCGGGACCGCGCCCGGGCCAGGGTCCGGCAGGGCAGCACACTGCTGCGCTGGCTGTTCACCACGGACCACAAGGTCATCGGGAACCTGTACCTGGCGACGGCCTTCGGCTTCTTCCTGGTCGGGGGCGTGCTCGCGCTGCTGATGCGGGCCCAGCTGCTCGGGCCGGACACCGGGCTGATGTCCAACGAGCGCTACAACCAGCTGTTCACCATGCACGGCACGATCATGCTGCTGCTGTTCGCCACCCCGACCTTCGCCGGCTTCGCCAACGCGATCATGCCCTTGCAGATCGGCGCGCCCGACGTGGCGTTCCCCCGGCTGAACGCCTTCACCTACTGGGCCTTCCTGCTGGGCGGGCTGATGGTGCTGAGCGGTTTCCTCACCACCCAGGGCGCGCCCTCGTTCGGCTGGTTCGCCTACGCGCCGCTGAACGGGCCGCTGTTCTCGCCCGGGGCCGGCGGGGACCTGTGGGCGCTCGGCCTGGTGGTGGCCGGCCTCGGCACCATCCTGGGCTCGGTCAACTTCGTCACCACCATCACCTGCCTGCGGGCGCCAGGGATGACGCTCTTCCGGATGCCGATCTTCACCTGGAACGTGCTGTTCACCTCGGTCATGGTGCTGCTGGCCTTCCCGGTGCTGACGGCGGCGCTGCTCTGCCTGGAGGCGGACCGCAAGTTCGGCGCGCACGCCTTCGACGCGGCGAACGGCGGGGCGCTGCTCTGGCAGCACCTGTTCTGGTTCTTCGGCCACCCGGAGGTGTACATCGTCGCGGTGCCGTTCTTCGGCATCATCAGCGAGATCATCCCGGTGTTCAGCCGCAAGCCGCTGTTCGGCTACTTCGGGATGATCGGTGCGACCGTCTCCATCACCGCGCTGTCCATGTCGGTGTGGGCGCACCACATGTTCGCCACCGGCCAGGTGCTGCTGCCGTTCTTCTCGATGATGTCCTTCCTGATCGCGGTGCCCACCGGGGTGAAGTTCTTCAACTGGATCGGGACGATGTGGAACGGCTCGCTGTCCTTCGAGACCCCGATGCTGTGGTCGATCGGCTTCCTGGTGACCTTCCTGTTCGGCGGGCTGAGCGGGGTGCTGCTGGCGGCGCCGCCGATCGACTTCCACGTCACGGACAGCTACTTCGTGGTGGCCCACCTGCACTACGTGCTGTTCGGCACGGTGGTGTTCGCCACCTTCGGGGGCTTCTACTTCTGGTGGCCGAAGCTGACCGGCAAGCTGCTCGACGAGAAGCTGGGGAAGGTGCACTTCTGGATCCTGTTCGTCGGCTTCCAGACCACCTTCCTGGTGATGCACTGGCTGGGCGCCCAGGGCATGCCGCGCCGCTACGCGAGCTACCTGGACGTGGACGGCTTCACGGCACTGAACGTGTGCGCCTCGGTCGGTTCGTTCCTGCTCGGGGTCTCCAACCTGCCGTTCTTCTACAACGTCTGGACCACCACCCGGCACGGCGCCCGGGTCACCGAGGACGACCCGTGGGGCTGGGGCCGGTCGCTGGAGTGGGCCACCTCCAGCCCCCCGCCGCCGCACAACTTCCGTACGCTGCCGAGGATCCGCTCCGAGTCCCCGGCCTTCGACCTGCACCACCCGGAGGTCTCCGCGGAGGAGCCGACGGGCGTCACCGCCGCAGTGCCGCGCGGCCGCGGCGGCGAGCGGGGGAGCGGGCGGTGAAGGCGGAGGGGTGGCTGTTCGCCGTCATGACGGCGTTCTTCGCGGTGACCGGGCTGGTCTACGGGTTCTGGGCCCGGGAGCCGGCCGGCAAGGCGATCCTGACGGTGGCGTTCCTGATGTCCGGCCTGATCGCGCTGTTCTGGTTCGTCCAGCACCAGCGCGGCGGCGGCGGCCGGGCGCAGGACCGCAAGGAGGCCGAGATCGCCGAGGCCGCGGGGCCGAGGGGGTTCTTCCCGGCCCGCAGCGGCTACCCGGTGCTGACGGCGGCCGGCCTGACGGTCTTCGCCCTGGGCCTGGTCTTCGCCCGGTGGCTGATCGTCCTCGGCGCGCTGGTGCTCGCGCTCGCCGTCGGCGGCTTCATCTTCCAGTACCGCGACCACGGCGAGGGCTGAGGCGGCGCAGCAGCCGCCGCAGCGGCCCGCCCGTGGCGGGGGCGGGCGGGCGGAAGGCCGGGGGAGCGGGGTGGGCCGGGGCGCTGAGGACCTTCGCGATCAGCTCCGACTCCCCTTCTCCGGCCGGGAGTTCGACCCGGTCGCGGTGGAACCAGCTGCTCGCCGCGGCGCGTACCCGCTCGTGTCGCGGAGCCCCCCGCGGGGCGGCGAGCGGCTCCGGCACGGCGCGGGCCAGCAGCACGTACCGCTCGGCCGCGGGCACCGGGCGGTGG
Source organism: Kitasatospora sp. NPDC036993 (assembly GCF_055607525.1). Lineage (NCBI taxonomy): Bacteria > Bacillati > Actinomycetota > Actinomycetes > Kitasatosporales > Streptomycetaceae > Kitasatospora > Kitasatospora sp. NPDC036993. The sequence continues at coordinate 218,313 of NZ_JBVJRP010000008.1, read as the reverse complement.
TGGCCGGTGAAGCCGCCGTCGATGGACTGGTCGATCCGGCCGGTCTCGTCGCCGTTCAGCAGCCGGTCCCGGTCGCGGGCCTGGAGGGCCAGGCAGAGCCGCCGGGTGAGCACGAAGACCACCGGCGGCAGCAGGATCAGCGCCACCCGCAGCGCCACGGTGAGCGCGTTGACGGAGAGCCCGAAGGCGTAGGCGATCACGTCGTTGCCGCCGGCGATCAGCAGCACGGCGTAGCACGTGATCCCGGCGGTGCCGAGCGCGGTGCGGGTGGGCTTGTTGCGCGGCCGGTCGCACAGGTGGTGCTCGCCGGTGCCGGGGTCGAGCCACCGTTCGACGAAGGGGTAGGCGTACAGCGCCGCGAACAGCAGGCCGGGCACCACCAGGGCGGGCAGCAGCACGTTCCACGACACGGTGTGCCCGAACACCCTGGTCTCCGCGGCGGGCATCAGCCGCAGCGCCCCCTCGATGAAGCCGATGTACCAGTCCGGCTGCGCGCCCGTCGCGACGACGTCGGGGCGGTAGGACCCGTACCGCCAGATCGGGTTGATCTCGGCGAGGAAGGCCGACAGCGCCATGACGCCGCCCACCGTGAACAGCAGACCGGTCGTGCGGGTGAGGAACTGGGGGAAGAACGGCATCCCCACCACGTTGCGGTTGGTGCGCCCGGGAGCGGCCCAGTGGGTGTGCTTCAGCACCACCACCAGGGTCAGATGGGCCCCGATCAGGGCGAGCAGCAGGCCGGGGACCAGCAGGACGTGCACGGTGAACAGCCGGGGCACGATCTCGTTCCCCGGGAACTCGCCGCCGAAGGCGAACAGCGTGAGGTACGAGCCGACCAGCGGCACCGAGAGCAGCACGCCCTCGGCGATCCGCAGGCCGGTGCCGGAGAGGGTGTCGTCGGGCAGCGAGTAGCCGGAGAAGCCCTCCAGCAGCGCGAGGTTGAACAGCGTCACCCCGATCACCCAGTTGAGCTCGCGCGGGCGGCGGAACGCCCCGGTGAAGAACACCCGCAGCAGGTGCACGCAGATCGCCGATGTGAACAACAGCGCCGACCAGTGGTGAATCTGACGAACCATCAGTCCACCGCGTACGTCGAAGCTGATCCGCAGCGTGGACTCGTAGGCCTCGGACAGCGGCACCCCGCGCAGCGGCAGGTAGGAGCCCTGGTAGACGACCTCGCCCATGCTCGGCCGGAAGAAGAGCGTCAGGTAGACACCGGTCACCAGCAGGACGACGAAGGAGTACAGCGCGAGTTCGCCGAGCAGGAACGACCAGTGGTCGGGGAACACCTTGCGCAGCAGTTCCCGGCCGGACTCCATGACCGGCAGCCGCCCGTCCAGGCGGGTCGCGACGCGCTCGCCGGCGGACGGCCGGCGCCCGTTCGAAGCCCTGGTTTCGTCCATGGCGGGCAACCTAGTGGCCCTCGTCGCGCGCGGGGCGGTCGAGCGCTGCGGTGGCGTCGGCGGGCGGCGGCAGAGCACTCCAACGGGGGAACGGGCGCGGCCGTCCGGCCCCGTACCGGCCGGTCCGGTGCCGGACTCTCCGGTGCGGCCCGGCGCCCGCCGGGTTGCCCGGTAGCCGAAGCGGGACACCCACCGCAATGGCGACCTCCGACAAGTGCCCGCCGGATCTTCCGTGACGCGGTGGCAAAAGCGGCGGCCACCGGCGCGGATAGGCTCCGGACGACCGGCATCTTGATCACGGTCTCCGGAGCGGAAGAGGGCACCACCGAGTGAGCATCCAGCAGATCACCCCCAAGCAGCGGGGCTACCTGATCGTCAACTCCCACCCGGCCGGGAGCGGGGCCACGGCCGACCGCCTGTGGCAGCGCGTCGGGCCCGAGGCCCCGGCCGGCCGCGCCCCGGTCGCCCTGGTCCTCGGAGCCAGCGCCGGATACGGCCTGGCGCTCCTGCTCGCCGGGCTGCGCCGCCAGGGCATCCGAGGCGTCGGCGTCGCCTACGAGACGCCCGCCACCGAGCGGCGCACCGCCACCGCCGGCTGGTACCGCACGGCGGCCGTCGCCGACCTGGTCGAGCGGGACGGGGGCGACTTCACCTTCGTCAACGCCGACGCGTACGCGGACGCCACCCGCACCGAGGTCATCGGGCTCCTCACCGAGCGCTACGGCCCGGTCGACTACCTCGTCTACTCCCTGGCCTCGCCCCGGCGCACCGACCCGGCCACCGGCGAGGTCCACCACTCGGTGATCAAGCCGCTCGGCTCCCCGTACACCTCGCCGTCCCTGCTCTTCGACGACGGGGCCCCGCAGATCGGCACCGTCGAGCTCACCCCGGCCGACGAGGCCGAGCAGGCGGCGACCGTGAAGGTCATGGGCGGCGAGGACTGGCAGCTGTGGGTGCGGGCGCTGGCCGACAGCGACCTGCTCGGCCCCGGCTTCACGACCGTGGCCCTGTCCTACGTCGGCTCCGAGATCACCGCGCCGGTCTACCGGCAGGGCACCATCGGCTCCGCCAAGGAGCACCTGGAGGCGAGCGCGGGCGAGTTGCAGACCGGGCTGCTGGCCGGCCGCGGCCGGGCGTTCACCGTCGTCGCCGGCGCGGCCGTCACCCAGGCGTCCACCGCGATCCCCTCCATCGCCCTCTACACCTCGCTGCTGCGCAACGTCCTCGGCGAGGACGGCTGGCGCACCACCGACGACCAGGCCGTCGACCTGTGGGAGCAGCTGACCGGGGCGAAGGAGCTCACCCTGGACGAGCGGGGCCGCATCCGGCTGGACGGCTGGGAGCTGGACCCCGGCGTCCAGGACCGGGTACGGGAGCTGTGGGCCGACCCGGCGGCCGCACTGGCCGCCGACCCGGCAGGGGCCGCCTGGTTCTACAACCAGTTCCGGCAGCTGTACGGCTGGGACGTCCCCGGCGTCGACTACACCACCGGGGTCGAGACCGCGGTGGCCTGGCCCGGCGGGCAGCGGTAGCCCGGGCTCCGGCGGCACCCCCGGGCCCGGGGCCGGGTCACGGGGCGCCGGGTTCGTCGAGGAGCAGTTCCAGGAGGGGAAGGGCGCTCTCCAGCGCGCGGCACTGCTCGGGGCTGAGCCGGGTGCTGCGGCGGGCCAGCAGGGCGGTGCGCTCACGGCGGATCCGGGCGAGGGTCTCCAGACCGAGCGGGGTGGGCGCGAGCAGCTGGGAGCGTCCGTCCTGCGGGTCGGGGGTCTTGGCGACCAGGCCTCCGGTGACCAGCGGGGCGACCGTGCGGACCAGGGACGGCACCGCCACGCCCTCGCGGGCGGCGAGTTCACCGAGCCGCAGCGGGCCGTGCTGCTCCACCCTGGCCAGGGCGGAGAGCTGGGCGGCGGTGAGGTCCTGGTCCCCGGAGGCGCGGACCAGCTGGCGGTTGAGCCGGCCGATCGCCAGGCGGAGCCTGACCACGGCCTCGGCGGAGAGCCCGCCGCCGTCGGCGCTCACGGCCCGGGCTCCTCGGGGCGCGGCCGGATGGTCGGGGGCTCGGCCGGTCGCTTGTCCGGTCGTTCGGCGGGCGGGCGGGTGGGTTGCTGTCCGGCGGCCTCCCGCTCGCCGGCCCTCGGCTCGTCGGCGGGCGGTACGGCCACCGGGGTGCCGGCGCGTGCAGCGGCCGCGCGCGGGGCGGCGCGCCCCGGCCGCTCGCTGACCAGCGAGGCGGCCGCCGCGACCAGGGACATCGCGATCGCCAGCCAGAACACCACCACCAGCCCGTCGTGGAAGGGCCCGGAGATCAGCTGCGGGAAGAACTCCCGGCCGGTCAGGACCCGGACGTTGTCCGCCGGCAGCCGGTCGAGCACCTGCGGGCCGAGCAGCTGCTGGATCGGGTTGTAGCCGAGGAAGGCGGCGAACAGGGTGCCGACCGGCGGCAGCGAGGCGATGGCGTGGGCGTCGGCGGCGGGCACGCCCTGGGCGGTGAGCCCGGCGGTGAGGGTGTGCGGCAGCGAGCCGGCCAGCCCGGCCACCATCAGGGAGAAGAAGACGCCGATCGACAGCACCATGCCGGCGTTCTGGAAGGTCGCCCGCATGCCGGAGGCGGCGCCGCGCGCGGCGGCCGGCACGCTCGACATGATCAGCGAGGTGTTGGGGGCGGCGAACAGGCCGCCGCCCAGGCCGTTGAGGAAGACCAGGACGGCGAACCACGGGTAGCCGAAGTCGGTGGGCAGCAGGAGCAGCCCGGCGAAGGAGAACGCCATCACCACCAGCCCGCCGGCGGCGAAGAGCCGGGCCCCGGCGCGGTCCGAGAGGTAGCCGGCGACCGGTCCGGCGGCCAGGAACCCGACGGTCAGCGGGACGAGGTAGATGCCGGCCCACAGCGGGGTGTCGGCGTAGTCGTAGCCGTGCAGCGGCAGCCAGATGCCCTGGAGCCAGATGATCAGCATGAACTGGAGTCCGCCGCGGGCGATCGAGCCCAGCAGGGTGGCCGCGTTGCCCCCCGCGAAGACCGGGTCGCGGAAGAGCGAGAGCGGGAACATCGGCTCGGCGGTGCGGGACTCGACCAGGCAGAAGACAGCCAGCAGCGCCACTCCGCCGAACAGCCCGGCCAGCACCCACGGGCTGGTCCAGCCCATGGTGTGGCCGCCGTACGGCTGGATGCCGTAGGTGATCGCGGCCAGCAGGGCGGTCAGGCCGACGCCGAAGGTGAGGTTGCCCCACCAGTCGATCCGGGCGGGCTTGCGCACCCCGGTGTCGCGCAGCGACCGGTAGGCCCAGACCGTGCCGAGCAGCCCGATCGGCACGTTGACCCAGAAGATCGACCGCCAGTTCCACTCGGCGAGCAGCCCGCCCAGGACCAGCCCGATGAACGATCCGGCGATGCCCGCGACGACGTTGACGCCCAGGGCCGTGCCGCGCCGGCTGGCCGGGAAGGCGTCGGTGATGATCGCCGCCGAGTTGGCCATCAGCATCGAGCCGCCGACCGCCTGCACCACCCGCCAGCCGATCAGCCACAGCGCTCCAGGACCGCCGTGCAGCGGGTCGAGGGAGAGGGCCACCGAGGTGAGGGTGAAGATCAGGAAGCCGGCGTTGTAGATCCGGACCCGGCCGTGGATGTCGCCCAGCCTGCCGAGCGTGACCACCAGCACGGCGGTGACCAGCATGTAGCCCATCAGCATCCACAGCAGGTAGCTGACGTTGCCGGGCCGGAGCGGGTCCAGGCCGATGCCGTTGAAGATCGCGGGCAGCGAGATCAGGACGATCGAGGCGTTGATGGTGGCGATCAGGGTGCCGAGCGTGGTGTTGGACAGCGCCACCCACTTGTACCGGGGGTGGTCCGCGTCCACAGCGGTACGGGCCGGGCGCGGCCGCCCGGTCCTGCCGCCGCCGGAGAGTCGTGTCGCCACCGCTGCCTCCTGCGGGCCGGCCGGGCCTGGGCCGGCGGGTCGGAGTGGGATTTCGATAGCTTCCGTCACCTAACGATAGGGCGGGAGCCGGTCGGCCGGTAGGGCGCCGAAGGGGTGGGGGAGGTGCGGGGGAGTGCGGGGGCGCGGCCGGTCAGTGCCGGGGGGCCGGTCCGCCCGCCGCCTCGCCCGGTTGGCGGGCGGGAGCGGCGGGCGGTCGGTGAGCGGTGTGCGGGACCGGCCCGGTCCTCAGGCCGCCTCGGGCGGCCACGGGCCGTGCGCGGCCACATGGGCGCGCAGCCCGCGCAGGGCCCGGGCGGCGGCGATCCCCACCGCGCCGGTGACCAGGCCGTCCCGGACGCAGACGGCGGCGAAGCGGTGCTCGTCGAGGCTGCCGTCGACGACCTCGAACCGCTCGGCGCCGCCGGGCCGGCCGAACACCTGGACCCGCAGCCCGTACTGGTCGGTCCACAGGTACGGGACCGGCTGGTAGGCCTGCCGGGCGCCGTCCGGTCCTGCCAGCAGGTTCCGGGCGGCGTGCGTCGCCTGCTCGGTGGCGTTGGTGCGCTGTTCGAGGCGGCGCCGGCGGCCGGTGCGCGGGTCGGGCCAGGAGGCGGCGTCGCCGGCCGCCCAGACGCCGGGGCCGGCGGCGCAGTAGGCGTCGCAGACCACGCCGTCGTCCAGCGGGACGCCGCTGCCGGCCAGCCACTCGGTGGCGGGCTCGGACCCGACAGCCATCAGCACGGCGTCGGCCGTCAGTTCGCCGCCGTCGGCCAGCCGGACGCCGGCGGCCCGGCCGCGCCGTTCGAGCAGCGCCGCGGCCACGCCCCGGTGGATCCGCACCCCGTGCTCGCGGTGCAGGCCGGCCAGCAGCGCGGCGGTCTCGGTGCCCAGCACGGCGGCCAGCGGTGTGGCGGTGGAGGCCAGCCAGGTCACCTCGGCGCCGAGTCCGACGGCGGTGGCCGCCGCCTCGGCGCCGAGCAGTCCGCCGCCGACCACCAACAGCCGTACGCCCGCCCGCAGTTCCTCGCGCAGGGCGAGGGCGTCGGTGAGGGTGCGCAGCACGTGGGCCCCGGCCAGCGGTGCGTCGGCGCCGGGGAGCCGGCGCGGGCGGACCCCGGTGGCCACGATGACGGCGTCGCAGCGCACCCGGTGGCCGTCGGACAGCCGCACGGTCCGCTCCCCGCGGTCCAGGTGCTCGGCCGTGACCCCCAGGCGCAGGTCGAGCCGGAGTTCGTCCAGTGCCCGGGGGGCGCGCAGCGCGAGGCGGTCGGGCTGCCACTCCCCGCCGAGCAGGTGCTTGGACAGCGGCGGCCGGTCGTACGGCGGCTCCTGCTCGGCCCCGATCAGGGTGAGCCGGCCGTCGTAGCCGGACCGGCGCAGCGCCTCGGCGGCGTGCAGCCCGGCCGCGCCCGCGCCGACCACGGCCACGTCCCGCACAGCGGTCACACCTGCTCCAGCAGGATGGCGGCGGCCGGGCAGACCGCGGCGGCGTCCCGGACGGCCTGGTGGAGGCCGGCGGGCGGTTCGGCGTCGAGCAGGACGACGATGCCGTCCTCGTCGCGCTGGTCGAAGACGTCGGGGGCGGCGAGCACGCAGCTCCCGGCGCCGCAGCACTTCTCCTGGTCGATCCGGACGAGCATGGTCTTCCCTTCGGGACGGCCCCGGTCGGATCGAACTCCGTTGCGGGGATGGTGGTTTGGTGTGGCCGGCGCGGCTCCGGGGAGCACGGTCACCAGGCGACGGGCAGCTCGTGGACGCCGTAGACGAGCATCTCGCCGCGGAAGCGGACCTCCTCGAACGGCACGGTCAGGCGCAGTCCGGGCAGCCGGCGCAGGATGGTGGTCAGCGCGATCTGCAACTCCAGCCGGGCCAGCGGCTGTCCGAGGCACTGGTGGACGCCGAAGCCGAAGGCCAGGTGGCGGCGGGCGTCGCGGGTCAGGTCGAGCTCGTCGCCCCCGGGGAACTTCTGCTCGTCCCGGTTGGCGGCGCTGACCATGCAGATCACGCCGTCGCCCGCCGAGACGCGCACGCCGCCCAGGTCGACGTCCTCGGTGGCGACCCTGGTCAGGCCGGAGTGCACGATGCTCAGGTAGCGCAGCAGCTCCTCGACCGCTCCGGGAACGGACTCGGGGTGCGCGCGCAGGTGGTCGAGCTGCTCGGGGTTGCGCAGCAGGGCGAGCACGGAGAGCGCGGTCATGTTCGCGGTGGTCTCGTGCCCGGCGACCAGCAGCAGCCGGCCCATGCCGCCGATCTCCTCGGTGCTCAGCTCGCCGCGCTCGACCAGGCGGCTGAGGATGCCGTCGTCGGGCCGGGTGCGCTTGGACTCGGTGAGCTCGACCAGGTAGTCGACCAGCTTGGTCTGGGCCGCGGCGACGTCCTCGACGGCGGAGGAGCGGCGCAGCAGGACGCGGCTGCAGTCCTGGAAGAAGTCGTGGTCCTCGTAGGGGACGCCGAGCAGCAGGCAGATCACCAGGGACGGCAGCGGCAGGGCGAACTCGCGGACCAGGTCGGCGCCGGAGCGTCCGGCGGTCATCTTGTCCAGCAGGTCGTCGGCGATCCGCTGGATCTCGGGGCGCAGCGCCTCGACCTTCTTGATCATGAACTCGCCGGTCAGCATCCGGCGGAAGTGGGCGTGGTCGGGGTCGTCCATCCGGATGATGGTGGGCCGGCCGGTGTTCAGCTGCCGGGCGCCCGCGCTGGGGAACGGGAAGCCGGGCCGGGTGGAGTCGGAGCTGAACCGGGCGTCGGAGAGGACCGCCTTGACGTCCTCGTGGCGGGTGACCAGCCAGCTGGTGGAGCCGTCCCACAGGCTGACGCGGCTGACCGGCTCCTCCTGCCGGGCCTCCTGGTAGGCGGCCGGCGGGTCGAACGGGCAGGTGTCGCGGGCGGCGGGGTGGGTGAAGCGTGGGGTCTTCTCGGCGGTGGCCATCGGTGAATCCCCTTCTCGGAGTTGAACCGGGCGTATTTACGTGCCCAAAGCAACTAACTGACCGTCACGCTAGCTCGCGTTCCGTGGTGACGGAAGGGCGTTCCGGGCGTCGGCCGAATCTGTCCGAAATCCGGTCGCGGCTCCCCGTCGGGGCCGCCGTCCGAACCGGATCGCTACAGTTCCTCCATGTCGGACGCCGAAGAAGCCGAAGAACCCGATGACGACCGCACCGCCGCCCCCGAACTGGACGGCCTGGAGGCCGTCCTGGCAGCGCTGGCCTACCTGCTGACGCGTTCGCAGGAGCACGAGCGCCGCACCGCCAGAGCCGGCATCACGGCCGCACGCTCGGACGTCTACCTGCTGCGCGCGCTCGCCGAGGGCGCTGGCGCCAGCCGGGTGAGCGACCTGGCCGACCGGCTGATGGTCAAGCCCTCCCACGTCACCCGGCAGATCGACCGCCTCCAGGGCCAGCAACTGGTGGAACGCACCCAGGACGCGCTGGACCGGCGGGCCCGCCGGGTGGCCATCACCCCCGACGGACGGGACCTGCTCGACCGCCTGAAACAGGCCAACATCGCCGGGCTCTCCAGTGCGCTGGACGGCGTCCCCGAGCACGACGTCGCCGCCACCGTCAGCGTGCTGCGCCACCTGATCGACCGTTACGTGCACCGGGTGCGCACCACCATGCGCGCCGAGGACGCCCCGCTGCCGGACGCGGCGGACGGGCCCGCCCGCCCCCCGAAGGCGGTGGCCGGGCTCGGCGCCGGCGCGCACGAGGGCGGTTGAGCCCGGGGAGCACCCGGGTACGTCACCCGGCATGTCGGACGAGAAGAACCGCGCCGTGGCCGAGGCGATCCTCCCGCTGGTCGGTGGCGCCGCCAACATCCGCTCGGTCGCCCACTGCATGACCCGGCTGCGGCTGGGCCTGGCGGACCGCGCCCTGGCCGACACCGAGGCGCTCCGCGCGCTGCCGGCCGTCCTGGGCACGGTCGAGGACGACACCTACCAGATCGTCCTCGGCCCCGCCGCCGTCGCCGGGGTCACCGGGCAGCTGCGCCGGCTCCTGGACACTGCCGGGGCAGGGGCAGGGGCAGGGGCCGGGGTCGGGGGAGAGCCCGGGGCCGGCGCACGGGCCGAACCGGGGGCCGCCCCCACCGCCGGGGACCTCGCCGGGCGCGGCGAACGGATCCGGGCGCGGGCCCGGGCGCGCAACGCGACCCCGGTGAAACTGGCGCTGCGCCGGATCGCCGACATCTTCGTCCCGCTGATCCCCGCGCTGATCGGCTGCGGGATCGTCGCCGGCCTCTCCGGCGCCCTCGCCAACCTCGGCTGGGCCCCGGCGCTGGTCACCGCGCTGGGGCCGGTCTCCTCCGGATTCATGTCCCTGATCGCCGTGTTCGTCGGCTACAACACGGCGAAGGAGTTCGGCGGCACACCCGTCCTGGGCGGGGCCGTGGCCAGTGTGATCGTCTACGCGGGGGTCGCCAAGGTGGAGGCCTTCGGCCACCACCTCACGCCCGGGCAGGGCGGCGTGGTCGGCGCGCTCGGCGCCGCGCTGCTGGCCGTCCGGCTGGAGCGCTGGACCCGCCGGCTGGTGCCCGCCGCCCTGGACGTTCTGGTCACCCCCACGGTCACCGTGCTGCTCGGCGGGCTCGCCGCGCTGTTCGGCCTGATGTTCGTCGCCGGGGAGATCTCCACCGGCATCGGCCACGCCGCCACCTGGCTGCTCGACCACGGCGGCCTGCTCGCCGGACTCGTGCTCGGGGGCCTCTTCCTGCCACTGGTCATGCTCGGCCTGCACCAGGCCCTGATCCCGATCCACACCACCCTGATCCAGCAGCAGGGCTCCACCGTGCTGCTGCCGATCCTCGCCATGGCCGGCGCCGGGCAGGTCGGCTGCGCCGTGGCCGTCTACCTGAGGCTGCGCCACAACGCCTCCATCCGGGCCACCATCAGGTCCGCCCTCCCGGCGGGACTGCTCGGCGTCGGCGAGCCGCTCGTCTACGGCGTCACCCTGCCGCTGGGGCGCCCCTTCGTCACGGCCTGCGTCGGCGGCGCGGCCGGCGGCGCCTTCGTCGGGGCGGCCGGGCAGCTCGGCGGCGCCGTCGGCTCCACCGCCATCGGCCCCTCGGGCTGGGCGCTCTTCCCGCTGCTGGCGGGATCGCACGGACTCCTCGCGAGCGCCGCGGTCTACGGCGGCGGACTGCTGACGGGCTACCTCGCGGGCTTCCTGGCCACCTGGTTCTTCGGCTTCACCCGCGAGACCCTCGCCGAGTACGCGGCAGCCGCCGCCGACGCGGCCGCGGAGGGGAGCCCGGAACAGCGGCGGGCCGCCGCCGAGGGGATCGGCGACGGCCCGGGCTGATCGGGGCCGGTCGGGGGCGGGGCGGGTCAGGTCGCCAGGAAGCGCTCCCGGTGCACCTGCTCCGGCGGCACCCCGCCCCGTGCGGCGGCGCGCAGGACGGCGTCGACCAGCGGCGGCGGTCCGCAGACGTACAGGTCCGGTGTGCCGCCGCCGAGGCCGGGCAGGGCGGCGGCCAGCAGGTCCGGGAGGTCCTGGAGGTCCGAAGTGGGGGAATCCTTGCCGCAGTTGCCGATCGGACCGGCGCAGCCGGGGGTGGCGCCGGTGCGGTCGGTCTGTTCGCACTGGAAGCAGAACATGCGGGTCCTCCGGGGACTCGTGGTGTCGTTCGGACGAGGCGGCGGTACGGGCCCCGACGAGTCCAGGATGGGAACGCCACTGACGGGACATCAGGGCCGGAGGGCCCCAATCCGGGGCCGGCAGACCCAGCCGGCGGCCGCGTCCGCCGTCGGCCGGTGCGTCCGATCGGGTGCACCTGGCGCGGCGTTCAGGCGAAACCGCCCGCGTGTCACCGCTGCCCGGCGCTCAGGCTGCGCACACTCCGAGGGCTGTGCCGCATTCATATGATGAAAGGACTGAGGTGAAGCCCAGTCAGAATCCGGCGACCGCCGTCACCTGGAGACGCCGACTCGGCAGGGCGGTGGGTTCCGCCCTGGCCCTGGCGCTCGTCCCCTTCGGCATGTCGCTCATCGCACCGACGGCCGCCTCCGCGGCCGGCCTCCCGGGAGGCCTCGGGCCCTGCCTGGGCGCGGACTGCCCGGCGACCTTCCCGCCGATCAACAACGGCCCCTTCGCCGGCCGCGACGAGGGCGTGAACATCTTCGTCGGCGGCGACTTCCTCGCCAGGGAGTCGGCCGCCGAGGCCGAGGGGCACGTGGTGACCCTCGGCAACTTCGACGTGAACAAGGCCGCCGGCGGCAGCTCCGTGTACAACATCGGCATCGTCGGGGTCGGCTCACGGGTCCCCCCGCCGGACGGGGCCGACTTCCTCACCGCCGGCGGCAACGTCACCGTGGCCCCGGGGCAGACGCTCCTGGCCGAGGGCGGCGTCGTCCGCTACGCGGGCACGGCCACCGGCACCATCACCGGCACGACCGTCCAGGACCCGCAGGCCGTGGCCGCCTACACGCCGCTGCGCGGGCAGCTGCAGACGGCGAGCGAGTGCTACGCCGGGGTCGGCACACCCCGTCCTCCCACCGGAACCGCCGTCAACCTGGGGTTCGAGACCCTGTTCACCGGCGACGGCACCTCCACCCTCCAGGTCTTCGACGTCGACTTCGACCTGGTGGGGAACGGCGGCGGCGCCCAGGGCATCACGTTCGCGGGCATCCCCGCGAACGCGACGGTGCTCGTCAACCTCACGGGCGGCGCCCGCACCATCAACACCTTCAGCGGCAGCCTGGTGGACACCGACCCCCTGAACCAGCTGCGCGAGCGCCTGCTGTGGAACTTCCCGACCGCGACGACCGTCACCCTGAAGGGATCCGGGCAGTTCCAGGGCAGCGTGCTGGTCGGCAACCCGGCCAGCAACGCGACGATGAGCCTGCCCGGCCTGAACGGACGGTTCTTCACCACCGGCTCGCTGCTCCAGAACTCCGGCGGCGGCATGACCGGCACCGAGTTCCACGCCTACCCCTTCAACGGCGACCTCCCGGAGTGCGGCGCTCCGGCCCCCACCGCCTCGACCAGTGTGACGAAGGTCGACTTCGTGAGCTCGCTGCCGTTGCCGGGGGCGACGTTCCAGCTGTGGCACGAGACCAACGGGGTCGCGGGCTTGCAGACCTCGGGTGCGACCCCGGACACCGCGGTGGGCGCGCCGTGTGTGACCCCGGCGTCGGGTGTCTGCTCGGCGAGCGACCTGCCGCTGGGGACGTACTACTGGGAGGAGACAGCGGCTCCGCCCGGGTACGACCTGCCGCAGCCCGCGGTGACGACGGTGGTCCTCGACACCGCGGGGCAGACCGTCCCGGTCACGGTCCGGGACACGCTGACGGCCCTTCCGACCGGGTCCACCTCCGTGACGAAGGTTGACTCCGCGACCTCGCTGCCGTTGGCGGGGGCGACGTTCCAGCTGTGGGAGGAGACCAACGGCGTTCCCGGGTTGCAGGCCACGGGTGCGACCCCGGACACCGCGGTGGGCGCGCCGTGCGTGACCCCGGCGTCGGGTGTCTGCTCGGCGAGCGACCTGCCGCTGGGGACGTACTACTGGCAGGAGACCGTGGCGCCGCCCGGGTACGACCTGCCCGCGAACAACGTGACCCAGGTCGTGCTGGCCACGGACGGGCAGACCGTCCCGGTGACGGTCGGCGACACCGCGACCGTCGCGCCGACCGCCTCGACCAGTGTGACGAAGGTGGACTCCGTCACGTCGCTGCCGTTGGCGGGGGCGACGTTCCAGCTGTGGCACGAGACCAACGGGGTCGCTGGGCTTCAGACCTCGGGTGCGAACCCGGACACTGCCGTCGGGTCTCCGTGTGTGACGCCGGTGTCGGGTGTCTGTTCGGCGAATGAGCTGCCGTTGGGCACGTACTACTGGCAGGAGACGGCGGCTCCGCCCGGGTACGACCTGCCGGCGAACACCGTGACCCAGGTCGTGCTCGCCCTGGACGGGCAGAACGTCGCGGTCACCGTCGCCGACACCAGGACCGTCGCGCCGACCGCGTCCACCACCGTCCACAAGGTCGACTCCGCGACGGGGCTGGCGCTGGCGGGCGGGACCTTCCAGCTGTGGCACGAGACCAACGGGGTCACGGGCCTTCAGACCATCGGGATCAACCCGGACACCACCGTGGGGGCCCCGTGTGTGACCCCGGCGTCGGGTGTGTGTTCGGCGGCGGACCT